>NZ_BOOA01000043.1 GCF_016862995.1 Acrocarpospora phusangensis
CCGCCACAACCCCACCCGCCCCCACCACCGAATCCACACCCGCGACAACCCCACCGGTTCCCATCAGCGACTCCACATCCGCCACAGCCCCTCCCGTCCCCACCCGAGACTCCGCACCCGCCACAACTCCACCCGTCCTCACCGGCGATTCAGTCGGCCTTTTGCTCGATCTCCCATTCGGGTCCGTGAATTCAATCCGCACAATCCGAGCCTCCGCTACTACGCGCACACCGGAACTGCCCGCACCTGGGCGAATTTTCGGATCATCCGAGAGCACGATCTCGGCTCGAACAACCGCGTTCCGATCTGCCAACTCGGCCACCGGCCCTGCCGAAACGCCATACACCTTCATCGCCACGACACCCGCCGCGATCCCCGCACAGCAAAGGCTGCCGACGGCGAAATTCCACCATCGTCTATCTATCCCGGCGCGCGCCCCGAACCAAGCAATCCAACCCCCGGCCGCCAAACAAATGATCCCTACGACGGCCCCCGTCACCGGTGTGCGCCCCAGCAGCACCAACGCGACAACCCACACAGCCACCGCCGGCCCGAGCAACACCAGCGAATGACCAGACTCGACAACCTCAGGCTCAGCCTCGGGCCGCGCCACTAGAACGCCCCCTTCATTCCAATCGAAGGAGCCACCGAATGGCTCCACAAGTGAGCGACGTGATCAGGAAGCTCGGCCCCAGCCTGGTGCAGGCGGTCGTCCGAGCCTGGTGCGGGCGAAACGTCGACCTAGAACTGGCGGGACGTCGATCCCAGGAACTCGCGGGACGAGAACGCCGCCGAGATCCTGTCGCGTACCCTTGCTGAGGCAGGGCGATTGGGCGGCCAATGCGAACAGTGGCCAATATGAAGCCGGGCTGATTACCGAAAATCCCTATCCTTGGGAACCTCTAACAGAATGAAGCCGGTCGCTCTTGGCACCGGTGCGGCGAGTGGCGTCACATGCGTTGGCGGCGCAAGATATCGGCGAGCGGCCAGCGCCTCGGGTCATTCTGTTAGGCGCGCTAAGAGCACCCAGCCGAATGATCCATGGTCGCTGGTTCAATCCAGATTCGTCACTTTCACCGTAATCCAGATTTAGCGCTAGTGCGGGAGACTGGCCCCTTCGTCAAGGATGCCGGATAACGTCCCTTCACACGGGCGTCTCCCCCATCGTCCGCGTCCCCGGACTCGACGCCGGACTCATCCAGCGCGTCCTCGAGGAGCGACTACCTCAGGTCATTCTGTTAGGTGCTCTAGGAACACTCAGCCATATGATCCAGGATCGCCAGTTTGATCCAGAGCCGCTGCTTTCCACCGTAATCCAGATTTGGCGCCGGTGAGGCGGGCGGCGTTGCCTGCGTTAACGGCGCCGGATAACGGCGAGAATCTGATGTTTGATCGGCTCCAACAGGCGCCCCCGAAGCCTACCTGTCGGGCTACGGGGAGACTTTGTCTTTGAGTTCGGCGTATTTGCGTTCGCCTATGCCTGATACCTCACGTAATTGTTCGACGGTTTGGAAGCCGCCGTGGGTGTCGCGGTATTCGATGATGCGTTGAGCGAGGACTTCTCCGACGCCGGGGAGTTGTTCCAGTTGGTCGGGGGTGGCCGAGTTGAGGCTGAGGATGTTGGTGGCGGTTGGGTCGGAGGGTGAGGCGCCGGGAGGGGATCGGAGGCCGACGATGATTTGCTCGCCGTCTACGAGGCGGCGGGCCAGGTTCAGGGTGCCGGGCTCGGAGCCCTTCTTCATGCCGCCGGCTGCGGTGATGGCGTCGACGACTCTTGAGCCGGTGGGCAGGGCCAGCACGCCTGGGTCGCGAACCTTGCCGGTGACGTAGACGGTTACGCGGGATGTGGGCGATGGGGTGATGGGAGTCGTTTCGCCGGCAGGGGTGGGTGGTGTCAGCGGCTCGGGAACGGGTTGCGATCGCCAGGCGTAGATTCCGGCGACTACGGCGGCCAGCACTCCGACGAATATCAGGAGTCGGGTGCCCGGACGGCCCGGGTCGAATCGTTCGCCATTGCCCAGCATTTCGCGGAAGCGCCTTCCGAGTGTTTGACTGCTGCTCTCCCACGTATGACCGCCGCTCTCCCGCTCGGCGGCACGGTGCAGGTGGCCTACATGTGCGCCCCCCGCTGTCACGTCGAGATCGTCGTCCTCGTGCGGCTTCGCTGAAGGGAAGCGGTCATCGTCGTCCCACCTCGCTGAGGGTGAGCGGTCAGCCTCCACCGGGTTGGAGTAAGTCGATCTCGGGGTGGGTCCGTCGTAGGGCCGAAGCCGATGCGCGGGGTCGAGGTGGCGTGATGGCTCTCGTGATGGCTCTGGGATGCCAAGTGCTGCCGGAAGGCCGAACGAAGGAGGTGGCCCTGCCGCCAAGGGCGCTAGGTAAGCGGAGGAATGTGGATCGTGGTGGACGGTTACGGCCGCGGCCACGGGTGCCGGGTTGGATTGGGCGGAGGCAGGACTTGCGGGGTCTTGAGATGTTGTGGGGGGATTGTAGAAAGGCGTGGTCGGGATCGCGTGGAAGGGGCGGGTAGTCAGCCGGTGAAGGCGGACTTCTATGGCGGCCTGGTCGGCCTTCTGATTCTCCCTGGTTCCCACGGCTGTGACATTAGGAGTCTGGGCAGCCGGACGAAGGGGCCGAACGCAGTTCTGTGGATAGAGAAGGGATATCCACAGAACCAGTGATGTTCAACGTGCCCATTGGAATGGGCCAATCGCCGGTTCCCGCCGGGTTCTCGTCGTTATCCGGCGCCGTTAACGCAGGTGACGCGACTCGCCGCACCGGCGCCAAGAGAGCGGCCCGCTCATTCTTGCGAGGACCCCACTAGCCCTGTCATGACCCATTTTGCTCTGTTAAAAGCATTTGCCCGTTCGGAGTCCCTATCATCCGTTCAGAGTTCGTATCGTCCGTTCGGAGTCCCTGTGGTCCGTTCGGAGCCCCTGTGGTCCACTTGATGTCCCTGTGGTCCGCTTGAGGTCCCTGTGTACCGTTCAGCGTTCCAGGGTTCGTTCAGGCCCTGGGGATCGTTCACACCCCGGGGGTCGTTCACGCCCTGAGATTCGTTCACGCCCTGGGGGTCGTTCAAGGTTGCTGGGGTCTGTTCACGGTTGTCAGGTGGGTTCAGAGGTTGCCGGAGAGATGGTTACGGAGAGCATGCCTGGGCCGGTGTGGGCGGCTATCGCGGCGCCGGCTTCGGTGATCGTCAGGTGGTTGAGGTTGGGGATGCGGGCGCTGAGGCGGGTGGCCAGGGAGGTGGCGTGGGTGGGGTTGGACAGGTGCTGGATGGCGACGTTTACGAGGGTTTCGCCGGCTGCGGAAGTCGCGAGGTCTTCCAGGTGAGATAAGGCACGGGCGGTCGTACGGACCTTTTCGAGGAGGGCGATGGAGCCGTCGGCGAGGTGGAGGAGCGGCTTGATGGCGAGGGCGGAGCCGAGGAGGGTGGCGGCGGGGCCGATACGGCCGCCCCGGCGGAGGTGCTCGAGGGTGTTGACGTAGAAGAAGATCCGGGTCCCCTCGGCGCAGGTACGGGCGGCGGCAGCCACCTCGTCGAGGGAAGCGCCCTGGGCGGCGGCGCGGGCGGCGGCGAGGACGGGGAAGCCGAGCCCCATGCCGATGGACCGACTGTCGATCACTTCGACGGGGATCCGGGCTTCCTTGGCGGCCAGCCGCGCGGCCTCGTACGTACCCGACATCTCTCCCGAAAGATGGACCGACACGACTCCGGTAGCCCCACGGGCGGCCGCACCCTCGTACGCGTCCCCGAAACGTTGCGGGGCGGGACGGGACGTTGTGACGGGTGTCCACTCCCGCAACGCCGCCGCAACCCCCTCAGCGTCGATCTGAGCGCCGTCGTCGAACTCCCGCCCCCCGATGATCACCTGCAACGGCACAACGGAAATCCCCCACCGCTCCACCGCGGCAGGCTCCAGATAAGCGGACGAATCCGTGACAACAACAACCGACATGTCGCGAGATTACCCACCAGAAGCCGGACGGCTCACTGAACAGGCGTGCCCCCGCGCCAGACCCGGCGAGGCTTGAGACCGAACGCCCACGCGAACGCGCCCTCGTGGTCGGCGTCCCACTGCACGATGTCCGCCAGCCGCCCGGGCGCGAGCACACCCCGGTCAGGAGCACCCAGAACCTGGGCTCCGCCGAGAGTCGCGGCCCGGAGCGCGTCGCCCACGCTCATCCCGAACGCGGCCACCGCCAGGCTGATCACCAGCGACATCGACGTGATCCCGCAGTGCCCCGGGTTGTGGTCGCTGCCGAGCGCGATCGGCACACCTTGCCCGATCAGGCGGCGCACCGGCGGGAGCGAGCCGCCGGCGAGGGCGGTGCCCGGGCAGACCACGGCGGGCACGCCGTAGCGGGCCATCAGCGCGATGTCCTCGTCGGTGGTGTGGTGAAGCAGGTCGGCCGAGGCGCAGCCCATCTCGGCGGCCAGCTGCACGGCCCCGCGCTTGCTGTACGCCCCCGCGTGCACCCGCGGCAGCAGGCCGACGTTGCGCCCGGAGGCCAGCACCCAGCGCGCCTCGTCGGGGCTGAAGTGGCCGTCGTCGCAGTACACGTCCACGCTGTCGGCCCCGGCCGCGGCGGCGTCGGCGCACCAGGCGGCGACGGCTTCGACGTAGTCGCGCTGGCGGCCGAAGTACTCCGGCGGCACGACGTGGGCGGCGAGGAAGGTGACGTGCACGCGCGGCATCATGGGTTCCTTCTCCAGCTCGCGGAGAAGGCGCACGTCGGCGAGTTCGCCGTCGCGCGTGAGGTGGTAGCCGGTCTTGGCCTCGACCGTGGTGGTGCCGCTGAGCAGCCATTCGCGCAGCCGCTCGCGGACGCCGTTGCAGAGCGTCCACGGGTCGGTGCCGCGGGTCACGGTGACGGTGGAGCCGATGCCGCCGCCGGCGGCGGTGATCGCCGACACGGAGGAGCCGCCCGAGCGCATGGCCATCTCGGCGTAGCGGTTGCCCGCGTACACCGGGTGGGTGTGGGCGTCGATCAGGCCGGGCGTGACGAGCGCGCCGCCGAGGTTCTCCACATGGTCCACGTCGGTGATGTCGTCGACGACGCCGGGCACCGACTGCGGCAGGTCGGCCGCGCGGCCGACCCAGGCGATGCGGTCGTTGTGGACCAGGATCGACGCGTTGCTGCACACGTCATGGCCGGTCCAGAGGCGGCCGATGTTGGTGAGAAGGCGAACGGTCATCCGACCACCATCCGTGACGACGCCCGTGAGGACGTCGCGGAAGCCCAGCTCGTGGGCGCCGCGCCCGCTGGGTCCGCTCCGTGTCCGGACGTCATTGGGGGGTCTCCTGCTCTCATCGCGCACCGGGTTGTGCGATGACCGGATCGCCGTGAGGGTCGCCTCGGCGATTTCAGTTCAGTTACGTTATTTCACAGGTCGGCTCGCTGTACAGGGTTATTGAGAAGAACGCCGGTTCGCCTCCCTGGCATCCGGTTGACCCGTCCTTCTCCCCCGTCACTTCCGAGTCCGTTATTCCAGCTCAGACCCGGCAAACGCACCCGCACCCCAGGTGTAACAGCACTCACAGGTGTCATCGTGTGTACCCGCGCAAGATTGTCGCGTAAGGCTTGGCTTATCCTAGCAACGCCGACCCCCGTGGGCCAGTGTCGTTTTCCTTCCGCTTTAGGGCTGGCCTCCCCAAATTCCCCGATTCGTCACCTTTCCCGCGACGAACGAAACCCTGTTTCCATGATCCATTGCGCTCTCTCGCCGCACCGGAATGGGCAGCTCACAGCGGCCACGGTCAGACAGGAGAACAGGGCGGGCGAATCACCGGATGGCGCAGTATTTCCAGCCTGGGCGTGAGATCGCCGCGTCCGTTTCTGGACACGGCGAGGAGCCCGGACCATCAAGCCCGGGCTCCGAAGCGCCCTCTAGACCGTTTCCACCGGTTTGGCGACCCGGTCCAGCTCGTAGAAGAGGCTGGCCAGCACCCGCGCGTGCAGCACGGTGCCGTCGCCGGTGTGCTCGACGGAGAGGACCTCCCCCTCCTTGTGCGCCCGCGCGACCAGATCTCCCCGGTCGTACGGCACCAGCATGTGCACCTCGTGGTCGAGATGCGGCAGCTCCCGCTCGATCAGCGCCAGCAGCTCGGGAATCCCCGACCCCGTACGCGCCGACACCACGATGCTGTGCCGCTCCCGCATGGTCAGCCGCGCCAGCACCACCGGATCGGCGGCGTCCGCCTTGTTGACCACCACGATCTCCGGAATGTCCCCCGCGCCCGGGATCTCCGAGAAGACCTCCCGTACGGCGGCGAGCTGGGACTCCGGATCGGGATGGGAGCCGTCCACGACGTGCAGGATCAGGTCCGCGTCCCCGACCTCCTCCAGCGTCGACCGGAAGGCCTCCACCAGCTGGTGCGGCAGGTGCCGGACGAATCCCACCGTGTCGGCCAGCGTGAACAGCCGGCCCTCCGGCGTCCGCGCCCGCCGTACGGTCGGGTCAAGGGTCGCGAACAGGGCGTCCTCGACCAGGACCCCGGCGCCGGTCAGGCGGTTCAGCAGCGAGGACTTGCCCGCGTTGGTGTAACCGGCGATGGCCACGGCGGGGACCTCGCGCGCCTGGCGGCGGTGACGCTTGGTCTCGCGGGAGGTCGACATCTCCTTGATCTGCCGGCGCAGTTTGGCCATCCGCTCGCGGATCCGCCGCCGGTCCAGCTCGATCTTCGTCTCACCGGGGCCGCGGCCGCCGATGCCGACGCCGCCCGCCGCGCGTCCGCCGACCTGGCGGGACAGGTTGCCACCCCAGCCTCGCAGGCGGGGCAGCAGGTACTGCAGCTGGGCGAGCTCGACCTGGGCCTTGCCCTCCCGGCTCTTGGCGTGCTGGGCGAAGATGTCGAGGATCAGCGCGGTCCGGTCGATGACCTTGACCTTGACGACCTCCTCCAGCTGCCGCAGCTGGCCGGGGGTGAGCTCGCCGTCGCAGATCACGGTGTCGGCGCCGGTGGTCGAGACGATGTCGCGGAGTTCGGTGGCCTTGCCCGACCCGATGTAGGTCGCCGGGTCCGGCTTGTCGCGACGCTGGATGAGGCCCTCCAGGACCTCGGATCCGGCGGTCTCGGCCAGGAGCTTGAGCTCCTGGAGCGAGTTCTCCGCGTCGAAGACCGTGCCGCTGGTCCACACTCCCACCAGGACGACCCGCTCCAGCCGGAGCTGACGGTATTCGACCTCGGTGATGTCGGTGAGCTCTGTCGAGAGACCCGCGACGCGTCTGAGCGCCTGACGCTCCTCAAGTTCGTAGTCGCCGATGTCCTCTGGCTCGTTGCGCATATATGTCATCTCTACTAGACCAACAGTCCGACACCGTGGTGTCTTCCCTTCGATGGTGGCATGACACCCGAAGATCGCGCACCCCGATAATCTCAGCGGAGCCTGGACGTCACACCAGGACCTTGACGTCGCCGGAACCGGTCTTGATGTGGATCTTCTTGGCGGCGGCCGGGTCCTGCGCGACCTCGACGGTCCGGTTGCCCGAGCCGGTTTCGAGGGTCACGTTGTACGCGCCGTTGGGGACGTACACGACACCCTCGCCGGAGCCGGTGGAGACCTGGGTCTGGTCGGGGGCGGAGTCGAAGCGGAGTTCGACGTCGCCGGAGCCGGTGTCGGCGACGGCGGTCCTGCCGCTCAGGTCGCTGGCCTCGATGTCGCCGGAGCCGGTGGAGACGTCGATGGGGCCGGTCAGGGCGCGCAGGGTGATGGTCCCCGAGCCGGTGTCCACCTTCACATTGAGGCCGCGGGGGACCTCCACCCGGTAGTCGACGGCGCAATCGGAGCAGTCGTACGCGAGTTCCAAGGTGTTGCCCGAGACCTGGTGGCCGTCGGTGGGCTTGTCGCCCCGGTAGTGGAGGGTCTCGGTGACCTTGATGCCGCTCCGGTCGGACTCGCTCACGACCACGTCGCCGGAGCCGGTGTCCACGGTGAGCACGGTCACCTTGTCGGTGATGTCGTACTCCTCGACGCTCTGCGCCCGGCCGAAACTGAAGTCCATGCCGCAACCGGTGAGAACCAGGGTCGATCCGATGACCGCACCCGCCAGGGTCAGGTTCCGCTTTATTCTCATGCCCCGATTCTGGGGATTTCCCGAGGCCGAGCCCATCCGGGATACCCCCGAGCACTCCCTGAGGCAACCCTCACGTTGACCCCCGAAAACGCATCAAGTAGCGTCGATTCCACGTGACAGAAGCATTTTTCCGCCTAGTGGAAAGGGTATGGACCATGGAGATCAACGGCCCGATGCTGCAGCGGTTCGACGAGATCCTCACGCCGGAGGCCCTCGCCTTCGTGGCCACCCTGCAGCGCGAGTTCGACGACCGCCGCCTGGACCTGCTGGCCGCCCGCGAGGCGCGGCAGGCGGAGCTGTCCGCCGGGGGCACGCTGGACTTCCTGCCGGAGACCGCCGGGATCCGGGCAGGGGACTGGCGGGTGGCGCCGCCCGCGCCGGGCCTGGCCGACCGCCGCGTGGAGATCACCGGCCCCGTGGACCAGAAGATGACCATCAACGCGCTGAACTCCGGCGCCAAGGTGTGGCTGGCCGACTTCGAGGACGCCAACTCCCCCACCTGGCCCAACACCGTCAACGGCCAGATCAACCTGCGGGACGCGCTCGATCGCACGATCGACTTCACCAGCGGCGGCAAGACGTACGCGCTGAAGGACGACGCGGAGCTGGCCACGATCGTGGTCCGGCCGCGCGGCTGGCACCTGACCGAGAAGCACGCGACCGTGGACGACCGGCCGGTCGCGGCGGCGCTGTTCGACTTCGGCCTCTACTTCTTCCACTGCGCGCAGCGGCAGATCGACAAGGGCCGGGGCCCCTACTTCTACCTGCCGAAGATGGAGTCCCACCTGGAGGCGCGCCTCTGGAACGACGTCTTCGTCCGCGCCCAGGACCTGCTCGGCATCCCGCAGGGCACGATCCGGGCGACCGTGCTGATCGAGACGTACCCGGCCGCCTTCGAGATGGAGGAGATCCTCTACGAGCTGCGCGACCACTCCGCCGGCCTCAACGCGGGCCGCTGGGACTACCTGTTCAGCGTGATCAAGAAGTTCCGCACCCGGGGCCGCGAGTTCCTGCTGCCGGAGCGGAACGCGGTGACCATGACGGCGCCGTTCATGCGCGCGTACACCGAGCTGCTGGTGCGGACCTGCCACAAGCGCGGCGCGCACGCCATCGGGGGGATGGCGGCGTTCATCCCGTCCCGCCGGGACCCCGAGGTGAACAAGGTGGCGCTGGAGAAGGTCAGGGCCGACAAGACGCGCGAGTCCGGGGACGGCTTCGACGGCTCCTGGGTGGCCCACCCCGACCTGGTCCCGATCTGCCAGGAGGTCTTCGACTCGGTGCTGGGCGAGCGGCCGAACCAGCTGGACCGGCTGCGCGAGGACGTCAGCGTCGGCGCCGCCGACCTGCTGGCGGTCTCCGAGACGCCGGGCGAGATCACCGAGGGCGGCCTGCGCAACAACGTGGACGTGGCGCTGCGCTACCTGGCGGCCTGGATGGGCGGCAGCGGCGCGGTGGCGATCCACAACCTGATGGAGGACGCGGCGACGGCCGAGATCTCCCGCTCCCAGATCTGGCAGTGGATCAGGAGCGAGATCAAGCTGGCGGACACGGGCGCGATCGTGACCAAGGAGCTGGTGGAGCAGATCATCACCGAGGAGCTGGCCCAGATCGCCCAGGACCCGGGGTATGACGAGAAGCTGTTCGCCCAGGCCACGGCTCTTTTCAAGGAGGTCGCGCTGGACGATGATTTCGCCGAGTTCCTAACCCTCCCCGCATATGCCCGTATGCCGTGACGTGAGCGAAGATGGCGGTATGACGGAGTTGCTCGCGGGGCGGTTGCGGGAGGTGCTGCCGGACGAGGCGGTGATCACCGATCCGGTCCGGCTGCGCACGTACGAGTGCGACGGCCTCACCTATCACCGGGCGACGCCCGGCGTGGTGGTGCTGCCGGAGACGGCCGAGCAGGTCGCCGCCGTGGTACGGCTCTGCCAGGAGTTCCGGGTTCCGTTCGTGGCCAGGGGCTCCGGCACGGGCCTGTCCGGCGGCGCGCTCCCCCGGTCGGACGGGGTGCTGATCGTCACCTCGCGGATGCGGCGCATCCTGTCCGTCGACCTGGCGGCGCGGCGCGCGGTGGTGGAACCGGGGGTGACCAACCTGGCCATCACCGAGGCGGTCCGCGACGCCGGCTACTACTACGCGCCGGACCCGTCCAGCCAGCAGATCTGCTCGATCGGCGGCAACATCGCGGAGAACTCGGGCGGCGCGCACTGCCTCAAATACGGCTTCACGGTCAACCACGTGCTGGCGCTGGAGCTGGTGACCCCGGACGGGGACATCGTCGAGCTCTCCGCCATGGACGCCGGCTACGACCTGCTCGGCGCGTTCATCGGCTCGGAGGGCACCCTCGGCATCGCCACCAAGATCACGGTACGGCTGTCGCGCGCGCCCGCCGCCGTCACGACCATGCTCGCCGCGTTCACCACGATCGAGGGCGGCGGGCGCGCCGTGTCGGCGATCATCGGGGCCGGGATCGTGCCAGCCGCCATCGAGATGATGGACGCGCTGGCCATCGAGGCCGCCGAGGCCGCGGTGCGCTGCGAGTACCCGGCCGGCGCCGGGGCCGTGCTGGTGGTGGAGCTGGACGGCCCGGAGGCCGAGGTGGAGGCGCAGTTCGCCCTGGTCGACCGGATCTGCCGGGAGGCGGGCGCGTTCGAGATCCGGGTGGCCGCGTCGGCGGAGGAGCGGCAGGCGATCTGGAAGGGCCGCAAGTCGGCGTTCGCGGCCGTGGGGCGGATCAGCCCGGCGTACATCGTGCAGGACGGGGTCGTGCCGCGGACCGCGCTGCCGGACGTGCTGGCCGGGATCGACCGGCTGCAGGAGGAGTTCGGGATCCGGGTGGCCAACGTCTTCCACGCGGGGGACGGCAACCTGCATCCGCTGGTCCTGTTCGACGACGCGGTGGAGGGCGAGGGCGAGCGCGCCGAGCTGGTGAGCGGGCGCATCCTCGACCTGTGCATCGAGCACGGCGGCTCGATCACCGGGGAGCACGGCGTCGGCGTCGACAAGGCCCGATACATGCCGAGAATGTTCACGGACGAGGATCTGGACACCATGCAGCTGGTGCGGTGCGCGTTCGACCCGAGATACCTGTCCAATCCGGGCAAGGTGTTCCCCACGCCCCGGCTGTGCGGCGAGGTCCCCCAGGTGCGCAAGGGACCGCATCCCCACGAGGCGGAGCTGTTCTGATGCCGCAGGAGGCGCTGGCCAAGACCGGGGTGACCGTCCGGGTGGCCGATGCCGGCGACACGGTCGCGGGGGTTCAGGCGAAATGGGTGGCTCTGCCGGAGTCGACGGAGGAGGTCGCCGCGCTGCTCCGGGTGGCGGCGGAGCACGATCTCGCGGTCACACCGGTCGGCGGGGGCACCAAGCTGGACTGGGGGCCGCCGCCCGAGCGCTGCGACCTGCTCGTCGATCTGTGCTGCCTCAACGAGGTCCTCGAATACGCCCCCGGTGACCTGGTCGTCCGCGTGCAGACCGGAATCACCCTGGACGCGCTCAACGAGCACCTCGCCGCCGAGAACCAGGAACTCGCCCTGGAGTCCCCCGTCCCCGGCACCACCGTCGGCGGCCTGCTCGCCACCGCCCTCTCCGGCCCCCGCAGATTCCGGTACGGCACGCCCCGCGACCTCGTCATCGGCGTCACCGTGGTGCTGGCCGACGGCACCACCGCGCGCTCCGGCGGCAAGGTCGTCAAGAACGTGGCCGGCTACGACCTGGGCAAACTCTTCGCCGGCTCGTACGGCACGCTGGGTGTCATCACCGAGGCGACCTTCCGCCTGCACCCCCTCCCGCCGGCCCGCCTCTGGGTGACGGCGACCTACCCGGAACTCGGGGACGCGCCCGGGGTGGATCTCGGCACCCTGGCCGTGCAGCTGGCCGCCTCGCAGGCCGAACCCGCCGCGGTGGAACTCGACTGGTCGGCGGATTCGCCGGGATACACGGTGTCCGCCCTGCTGGAAGGCACGGCCGCCCCCACCAAGGCCGAAACAATCCGACAAGTCATGACAAATCCTGAAATATCATGGTCTGAGTCGCCTGATGGGGCGGCGCGGGCCGAGGTGTCCGAGAGCCCGCCGGACTGGTGGGGACGGCTCCCCGAAGGCGCGATCCTGCTGGAGATCCGGGTTCCCCCGAGCAGCGCGGGCGCGGTGGTACGCGAGCTGGCCACCTCCCACCTGACCGGTCACACCCTGCGCGGCTCGGCCGCGAGCGGCGTCTTCCTCCTGGCTCTGCCGGCCGGAACACCGAAGGCCGGAACACCGGAGGCCGAGACGCCCGCGACGGCCGCGACGGTCATCGAGCGGCTGCGGGAGCGGATCGAGGCCCTGGACGGGCGGCTGCTGGCGGTCTCCGGGCCGGTCGGCGCGGCCGACCGGTGGGGCACGATCGGCGCCCTGGATCTGATGCGCCGGGTCAAGGCCAGATTCGACCCGGATCGCCGGATGTCTCCGGGGCGTTTCGTAGGAGGGATCTGATGGACCCGGAACTGATCAAAGACTGTGTGCACTGCGGGTTCTGCCTGCCCACCTGTCCCACGTACGTGCTGTGGGGCGAGGAGATGGACTCGCCGCGGGGCCGGATCCACCTGATGCAGCAGCACGTCGAGGGCACCCCGATCACCCCCGAGATGGCCGGGCACTTCGACGCCTGCCTGGGCTGCATGGCCTGCGTGACCGCCTGCCCCTCCGGCGTACAGTACGACCGCCTGATCGAGGAGACCCGCGCCGAGGTCGAACGCGTCCACGTCCGTACCCCGCACGAGCGGGCCATCCGGGGCATCGTGTTCACCCTCTTCCCGTACCCGCGCCGCCTGCGCCTCCTCAAGCTCCCGATGCGCCTGGCCGGCCGGCTGCGTCCGTTCCTGGCCCGGGTGAACCCGTCCCTCGGCGCCATGGCCGAACTCGCTCCCCCACCCGCCCGCCGCGTCCGCCTGCCCGCACGGGTCCACGCGCGCGGCCCCTGGCGGGCCACCGTCGGCCTGCTCACCGGCTGCGTCCAAGGCGAGTTCTTCCCCGGCGTCAACGCCGCCACCGCCCGCGTCCTGGCCATGGAGGGCTGCGACGTCGTCATCCCCGCGCACCAGGGGTGCTGCGGCGCGCTCTCCCTGCACTCCGGCTACGACGCCAGGAAGTTCGCCAAACGCACCATCGCCACCTTCGAACGCGCCGGCGTCGACACGATCGTGGTGAACGCGGCCGGCTGCGGATCCACCATGAAGGACTACGCCGAGATCCTCGCCGACGAGCCGGAATGGGCGGCCAGGGCCGCCGCGCTCAAGGTCCGCGACCTGGCCGAATACCTGGTCGAGCTGGGCCCGGTGGCCGAACGGCACCCGCTCGACGTGACCATCGCCTACCACGACGCCTGCCATCTCGCCCACGCCCAGAATGTGCGCGCCCAGCCCCGCGAGCTGCTCAACGGCATTCCGGGGCTGAAGCTGCGCGAGATCGCCGAGTCGTCGATCTGCTGCGGCTCGGCCGGGACGTACAACCTGTTCCAGCCGGAGGCCGCGCGGGAGCTGGGCGACCGCAAGGCGGCGCGGGTCCGCGCCACCGGAGCCGACCTGCTGGTGTCGGCCAACCCCGGCTGCACCATGCAGATCACGGCCTCGATGCGCCGCGGCGGCGAGGAGCCCATCCCGGTCGCGCACACCGCGCAGGTCCTGGACGCGTCGCTGCGCGGCACGGCGGTTCCCGGATGAGCGTGCAGAGCGTCGACCGGGCGCTGGACATCCTGGAGGCCCTGGCCGAGCGGGGCGGCGAGGCCGGGCTCTCCGAGATCGCCGCCAGGACCGGCCTGCCGTACGGGACGATCCACCGGTTGCTGCAGACGTTACTGGCGCGCGGCTACGTGCGGCAGGAGTCCGACCGGCGGTACGCGCTGGGCGGGTCGCTGGTGCGGACCGGCGGGGTGGCCCAGCGCATGGTCGGCGGCTGGGCGGAGCCGTACCTGGCCAAGATGGTGGAGCTGTCCGGGGAGACGGCCAACATGGCGGTGCTTGAGGGCGATTTCGTGGTGTACGTCGCGCAGGTGCCGTCGCCGCGGCGGCTGCGCATGTTCGCCGAGGTGGGCCGGCGGGTGCTGCCGCACAGCACGGCCGTCGGCAAGGTCCTGCTCGCGGACCGTACGGACGCGGCGGCCGTCTTCGGGCGCACCGGCCTGCCCCGCCGGACCGAGCACACGATCACCAGCGTGGACCGGCTCCTCGCCGAACTGGAGACCGTCCGCGATCGCGGGTACGCGCTGGATCTCGGCGAGGAGGAGCTGGGCGTGCACTGCCTGGCGGTGCCGGTCTCGGACGGGGACCGGGTCGTGGCGGGGATGTCGGTGTCGGGGCCCGCCGAGCGCATCAGCGCCCTCGACCGCGACGAGCTGGCCCGGGGGCTGCGGAAGATCGCCGACGACTTCGGCTCGGAGGCGTTCGGGTCCGGACGGCAGGGCTTCTAGAGAGCAGGGCCTCTCGTGGGCAGGGCCTCTCGTGGGCAGGGCCTCTCGTGGGCAGGGCCTCTCGTGGGCAGGGCTTCTGGGCGGCACGGCTTCCAGAGATCGCGCGGGTAGGCTCGCAGCATGTGCAGAAGCATCAAAACCCTGCGTCCCCCGTTCACCGACGAGGTCACCGACGACGACGTCCGGGCGGCGGCCCTCCAGTACGTCCGCAAGATCTCCGGCTTCCGCGCCCCGGCCGCCCACAACGCCGCCGCGTTCGACCAGGCGGTGGCCGCCATCACCGAGGCCAGTGCCGCGCTCCTGGCCTCCCTGGAGGTCCGCGGCTCCCGGCCCGCGCCCAGCGCCTGACCGATCAGGCGCACTGACCGATCAGGCGCATTGGTCGATCAGGCGCACTGACCGATCAGGCGCATTGGTGCATCAGGCGCATTGGTCGAGCATGGCGGCCTTGTCGGGCGCGGTGACGGGAAGGTCGTATTTCAGGGCGACCTGGGCGAAGCGCACGACGTAGGCGCAGCGGATCTTCCGGGTGGGCGGGAGCCAGGACGCCGGGCCCGAGTCGCCCTTGGACGAGTTCATCGAGCCGTCCACCGCGAGCAGGTTGAGCGGATCGTTGCTGATCTGCTTGCGTTTGGCGTCCGTCCACCGTGACGCGCCCATCTGCCAGTCGTAGGAGAGCGGCATGATGTGGTCGATCTGGATCTCGGACGCGTCCTCCTTCCGCCACTCGACGCTCGTGTCCGTGTACGGATCGAAGATCGTCATCTCCACGACCACACAATCCGACCCATCCCGATATTTCAGCTTTTCGCCGTCGCGCTGGAGGATGTCGTTCCGGGTGTCACACCCATTCCTCGCGTACGGAATGTCGTCGGCGTTGTCCGCCCAGGCGTACCCGAACTCCTCCCGGTCGTAGCCGGTCTTCGGACCGCGGCCCTTCGTGCCGACCTTCTCGATCAGCTCGCGGGCGGCCTTGCGGTCCTTCTCGGAGGTGATCGGGGCCAGTCCCGGCTCGGTGCCGTCCGGATTGTCCAGGGGATTGGTGCCCGTGGCCTTGTCGTCACCGCGCTGCGCCTTACGGTCGCCGGGCGGGTCGAGCCCGATCTCCTGACCGTCCAGCGGCGCACAGCCCCCCGCCAGGACAACCGCCATCAACGCCCCGACGATCGCCTTCCGCACCGCTACCCCTTAGGTCAAGAAATCACCAACCTAGGTATAGCAAATGCCCATAAATACGGAGATTATGGCTCGGTTTGGTCAAACGGTGGGAATGGGACAAGTCCCTCCCGTGAGTGATCGTCAGGTGATGAGGATGCCGCCGTCGACCGGGAGGACGGCGCCCGTCACGTAGCCCCCGGCGTCCGAGGCGAGGAAGATCGCGGCGGCCACCAGTTCGTCGGCGTCCCCCGGACGGCCCATCGGGACCCGCTGCGCGAGCATGCGCTCCAGATAGCCCTCCGGATACTCGTCGGTCATCTCGGAGGCGAAGAAGCCCGGCTCCAGGCAGTTCACCCGGATCCCGCGCCGGGCCGTCCACTGCTGGGCGAGGTCCCGCGTCAGACCGGTGATCGCCGCCTTGGAGGCGCTGTACGCGGCCTGCGGGAGCCCGGCCGTCGTCTCCCCCAGGATGCTGCCGATGTTGACGATCGACGACCCGGGGCGCATCACCCGGGCGCACGCCTGCGCCATCCAGTAGCTGCCGTGCAGGTTGACGTCGACCACCCGCCGGAACTCCTCGGGCGTCTCCTTCAGCGCGGGCACGGCCGTACCGACGCCGGCGTTGTTGATCAGGATGTCCAGCCGGCCGAACTCCTCGATGGCCGCGTCGGCCAGCGCCTGGCAGTCCGCCGGAACGCTCACGTCGGTCGCCACGGCGAGACAGCGGCGGCCGAGTCCCTCGACCATGCGCCGCGTCTCCGCCAGCCGGTCCACCCGGCGCGCCCCGACCACCACATCGGCGCCCGCCTCCGCGAAACCGCGCGCGAAGGCGACGCCCAGACCGGAGGAACCTCCGGTGACCACCACGACCCTGCCGTCCAGCCGGAACCGCTCAAGAATCACGCGGACACCATACCGAACGTCGTTCTAGCCGGTGTGGGCGATCCTGGCGGGGATCGCCCACTTCTGCGGTCTCGGCCTAGAGGCCGTACTCCTTGATGATGTGCTCGTGGCGTTCGGCCTCGACGCCGACCTCACGGGACAGGTCCAGCCAGGCCAGCGGGTGCACCCACTGCTCGGTCGCGTCGTCCAGCACCGCGTCCAGCTCGGCCGGGCTCACCGACGGCGGGATCGCGATCCAGCCGAACACGCCGGGCAGCGCGTCGCCGGTCCCGGGGTGGGTCACCTTGTAGTTGTCGTCGCTGTAGACCCACATGGGCCACCCGCGCTCGGCCAGCAGCTCGTTGAACTCCGTCCACTCGTGCTCGCTGGGAGCCGCGCCGTCGAAGAACCAGCTGGTGAAACCGCCGGGACGCAGGATGGACACCCCGGCGAACGGGATGACGAAGTTCTCCCGCTCCTGCTCGGTGTCGGGAATCGGCTCCAGCGGGCGCGGGTCCACCACGACGATGTCCCCGGCGTTGTACTCCATGCCGCGCGGCTGCGGGATGGCCAGGCGCGCGGTGGCCGGGCCGGTCCGCACGGCCAGCACCTCCCGCTGGCTGCCGTCGGGCGCGGGCAGGATGGCCCGGATGAGGTGCCACTCCTCCTCGATCGGCCCTTCCGACGACTGCAGCGGCATGCCCAGCTTGGCCGCGCCCTCGCGCACGGTCGCCCAGTCCTCGGTGGCGGTGGCCAGCACGATGACGCGCCAGATGTCCTCTTCCTCGCCCTCGGCGCCCTCCGCCAGGACCGGCTTGAGGATCTCCGCCGCGGCCGCGTTGTCGCCCAGGTGCTGGACGGCGCCCGACCACAGGCGGCGGCCCTCCAGACCGGCGCCGCCCTGGACCGCCAGCTCGGCCTCGGCCGCGGTCTCCTCCCAGCGCTCCCTGGCCCGGTAGAGGCGGGCCAGCGCCAGGTGGGAGGCGGGCGGGCCGAGCCGGGAGGCCAGTTCGAGCACCCGGTCGTCCTGCTCGGCCTCGATCAGCAGGCCGGTCAGGTAGGAGATGTCCTCCTCGTCGGCGTCCGCCGGATCGGCGTTCTCGACGATCATCTTCCAGTAGATCTCGGCCCCGACCGGCGCGTACCCCAGGAAGCCCAGGGTCGTGGTGTGCCGGCGGGTGACCTCCAGGTCGGTGCCGGACTGCGGCCAGAGCCAGCCCACCCAGCGCTCCGGGTCGGCCGTGCGCCCGTCGGCCGCGTCGAAGTAGGAGACCAGCTCTTCCTGCGGTCCCGGCGGCGTCACGGGCGGCGCCGCGTCCGCCGCGGCACGCAGCTCGGCGATCCGCTCCGCCAGCCCCTCGGTGGAGGCCAGCTGCGGCAGCACGGCCTCGGCCAGCTCGGCCAGCTCGCGCGCCTGCCAGGCACCCTGCCGGGCGATCGCCAGATGGCCGGCGGTCAGCGCCAGCTCCACCTGGGCCCGGTGGCCGCCCATCGTCTCGAAGTAGCTCATCCACTGCCGCATGATGCGGCCCAGCTGCCAGCTGTTGGCGATCGAGGCGCCCGCCGACAGCGTCCTGACGACCTGGGACCACTCCACCCACTCGCGCGGGTGCTCGCCGACCACGTCGAGGTCGGGCAGTGACTCCACGGCGTGCTCGATCCGGCCCAGCTCGGCCAGGATGCCGGCGTGCAGCAGGCCCTCCCGGCGCGCCTTGGCGACCGGGTCGTCGGGCTTGAAGCCGTTCGCGGCGTGCAGCGCGGCCAGCGCGTCCTCACCCCGGCCGGCCGCCAGCAGCGCCCGCGCGGACGCCGCGGCCAGCTCCCAGGAGGCCTCCTTGCCCGCGCCGCGCAGCCGCTCCACGGCCGCCTCCGCGTAGGTGACGGCCTCGCCCGGCTTGCCGTCGTCGAGCAGCGCCGCCACATACTGGGTGACGAGCCCGGAGAAGGCGAGCGAGTCGGGGCCGACCGTGTCGAGCGCGCGGCCCAGGACGGCCAGCCGCTCGTTCGCGTAACCTGGCCCGTCCGTGTTGGCCAGCGTGATGGCCAGCGCCTCCGCGGCGGCCGAGGCGGCCGGGCAGTCCCGGACGTCGGCCCGCTGGGCGAACTCGGCCAGCTCCCGGGCGTCGTCGAGCGCGACCGCGCCGTTGGCCCGGTCCCCCACCCGGCCGATCACATGCCAGTACCGTGCGAAGAGCTCAAGCCAGGGCTGTTCGAGCTCCTCCGCCTGCTGCGCGACGGCCGGTGCCACGACGTCGAGCTGGCCGTACCGCCCCTCCAGCGCCTGGGCGGGCACGTCGCCCAGCGCCATCGCCAGGCCGGCGTTTCCGGCTTCGTGCAGTTGCCGCTGGGTGCCACCGACCCATGACCAGATGTCCACGTCCATGGGCAGTCAGTCTGCCAGGTCAGCGACCATGCCCCAAACGCGCGCACCACCGCGTCGGACTCAGGAGCCACAAGAGATGGATACGCCCCCAATTGCCGTATTTCTCGAGGTTTTTAGGTCTAAGACCCGTGTTGAATCCTCGATTCGGCGCGGTATGTCTAGATCTCCGTGTCGTGGTACTCGCCGGAGGCGACCAGGGTGGCCGGACCGGTGAGGTAGCTCGTGTCGGCGTCGAGGGTGATCTTGAGGGTGCCGCCGAGCACGCGGACCTTCCAGACGCCCGTCGTCTCGCCCGCCGCGTGCGCCGCCGCGACGGCGGTGGCCACCGCGCCGGTGCCGCAGGAGCGGGTCTCGCCGGAGCCGCGCTCGTAGACGCGCATGGAGACCGCGTGGTCGCCGACCGGGTTGATGAGCTCGACGTTCACGCCGTCCGGGTAGACCGCGCGGTCGAAGCGCGGCTGGGCGGCCAGGTCGAGTTCGGTGACCGGGTCGTCGATGACGCAGGCCAGGTGCGGGTTGCCCACGTTGACGTTGAGGCCGCGGTACTCGCGGCCGTTCACCCAGGCGCGGCTCTCGCCGTACACCTTCGGGCGGCCCATGTCCACGGTGACGTCGCCGGTGATGTCGAGGCGCACCCGCTTCACGCCGTCCCGGGTCGCGACGCTGAACTCGCCGGGGGAGGCGAGCCCCGCGTCCACGAGGTAGCGGGCGAACACGCGGATGCCGTTGCCGCACATCTCGGCCAGGCTGCCGTCGGCGTTGCGGTAGTCCATGAACCACTCGGCCCGGGCGGCCTGCTCGTCGGCCTCCGGCGCGAACTTCGAGGGCACCACGCGCAGCACGCCGTCCCCGCCGATCCCGGCGCGCCGGTCGCACAGCCGCGCGACCGCGGCCGCGGACAGGTCCAGCCGCCCTTCCAGATCAGGCAGGATGACGAAGTCGTTCTCCGTCCCATGGCCCTTCACAAACCGCATGTGACCAGCCTAGCGGCCCGCTCGACAAGATCCGATGCGTCGTACGGCAGCCAGCGCACCCGCGGATCGCGGCGGAACCAGGACTCCTGCCGGCGCGCGAACCTCCGGGTCGCCCGGACCGTCTCGGCCCGCGCCTCCTCCTCCGACCAGGAGCCGTCGAGGAACCGCAGCACCTGCGCGTACCCGAGCGCCCGGCTGGCCGTCAGCCCGCCCGCGAGCCCTTCCTCCCGGAGCGTACGGACTTCGTCCACGAACCCGGCCGCCCACATGAGGTCGACGCGCAGTTCGATGCGCTCGTCGAGTTCGGGGCGGGGGACCTCCAGGCCGATCTGCACGCTCGGGTAGACCGAGTCGTAGGAGGGCATGGTGGCCGAGAACGGGCGGCCGGAGAACTCGATGACCTCCAGGGCGCGGACGATGCGGCGGCCGTTGGTGGGCAGGATCGCGGCTGCCGCGACCGGGTCGGCCTCGGTCAGGCGGGCGTACAGGGGGGCCGGGCCCGATTCGGCCAGTTCGCGTTCGAGGCGGGCGCGGATGCCGGGGTCGGTGCCGGGGAACTCCAGGTCGTCGAGGGCGGCCCTGACGTACAGGCCGGAGCCGCCGACCAGGATCGGGACCACGTCCCTGATCCGCAGGTCCTCGATCAGGGGGCGCACCAGCTCCTGGTACTCGGCGACGCTTGCCGTGTAGGTAATGTCCCAGATGTCCAGCAAATGGTGCGATACACCTTTTCGTTCGGGGATGGTCAGCTTGGCCGTACCGATGTCCATTCCTCGGTAAAGCTGCATCGAGTCGGCGTTGATGGCCTCGCCGCCGAACCGCAGCGCCAACTCCACGGCCAGATCGGACTTTCCGGCCGCCGTGGGCCCCACGACGGCGATCACTGGTAGTTGCCCCACTCGGTAAGTGTCCCAAGCTCCCGGGTAACAATTAGTCGTACGGTGCCACTTCGCGCCGCGGAACGGGGGATTCCACGATGTCGATCTTCGACAAGGCCAGGGCGAAACTCGGCGCTCACGCCGGAAAGGTCAAGGACGCGGCCAACAAGGGCGTCGACCACGCGGCCAAGATCGCCAAAGAGAAGACCGGCGGCAAGTACGACAAGCACGTCGATGCCGCCGCCAAGAAGGCCAAGGAGGCCACAGACAAGATCGACGGCAAGTCCGGCTGATCGCGCCCTGGCGGCGCCAATCACAAACGGGGGACAAATGTCGTTCTTTCACAAGGTACGGGAGATGTTCGGCGGCGCCGGGAACAAGCTGCAGAGCACCCGTGCCCAGCCGAAGAGCAGCGGCGGGAACGCCATGGGCACGGCCAAGGACATGGGCCGCGACATGGGACAGAACGCCAGGAGCACGACACCGGGCGCCAAGGGTCAGATGCGTCAGGGCGCGGACGGCGCCGAAGACACCCGGTCCGCGCAGGGCAGGTCCAACGGCATGCGCGACAAGATCGAGGACAAGGTCATGGACGGCATCGACAGCGCCGCCGCCGGAGCCGACCGCGCCACCGGCGGCAAATACCGCGACCAGATCAACAGAACCGCCGACGCCGCCCGCCGCGCCGCCGACAAGATCGACGGCGAACCCGGCTGACCCACCCGCCCAACCCCCACCAAACCCAGGAGCCGCCCTCCAACCAGGGCGGCTCCCAGCACAGGCGAACACGAAGAACCGACTCGCCGAACAGCGTCAAGCCGAGCGGTTCAGCCGGAGCAGTTCAGGCGCTGGCTCACAGAGCAATGTGAAGGATCGGCCCTCAAGTCCCTGATCGAACGACCGCCACCTCTTGGCGCCGGTGCGGCGAGAGGCCGCGACCTACGTGAACGGCGCCGGAGAACGGCGAGGACCCGGCCATTCGGCTCGTTGAGTCGGTGTCCTCAGAACAGGGCCAACGGCAGGTGGCCCTCGTGGGTCAGCAGCCACCGCTTCGATTCCACGCCGTCACCCCCGCTGAAGCCACCGAGCCCATCACCGGCCACGACACGATGACAGGGCACGATCACCGGAATCGGATTGCTTCCCATGATCGATCCGATGGCTCTCGCGGGAACTCCCGTCTCCGCGGCCAGATCCCCATACGTGACCACTTTGCCGAACGGCACCGACTCGTACAGCAGCCCGAGCACCCGCCGCCGGCTCCCCGACATCAGCCGCCAGTCGACCTCGACGCCGAACTCTCGCAGGTCCCCCGCGAAGTAGGCCGCCAACTCCGCCCGCACCTCGCTTACCCGGCGCTCGTCCTCGACGACCGGCATCCCCACCCGTGCGGCGATCCGCTCCCGATTGCGCTCCGAGTCCCGGAAGTGAACCGCCACCACCCCGACCGGGGTGACCGCGGCGAGCACCTCCCCGACCTCGGTGGGGACGCTCCCGAAAGCAACCGTCTCAGCCATGCCCCCATTGTCCGCCGCGCCACCGACAGTTTCGCGCGAACCCGGGACCCGTCGCCCGTACGGACACAGAGAAAGGCCCGTGCGGAATACCGCGCCGCACGGGCCCATCTGAAGCGTGGGCTTCCCCAAAGCTTCGCCCACGAAACCTGCTCAGATCACGACACGCATCGACCCTGCGTCAGGCATGGTCATCGACGCGTCCGATCCCGTGTGAAGCCTGGACGGTAATGGCCTTTCCCGACCGGGTGTCACACGAGTGGAGCGCGATCAGTAGCCGCCGACCGGGCCTCCCGGGTCGACCGCGCCGGCGCCGGAGCCCCGGTCGATCTCGTCGATGTTGTCGTTGGGCGCGGTGGTCGGCCTCGGCTTGGTGGTCGCGGGCGTCCTGGGCGTCGCCGCGGCCGGCTTGTCGTTCTTGGTGTTCGAGCTCTGGGCGGGGGTGTCGTCCTGGCCGCCCTGAGCCGTGTCGTTCTGGCCGCCCTCGGCCTGGTCCGCGCCCGAATCGCCGGAGTCGCCGGATTCGGCGGACTCGTCGGGGGCGGACTCGTCCGGGGCCGCGTCGGGGTCGTCGGCGAGTGGGGCCTCGCCGCTCTCGGGGGTGGTGGGGCCCGGAGCCGGTTGGGTGACGGGGGTGTCGTTGCCGGCCACGGCGTAGACGACGCCGCCCCCTGCCAGGGCGGCGGTCACGATCGCGGCGCCGATCAGGATGGCGCGGGGATTGCCGCGTGAGCGCGACCGCGCGGGCCGGCTTCGTTCGGTTGGCGGGTATCCGTCCATGGGGGTACTCCCTGCGGGTGGGCTGCTGCTCGGAACCTCAACGGCTTCCGAAGGGTCCCGCCAGACTAGCCAAGAATGCGAAAGAGATGCACATAAATGGCCTCAACGGCATCTACCGGGGCAAACCCACACAAGCCTGGCGTGTGATCACCGCCACCGAGCCCCGCCTCACCAAGATCTGGGCGAGCCCTCCGCTTCCCAGCCTCCCGTACGAACCCACGCGAGTCTTGACGAATCATCAGATTCCCCGGCAACCCCCAGGAAAGCGGCTCAGCGAGACCCGAAGTTCTGGGTCCACCACGGGCCTCCCGAGCCCAGGCGTATGCCGATGCCGATGGCTTTGAGGTCGCAGTTCACGATGTTCGCCCGATGTCCCGGACTGTTGAGCCACGCCTCGACGACCTCGCCGGGGGTGCGCTGCCCGCGGGCGATGTTCTCCGCGGCGGGGTACGCGTAACCGGCCGCCCTGATCCGATCCCACGGCGTACGCCCATCGAGAGAATCGTGGCTGAAGTAGTTACGCGCGGCCATGTCGGCGGAATGCGCCCTGGCGGCTTTCCGCAACCGCTCGTCCGTACGCAACGGACGGCACCCTTCCCGCTGCCGCGCCGAATTCGTCAACCGGACCGCCTCGTTCTCCAACGCCCGCACAGCCGCATCGGTACGGCTCCGCGCCTGCCCCGGAGATGTCGTCACCCGCTTCGAAACCCCACCTCCGCCAAGAGGCCCGGACTTGTCCTCGGACCCCACCGCATCGGCGACCGCCCCACCCGAAGACCCCCGTGCTTTACCACCGGAATCCCGCTTCCCCGCGCCGGACTCACCCCGTTCAGGAACCGCAACGGACTCCCCCGATCCGGGCGTCTCCGACTTACCGGACCCGGAGACGCCGGACCCAGGAACACCCGACTCAAAAACACCCGACTCAGGCACACCGGATGATTTGCCCGGCTTGCCCGTCGCATACCTGCCAGATTCAGGCCCGCCGGACGGCCCACGCGCGCCTGACCCCCCGCCCGAATCGCCCCATTCCGCCTTCGGCACCACATAAGAATCGACCGGCACCGGCGATTCCACACTCAGATCTCCAGCCAGCCGCCCACGATCCGCCCCACAAGCAGCCACCGCACCCACGACTACGACAAGACCCACTGCCAAACAAGCAGTACGTCGCCCAAATTGGGGCATCCGGGAACCCTCCTGCCGACGTGTTGGGAAAATCCACGCCGCCCGCGCGAATGAGCGACCACACTAGCCCCAATAACGAATTCGCCGCGCAGGAATCACGAAAGAATCACGACATTGCCGGACTTCTCCCCACCGCGTGTCAATTGGCCCCGCACTCTCCTGGCTACGGCAGGCGCCACCACCGTCATCGCCACCGCCGGTTTCGGGATCTGGCTGGCCGTCACCGTCAACGACACCGCCACCCCCCTACTCCCCCGCGAAATCCCCACCGCCACCCATCCCCCACACCAGAACGCCCTCCCCCACTCAGGCGGCCCAGTCCCTCTGGACGACCCCACACCCCCGCCACCGGCACTCCCGAGCCCACCCCCCGCAATCCCCGAAATCCTCATCAACCTCGGCGCCCTCGCAGGCGGAACGCTGGGATCCCACCCCCTCCCCAGCCCTCAATCCCCCGCACTCCCCGAAATCCACCCACCCACCCTCAAACCCCCACCACTCCCAAGAACCAAGATCAGCATCCCCGCGGACCCGATATCACCCCCGACTCCCCGCCCAGCAAAACCAA
Source organism: Acrocarpospora phusangensis (assembly GCF_016862995.1). GTDB lineage: Bacteria > Actinomycetota > Actinomycetes > Streptosporangiales > Streptosporangiaceae > Acrocarpospora > Acrocarpospora phusangensis. The sequence goes on from NZ_BOOA01000043.1 coordinate 24,856, forward strand.
GATCAACCAAGCCCACCCCGGCCAGAAAATTCCCCGACCCCTGCGCCACTTTTCACGACATCCGCCGCACCTACTGCTACGAGGTCCTCGAATCCATCACCGGCAAACGTGCCCGGCAATGAGTCTTGGGCCGCTCAGATGTGGCCCTGGCCATCGGCGCCGATGACCAGCCCGAACCGGTCTCCAACCGGAACATGCCGATCTCTTCCGCCGATATACAGTTGAGGCACTCTGCTGGATTCGCCGACGGAGAAGCGGATGCTGCGCACGCCCAGCCTTGGAGAATTAGTCTCCAGCGAACCCAACTGGATCGTCGTCACCATAATCGGAGCCATTCTCGGCGCGACCATAAACTGGTGGTGGCTGCTGGCCAAATACATCGCCACCCGAACGTCACGGCATCCGCTCGAAGGCGAATGGCACGAATGCCATTACACGATCCGCAAGGGCCAAGAGCAGCTGATGCGCGGAATGGTCATAATCAAGCGTGGCCTGAAACATAATCTGGTGGTCCGTGTCCACGACGAGTCCCGGATCACGAACGGGCCTCGCCACGGGCTCGAATACCGAGGGCACGCGGCGATTGAGCGCGGACTGGTGCTCCACGCCAAGTGCGAGAGCCATCCCCACTCTCTCACCATGCGATTCATGGAGTACCTGCCCCTGAATCCGGACCCCCTGGTCGGGCTGTGGTTCTCCGTGGACTTCGACTACGCTCCGGCCTCGGGTCCGACCGTCCTGACGCGCAGACGCCTGTCCGACGAGGAGGCGAAGGCGCTCCTCTACACCCATAGCGCCACCACCAAGAGAACGGTCCGGCTGAGAATCCAGGGCCATTCGCGCATCAAGCAGACAGGCAATACGACCGCACCTGACGTCCACCGATGAACACGGCCCGGCGCGCCGCCCCGGTAAGCCGCGCGCTACGAGCAGGCGAGAGGTTCCGGAGTCGCCGGGGGGCGGCCGATCGTGGGCATGCCGAGGCTGACCGCTGACGGAGCCGAGGGCTGGGACTGGCGGGCCTGCCAGGCGTCGCCCGCGCGGGTCGCGCGCACGGAGAGGACCTTGTCCGCGACCAGGTGGTGCGGAGCCGCGTAGGTCACCTCGACGGTGACCATGTCGCCGGGGCGGGCGTCGGCGGGGGCCAGGTGCACGAGCCGGTTGTCGGGCGCGCGCCCGGAGAGCCGGTGGGTCGCGCCGTCCTTGCGGCCCTCGCCTTCGGCGATGAGCACTTCGAGGACCTTCCCGACCTGCTGCTTGTTCTCCGCCCAGGCGATCTCCTCCTGGAGGGCCACCAGCCGCTCGTACCGCTCCTGGACGACCGCCTTGGGCACCTGGTCGGGCATGGTGGCGGCAGGCGTACCGGGGCGGATCGAGTACTGGAAGGTGAAGGCGTTCGCGAAGCGGGCGGCGCGGACCACGTCGAGGGTGCCCTGGAAGTCCTCCTCGGTCTCGCCGGGGAAGCCGACGATGATGTCGGTGGAGATGGCCGCGTCCGGCATGGCGGCGCGCACGCGCTCGATGATGCCGAGGTAACGCTCGGCCCGGTACGAGCGGCGCATCGCCTTCAGCACCCGGTCGGACCCGGACTGCAGCGGCATGTGCAGCTGGTGCATGACGTTGGGCGTCTCGGCCATGGCCGCGATGACGTCGTCGGTGAAGGCGGCCGGGTGGGGCGAGGTGAAGCGCACGCGTTCGAGGCCGTCCACCGTGCCGCAGGAGCGCAGCAGCTTGCCGAAGGCGAGGCGGTCGCCGAACTCGACGCCGTAGGTGTTGACGTTCTGCCCGAGCAGGGTGATCTCCAGGACGCCCTGGTCGACCAGGGTCCGGACCTCGCTGAGGATGTCGCCGGGGCGGCGGTCCTTCTCCTTGCCCCGCAGCGCGGGCACGATGCAGAACGTGCAGGTGTTGTTGCACCCGACCGAGATGGCCACCCACGCCGCGTACGCGGACTCGCGCTTGGTCGGCAGCGTGGAGGGAAACGTCTCCAGGGATTCCTTGATCTCTACCTGGGCCTCTTCGGCGATGCGCGCCCGCTCCAGCAGCACCGGCAGCGAGCCGATGTTGTGGGTGCCGAACACGACGTCCACCCACGGCGCCCGGCGGACGATCTCGCCCTGGTCCTTCTGCGCCAGGCAGCCGCCGACCGCGATCTGCATGCCGGGGTCGCTGAGCTTGCGCGGCCGCAGGTGCCCCAGATTGCCGTAGAGCCGGTTGTCGGCGTTCTCGCGCACCGCACAGGTGTTGAACACGACGACGTCGGCGGGCTGCCCTTCGGGGGCGCGCACGTATCCCGCGTCCTCCAGCAGCCCGGACAGGCGCTCGGAGTCGTGGACGTTCATCTGGCACCCGTAGGTCCGTACCTCGTACGTCCGGGCGCTCTCCTGAGTCGTGGCAGTCATCTCAACCCACAAGCGTAAGCGCTCCCGGGACCGCACAACGCCCGGGACACTGTCCCATGTACTCGGGCAAATACCTCGACACCCTGTGACCTGGACATGCATTCCGGGAGGTCAGGTGCGATTCGCGGCCTGGGCCGTCTGCGTGGCGACCCTGCTGCTCGCCGCCGCGGCCGCCGTCCTGGGCCACCGGAACGGCGTCGGCCCGATCCAGCAGAGCCACCTCGTCTACGTGGCCGCGAGCGCCGTCATCGGCGGACTGATCAACGTGCGCCGCCCGGGGAACGTGATCGGCCTGCTCGTGGCCACCACCGGCCTCTCCTTCGCGCTGCTGGACGCCTGCGCCCAGGTCGCCCTCGCCGTCCCGCACGCCACGGCCTTCGCCTGGCCGCAGACCTGGCTCTGGATCCCGGCCAACCTCGCCGTCGCCGCGATCCCCTCTACTTCCCGTCCGGACGACTCCCGTCGCCCGGCTGGCGCGCGGTCATGGTCTTCCACGCCGCCGACGACCTGCCCCTCTCCGTCGCCGCCGGACTGGTCGCCGTGGTCTTCGCCCCGCTGCGCGCCCGCGTCCAGCGCGCGGTCAATCTCATGTACGGCAGGCGCGACGACCCCTACGCCGCCCTCGACCTCCTCGGCCGCCGCCTCGAAGAAGCCGCCGACCCCGGCACGGTCCTGGCCACCGCCGCCGATTCCGTGGCCGAAGCCCTCAAACTCCCGTACGCGGCGATCGAACTCGACGACGACCCCGTGGACGACCCCGTGCCCGCCGGCCGTCTCGCGATCCCGCTGGTCTACCAGAACGAGCAGGTCGGCAGGCTCGTCCTCGCCCCCCGCCCGGGCGAACGCGACCTCGGCGAGAAGGACCGCCGCGTCCTGGCCGACCTGGCCCGGCGCATGGGCATCGCGGTCCACGCCGTACGGCTGGCGGATGATCTGCGGAGGTCGCGGAGCGGCTGGGGCTGACCCACAAGACGGTGCGCAACCACGTCTCGAACATCTTCGCCAAGCTCCAGGTCGGGGATCGGGTGAGCGCGGTCAGCCGCGCGCGGGAAGCGGGGTTCTGAGGGTGCGCAACGCCGCCCAGCCGTACGCGACGAGCTGGCAGAGGGCGCCGGTGGACTGCGCGGCGGGAGGCTGTTCGGCGGTGAGGAACGGGATCGCGATCCCGACGGTCACCAGGACGGGGAGCCACCAGGGCGCCACCCGGGTCGCGGCCAGCGAGACCGTGAGGATGAGCGCCCCGGCGTGGGAGAGGAAGGCGGGCAGCAGGATGCCGTACACGAAACCGGGCAGGTCCGACGCGGCGGCGGTGGCGGCCACCGCCTGATCGGCGGGCAGGTTCCTGGCGAGCGCCAGGTCGTAGAAGTCGGTCATGAACAGGCTCACCGCGCTGGCCGAGCCGACCATGCCCACGGCCGCGCCCAGGTTGGCCGTCCGGGGCGCGCGCTCCCGCAGCAGCCCGGCCAGGGCCAGCATGCCCGGGATCATCGCGATCGTGGCCCAGTGGAAGAGCACCGCGCTGACCTGGACCTTCGTCTGGTTGGCCAGGTAGAGCGCCGGATGTGGTCGGTCCCCGGCGGCGAGGTGAGGAACGCCAGGAAGAGCAGGACGGGCCAAGCCACCAGAGATCCGGCGGCGACGGTACGGCGGAACGAATCGGTCATACGGCCAGCCAATCCGGCGCGTGTCCCGGCCCGCATGGGCCACCGACCAGGACGATTCCGGGATAAGACGTGATGGGATCGGTACCGGTCGGTTAGTGACTTGGTAATTAGACCCCTTTACTTTGGTTGACCATGACGGAGGCCGACAGATCGACTTCACTTGTCAACCTAGCGAAGGTGAACAAGCACTTCGGCGCGTTGCACGTGCTGCGGGACATCGACCTCGACGTCACCAGAGGCGAGGTCGTCGTGGTGATCGGCCCGTCGGGCGGGGGCAAGTCCACGCTCTGCCGGGTCATCAACCGGCTGGAGACGATCGACTCGGGGTCCATCACCTTCGACGGTCAGTCCCTCGCGGTGGAGGGCCGGGCGCTGGCGAAGCTGCGCTCCGAGGTCGGCATGGTGTTCCAGCAGTTCAACCTCTTCGCGCACAAGACCATCCTGGAGAACGTCACCCTCGGCCCGGTCAAGGTCCGCAAGATCGCGCGCGACCAGGCCGAGCGCCGGGGGATGGAGCTCCTGGAGCGGGTGGGCATCGCGTCCCAGGCCGCCAAGTACCCCGCGCAGCTGTCCGGCGGGCAGCAGCAGCGGGTGGCCATCGCGCGGGCCCTGGCCATGGACCCGAAGATGATCCTCTTCGACGAGCCCACCTCCGCGCTGGACCCCGAGATGGTCCAGGAGGTGCTCGACGTGATGATCTCCCTGGCCCGGGACGGCATGACCATGCTCGTGGTCACCCACGAGATGGGCTTCGCCCGCCGGGCCGCCAACCGGGTGGTCTTCATGTCCGACGGCCAGATCATCGAGCAGGCCGCGCCCGACGAGTTCTTCACCAACCCGGGCACCGACCGGGCCCGGGACTTCCTGAGCAAGATCCTCACACACTAGATCTCCGCTAGATCCCACTGAATCGCACTTGATCGCACCGTTTTGTCCGCGAGCCGAGACCCGGCTCAGCGAATTGGAAGAAGAGGTGGCAGTTATGCGAGTCCGCCGAATCGGGGCCGTCCTCATGGCCGCCGCGGCATTGGCCACGAGCCTTGCCGCCTGCAGTGGCGACGACAAGTTTGTGATCGGCGTCAAGTTCGACCAGCCCGGCCTCGGTTTGAAGCAGACCGACGGCTCGGTGAAGGGCTTCGACGTCGACGTGGCCAAGTACATCGCGAAGGAACTGGGCTACACCGACGACCAGATCGAGTTCAAGGAGACCGTTTCCGCGAACCGGGAGCCGTTCATCCAGCAGGGCCAGGTCGACATCGTGGTGGCCACCTACTCGATCACCGACGCCCGGAAAGAGGTCATCTCCTTCGCCGGGCCGTACCTGATCACCGGGCAGGACATCCTCACCCGGGCCGGGGACACCGCGATCGCCAACGTCGACTCGCTGGCCACCAAGAAGGTCTGCGGCGCGCAGGGCTCCTCCTCGCCCGCGCGGCTGGTGGAGAAGTTCGGCGAGCCGTGGAAGGGCCAGTACCTGACCGAGCAGCAGGGCTACGGCGCCTGCCTGCCGCTCCTCGACCAGAGCCAGGTGGACGCCATCTCCACCGACGCCACCATCCTGGCCGGCTTCGCCGCCCAGCAGCCCGGCAAGTTCCGCCTCGTCGGCCAGCCCTTCTCCGAGGAGAAGTACGGCATCGGCCTGAAGAAGGACGACAAGGAAACCCGCGACAAGATCAACAACGCCATCGACAAGATGTTCAAAGACGGCTCCTGGAAGAAGTACGTCGACGCCAACTTCGGCGAGTTCGGCCAGTTCTTCGCCTCGCCCCCGGCGCTGGAGCGGTACTGATCGATCGCCGGTCGCGGAGGTAGGTAGGCGGTGTCCGCCCTCATCGAAGAGTTGCCGGTCATCCTGGGCGCGTTCTGGCTGACCGTACGGCTCACGCTGGCCACCGCCGTGGCCGCCCTGGTGCTCGGCACGGTGCTGGCCGCGATGCGGGTGAGCCCGCTGGGTGTGCTGCGCAACGTGGCCGGCGCGTACGTCAACGCGCTGCGGAACACGCCGCTCACGCTGGTGATCGTGTTCTGCGGGCTGGGGCTCGGCCTGGTCCTGGACGTCTCGTTCTCCGAGAGCCTGTCCGTCAACTATCTCTGGCTGTCCATCATCGGCCTGTCGCTGTACACGGCGGCCTTCGTCTGCGAGGCCATCCGATCGGGGATCAACACGGTCCCGATCGGGCAGGCGGAGGCCGCCCGTGCGCTCGGGCTGACCTTCACCCAGAACCTGCGGCACATCGTGCTCCCGCAGGCCTTCCGCGCGGTGATCGCGCCGCTGGGCAGCGTGCTGATCGCGCTGATCAAGAACACCACCATCGCCGCCGCGATCGGCGTCGCGGAGGCCTCGCTCACCATGAAATCCCTGTTCGAACGGCATCAGGAGGCGGTGGTCCCGATCTTCCTCGGGTTCGCGCTCGGCTTCCTGGTGCTCACCCTGCCGGTCGGGCTGCTGTTCGGCTGGCTGGCCAAGCGGCTGGCGGTGGCCCGATGAGCCAGACGAGAGCGAGTGTGCTCTACGACGCGCCGGGCCCCCGCGGGCGGCGGCGCAACCTGCTGCTGACCGTGCTGTTCGCCGTGGCGCTAATCGTGCTGGCCTACCTCGGCTACCGGAAGTTCGCCGAGAAGGGCCAGTTCGACGCGGCGCTGTGGGAGCCGTTCCTCCAGGCCGACGTCTGGATCAATTTGATCCTGCCCGGCCTGTGGAACACGCTCAGCGCGGCCGCGACGGCGGCGCTGATCGCGGTGCCGTTCGGGTTCGTCTTCGGCATGGCCCGGCTGTCCGAGCACCGCTGGATCCGCATCCCGGCCGGCGCGGTGGTCGAGTTCTTCCGGGCCATCCCGCTCCTCATCATGATCTTCTTCGCCCAGTACGGCGGCAGCGCCGTCTTCGGCCTCACCGTCACCTCCTTCAGCGCCGTGGTGTTCGGCCTGGTCATGTACAACGGCTCGGTGCTGGCCGAGATCGTCAGGGCGGGCATCTCGTCGCTGCCGCGCGGGCAGACCGAGGCCGCGCTCGCCGTCGGCCTGCGCAAGGGCCAGGCGATGCGGCTCATCCTGCTCCCGCAGGCGGTCACCGCGATGATGCCGGCCATCGTCAGCCAGCTCGTGGTGCTACTCAAGGACACCGCGCTCGGCTTCATCGTCGCGTACGAGGACCTGCTGAACGCCGGGGCGCGCATCCTGCCCGCCAACTTCCGCAACCTGATCCCCGCGGTGATCGTGATGGCGGTCATCTACATCCTGATCAACGTGGGGGTCGGCCTGGTGGCGACGTGGCTGGAGAAGCGCAGCCGGCGCAGCCGCAAGAGCACCGCGGCGCCGGTCGCGCCGCCCGATTCCGTGACGGCTCCGGCGACGCTGTAGCCACCGGCTGGAGATCGGCAGGGCGTCGGCAGGACAAGGTTTGACGTGTCATTGCGGCACATAGGGCGCGCCTGATCTGATGCTGATCCAGTGTGGCGCGTGGTGTTGCTGGGTATGGCGGCTGTCCTTCTCACCGGATGCGGTGGCGGGAGCCTCGTGATCGGGGTGCGCGCGGGGCAGCCGGGACTGGTGGACAAACTGCCCGGCGGCGGCTGGGCCGGGTTCGACATCGCCGTGGCGCACTACGTGGCGCGCGAACTCGGCTACCGGGATGACCAGATCCGGTACACCTTCGACCCCGAGGAGGCCGACCTCACGCTGGGCGCGGTCGGCGGGCGCTACGCCGGGCCGTACCTGGTGACCACCAAGGACCTGCTGGTGCGGGCGCAGGACGTCGGCACCCTCCGGCGGCTCAGGTCGGCGCACGTCTGCGGGACCAGGGCCGACCTCGCGCCGCTGATCAAACGCTTCGGCGAGGCGTGGCAGAACGTCTTCGTGGCCGAGGCCAACGTGCCCGCCGCCTGCGGCCCGCTCCTCGCCGACCGGAGCATCGACGCGATCATCGCCGACGCCCCCGTTCTGGCCGGCCTGGCCGCCCAGCATCCCGGCCGCTTCCGGTTACTCGGCCGCGATCTCTCCGAGGTCCGGTACGGCATCCGCGTCGCGCCCAACGCGGTCGGGCTGCGGGACGACGTCGAGGACGCGCTGCGGCAGATGTACGAGGACGGGTCATGGCATCGGGCGCTGATCGACTACCTGGGGCTGCTGGCCACCCGGTACCTGTCGCCGCCCGTCCTGGAAAAGGGATAACCGGCCACACTCGGGCCCGCTTATCCGGCAGGATGCCGTCATGCCCCCCGAGCGAACGCCGATCTCCACCAGCGACGTGGCCAGGTCAGGGCTGCGCCTCGGCTACCCCACCGTGCTCGGCGACGAGGTCTGGTGGGAGGAGGACCGGCCGGCCGAGGCGGGCCGCCGCACCATCGTGCACCGCGCCGCCGGCGGCGCCCGCCGCGAACTCCTCGGCGCGCCCTGGGACGCCCGGTCCCGCGTGCACGAGTACGGCGGGCGCTCCTACGTGGTCGTCCCCGGCGCGGGCGTGGCTTTCGTCAACAACGCCGACCAGCGCCTCTACCTGACCCACGGCGGCACCCCCCGGCCCCTCACGGCCGCCTCCTCGTACCGGTACGGCGACCTGCTGTGGGGCGGCGGGGCCATCTGGTGCGTCCGCGAACACCACGACGGGGACGACGGGAAGGTCCACCGCGCGCTCGTCTCGGTGACCCTGGACGGCGAAGTCCGCGAAGTGGTCTCCGGCAGCGACTTCTACGCCTCCCCGGCGCTGTCCCCGGACGGGGAGCATCTCGCCTACATCTGCTGGAACCACCCGCGGCTGCCGTGGACGGGGACGGAACTGCGGATCACCCGGCTGGAGGACGGCAGCTCGTGGACCGTCAAGGGCGGCATGAGCGAGTCCGTGCTCGCGCCGCAGTGGCGGGACAACCGGAACCTCTACCTCGTCTCCGACTGGTCCGGCTGGTGGAACCTCTACCAGATCGGGATCTTCGGGACGTCCTCGCAGGCGTTGTATCCGGCCGAGGAGGAGTTCGCCTGGCCGTTGTGGGAGCTCGGCGGGGCGCCGTACCTCGTGCTCGGGGACGGCAGGCTGGCGGTCCTGCACGGGCAGGGCGACCTGCGCCTGGGCGTGCTCGACCCGGAGACCGGGACGCTCACCGACCTCGACGTGCCCTACACCGGATGGCGTCCCGCCCTCAGCGCCGACGGCACCACCCTGGCGGGCATCGCGTACGGATCCGACATTCCCCGCTCGGTGGTACGGGTCGACACCGTGACCGGGCGGGTCGAAGGGCTCCGCCGCGACATCGCCGAACTTCCGGACGTCGCGTACCTGCCCGAACCGCACGCCGTGGAGATATCTGGAAGCTTCGGGCGTCGGGTGCACGCCTACCGGTACGCGCCCTACGCAGCGGAGGGGCCCGCGCCGTACGTGGTGTTCCTGCACGGAGGTCCGACCGGTCACGCGACGACCGAACTGAGCCTGGAAAAGGCGTTCTTCACCACCCGGGGCATCGGCGTCCTCGACGTGAACTACGGCGGATCGACCGGGTACGGGCGGGCCTACCGGGAGCGGCTGCGCGGGCAGTGGGGCGTCGTCGACGTCGAGGACACGGTGGCCGCCGCCCAATGGCTGGCCGCCGAAGGCTACGCCGATCCGGCCCGCATCGCCGTACGCGGGGCCAGCGCCGGCGGCTGGACCGTCATGGCCGCCTGCGCCTCCTCCACCGTCTTCCGCGGCGGCGTCTCCATCGCCGGCATCAGCGCCCTCGCCCCCCTCGCCGCCGCCACCCACGACTTCGAATCCCGCTACGTCGAATGGCTCGTCGGCCCCGAATCCCTCTACCCCTCCCGCGAACCCCTCTCCCGCGCGGGCGAAGTCTCCTGCCCCATGCTCCTCATGCAGGGCCTGGCCGACCCCGTCGTCCCCCCATCCCAATCCGAAGCCTTCGCCACCGCCCTCACCGACCGCGGCATCCCCTGCACGTACCTCTCCTTCGAGGGCGAAAGCCACGGCTTCCGCCGCCTGGAAACGAAAACGGCGGCCCTCGCCGCGGAACTAGCCTTCTACGAACAACTCTTCCGCCCCGATCCCAGCGACTGACGGCCGCTCCTGACGCCGGTGCGGCGAGAACCTGGCGTCTGATGAGCGCGTTCAGCGGGCGAATTCGGTGGCGCGGGACTCGCGGACGACCGTGATGCGGATCTGGCCCGGGTAGGTGAGTTCCTCTTCGACCTGCTTCGCGACGTCGCGTGCGATCACCTGGGCCTGGATGTCGTCCACGTTGTCCGGACGCACCATGACCCGGATCTCCCGGCCGGCCTGCATGGCGAACACCTTGTCGACGCCCTCGTAGGACTGGGCGATCTCCTCCAGGCGCTCCAGCCGCTTGACGTACGCCTCCAGGGATTCACGGCGGGCCCCGGGACGACTGCCGCTGATCGCGTCGGCGGCCTGGGTCAGGACGGCCTCGACGGTGCGGACCTCGACCTCGTTGTGGTGGGCCTCGATGGCGTGGACCACGTCCTCGTGCTCGCCGTACCGACGGGCGATCTCGGCGCCGATGAGGGCGTGGCTGCCCTCCACCTCGTGCGTGAGCGCCTTGCCGATGTCGTGCAGCAGGGCACAGCGCTTGACGAGATCCCGATCCAGCCGCAGCTCCGACGCCATGATCCCGGCGATGTGCGCGGACTCGATCAGATGCTTCAGCACGTTCTGCCCATACGAGGTGCGATAACGCAGCTGCCCGAGCAAGGTGACCAGTTCCGGGTGCATGTCGGTGATGCCGAGTTCGACCAGCGCATCCTCACCCGCGCGTACACAAAGATCTTGAACTTCGGCCTTGCTGCGCTCGTAAGCCTCCTCGATGCGCTGCGGGTGAATACGGCCGTCGAGCACCAGCTTCTCCAGGGTCAACCGTGCGGTCTCCCTGCGGACGGGATCGAAACACGACAACAACACCGCCTCCGGCGTGTCATCGATGATCAGATTGACCCCGGTGGTCGACTCGAACGCCCGGATGTTCCGCCCCTCACGCCCGATTATCCGCCCCTTCATCTCATCACCGGGCAGATGCAGCACACTCACCACAGACTCAGCCGTCTGCTCCGTCGCCACCCGCTGAACCGCCAGCGTCACGATCTTGCAGGCTCGCTTCTCGCCTTCCTTCCGGGCATCACTCTCGATCTCCCGGACGATCAGCGCCGCCTCCCGCTTGGCCTGGTTCTCGATCTCCTTGACCAGCTCGTTCTTGGCCTGCTCCGCCGTCAGCCCGGCGACCCGCTCCAGGATCTGCCGCCGCTTCTCCGCAACCTGATCAAGCTCAACCCGCCGATCGGCCAGCTCGGTCTCGGTCTCCGCCAGCTTCCTGGCCCGCTCGGCCTGCCGGCGCGCCTCCTCGTCGAGCCGCTGCTCCCGCTCCCCCAGGCGGTTCTCCCGCCGCTCCAGATCGGCGCGCAGCTCCTTCAGCTCGTTCTTGAGGATCCGCGACTCCTCCTCGACCTCCCGCCGCATCAACGCCGCGTTCTCCACCAGCGCCTCAGACTTGCGGACGATCTCCCCGGCGTCGCCCTCGGCCTTCACCCGGATCTCGTCGGCGTCCCGCCGCGCCTGCTCCAGCTCCTTCTCCGTCAGCTCCGCCTTGAGCTGAGCGATCTGCTCGGCGGTCGGCCCGGTCTCCTTGGGAGCGGTACGGCGCAGCAACATGACCAGGAGGGCGGCAATCGCTACGAACGCCGCCAGCAGCACCGCCACTGCCAGCACGATCACGATCGTCATATCCATTGCGCGCCCACCCCTCCTAGCGTCAGCCGGTAAAGGGGTCACAAGCACAGCACGGCAACGCCTGGTGGCGTAACACTGGCGTCACCAGGGCAGATATCGCACCCAAGAGCGGTCAGGGTCCGTATTTCACCGTTATGGCAATCCGCGCTGCGCGGAGTAACTCCTCACTGCGGTCGAGATTAAGCGTCAGAGAGGTAACGAGCAAGCAAAGACGCTCTGTCAAGCGACTTTTCCTCGATCATCTCCACAACCTGCAACCCCTGGAGCCCCAGCCCCTAACCCACAGCCCTCCCCCGAAAACCCCAACCCCTAACACCACATACACCTCACCCCAAACCTCCCCCAACCACCCCACTTCCAACCCTCCACCCCATCAACACCACACCACCCTCCATCACCCGATTAGGACACCTCGCCGACACTCAGTGACCGTCCGTAGCCGACCGAGGCAATCGTCGTAAGTCCCGGGTGGGATCAGTCGTCGCAAAGTTCCGGGTGGATCAATCGTCGTAAGCCTCGGGTGGGATCAGATCGTCAGTCTGAGGCGGGATGAAGTCGTCCTCGTCACTGTCGGGGTAAGCAAGGCTTTCCTGTTCGAGGGCTTCTCGGACGACGCGGAAGGCCAGAGCCGGCGAGTACCCCTTGCGCGCGAGCATGCCGACCAACCTGCGCGTCCTCGCCTGAGGCTCCGCGTTCCTCGTCCCAGGAAGCTTGCGCGCCACCAAACGCCGAGCGGTCTCAACCTCCTCGTCCGGATCGAGTTGCTCCACGGCGTCCTTGACCGTGTCCTCAGACACCCCACGATGACGCAACTCCTGAGCCAACGCCCGCCGGGCCAGACCCCGCCCCGCATGCCGCGAACTCACCCAGGCGGCGGCGAACGCCTCATCATCGATCAGGCCCACCTCCGAGAACCTCTCCAGCACGGCCTCGGCCACATCATCGGGAATCTCCCGCTTACGCAACGCCTCCGCCAACTGCGCCCGAGTCCGAGGCGCCATCGTCAACAGCCGCAAACAAACCGCCCGAGCCCTAGCCTCAGGCCCATCCCCCTGCCCATCTCTCCCCGAACCACGACCACCCTCACGCCCACCCGCCCCCGAGTCACGCCCACGACCACCCCTGCCCTCATCCCATCCCGAGCCCTGCGCATGACTGTCGCCGTGCCCATCCCGTCCCGAGCCCCGCGCATGACTGTCGCCGTACTCATCCCGTCCCGAGCCGTGCACATGACTGTCCCCGTACTCATCCCGTCCCGAGCCGTGCACATGACTGTCCCCGTGCTCATCCCATCCCGAGGCATGCGCACGGTCATCACCGAGCCCGTCAGATCCCAGGCCAAGACCTTCCCGATCCCCGCCCGATCCCGAGCCGCGAGCGCCCCCGCGCCCACCCCATCCCGAAGCACGCGCGCCACCATCCCCACGCCTGTTCATTCCCGAGGAACGCGCGCGGCGACCGCTGCGCTCCTGACGGCTCTCTTCGCCACTCCCGAAACGCGCACGCCCGGAACGCCTGCGCCCTTCAGCCTGACCTCTCTCGCGCGACCCGTCCCCTTCGCCGGGTTCCGGGGCCCAGCCAGGACCGGAAGACCAGTCGGCGTCAGAAAACAAACCGCTCGGAGACGACCGATCGTTCGGCTTGGCAAGCTCGGAGAACCAGTCGTCCGCGCTGTCCTCGGACTTGGCGCCCTGTCCGCCCTCATCTCCTGCGGACTGTCTGGATCGGCGACCGGAGCGCCCTCTGGCGCGCGGAACCTGTCGGCCGGATCCGTCGGCGTCTTCCCAGGCGTGGCCTCCGGCGTGAGTCTCCCCATCTGAATCCATAGTCCTGACCTACCGTTCCTCGAACCAAAGCACCTGGAGCGCGTCCCTCAACCAGCGGAACCGTCACTCGGCCAGAGCGGTCCGGAGCCGTCTGGCCAGGTTGGTCGCGTCGTTGATCGTCCACGGGATGACACCGTTCTCGGTCATCAACGCGTGATACTGCTGCTGCTCATAAGGGATATCCGGCGGCAAGGCCGCGATATGCCAGTGAAGATGCGAATTGCCCTGCTGACTGCCCAGCGATAACAGGTAGGTGCGCTCGGACGAAACAACCTGCTCCACGGCAAGCGCGACCCGACGAACAACCGACATCAACTGGAGATAGGCGTCCTCATCCAGATCACGCACCACGTGCTCGATATGCGCCTTGGGGGCGACCAAGACCTTGCCGGGCATCGTCGGATGCCGATCCAAGAAGGCGATATGCCGCGCATCCTCATACACGACCTGCTCAAGGTCATAACCAGGCTGATCATCGACGACGGCACACACGAAGCAGGTCCCAAGCTGAGCACGCCGAACATACGCATCAAGATCGAACGCTACGTTCCGCAGAGGTGCGGACCCACCGGGCCCCGACGGCCAGCCACCGAATTCAACCGGGGCCGCACCCTGTCCGCCCAGCTCGGACACACCCGACTCCGTGTTCTGAGGATCGGTCGTATCCATGAGCACTCTCCGGACCAGCTTTAGCCAATATCAATTTCAGCGTTCGAACGGGATCGACAGAACGACCACCATCCTCGCAAGATCCCCCGTCGACCCAAGCCGAACGCATGCCCCCAAGCACAGGATTCCCGAATCCAACACCCGAGCGACGACATCCGCAACACCGTAACCACAACGCAGGCCCAACAGAGACTGCGTTTGAAACCCTCAACCCCACTCCGGCGTTCGCCCGCCCGGCACCCGACGAAGCGCCGATAAAGCAACGACTGGCGCGCCCACCGCCCACCTCGGCATGCACCTGCACGAACCACACGTGCTGGCGGTCGCCCAGCACGTGTGGGCAGCAGGACCGCGCCACGCGGTCGGCGGGAACCAGCCGAAGGGAGAGTTCCCCTCCCGGTCCATCCGGCCGCAGCTGGACAGACCGCACAACGAGGCCCGACGCCTCGGCGTGCACCTGCACGAACCCACACGTGCTGGTGGTCGCCCGGCACGACGGGCAGTGGGACCGCGCCGCACGGTCGGCGGGAACCAGTTGGACCGAAGGGAGAGCCCTCCATCCGGTCCGGAAGGTTGGTGGGAACCTGCCGGACCGGATGGGAGGGTCCCCTCCGGCCCAGGAGGTCGGTGGGGACCAGCGGAGCCGGAGGGGGAGGGAGGGTCTAGACGTCGCCGGGCTTGGGGGTGGCCGACTTGGTGCGGCCGGTGGCGGCGGTCGCGGGAGCAGGAGCGGGGGCAGCGGCGGCCGGGGGCGCGTCGATGCGGGGTCCGACCCCGAGCTTCTCCTTGATCTTCTTCTCGATCTCGTTGGCGATGTCGGGGTTGTTCTTGAGGAAGTTGCGGGCGTTCTCCTTGCCCTGACCCAGCTGGTCCCCCTCGTACGTGTACCAGGCGCCCGCCTTGCGCACGAAGCCGTGCTCGACACCCATGTCGATCAGGCCGCCCTCGCGGGAGATGCCGAAGCCGTACAGAATGTCGAAGTCGGCCACGCGGAAGGGCGGGGCCATCTTGTTCTTGACGATCTTCACTCGCGTGCGGTTGCCGACCGGCTCGGTGCCGTCCTTCAGGGTCTCGATCCGGCGCACGTCAAGGCGCACCGAGGCGTAGAACTTCAGCGCCTTACCGCCCGTCGTGGTCTCGGGGCTGTTGTGCACCATGACTCCGTCGACGAAGTAGTTGTGCGTACCTTCGACCTCAAGGTCGAACTTCTTCATCGAACGCGTCCTGGGCTTGATGTGCACATCGAGGATCGCGGCCGGAACCAGCCGGTTCTCGGGCTCGGCGAACTGCGGCTCGGCCGCGAAACGGTCCTGGAAGCGGGGCAGCAGCTTGTGAGCCATCGACGGGTGTACGTAGGGGGCGACCAACTCCTGGAACTTCGCCGACGACTCGGTGCTGAACTGCAGTACCGCGATCTGGCGTGTGCCCGCGTGCCGGAGCTTGACGTCGAGCCCGTGAGTGTCGCGCAGGTAGTCCACCAGCCGATCCCGCGATCCCTCGCTCATGGCCTCGACACAGATCTCGATCCGCCCGGAACCGCCTTCAGTGCGCGTCTGGAGGCCCTTGGAGCGAACCGTGAACCCGCCATCGTCCATGTACCAGACAGCGAGGGCGAGCGGGCTGAGCGCCTTGAGGAAATCCCACGTCAGGTGCTTCTTGCCATCACCGAAGTAGACCACCTGGCGAAGCTCGTCTAGTTCGGGCAGCGGTGTGAAGTCGGCGAACACCGCACCCTTGGCGTTAGTGCTCCTGGAATGGCCGATGTTGCCCAGCAAGGCGCATTTCCAGCCGAGATACGCCTCCTGCTCGGCCCCATGGCCCATCCGGAAGCGAACGCCGGACCGCCCCCGGCGGTTGGGCGAAAGATTGCCGTCGCCCATGACCGAACCGAGGATCACCTGCCACTGCGAGTCGCTGAGCCGATGGGTTTCCGAGATCATGACACGGTCACCGGCGATGAGCTCACCGGCTTCGGCCCAGCCGCCGGGGGTGCGGACCAGGTGGTTCTCCGTGGCCGCGAACTGCGCCTTGCCATTACCACCCGACTTGGCGACGGTGAACTGCAGGAAACGCTCCGCGTTGCCGTTGTCGAACCAGTTCGCGATGCGGCGCGGCACCACCCGGTCGGTCTCCGGATCGTAGGAGAGGACTTCGACGTCCAGTCGCTGGTTGACGATCTTGCCGATCTTCTCCTGGGTACCGTCGGCAAGCGTCACCCGAGTGCCATACGAGAAGCAGCCGAACATCACGCCGATCTTCTCGCGGAGCTGGTTGATGAAGATCGCGGTGGTGCCGGTGTTGTTGAGGGCGCCGGCGACCTTGCGCAGGGCCTGGGACATCAGGCGGGCCTGGAGGCCGACGTGGCTGTCGCCCATCTCGCCCTCGATTTCGGCCTTGGGGACCAGGGCGGCCACCGAGTCGATGACGATGATGTCCACCGCGCCGGAGCGGATCAGCATGTCGGCGATCTCCAGCGCCTGCTCGCCGGTGTCCGGCTGGGAGACCAGCAGCGCGTCCACGTCGACGCCGAGCTTCTTGGCGTATTCGGGGTCGAGCGCGTGCTCCGCGTCGATGAAGGCGGCGATGCCGCCCTGGCGCTGGGCGTTGGCCACCGCGTGCAGCGCGACCGTGGTCTTACCGGAGGATTCCGGGCCGTAGACCTCGACGATCCGGCCGCGGGGGAAGCCGCCGATGCCGAGCGCGACGTCAAGCGCGATCGCTCCGGTCGGGATCACTTCGATGGGGGCACGGGCATCATCGCCGAGGCGCATGACGGAACCCTTGCCGAACTGTCGCTCGATCTGGGCGAGGGCGGTCTCAAGGGCCTTCTCGCGGTCGTTGATTGCCATTGGGGTGCCCCCTGTGAGGGTCGTGGTTTTCTCGGTCACCGGAAAGCTACGGGGTGCCGCCGACATTTTCCGGAGCCTCACAGTAGAGGCGACGTACCAAGGCGGCAGGTCAAATATAGCCGAACGACTGTTCGATCTCACCCGGAACCGGTGGATACTTTCCCCCGAGGGCCGCGTACGCACCCGGGAACGCCGCTCGCCACCCCAACCTCAGAGTCACATTCCCGGGCATTCTCTCCGAGCTGTTGCCACGTCACTGACCTGCAGCGATCCTTGAAGAAACGGGCCGTTCGCGCGGCCGAGGACTGCGAACCCCTAGGTGGCGACGTGGCGAGCACTAGCGCGTACGCCCGGCAACGCCGTACCCATCTGGAGGCGCTGGCCGAGCAGTTACCGGAGCGCGGGCTCGTGAGCCGCATGCTCGGGGGCGACGATCCCGTCCTGTGGGTCTGGCATCCGCACACGGGCAGGCAGACGATCGTCTTCGCCACGCCCGCGAAGGACGGCTGGCTCTTCCTCTGGTCGCCGGACGGGCAGGAGAGCGCGGAGGACCTCGACCTCACCGCGGACTCGGTCAAGAAACTCCTGGCCGAATCCTGAACCAGGCGGGGCCAGGGCGGGGCTCAGCGCAGGCGCGTGTCCACGTCGACGGTCTGGCACACGGCTCGCCAGACCTGCTTGGCGCCCACGCCGTCGGCCAGGGCCTGCTCCACCGTACGGCTGCCCAGGTCGGCGATGACGTAGTCACGGGCCCACGACTCCGCGTACCCCTCGCCGAAGTGGGTGTTCATCCGATCCCAGAATTCAGTGAGGCGCATGGGTTCAAGTATGGCCGGGACTGGGATAGGAAGAATCCACGACGGAACGGGCGTGACCCGGGGGACGCGCCGAAGCGCAAGCACTGGGAGGCCCCCATGCCCAAGCTCACCCCTGCGGTACGTCACGCGCGCAAGGCCAGGAAGAAGCTCCTGCGTCACCAGCTTCGCCAGGCCGTACTCGCGCAGAAGGCCGAACGCGCCGAGCGGCATGCCGCCATCGCTCCGGTCCCCCGCGAGGGCGTCCCCAGAACCCGCCGGGCCTCGCGTCGCTGAGGTTTATCCCGGTCCGTCCGGTCAGAGGACGCGGGAGCCGTACATTTCGCCGAGCGGGTCGGCGAGGAGTTCCAGGCGGGCGCCGTCGGGATCGCAGAAGTAGATCGAAGCACCGCTTTCCAGCACATGCGGTACGCCTGCCGCTTCCAGCTTGCCCCGGAGCCGTTCCCAGCTGACGGGATCGACGGAGATCGCGATGTGGTGCAGCCCGCCGAGCACTTCCTGGTACGGCCCGAGGTCCAGGCCGGGGAAGTCGAAGAAGGCGAGCAGGTTGCCGTTCCCGATGTCGAAGAAGAAGTGGTTGGAGCCCTTGTAGTCCCGGTTCTCGAAGATCTCGGTCAGCGGGAACTCCAGGAGGCCCTGGTAGAATTCGATGGTACGTTCGACGTTGGAGGAGAGCAGGGCGAAGTGGTGGAGGCCCCGGGCGCTGCTCGGCGGTCGCCGCTCTTTGAGGTAGCGGTCGCGGATTTCTTCACGCGTTGACTCGATGGCCGCGTAGTCAATGTCCATAGTTCAGGTGATTGTCCCCCAAAAGGGGCGATCAATCCGTCACGACAGCCACAATCTCCTCCTTACGCGGAGTCTGTGCCCGCTCCTGTGATCGCACGTCGCAAGCCGTGCCGGGAGGAGGGTGAATCGGCGATGCGTTGATATATGGGCACGGATCGGTGCCGCAGGATTCTGTCGGTGCGGGGATGCATGATGGGTGGCAGACCGAGACCGGCATCGTGGCGGGTTAGGGGGAACGATGAGCGGTGGCGCGTTGGCGCGCTTCGACCCGGTGACCAGGGAATGGTTCACCGGAGCGTTCGCTGTGCCCACCGCCGCTCAGGAGGGCGCCTGGACCTCGATCGCGCGTGGTGACAACACCCTGGTCGTGGCTCCCACCGGCTCCGGTAAGACCCTGGCGGCCTTTCTCTGGTCCCTCGATCGGCTCGCCGCCGAACAGATGTCCCCCGTGGCTCTGGACACGCCCCCCAAGAAGGACGCGTCCAAGCGTGGGGGCAAGCCCAAACGGCTCTGCCGGGTTCTCTATGTGTCGCCGCTGAAAGCGCTGGCGGTCGACGTCGAACGGAACCTGCGGGCGCCGCTGACCGGTATCAAGCAGACGGCCCGACGACTCGGGCTGCCGGTGCCGGATATATCCGTCGCGATCCGGTCCGGGGACACCTCGGCCGAGGACCGGCGTCGTTTCGCCGCGAACCCGGCCGACATTCTGATCACCACTCCGGAGTCGCTGTTCCTGATCCTGACCTCGCAGGCCCGGGAAGCCCTGCGAGGCGTCGACACGGTGATCATCGACGAGGTGCACGCGGTGGCGCCGACCAAGCGGGGCGCCCACCTGGCGCTCAGCCTGGAGCGTCTCGACGCCCTGCTCCCCCGGCCCGCGCAGCGGATCGGCCTCTCGGCGACGGTCCGCCCGGTCAGCGAGGTGGCCGCCTTCCTCGGCGGCTCCCGTCCCGCCACGATCGTGCAGCCGCCCTCCGACAAGGTCATCGACATCGATGTGATCGTCCCCGTCGAAGACATGACCGAAGTCTCCGGCATGCCCCCGGAGGGCCACGGCGAACCTCCGCAGCGCAGTATCTGGCCCCACGTCGAAGAGCACCTCCTCGACCTCATCGAGTCCCACCACTCCACGATCATCTTCGCCAACTCCCGCCGCCTCTCCGAACGCCTCTGCACCCGCCTCAACGAACTCGCCTGGCAACGCCGGACCGCCCCTGCCTCCCTGACCGCAGAAGCGGACGATCCAGACTTGGCGGGCTCTTGGAACATCGCCGATGGCTCGAACACGACACGGAGTTCGGCGGCAGGAGGCGAGACCGGTGGTCGACGGGCGGCTGAGGGCCTGGAAGCGTCTGATGACCCAGACGTGCCCGGCGGCTTCGGTGGCGAGAGCGCGGCAGACGGTGAGGCCGGGCAGGAGCCGGTGCATTGGTCGACGGGGTTCGCGGAGTTGCTGGGACGTGGGCGGGAGGAAGCAGGGCGGCCGAAAGGAGCCAGCGGGGAACCTGAGGGGTCTTCGGAGATGCCGTCGAACCCTCCAGAGGGTTCGACGGCACAGTCGCGGTCATCAGAGGGCTCGGGGGCGCAACCGCAGTCGTCCGAGGGCTCGGGGATGCTGTCGGATTCTTCGGGAAGACCGGCGGGGTCCTCGCGGACGCCGGCGGAGATGATGGCGATGGCGGGGGCGTCCAAGGGGGCCGTGCCCGAGGTGGTGCGGGCGCACCATGGGTCGGTCTCCAAGGAGGAGCGGTCGCAGATCGAGGAGGCGCTGAAGTCCGGGCGTCTCCCGGCGGTGGTGGCGACGTCGAGCCTTGAGCTGGGGATCGACATGGGGGCCGTCGATCTGGTGGCCTGTGTGGCCGCGCCGCCGAGTGTGGCCAGCGGCCTGCAGCGGATCGGCCGGGCCGGTCACCAGGTGGGAGCCGTGTCGCGCGGGGTGATCTTCCCGAAGTATCGGGGGGATCTGGTGCAGACGGCGGTGGTGGCCGAGCGTATGAAGAGCGGCCAGATCGAGGAGATGCGGTATCCGCGCAATCCACTCGACGTGCTGGCCCAGCAGATCGTGGCGATGACCGCCGTGGACGAGTGGACCGTCGACGAGCTCGAAGAGCTGGTGAAACGCGCCGCGCCCTACGCGACCCTGCCGCGGTCGGCGCTGGAGGCGACGCTGGACATGCTGGCCGGCCGCTACCCGAGCGAGGAGTTCGCCGAGCTGCGACCCCGGCTCGTGTGGGACCGGGTGACGGGCACCCTCCAGGCCCGTCCGGGAGCGCAGCGCCTGGCGGTCACCAACGGAGGGACGATCCCCGACCGCGGGCTCTTCGGCGTGTTCCTCGTCGGCGAGAAGTCCAGCCGGGTCGGCGAACTCGACGAGGAGATGGTGTACGAGTCCCGCGCGGGCGACGTCTTCGTCCTGGGCGCGACCTCCTGGCGGATCGAGGAGATCACGGCCGATCGCGTGCTGGTCTCGCCCGCCCCCGGGCAGCCGGGGAAGCTGCCGTTCTGGCATGGCGACGCGCTCGGCCGCCCCGCGGAACTGGGCCGCGCGATCGGCGCCTTCGTCCGGGAGCTGTCGGCGGGCGGCACACCTGCCGACGAGCGCGTACGGGCTGCCGGGCTGGACGCGTTCGCCAGCGCGAACCTGCTGGCGTATCTGAAGGAGCAGCGGGACGCCACCGGCTACGTGCCCGACGATCGCACCCTGCTGGTCGAACGGTTCCACGACGAGCTGGGCGACTGGCGGGTGGTGATCCACTCGCCGTACGGAGCGCGGGTGCACGCGCCATGGGCACTTGCCTTGGGCCGGCGGCTGCGCGAGCGGTACGGGATGGACGTGCAGGCCGTGCACTCCGACGACGGCATCGTCCTGCGGGTGCCGGACACGCTCGACGACGCGCCCTCCGACCTGGCCGCGTTCGACGCGGACGAGATCGAGCAGATCGTGGTGGAGGAACTGGGCGGGTCCGCGTTGTTCGCGTCCCGGTTCCGGGAGTGCGCCGGGCGGGCGCTGCTGCTGCCGCGCCGCATGCCGGGCAAACGGAGCCCGCTGTGGCAGCAGCGGCAGCGGGCGGCGCAACTGCTCGGCGCGGCCAGTAAGTATGCGAGTTTCCCGGTCGTACTGGAGACCATGCGCGAATGCCTGCAGGACGTGTTCGACGTCCCCGGGCTGGTTCAACTGATGCGCGACATCGCCGCGCGCCGGGTCAGAGTGGTCGAGGTCGAGACCGGCCAGGCATCCCCGTTCGCCGCGTCGCTGCTCTTCAACTACGTCGGCGCGTTCATGTACGAAGGGGACGCGCCACTAGCCGAACGACGTGCGCAGGCTTTGGCGCTGGACACGTCGTTGCTCGCCGAACTGCTCGGCCAGGCGGATCTGCGCGAGCTGCTCGACCCCGACGTGATCGCGGAGGCTGAGCGCGAGCTGGCGCGGCTGGATCGCCCGCTCCGGGACGTGGAGGATCTCGCCGACCTGCTCCGCTCGCACGGTCCGCTGCTGACCGAGGACGTGTCGATCCGGGAAGGCGACCCGGCCTGGCTGGTCGATCTGGAACGGACTCGCCGGGCGATCCGCGTCCGGGTGGCAGGCCAGGAACAGTGGGCGGCGATCGAGGACGCCTGGCGACTCAGGGACGCCCTGGGCGCGCCGCTTCCTGTCGGTGTGCCACTGGAGTTCCTGGATCCGCCCGACACATCCGTCCGTGGGGAACGATCGTCAGGGCCCGACCCCATAGGCGATCTCGTCGCCCGGCACGCCTGCACCCGCGGTCCCTTCGACGCCGGTACGGCCGCCGCCCGCTTCGGCGTCGGCATCGCCGTGATCAACGACGCCCTCCGCCGGCTGGCCGCGTCAGGACGGGTGGTGACCGGCGAGTTCCGCCCCGGCGGACGCGGCGAGGAATGGTGCGACTCCGGCGTACTCCGCCTCCTCCGGCGCCGATCGCTGGCCCGCCTCCGCAAGGAGGTGGAGCCGGTCCCGCCCGAGGTCCTGGCGGCGTTCCTGCCGCAATGGCATGGGATCAGTGCCCAACTGTTCGACGCCTCGGATGGCCGGGACGCCGGTCGGGGCTCAGCACCCCCATATGGGCCGGAAGGCCGTGGAGCCCTTCCAGGCCGAAGCCCCGCGGATGTCTATGGGTCAGAAGATCGAAGCGGCCGGGGACTCGCGGATGCGTACGGGCCGGGAAGTCAAGGCAGTCGGGGGCCCACGGACACGTACGGGCCGGGCAGTCGAGGTGGCCGAGGTCCGGCGGATGCGTACGGGCCGGGAAGTCAAGGCAGTCGGGGGCCCACGGACACGTATGGGCCGGGGAGTCGAGGCGGCCGAGGGCCGGCGGATGCGTACGGGCAGGAGGGGCGGGGGCTCTTCCAGGGGGGCCGGGGGTCGATGCAGGCGATGGACGCCCTGGTTCACGCCATCGAGCGGCTGCAAGGGGCGGCGGTTCCGGGTTCGGCGCTGGAGACGCTGGTGTTGCCGGGGCGGGTTCCGGGTTATTCGCCTGCGCTGCTGGATGAGCTGACGGCGTCGGGTGAGGTGATCTGGGCCGGGCAGGGGTCGTTGCCCGGCGGGGACGGGTGGGTCTCGCTGTATTTCGCGGACACCGCGCCGTTGCTGCTGCCGGAGCCTGCGGAGATCAGCATGACGCCGCTGCATGACCTCGTGCTGGACGTGCTCGGGGGCGGTGGGGCGCTGTTCTTCCGCGATCTGTCCAATCGGGTGACGTCTGGCCTGGGAACGGTGCCGGATGACCAGACGCTGGCGGCGGCGTTGTGGGACCTGGTCTGGTCGGGACGGGTGACCGGGGACACGCTCGCGCCGCTGCGGGCGACGTTGGGGACGGGGAGGCCCGCGCATCGGCCGGCGACCACGCGGCGACGGCGGGCGGTGCTGCCGACGCGTACGGGGCCGCCGACGGTCGGCGGGCGGTGGTGGTTGTTGCCGGAACCCGCCCGGGACGGGACCCAGCGGGCGCATGCCCAGGCCGAAGTGCTGCTGGAACGTCACGGTGTGCTGACCAGGGGCGGGGTCACCTCCGAACGGCTACCGGGCGGGTTCTCCGCCGTGTATCAGGTGCTCCGGGCGTTCGAGGAGAGCGGCCGATGCCGACGCGGCTACTTCGTCGAAGGTCTGGGCGGGGCGCAGTTCGCCAGCCCGGGCGCGGTCGATCGAATGCGGTCCATGGCTCCGTCGGGTCCGCCCGAAGCCGAGGCCGTGAATGCGGGTGCGGGTCTGTCGCGTGGGGCGTCGCCGCTTGACGCGTTGTGGCAGGCCGGCGTTCAGGCACACGGCTCTGGGCGAGCGCCCCGGCGGACGGTGGTGCTGGCTGCCGCTGATCCGGCCAATCCTTACGGAGCGGCGCTGCCTTGGCCGGATCGGGCGGAGGATGTCACGCATCGTCCCGGGCGCAAGGCGGGGGCGCTGGTGGTCATGGTGGATGGGCGGCTTGTCCTTTATGTGGAGCGTGGGGGCAAGACGTTGCTCTCGTTCGGGGCCGAGGAGGATCTCCGTCCTGCGGTGACCGCGCTGGCAACCGCCGTACGGGAAGGGGCGTTGGGCAAGCTGACCGTGGAACGCGCGGACGGCACGGCCATCACGTCATCGCCGCTGGCCGCCGCCCTGGAAGCGGCAGGGTTCCATCCCACGCCTCGAGGGTTGCGCATCCGCGGATAAGCGACTGGACCTCTCTCGCCAGAAGCTCTCGCACAGATCACGGCGAGAAACGGCGGCCTCGGGTGCTCTTATGCCGGTATGCGGGCGCGTAGGGCCGTGGTGAACCAGGTCAGAGAGGGTGCCAGGGTTTCTGGGGGTGGCCAGTTGTTGATCACTGCGAGGAGCTGGAGGTAGCGCTCTCTGCGGGGGTCGTTGGCGGTTTCCAGGGTGGTTAGGAGGAGGCGTTGGAGGTTCTGGTCGTCGGGTTGGTTGTAGATGTGGGCGTATTGGGATGTCACTGCGGCGACGATCGGGTCGGCTTCGGGTGATGTCGGGGCGATGCCGGTAGTCAAAGCTGGGGTGACCTGGTCGCGGACGATGGCGGCGGCGTGGCGGCGGAGGCGTGTGCTGTCGCCCTGGGCGCGTTCGGCCGTGTGGTGTTCCGCGAGGCGGCGCATGGTGGCGCGAAAATCGGCGTCCTGGGACAGTTCGGCCAGTTCCAGCCATGCCTCGACCTGCTCGGGTTCGGGGTTGTCGGGGAGTTCGGGGGTCAGCGAGTGCCTGATCCCCGCGAGTTCGTCGTTCAGGCCGTCGAAGGCGGTGTCGAGGAAGTCGCCGATCAGGCGTCGGCGTTCGTCCTCGGAGAGTTTGGCCAGTTTGTGCATGAGATCCGTCTCCTCGGGGGTGGAGCCGCGCTTGGCCACCGCTGTCAGCACCGCGCGCCGCAAGCGCAGCGTCCGGATCTGCGCCTCAAGTGCCTCCGCGTGCGCCGCGGCGACCTCGGGAAGCGAGATCTCCCGGTTCACGACCTTCCGGATCGTGGGAAGGTCCAGCCCCAGGTCGCGCAGTGTTCGTACGAGATCCAGGCGGGCGACGGCGTCGATGTCGTAGCGGCGGTAGCCGGCGGGACTGCGGTCGGTCGGCGGCACGATGCCCTCGTCGGAGTAGAACCGGATGGCCTTGACCGTCAGCCCGGTCCGCCGGGCCAGATCACCGATCGAGTAGAGCGTGTCGCCGTCCATGCCCCCACCTTCGCGTCTCCCCTTACCGGAGACTCAAGCCCGCGCCCCATTGTGCGCACCGCAGTCGACGCCCATGCTCCGCCCGAGAGCGCCACTTAGAACGCCGCGCCGGTGCGGTGAGCAGCTCCACCTGCGTTAACGGCGTCGGATAACGGCGAGAGGCGGTTGTCTTGGATCATTCTGTTGGGTGCTTTAGACCAGAATGACCCGAGGCGCCGGAGCACCGGTCTAGCGGGTTCATACGGGAAAGGTGACGCCGGTCAGTTCCTCCGAGGCGGACCACAGGCGGCGCTGGGCGGCCAGGTCGTGGGAGCGCGCGCTCGATTTCACCACCTTCGGGTAACCCCGGCTCTCGGCGAGCCCGTGCGGGCCGTAGTACTGGCCGCCCTGGACGGCGGGATCCGTCGCGGCGCGCAGCGTGGGCAGCGCCCCCATCTCGGCCGGTTGGATCAGCAGCGGCCGGACCACGGCGAACGCCGCCCGGAAGAGCGGGGACTGGCGTGACACCGACGCCCTGGACCCGCCGGTGTCGGACCCTCCGGGATGTGCGGCGACGGCCATGGTCCCATTCCTGCCGGAAAGCCTGCGCTGGAGTTCGTAGGTGAACATCAGGTTGGCCAGTTTGGACCGTCCGTACGCGGCGGTGCGGTTGTAGTCGCCGCGGGACCAGTCGAGGTCGTGGAAGTCGAGGTCACCGCTCTGCCGGTGAGCCGCGCTGCTGACGGTGACCACGCGGGAGCCGGGAACGTCCGCCATCAGGTCGAGCAGCAGCCCGGTGAAGGCGAAATGTCCCAGGTGGTTGGTGCCGAACTGCAGCTCGAATCCGTCCTCGGTGAGCTGGCGCGGGACGTACATCACACCGGCGTTGTTGATCAGTAGATCGATCCGGCTGTGGGCGGCGCGTAGTTCGCCGGCCGCGGCCCGGATCGAGGTGAGCGAGGCGAGGTCGAGGCGTTGCACCCTGACGTCCGCACCGGGGACGTCGGCGGTGATCCGGTCCGCGGCCTGTTTGCCTCTGTCTGCGTCCCGTATGGCCAGCACCACCGACGCCCCGCGCGCGGCGAGCACCTTGGCGGTCTCGAACCCGACTCCGGTGTTGGCGCCGGTGATCACGGCGACTCTGCCCTTCTGGCCGGGTACGTCGGCGGCGCTCCAGCGTGATCGGGTCATGGCTCCTCCAGATAGAATCGGGGCGTGCGTTCCGGTTAGTACCATAACGGAACGCTCGCCCCGTTTAGTCCAGGAGGCCCGTTGACCGACAGACCCCGGCCGCTGCGCGCCGACGCCGCCCGCAACCGGGCACGCGTCCTGCAGGTCGCCTACGAGACCTTCGCCGCGGAGGGCGCCGCGGTCCCCATCGACGAGATCGCCCGCCGGGCGGGCGTCGGCGCCGGCACCGTGTACCGGCACTTTCCGACCAAGGAGTCCCTGTTCCAGGCGATCGTGGCCGACCGCCTGCACCAGGTCGTCGAGCGGGCCCGCGCCCTGGCCGCCGCCGACCCCGGCGAAGGGCTGTACGCGTTCCTGTTCCTGCTGGCCGAGCAGGGCGCGACCGATCTGGGGCTGACGGAGGCGTTCGCCGGGACCGGGTTCGACCTGACGGAGGCGCTTCCCGAGGCCGAGCGGGAGTTCATGGGCACCGTGGCCGAGATCCTCGCCCAGGCCCAGCAGGCGGGGACCGTACGCCCGGATGTGGACGCGGCCGACATCAAGACCCTGATGGTCGGCCTGCAGGCGATGCATCGCTTCCGGGGGGACAGCGAGCACATGCGCCGCGTCTATCCGCTGATCCGAGCCGCTCTGGCGGTGCAGAAAGCCGAGGGGTAGATCAGGCCCGTACGAGACCGTCGAGCAGGGTCTCGACCGCCTTCGCCTGGATTTCGGGGCTGCCCGTGGTCAGGGTCATGCGGACGAACACGGCGATGTCCTGAACGGTGATGCCGGGACGCGGCCGGCCGGCGCCTCGGGTCAGTCTGGTAGGCGCTCCAATTCGGCGATGGTGTTCTTGAGGGCGCGGAGAAAGAGAGCGGCTTCGCGGCCGTTGATCAGGCGGTGGTCGTAGGCGAGGCCAATGTTGGCGACCTTCTTGGTGGTCAGGGTTCCGTCGTTCAGGGTGAGGACGGGCTGAGGAGTTGTGATGGCGAGGGCGCAGGCGTGGCCGGGAAAGATGAACGGGATCGCCAGGGAGACGTCCGCGTCGTGGTGGAGGGTGACGGCGATGTTGGCGTCGGCGAGGTCGGATTCGCGGAAGTCACCGGTCGTCGAAGCCAGGCGGTATTCCATCAGCCGGGTGGCGACGTCCTTGAGCGAACGAGACGCCGCATCGTGAATCACCGGCACGTAGAGACCTTCGCCGGTGTCGACCGTGACCCCGACATTCGGACTTCTGGCCAGTCGCGCTGTTCTGTCGTCCGTGAGCGTGGCGAAGAACATCGGAAACTCGTCATGAAGCCGGGCCACCGCCAGAACGAACAGCTCCGCCAACCCGACAGGACGACGAACCTCCCGGGTCATCCGGGCCGCGACCTCAAGCGTGCCGTCCATATCCATCGCCATCACGGTGTACGCCGCCGGAATAGTCGCATGCGACACCTGTACGGCTCTCGCCACCGCCCGCTGCACCCTCGGCAGCTCATACGTGGCTGCGGACGCTCTCTCCACCAGACGTTCGACGTCAGCACGTCTGATCACACTCAGCCCCAGCGAGTTCACCCGCTCGGCGGGAATCCCCAGTTCATCAAGGAGCGCCTGCGCCGGAGCAGTGATCAGCGGCGAGCGCCCGCCCGCAGCGACAGGCGAGGCAACTCCGCCGCGAGCGTTCGGGCCAGTCACAGCGGCCGCAGCATCTCCAGTCGCGGCGTAACGAGTGGAGGAACCCGAAGCAGCAGTTTGCGCAGAGTCAGGCGGCCGAGGCTCAGCAGGAGTTGTGGTGTTCAAGGCGGCGGGTGTTCCGGAAGAAGTCGTGCCTGGGGGCCGGCCATGGGCGTCCGCCTTGCTCAGGGAGTTCGTCGCCCCGGGCGGTTCGTAAGACGTCGGAACATGCGCCAGCGGTTCATTCGAAGCCCGCTCGGCGTCCAAGGGAATGGAAAGCTCGGGCGGTTCGGGTGATGTGGTGAGGTGGGCCAGTCGTTGGCCTGGGGCGCAGTCGGCGTTGAGGGGGATGGACTGCCAGAGGTAGCCGTCGGATTCCGCGGCTATCTCCTCGGCGGCTTTGGAGGTTTCGATTACCGCGATCGGGTCGCCGGACTTCACGGGGGTACCGTTTTCGACGATCCACTCGACCAGGATGTAGGTCGCGTCGTTGTTGTTGAGTTTGGGGACTCTGAGTTCAATCATGGAGGGCCTCCAGGATGGCGGCGTAGATGGTGGACTCCTGGAGGAGAACTCGTTGTTCCAGGTGGGCGGCGGTGGGGATGACACTGTCGGCGGAATGCACCAGGGCGACCGGGCGGGAAAGGTTCTTCCACATGTGCTGGTGGATTCGGTGCGCTACCTCGGCTCCCCATGTCCCGCCGGCGGTGCTCTCCTCGGCGATGACGATGGCTTTCGCGTTCCGGAGCGTGGACAACAGGGGTTCGACGTCGAACGGGTAGAGGCGAGAGGGAACGAGCAGACAGCAGGTCACCTCACGCTCGACGAACATGCGCCGCATCGCCGCCAGAGCCCGATCCGCGACCCCGCCAGGCGCGATGATCACACAGTCGGACTCGGCGGGATCGTCGATAAAGACCCGAACGACTTCGTCACGAACGACCCCAACGTCACGGAAGCCTCGAACGCCGTAACCGTCAGATTTGTCACACTCGCCACCGCCCACGTTTTCATCGCCAGAAATGGCGTCACCGCTCGACAGGCCGTCGCCACCGGACAAGGCGTCGCGGCTGAACAGGGGATCGAGGTCGTGCATGCGGCGCGTGTACAGCACCTTGTCCTCGAAGAAGACGCACGGCTGCGCGGAGGCGAGCATCGACGCCAGGACCGTGCGGTTGTCGTGCAGCGCCGACATCTCGTACACCGCAAGGCCGGGTACGCCGATGAAGTGCTTCTGGAGGCTCTGGCTGTGGGTGGGGCCGTAGCCGCGTCCGCCGCCGGTGGGACAGCGGACGATGAGGCGCATCGGCACGCGGGAGCCGTACATGGAGACGGATTTGGCGGCGAAGTTGGTGATCTGGTCGAAGGCGAGGGCGACGAAATCGCTGAACATGATCTCGACGATGGCGGTGTCGCCGCAGAGGGCGAGTCCGGCGGCGAGGCCGGACAGGCCGGATTCGCTGATGGGGGTGCCGAGGACGCGGTCGGGGAACCTCGTGGACAGGCCGCGGGTGACCTTGAAGGCGCCGCCGTAGGGGTCGAGGACGTCTTCGCCGATCACGTACGCCTTCGGGTCGCGTTCGAGCAGGTCGCCCAGGGCGGCGTTGAGGTTCTCCCCTACCCGCACGGGGACCACCGGGAGAGCGGACGGGCGGCGACATCGCGGACGATTCCCGCGACTCGGGCGCGGGCTGCCTCGTCGGCGGTGGCGAAGACGAGCGGGTCGGGCTCGGCGGTGCGGTACCAGTCGGGCAGGGCGCGGACCTGGTCGGGCGGGCGGGTGTCGTCGCCCTTGCTGTGCGGGCCGAGGCGGTGGGTGACGAATTCGACCACGAGGGGGTGCGAGTCGGTGCGTACCGACTGGAGGAGGGGGGTGAGGTCGGCGCGGATGTCGGTGAGGTCGAGGGAGGTGACGCCGTGGTGGCGGATGCCGAAGCCGTGGGCGCGGTCGCGGATCGTGCCGGCGAGCTGGCGGGTGGTCGGGGTGGATTGGGCGATCCCGTTGTTCTCGACGATCACCAGGAGGGGAAGCCGCCACAGCGCGGCCATGTTGAGCGCCTCGTAGACCGAACCTTCGCCCCACGTGCCGTCGCCGATGTAGACGCAGGCCAGCGCGCCGGAGCCGCGTAAGTGCAGGGCCGCGCCCGCCGCGACGGGAAGGCTCTCTCCCTGTACGCCGGTGGAAAGATACCGATCGCGAAGAATGTGCTGGCTGCCCCCGACACCCGCGCAGACGGCGCCCTCCCGGCCCATGATCTCGGCGAGGAGCCCTTCCGGATCCTCATATCGGGCGAGATAGTGCCCGTGGCCGCGATGGTTGCTGAACACGTAGTCGTCGGCCTGGAGCAGCGGCGCGAGAGCGACGGGCACGTACTCCTGGCCGAGGCAGGTGTGCGTGGTCCCGTTCAGCTCGCCGCGCGCGAACAGGTCGAGCAGGGCCAGCTCGAAATGCCGGATCAGCAGGAGCAGATCCAGGTCATGCCGGGCGATACCCGCTTTCGGCGTCGAATCAGTGCACAGGTCGGTAGCCGTCATGAACCGCCGGCCTCCATTCCTAGATCGACCTCGATCGTCGCCAGCCGGAAGGCACGGTCACGTCGTGCTGACCGCTGGTTCGGAGTCGCGGACGGCGGTGACGACGCCGGCGATGGTCGGGGTGTCGAAGAAGACGTCGAGGGACACCTCGATGCCGAGGCGTTTGCGCATGCGGGCGATGATCTGGGTGATCGTCAGGGAGTGCCCGCCCAGGTCGAACAGGTCCTCGTCGTCGCCGATCTCGTCGATGCCGAGCACTTCCTGCCAGATCTCGCGGATGGCGTCGGCGAGGTCGGGCGTGGCGTCGTTTTCACTCCGGAGGTCAAGAGACACAGAGCTATCCGGATTTTTCATGATGGTGAGAAGGTCCTCCGCTATTCGAGCGACTTCCGGGATCTCGTCGGGCGAGCCGGAATCTGAGCCGTATTGCATGGTCACGAAGAGGCCGTCCGGGGTGTCGACGGCCTGGAAGTGCAGCAGGCTGCGGACTGCGTGATTGAAGACCGCCCAGTCCACGCGGGTCCGCAGACCGGCGAAGCCGGGTTCCTCCCGCCGTTTCCGGTAACTCACCGATACGGGAGCGAGCGCCGTTCGCGGCCGAAGTCCCCGTACGGCACGGGCGACGGGCACCGCGCGGAACCGATAGATCTCCCGCAACTCCCCCCGAAGCCAGCGCGCCAGATCGACGACGGACATGTCCGGAGACGGCCGCGAAGCCACGGGAAGCTCGTTGACGAACAACCCGATGTTGTCCCGTACCGCTTGAGTACGCGTGGACACATCCACCGCGCACACCGGCTCCACGTTCCCGTACGAGTACAGCAACGCCTGCACACAAGCCAGAAACAACTCGAATCGCGAAATATCCGAAATGTCGGGTAGTTCGGCGCGGAACGTGTACGCCCGGCCGAAGGCCGCTCCACGCCTCGGCGCGCCCGTCCCGACCTCGGGCAGCCCAGAACGCTGCTCGGGAAGTCCCCGGACGATCACGTCCCCCGGCTCGCGCCACCGCGACCGCCAGAATTCCCGCGCCGCGCCCAGCTCGTCACCCACCCGAACCCGCTCATCGGCCGCGAACCCCGCGTACGGCATCGTCAGCCGCGGCAACGTCCGCCCGTCATAGAAGGCCGCCAGATCCCGGACGAACACATCCTTCGACTCTCCGTCGAACACCAGATGGTGGGCCACGAAGACCAGGACGTGCCGCTCCGGCGCGAGCCGTACGAGGGTGAAGCGCGCCAGCGGCCCTCGCTCCACATCGAACGGACGAAGCGTCTCCTCCAGCACAAGAGCATCCAGATCATCAGATGTCGTGACACGGATCTCCGGATGCGTGCCCCACACCTCCACCGGCAGGCCGTCGTCGTCCTCGACGATCGCGCTGGACAGCACCGGATGCCGCCGGATCACCGCCTGACACGCCTGAATGAGCGCACACGCGTCCAGCGCCCCATCCATCCTGATCAGGACGGGCATGTGATACGCCGACCCCGCCCGCCCCATCCGCTCGGTGATCCACATCCCCACCTGCGCGAATGACGCCTCCGCACTCATGCCAGCGCCCGCAGCGCACGTTTGTCCACTTTGCCGCCCCGGTTGCGCGGCAGCGCCTCCACCGTCAGCAGCCGCGCGGGAATCTCGTGCCCGGCCAGGCGCTCCCCCAGGAAGGCCCGCATCTCCTCCGGCGCGACCGAGTCCCGCACCACCAGCGCCGCCACCACGGACGTGCCCAGAACGGCATGCGGCACCCCGAAAGCGGCGGCCTCCTTCACCAGCGGATGCGCGTGCAGCGCCTCCTCGATCTTCAAAGTCGAGATCTTGTACGCCCCCGACTTGACCACGTCGCTCTCCCGGTCGACCAGGTAGAGGTATCCCTCCTCGTCGAGGTAGCCGAGATCCCCCATGCGTACCCATCCGTCCCGGAACACCGGGGACGCGGGGTCGCCGAGGTACGCGCGGGGCGCGGCCGGGGACCGCATCCACACCTCGCCGGTCTCGCCCGCCGGGACCGGTGCGCCGTCCGCCGAGGTGACCCGCACGCCTCCCCCGGCGGCCGGCCGCCCCACCGAACCGGGCCGCTCCGGATCGAACAGCATGATCGTCTGAGCGGGCGCCGCTTCGGTGGAGGTGTAGTAGTTCGTGATCATCGCCTTCGGGAACAGCCCGGTGAGCTCGGACGCGACCGCCGACGGCAGTGGTGCGGCGGCCGATCCGAGCAGCAGCACGCTCTCCATCGGCTCGACCCCGGCATTGATCAGCTCGATCGCCATCGCCGGAACCAGGAACACCGACCCCGCCCGATATTTCCGGATCAATCCGGCGAAGCGTCCGGGCGTGAAGCGGGGGGACGTCACCACGGCGGGATGGGCCGACAGGGCGTTGACCAGCATCATCTGGCCCGCGTTGGTTCCGATCGGGAAGGCGTGGACGAGGTGTTTGGAGTGGCGGAACGGCTGGTGGCGGGGCTCGGGCCGTACTCCGTAGGCGAGGTTGGCGTGGGTGGCGGTGACGCCTTTGGCGGTGCCGGTCGTGCCCGAGGTGTAGAGGATCTGGGCGGGATCGCCAGGCCGAGAGATCACCGGCGGAGGGGTCGTGTCCGTACCGGACGCCCATTCTTCGCCGGGGCGCAGGATGGCCGCCATCGAGCAGTGCACGGCCAGTTGTCCGACCTCTGCGTCCGGGAGGCGGTCCGACAGCGGCACCGCGACCGCCCCGGCGCGGAGCACGCCCATGAAGGCCACCGCGTAGTCGATCCACCCCGAGGCGGGAAATATCAGCCCGATCCGGTCGGCGGGCGCGATCCCCTGGCCGACCAGCTTGTTCGCGACCGCGTTCGCCCTCGCGTCCCAGTCCCGGTACGCCAGCTCTCCGACGCCGTCCACGATCATGGCGACGCCGTCGGGATCGGCGGCGGCCCGTGCCGCCAGCAGCTCCGGAAGCGTCATCAAAGGATCCTTAATGATCGGATGAATGTCTTCAAACCCACGTAGAGGATGTTCCCCTGAACACCCTTATTGAAAACAATCTTTCCAGTTAGCGACGCGGCCAGTGTTGCATGTGGCATATGTCAGCCACAAGGGGGACGGCTCGCGGCAAGCCCTACCAGCAAAGGGATTGTTGGGGTTGTGGCGGACGCGGTGCCGTGCCAGACTGACGCCGTACCTAATTGCAAAGAATCTTTCCAGTTAACCGGCCGAGCTCCACGCGGCTCGGGCCCTTCGTGCTGCATTCGTCCGATCAATGAAGGAAAGATGTTTGCCGTCACGGCGTCCGGCCAGATCCCGCTCTCGCTTGGCCAGGAGCGTCTCTGGTTCCTGCACGAGCTGACCCCCGACGACGCCTCCTACAACATCTGCGTGACCGAGCGCCTGCTCGGCCCTCTCGACACGGACGCCCTGGAACGCGCGCTGCGCGCGGTGGTCCTGCGGCACGACATCCTGCGTACGCGTTATCCGGCGGTGGACGGGCGGCCCTTCCAGGTCGTCGGCGAGACCGTGCCCGCGCTCGAACGGCTGAGCGCCCCGACGCCGGAGCACGCGCGGGCGATGGTGGGCGAGCTCACCAACCTGCCCTTCGACCTCGCGACCGGACCGGTTCTGCGGGCCGCGCTCATCGCGGCCGGGCCGGAGGAGCACGTCCTGGTCATCGTCCTGCACCACATCGCCGGGGACGGCTGGTCGCTGGGGCTGCTCTTCGAGGAGATCTCCACGCTCTACGCGGGTGGCGAGCTTCCCGTGCTTCCTCTTCAGTACGCCGAGCACGCCAGGCGGCGGCAGGATCAGCCGGCCGACACGTCGTACTGGCGGGAGCGGCTGGCGGGGGCGGCGACGCTCGATCTTCCGGCGGATCGGCCGCGCCCGAGGGTCCGTACCTCGAAGGGGGACTGTGTCGCGCGGCGGCTTCCCGCGGAGCTGGTCGCGGAGGCCGGCCTGCTCGCGAGGCGCGAACGGGTGACGCTGTTCATGCTGCTGCTGGCCGCCTTCCAGACGCAGCTGTCGCGCTACACGGGCGCGGAGGACTTCTGCGTCGGTACGCCCGTCTCGGCACGCGACAACGAGGACGTCGAGAAGCTCATCGGCTTCTTCCTCAACACGGTCGTGCTCCGGGCCGATCTCGCCGGTGATCCGTCCTTCCGCGACCTGCTCAGAAGAACCCGGCGCACCGCGATCGACGCGTTCGTGCACGCCGACACCCCGTTCGACCAGCTGGTCACCGAACTCGGCGTCGCCCGCGACCTCAGCCGCACCCCGGTCTTCCAGACCCAGTTCAGCTTCCGGAACGAGCGCAACGCCGGGCTCGCCCTCCCCGGGATCACGGCCGAGCCCTACGATCCCGGCTTCCACCAGGCGAAGTTCGACCTCTCGCTGGAGATCAGCCCGAGCGGCGAGGCGTTCTTCGTCTACAGCGCCGACCTGTTCGACCGCGAGACCGTCGAACGATTCGCCGCCAACTTCGAAACCCTGCTGCGATCGATCGTCGCCGACCCCGACCGGCCCGTCTCCGAACTCGACCTGCTCACCCAGGACGAAACCGACCTCCTGCTCACGTGGAGTCGACCGGCGTCGCCTCCGCCCCCCGTCCCGGCGCGAACCCTGGCCGAACTCGTCGAAACGACCGCCCGCCGCGTCCCGAAGACCACCGCCATCCGGTACGGCGACGCCTCCCTCACCTACGCTGACCTGAACACACGCGCGGACGCCCTGGCCGCACGGTTGCGCGCCCTCGGGGTCGGACCGGACGTGCGGGTGGCGATCTGCCAGGAGCAGTCGGTCGAGATCGCGGTGTCCATCGTCGCCGTCATGAAAGCGGGCGGCGCCTACGTCCCGCTCGACCCGGACCAACCGGAAGAGCGCCGCGCGTACATGCTGGCGGACTCGGGCGCCCTGGTCGTGATCACGGATTCCGGCCCGGCTCCGCTGAGCCCCGCCATTGAAACGCGGCCGGGTAATGCCGCTCAAGGCGACCCCGACCGGTCCGGAGAAGTCACGCCCCGCCGATCCGCGCACGGAGCTGGTCCCCGCGACGGCGAGGAGACCAGGCTGAACAGACCCGGAAAGTCCAACCCGCCAGCCGATCCCGGCGACGCCGAGGAGACGTTCCCCGGCGAACCGGTAAGCGGAGAGGCGACGGCGGACAGCCTCGCGTATGTGATCTACACGTCGGGGTCGACCGGGAGGCCGAAAGGGGTCGCTGTTCAGCATCGGCAGGTGCTGAACTATCTGGCCGACGTGCGGGAGCGGTTCGACGTCGGGGAGGGCGCGAGTTTCGCGCTGTTGCAGTCGCTCGCGTTCGACTTCGGCATGACGGTGTTCTACCTGTCGCTGATGACCGGCGGGACGCTGCGGCTGCTGCCGTCGAAGATCTCCGGGGCTGAGCTGGCCGGGCACATGGGCGGGATCGACTACCTGAAGATGACGCCGTCTCACCTGGCGGCGCTCGCCGCCGACGCGGACGTGCGGAGCCTGCTGCCGCGGCGGCTGCTGATCCTCGGCGGCGAGGGGTCGAGCTGGGAGTGGACGCGGACGCTGGCCGGGTACGGGCAGGTGGTCAACCATTACGGGCCGACCGAGGCCACGGTGGGCGTCGCCACGTACCGGGTCTCGGCGGAGGTGGAGCCGGCGGGGCCGATCACGCCGATCGGGCGGCCGTTGGGGCACGCGGAGCTGTTCGTGCTGGACCGGCTCGGGAAGCCGGTGCCGGTCGGGGTGGCGGGTGAGCTGTGCATCGGGGGCGATCGGCTGGCGCGGGGATATCTCGGGCGTCCGGACCTGACCGCCGAGAAGTTCGTCGAATCCCCGTACGGGCGGATTTATCGCACAGGGGACCTCGCTCGATGGCTGCCCACCGGAGATCTGGAGTTTCTCGGGCGTCGCGATCTTCAGGTGAAGATTCGCGGGTACCGGGTGGAGCTCGGGGAGATCGACGAGCATCTGCGCCATCTTCCGGCCATCGCCCATGGCGTCGTGGACGCACGCGACGGCGAGCTGGTCGCCTACCTGGTCGCGGCTCCCGACGTGCAGCGCCCGAGCGTGGGTGAGTTGCGCCGGGAGCTGGCGGGCAGGCTGCCGGAGTACATGGTCCCGACCCGCTATGTCTGGCTTGCCGACCTTCCGCTGAAGGGCCACGGCAAGGTGGACCGCGCCGCGCTTCCTGCGCCCGAGGACACGCGGCCCGACCAGGACGTGCCGTTCGAGCCGCCCGCCGACGCGATCGAGGAGATCGTCGCGGCGGCCTGGTGCGAGGCGCTGGGGCTCCGGCGGGTGGGCGTGCTGGACGACTTCTTCGACCTGGGCGGGCATTCGCTCCTCGCGGCGAGGATCATCGCCCGGCTCCGCCGGGAGCTGCCCGAGGGCAGCAGTCCGGTGGGATTGATGGACCTGTTCCAGCATCCGACGGTCCGCGAACTGGCCGGCGTGGCCAGAGCGGCCACGGTCGTGCGAGGGTTGCTGTACCGGCTGACGAAACCGGGCGCAAGGGGACCGGTCGCGCAGGGACCGGACGGCCGGTCGGGCACGCGGAACTTGGTGTGTGTGCCGTACGGGGGCGGCAGTGCCGTGGTGTATCAGCCGCTGGCCGACGCGTTGCCGGAGGGGTGGGGGCTGTATTCGGTAGCCGTACCCGGGCATGATCTTGGGCTGGCCGAGGAGCCGCAGCCGCTGGCGGAGGTGGCCGCGCGCTGCGCCGACGAGATCATCGCGACCGTCCAGGGACGGCTCACCCTGTACGGCCACTGCGGCGTCGGCGGCGCGCTCACCATCGAGATCGCCCGCCGGCTGGAGGCTCAAGGCCGGGCGATCGACGCCATCTACCTGGGCGGGATCTTCCCGTTCGCGCGCCCGACCAAGGGGTTGATGGGCCGCTGGGCCAAGCTCGCCCGTCTCGAACGCCTGCGCAGCGACCGAGGGCAGATCAACTGGCTGACCGCCCTCGGCGCCGACCTCTCCGGCCTCGACGACGAGCAGAAGACGTTCGTCATCCGCAACATGCGCCACGACGCCCGCGCGGCCGAGGACTACTTCACCGCCCTCATGGACTCCGGCACGGCCAAGCTCTCCGCCCCGATCACCTCCGTCGTCGGCGAGTACGACCCCGCCACCGACTACTACGAGGAGCGCTACCGCGAATGGGAGTTCATCACCGATGACACCCACCTCGCCGTCCTCGACGAAGGCGGCCACTATTTCCTGAAATATCGCCCCGAAGAACTGGCCGCGATCGTCACCCGGCCGGTACCGGGAGTGACTGCTGGCGGCGAGGAGAACGGCCGGGACCCGCTCGGCACAGCTGGCCACTCGGCGAGCGGCGACAGCGTGGCCGTCGGCATTCCGGACAATGTCTCAGCGGCACAAGCGGTCAGCCCCGAAGAGAGCGTCGGCCCGGCATCTGGCGGCGGCGACACGGCCGCGCTGCCGAAGACGGCCGGAAACCCGGCGAGCCGGAGGACGCGCGGCGGCCCGGAGCCGACCGTGCGCCGCTTCCTCGCCGTCGCCTCGGGCCAGATGATCTGCCTGGTCGGGTCCACCCTGACCGAGTTCGCGCTTCCTCTCTGGGTCTACCTCCAGAACCGGTCGATGACCCAGCTGGCCATCCTGCAAGTCCTCGCCGTCATCCCCGGCATCCTCGTCGCCCCCCTCGCCGGCGCCCTCGTCGACCGCTCCAGCCGCCGCACCGTCATGATCGCCGGAAACGCGGCCGCGCTCGCCGTCCAGGCCGCCACCGCCGTGCTCATCTGGACCGCCGCCTTCCAGGTCTGGCACCTGTACGTCCTGCTCCCCTGCCTCTCCGTCGCCCTCACCTGCCAGCGCCTGGCCTTCACCTCGGCCGTGCCGCAGCTGGTGCCCAAGCGCTACCTCGGCCATGCGAACGGCGTCGCCCAGATGACCCTCGGCGTCGCCCAGTTCATCGCGCCCCTGGCCGCGGTCGGCCTGCTGTCGACGGTGGGCCTGAAGGGCATCCTCATCCTGGACGTGGCCGGCCACCTCGCCACGCTGGCCGTGCTCGCCGTGGTCGCCTTCCCCGCCACGATGGCGCATCGCCGCAGGGAGCCGGTGCTGCGCGAGATCGCCGAAGGGTTCCGCCTGTCGATCGGCGACCGCGCGTTCCGCGCCATGGTGGTCTTCTTCGCGCTGCTCTCGCTCGGCCTGTCCCCGGTCTTCCTGATGTACTCCCCGCTCGTGCTCTCCTTCGGCACGCTCGCCGACGCGGGCGCGATCGCCCTGACGGCGGGGGCGGGCGCGGTGGCGGGCGGCCTGACCATGGGCCTGTGGGGCGGCCCGGCCCGGCGCCGCATGCGCGGCATGCTGCTGGCCACGCTGCTCATCGCCGCCTCCTGCCTGGTGGTCGGCGCGAGCGAGGCGCTGCCGCTGATCGGGCTCGGCGCGTTCGGCGTCTCCTTCGGGCTCGCCCTGGTCAACGGCGTCTACGCGACCATCATCCAGACCAAGGTGCCGCAGCGTTTCCACGGCCGGGTGTTCGCGCTCAACCAGATGGTGGCGTGGTCCACGATCCCGATCGGCGTCGGCGTCGTCGCCCCGCTCGGCACCCGGCTGCTCGGCGACATCGGCGTCATGTACCTGGTCTTCGGCGCGTTCATCGCGGTCGTCGCGGCGGGCGCGATGGCCACCCGCACGCTCGCGCGCTTCGACGACGAGGTGCCCGACGCCACCCCAGACGATCTCGTGGGCCTGGAACGGAAGGTGCGCTATGAAGCAGAGACTGGCGGAGCTCGTGTCGGAGTCGTGTGACGGGCAGCTGACCCCGGCCGAGGTGCTCGCCGCGTCGGTGCCGCTGTCCTACCTGGGGGTGACCTCGCTCGCCCAGATGCGGCTGATCGACGCGATCGAGCGCGAGTTCGAGGTGGAGATCGACCTCGGCGGAGACGTGTCGTTCCTGGACAGCGTCGGAGGGCTGGCGGACTGGCTGGCCGCTCGATGACGGCCACCGGGACCATCGGGACCATAGCGTTCGCGGGGGAACGGTCGGGCGACGCGCCGCTCACCTGGGGCCAGCGCGCCATCTGGGAGGCCATCGAGCGGACCGCACCGGACGACCACTACTTCAACTTCGGCCGCGTCGTACGGCTCGGCGCCCGCCCCGCCTCCGTGGACGGCGCCCGCTGGGCCCTGGCCCGGCTGGTGGAACGGCACGAGTCGCTGCGCACCCTGGTGGTGGACGGCCGCCAGCGCGTACGGACCTGCGGTGAGTTGCCGGTGGCGGTCGGGGACGATCCCGACGTGCTGCTGGCCGAGCTGACCGCGCCCGCGTTCGACTACGCGCGGGAGTGGCCGCTGCGGGTCGGCCTGGTGACCTCCGGGGCGGACGTCACCCACATCGTGATGGTGTTCTGCCATCTCGCGGCGGACGGCCTCGGCGCCGAAGAGGCCGTCAGGGATCTGCGCCTGCTCCTGCTCCGCGGGGAGCCGCGCGGATCCCGCCCGCCGCAGCCGATGGACATCGCCCACTGGCAGCAGGCGAGGGACGGCCGCCGGGTGGCGGCGGAGGCGGCGGCGCACTGGGATCGCGAGCACCGCAGGATCCCGCAGACCATGTTCGACGTGCCGTCCGGGGCCGGGGAGCGCCCGCCGATCTGGCGGGCCTCGCTGCGTTCCCCGGCGATCGACCTGGCCGCGCAGCGCCTGGCGGTCAAGCACGGCACGAGCACCTCGAACGTGCTGCTGACGGCGGTGACCGCGATGGTGGCGCGGACGACGGGCCACGAGACGGTGGCGATGCTGCCGATCGTGAGCAACCGGTTCAGGGCGGACACCCGGGGGGCGGTCAGCACGATGTCGCAGGAGGGGCTGTTCACGCTGGACGTGAGGGCGGACGTGGGGAAGGTCAGGTTCGGCGAACTGCTGGGGCTGGCCCGGCCGGCGGCGCTGCGGGCCTATCGCAGCGCCTACCACGATCCGGCCGACCGTACCCGGGTGCTGGACGAGGTGGCGCGGGACCGGGGGATGCCGGTGCATCCGTACTGCTGCTTCAACGACATGCGCTTCGCCGACCACGCGGTCTACCGGGACGACGTGCTGATCCGGCGGGCGCTGGCGGAGACGTCGCTGACCTGGCCGATGAGCCAGGAGCAGCTGAACTGCCGGTTCTGCGTGCATCTGAGCGGGACGATGGACGTCTCGGTGACCGCGGACACCCGCTGGCTGTCCCGGCGGGAGATGGAGGAGTTCCTGCGCGGTCTGGAGGATCTGCTGGTCGAGGCGGCGCTGCGGTGATCGCGGCGTACGCGACGGCGCTCTCGGTGGTGCAGGGCGAGCCGCTGGAGTTCCGGTTCGGCGGCCGGGCCGGGGTGGCCGTACACGACGCGACCGATGACCGGCTGATGCTGACCGCGCGGGTCGAGGGGCCCTCGTGGGTCCTGGACGTTCCGCCGGACTGGCCGAGTTCGCTCTACCGCGCGCGCTTCACCGAGGGGGAGCCGGAGCCGGACGTCCTGGTGCCGCGTGCCACCGGCGAGCTGCCGGGCGCGCCACGGGAGCAGGACGACGAGGTGTACTTCGTGGTCCGGCCGGCCGAGCCGGTGGCGCCCATCCTGGTGTCGATCCCGTTCGCGACGTGGCAGGCGTACAACCGGGGCGGGGTGCCCGGGGAGAGCATCTACTGGACCGAGCAGCCCGACCGCGCCGCGCGCGTCACGTTCGACCGGCCGGGCGGCGGGCCGCCGCCGGAACGCTGGGAGGACGGGCTGCTGCGGTGGCTCGCCCCGGCCGGTTACCACGTCGATTACTGCTCCGGCTTCGACCTCACACTCGATCTGCTGTCCCGGTACCGGCTGCTGGTCGTCAACGGCCACGACGAGTACTGGACCGCGGACATGCGCGACGCCTGCGAGGAGTACGTCCGGCGCGGCGGCAACATCGCCTTCCTGTCCGGCAACACCTGCTGGTGGCAGATCAGGCTGGAGGGCCGGGAGATGGTCTGCTACCGCGACGCCGCCACCGACCCGGTGGAGGACCCCCGGCTGACCACGGTCGAATGGTCCAACGCGCCGGTGCTGCGCCCCGAAAACACGCTGACCGGGACGAGCTTCCGGGCGGGCGCGGGCACCTGGGGGCCGCACATGCGGCTGATGCGGGAGGAGTCGTACACGGCGCGTTTCGCCGACCACTGGGTGTTCGCCGGGACGGGCCTCACCGACGGCGACAAGTTCGGCCAGGGCTCGCTCGGCTACGAGACCGACGCGGCCGAGTTCAGCGAGGTCCTGGGCGTGCCGAGGGCGACCTGCCGGGACGGCACGCCGCCGTCGTTCGTGGTGCTGGCCACGGCCGACCTGCGCCACTGGAGCGCCGGCGGGCAGGGCGGCTGGGCCACCATGGGCGTGTTCACCAGCGGGCTCGGCACGGTCTTCAACGCCGCCACGGTGAACTGGGGCAACACGATCCACGACCCGGTCGTGGAGCGGATCACCCGGAACGTGCTCGACCGGCTGTCGCGGCCGGCCGTACCGGGCTGGGAGGTGATCGGGCCCGCCGCCGACATCCGCGCGCTGGCCGCCGCCGGTTCCGTCCTGTACGGCGTGACCGCCGACGGCGTCCTCGTCCACCGCGAACTGTGCGCCCAGAACCTGCCCTGGCAGCCGCTCGGCTGGGCCGGCGACGTGATGTGCCTGGACTCCCCGCGCGAGGCCGTCGCCGGACTGGGCACCAATCTGTACGGCGTCACCCCCGGGGGCACGCTGCGCACCCGCACGAGCCACTGGGCGGACGTGGCCACCACGCCGGCGGGCACGATCGCGATGGCCGTCTCCGACGGCACGTTCTTCGCCGCGACGACCGCAGGCCGCCTGTGGGCGCTCCCGTTCGCCGAAGCCGTGACTCCCGCGACGGCCGCGTGGCGGGAGATCGGCTCCAGCGCCGGGGCGATCGCGATGAGCGGCATGAACGGCCGCCTGTACGCCCTGGACGCCGGCGGCCGCATCCACGCCTGCCTGCCCTTCACCGACCGCGAACCCGCCTGGACCGCGTTCGCCCACGCGCCCGGCGCGATCGCCCTGACCGCGCACGCGGGCCACCTGGTGACCGCGGACCCGGCCGGGCGGCTGCGCCGTCGTCAGGCGGGCCGGGGCGACTCGATCGGCCCGTAGAGGGCGGCCGGGGCCCGCCGGACCATCGCCCAGTACCGGTCCCCGTACGACCAGTGCCACCACTCGGTCGGGTAGTTGACCAGGCCGGCCCCCTCCAGCGCGGCGATCAGGACCTTGCGGTTCTGCCGCGCGTCCGCGGAGATGCCGGGCGCGGCCGTGTAGCACGCGCCCGCGCTCTCCTCGGGGTTGGCGTTGACGTGGGTGCCCATGTCGTACTCGACGCCGGCGTCGTCGCAGAGCGTCAGGTCGACGGCCGCGCCCGCGGTGTGCGGGGCCACCTCGATGGGCGACACGTACCGGCTCGCCGCTACAAATAACTCATCTGCCGACTTTTCCGGAAATTTCGCCCGAAGGTCGTTGAGGTACTCGGAGAAGTACGCCCGCTGCAACGCCGCCGGCCGGTACCCTTCCACGACCACGATGTGGTAACCCGGCGGCAGCGACGCGTCCGCCGCCTCCAGCCGGGTCACCAGACTCTCCCGCAACAACGCGTACGCCCCCGCGGAATCGGCCAGCCGGTCGTCCACCCGCAGCCGCCCCCGG
Source organism: Acrocarpospora phusangensis (assembly GCF_016862995.1). Lineage (GTDB taxonomy): Bacteria > Actinomycetota > Actinomycetes > Streptosporangiales > Streptosporangiaceae > Acrocarpospora > Acrocarpospora phusangensis. The sequence goes on from NZ_BOOA01000043.1 coordinate 68,239, forward strand.
ACGTCGCTCAACCCTTCCCCGCACTCCTCGACCGGAACTCGCGCCACCCGGGGATCGGAGATCAGAACCACGCCATCCATAGCGTCAGACCGTATCGGACGCGTCAGACCGTTTCGGAGAACACCTGCTCCCTGGCCTGGTCGAGGGCCGCCAGCAGCGCTCCCCGCAGCACGGGGTTGCCCGCCACCTCGGTCACCGCCACCCGCGGCCGGCTCGGGCACACCCGCGCCACGGCCTCCTCCACCAGCGCGGCCAGGGCCGGGCCGCCCGCCCTGCCCACGTCCCCGCTCAGCACGATCAGCCCGGGGTCCAGCACCACGGCCACCGCGGCCACCCCGACCGCCAGCCGGCCCGCGAGCTCCGCCAGGAAGCCGTCCTGGCCGGTGGCGACGGCCGTACGGACGAGGTGGGCGACGTCGAAGCCGGGGGGCGCGGCCGAGGGCAGGAAGGCCCCGCCGTCGATGCCGTGCGTGGCGGCCATGCCGGACAGCGCGTTGCCGCCGACCAGCCGCTGGAAGGAGCCCGACTGCGGCTCGGTGACGTTGGCCGGCAGCGGCTCCCCCGGCACCGGCAGCCAGCCGATCTCGCCCGCGCCGCCGGTGATCCCCCGGTGCAGCCGGCCCCCGAGCATGACGCCGAGGCCCTGCCCGACGCCCGCCCAGAGGATCACGAAGTCGTCCTGGCCGGCCGCCGCGCCGTACGCCTGCTCGGCCAGGGCCGCCAGGTTGACGTCGTTCTCGATGCGTACCGGCTGGCCGAGGCTGGTGCGCAGCGCGGCCAGCACGCCGATGTGCCAGGCGGGCAGGTCGAAGGAGTAGCGCACGTCGCCGCTGCGCGGATCGACCACGCCCCGGGTGCCGATGACGAACGAGCGCAGCTGCGAGAGGGCCACGTCGGCCGTGGCGCAGGCCCGCTGCACCGCGCTGTGCACGATCTTGACGGGATCGGCGGCCTCGGTCGGGTCGACGGTCACCTCGGCCACGGTGTGCCCGGTGATGTCGGCCACCCCGGCGGTGACCCGGTCCGGCAGCACCTCCAGCCCGGCCACGTACGCGCTGGACGGGTTGACCGTGTACAGAGCGGCATTGGGACCACGCCCTCCGGCCCGTTCCCCCGCCGTGCGCACCAGCCCGCGATCCTCCAGCCTGGACAGCAGCTGGCCGGAGGTGACCTTGGAAAGCCCGGTGAGTTCGCCCAGCTCAGCCCGGGTGAGCGGGCCTTGGGCCAGGAGGAGCTCCAGGGCCGCACGGTCATTGATCTGGCGTAGCAGCCGGGGCGTTCCCGGTCGTTGGGACACTCGCCGCTCCTCTCGTCACGATCCGCTAACACTGGTTTCTTTTAAGAAAGTTTCTTGTTAGTTTAGCCGCAGACATCCCGTAGGCAAGCGATCAAGCCCCCGGGATGCCACAGACGCCGACCGTCAGGAACCCCGAGGTGCGCGGTTCCCCGACCGCCCCCCTACGCCTCGACGTGAAGCCGGGAAGGGAGAACCCAACGTGAAGATCGTGAAGATCGCGGGCCTCACCGCAGCTCTAGCACTGGGTGTCGCCGCTTGTGGTGGTGGCGCCGAACCCGCCAGCACCGAGCCCACGGCCGCCGCGGCCCCCTCCGCGACCGGGCCCAAGTTCGCCGGACAGACCCTGACGATGTGGCGCCTCGGCGACACCAACCCGCCGTCGCAGGCGTACATGGACGACCTGATCGCCGAGTTCAAGACGCAGACGGGCGCGGACGTCAAGCTGGAGTGGATCCCGTGGCCGCAGGTGAACGACAAGTTCACCGCGGCGGCGGCCGGCGGCGCCGGCCCGGACGTGACCGAGATCGGCAACGACCAGGTGCCGCTCTGGCAGAGCCAGGAGGCGCTGGAGCCGGTCACGGCGCTGGCCTCCGGCGGCGAGCAGGCGCAGATTCCGAAGAACCTGCTCGGCCTGGAGACCATCGACGGCGAGGTCTACGCGCTGCCCTGGGGCGCGGGCACCCGCGCCGTGCTCTACCGCAAGGACTGGTTCGACGAGCTCAAGATCGAGGTGCCCAAGTCCTGGGACGACCTCGTCGCGGCGGCCAAGAAGATCCAGGCCGAGAAGGGCAAGGACGTCGACGGCTTCGCCTTCAACGGCGGCTCCGACGCCAACCACCTGCTCGGCGCCCTGGCCTGGTCCGAGGGCGGCGAGTACGCGGTCAAGGAGGGCGACAAGTGGGTGGGCAAGCTGGCCGACCCGACCTTCAAGGCCGGCTTCGCCACCTACACCGGCCTGGTCACCGAGGGACTGTCCGGCAAGGCCCGGCTGACCCAGAACACGGTGGACATCCGGACCCGTTTCGCCAACGACAAGGTCGGCATGTACCTGACCGCGTCGTGGGACATCCCCGGCATCGAGACCGACAGCAAGGGCAAGGTGAAGGCCGACCAGCTGGCGTTCTTCCCGCTGCCCGCCAAGTCCGGCGGTGAGGCCCCGGCGTTCTTCGGCGGCAACGACATCGCCGTCTGGGGCAACGCCCAGAACAAGGAGCTGGCGACCGAGTTCGTGAAGCTCGCCACCAGCAAGCAGTGGGCGGACCGCTACGCCAAGGACGGCGGCCTGCTCCCGGTCTACCCGGACACCCTGGCCGCGCTCTCCAGCGACCCGGTCCAGGCCCCCTTCGCGGCGGCCTTCGCCAAGGCCAAGGCGTTCCCGGCCGACCCCAACTGGACCGAGGCCAACGAGACCAAGGCCGTCCTGCAGAACGCGGCCCGCTCGGTCATCGAGGGCAAGGCCACGGCCGACGAGGCGCTCGCCGCGGCCAACAAGGAACTCGAAGAGATCCTGAACCAGTAGCGACATGACGAACGCGTCAACGATCGCCCGGGGCGGAGGCACCCCCTCCGCCCCGGAGCGGCGTCGCAGAAGTGCTCAGCGCCCCACGAAGGCGAGTGGGCTCCCCACCAAGGCCATCCCCTACGTGCTGCTGATCCCGGGCATCCTGGTGATCGCCGGTCTGCTGCTCTACCCGATGATCCAGGTCGTGGTCATGTCCTTCCAGAAGGTGGGACTGCCGCAGATCAGCGGGAAGCGGCCGGCGGAATGGCTGGGCTGGGAGAACTACACCAAGATCTTCGAAAACGACATCTTCTGGTCGTCGCTCCGAAACACCATCGCTTTCGCCGTGATCACCGTGTCCCTCACGCTGATCCTCGGCACCGCCGTGGGCGTGCTGCTGAACAGGCTCAGCAAGCGGATGTCCACCTTCGTCATCGTCGGCATCATGTCGGCGTGGGCCGTGCCCCCGGTCGCGCAGGGCGTCATCTGGCGCTGGCTGTTCGACGCCGAGGCCGGCATCATCAACTGGGCGCTGAACCTGCTCCCCGACTGGCTCTCCACGCTGCTGTTCGGCCGGGCCGACTGGACCGGCGAGCCCTGGCTGAACGACTCCATCACGGTCTACCTGGTGCTCATCCTGACCGTGCTCTGGGCGTCCTTCCCGTTCATCGCGGTCTCCGTGCTGGCCGGCCTGAAGGGCATCCCGCACGAGCTCTACGAGGCGGCCAGGGTCGACGGGTCCGGCGCCTGGCGCACCTTCTGGAAGATCACCTTCCCGCTGCTCAAGCCGGTCTTCGCGGTCCTCACGATCCTGTCGATCATCTGGGACTTCAAGGTCTTCAGCCAGCTGTACGTGCTGATCGGCGGCCCCACCAACCGGGAAGCGTTCAACCTGTCCATGTACTCCTTCGCCGAGGCGTTCCGCAGCCCGCCCAAGATGGGCAGCGGCGCGGCCATCGCCGTGGTGCTGACGGTGATCCTGCTCATCGTCACCGCCTTCTACATCCGGCAGATGGTGAAGTCGGAGGAGGTCCTGTGAACCCGCTCCGCCGCAAGCGCCTGGGCAGGATCGCGCTCAACGCCACCGCGACCCTGGTGTTCCTGTTCGCGGTGTTCCCCGTGTACTGGATGATCGCGACGTCGTTCAAGGAGAACGACCAGATCTTCACCACCGAGTTCATCCCGTTCCCCACCCATTTCACCTTCGACCACCTGGAACGGGTGCTCTCCGAGGGGGTCGCGGGCAACTCGATCTGGCTCTACCTGCGCAACAGCGCGATCGTGGCGCTCGGCACCGTGCTGATCGGCTCGGTCTTCGCGCTGCTGGCCGCCACCGCCGTCGCCAGGTTCCGGTTCAGGGGCCGTACCAGCTTCCTGATCGCGCTGCTGCTGGCCCAGATGATCCCCGCCGAGGCGCTGCTCATCCCGCTCTTCCTCAGCGTCAAACGCCTCGGCCTGTACGACCAGCTGCTCGGCCTGATCGTCGTCAACGTCGGCCTGACCCTGCCGTTCGGCATCTGGATGCTGCGCACGTTCGTGGCCGCCGTGCCCAAGTCGCTGGAGGAGGCGGCCTGGATCGACGGCGCCTCCCGGATGACCACCTTCTGGAAGGTGCTCTTCCCGCTGGTGGCGCCCGGCCTGGTGGCGACCAGCATCTTCTCCTTCATCACCGCGTGGAACGAACTGATCTTCGCGTTGATTCTCATGTCCGACTCGTCGGGCTACACCATGCCCGTCGCCCTGCAGTACTTCTTCGGGCAGCGCGGCACGGACTGGGGCGCCATCATGGCCAGCTCCACCCTGATGACCATCCCGGTCGTCATATTCTTCCTGTTGGTGCAGCGGCGCATGGTCTCGGGCCTGGTCGCGGGCGCCGTCAAGGGCTGATCCCCGGAGCCGGTGCGGCCGCCGCTCACGAGGCGCCGGCCGTACCCGGACATCTATTCCATCCAAGGAGCATGAGACAGCCATGCCTGAACACAGCGCGAGCATCGGCGATCGGGGGCTGCGGCGTCTCGCGGCCGCGTCGCTGCTCGTCTCGTTCCCCGGCACCACCGCGCCCGACTGGGTCCTGGCCGACCTGGCGGACGGCCTCGGCGGCGTCACCCTGTTCGGCTTCAACGTCGAGGACGCCGGCCAGCTGGCGGACCTGACGCGGCAGCTGGGCGGCGCCGGCCGGCCCGTCGTCTCGCTGGACGAGGAGGGCGGCGACGTCACCCGGCTCGCCTACCACACCGGCAGCCCGTACCCGGGCAACGCGGCGCTGGGCGCCGTGGACGACGTCGAGCTGACCGAGCGGGTCTACCGGTCCATCGCCGCCGACCTGGCCCGATGCGGGGTCAACCTGGACATGGGGCCGGTCGCCGACGTGAACACCGCCGACGACAACCCGGTCATCGGCACCCGGTCGTTCGGGGCCGACGCGAGCCTGGTGGCCCGGCACACGATCGCCGCCGTACGCGGGCTGCAGTCGCTCGGGGTGGCCGCCTGCGTGAAGCACTTCCCCGGCCACGGCGCCACCCGGGAGGACTCGCACCTGGAGATCCCGCTGGTGGACGCCTCGCGGGAGCTGCTCTGGGAGCGCGAGCTGACGCCGTTCCGGGCCGCCATCGAGGCGGGCGCGCGGTCGATCATGACGGCGCACGTGTCGGTGCCGTACCTGACCGGGAACGATCCCGCGACGCTCAGCCCGGCCGCGCTGACCGGGCTGCTCCGCGACGAGCTGCGCTACGACGGGGTGGTGATCACCGACGCGCTGGACATGCACGCGATCACCAAGAGCGTCGGGCTGGGCGGCGGCGCGGTGCGCTCCCTGATGGCCGGCTCCGACCTGCTCTGCCTGGGGCCGGTGCCGACCTGCGACGACATCCGCGGCGTGCTGGCGGCGATCGTCGAAGCGGTTCGCGACGGGGTTCTCCCGGCGGCCAGGCTGGAGGAGGCCGCGCACCGGGTGGACCGGCTGCGGGACTGGTTCGCGCTGGTCCGGGACTCGGCCGACGACAACGTGGTGGGCCTGGACGCGGCCCGCCGCGCGGTCAGCCTGACCGGGGCCGCCTCACCGCTGGTCGATCCGTACGTGGTGGAGGTGGACACGCCGCCCACCATCGCGGTCGGCGACGTGCCGTGGGGGGTCGCGCCCTGGCTGCCCGAGGCCGAGATCGTCCGGGTCAAGCCGGCCGAGGCGAGCAGGGACGCGCTGCTGGCGGCCGCCGCGGGGCGCTCCCTGATCGTGGTGGTGAAGGACGCGCACCGCTACCCGGAGAGCCGCGAGCTGATCAGCGCCCTGCTGGCCGCCCGGCCCGACACCGTCGTGGTGGAGATGGGCCTGCCCATCTGGCGCCCCGAGGCGGCGGCGTACATCGCCACATACGGCGCGGCCCGCGCGAACGCGCAGGCCGCGATGGAACTCCTGACCGCCTAACCCCGGCCGGTACGGCTCCCGCGCCCTCCCTCAAGGGGGGAGCCGTACCGGACAGGGCCCCGATCAGGGAGAGGTACAGGTGTAACCGGACGGCGTCGCGGTGTTGCCGTTGGGACGGCTGACCTGGAAGCCGAACTGCTGGTTGCCGCCGGCCGCGATGGTCCCGTTGTGGCCGACGTTGCGGGCGGTCACGTTCTGCCCGCTGACGGTGAGCGTGGTGTTCCACGACCCGGTGACGGTGTGCCCGGCCGGGAGGGTGAACGAGACCGTCCAGCCGTTGATCGTGGTGGTGCCGGAGTTGGTGACGGTCAGCGGCTGGATGACGTAGCCGTTGCCCCACTGGGTCTGCACCGTGCCGGTCGCCGTGCAGCCGCCGGTGCCGGTGCCGCCCGTGGTGGTGAAGGTGACCGCCGCCGAGTTGCCGGACAGGTTGCCCGCGCCGTCCCTGGCCCGGACGTAGACCGTGTACTGCGTGTTGGGGGTCAGGCCGGTGAGCGTCGAGGAGTTGCTCGTGGTCTGGGCCAGCAGCGGATCGGTCGCGCCCTGCTCACGGTAGACGTTGTAGCCGGCCAGGCCGCTGCCGCCGCTGTCGGTGGAGACCGTCCAGTTGAGCGTGGCCGCGTTGTTGGTGACGTTGAACGCGGTGGGGGCGCCCGGGGTGGTGGGCGGGATGGTGTCGACCGGCGGGCTGAAGCTGGCCGACGGCGACGGGGAGGATCCCGCCGGAGGAATCCGGATGATCCGGTCGTCCGCGGCGACCGGGGTGCCCCGGCCGTCCCGGTTGCTGGTGGCCACCCAGAGCCAGCCGTCGGGGCCGACGGCGACCGTGCGCAGGCGGCCGTACGCGCCCTGGAGCTGGGCCAGCGCGGAGGCCGCGCCGCCGGAGCCGTTCAGGGTGACCGTCCACAGCCGGGTGCCGCGCAGCGCCGCGGCGAACAGCGTGTTGTTGGCGTACGCCAGGCCGCTCGGCGACGCCTCCGCCGTGGTCCACGAGATGATCGGGTTGCGGAACGAGGGGTTGTTGCAGGAGCCCTCGCAGGTCGGCCAGCCGTAGTTGCCGCCCGCCACGATCTGGTTGATCTCGTCCAGGTTGTTCTGGCCGAACTCGGCGGCGTACAGGCGGCCCTGGTTGTCCCAGGCCAGGCCCTGCGGGTTGCGGTGGCCGTAGCTGTAGACGCGGGAGTTCGCGAACGGGTTGCCGCTGGCGGGCACGCCGCCCTCGGGCGTCATCCGCAGGATCTTCCCGGCCATGGAGCTGGTGTTCTGGGCGTTGGCGGTGGTGCCCGCGTCGCCGGTGGTGACGTAGAGCATGCCGTCCGGGCCGAAGGCGATCCGGCCGCCGTCGTGGATGGTGGCGCGCGGCACGCCGGAGAAGAGCACGTTCTGGGTGGTGGGGGCGCTCAGGCGGAGGCGTACCAGGCGGTTGTCGCTGGCGGTGGTGAAGTACGCGTAGACCCACTGGTCGGTGGCGTAGTTCGGGGAAACCGCGATGCCGAGCAGGCCGCTCTCACCGGACGCCGACACCCCGCTGATGGTGGCCACCGCGGTCGGCGTCTGACCGGGACGGACCTGCATGATCCGGCCGGTGTTGCGTTCGGCGACGAGCGCGCTTCCGTCCGGGAGGAAGGCCAAGCCCCACGGCACCTGAAGCCCGGTGACGGACACCTGGGCCCGATCGAAATCGAAGCCGCCGACGACGGCCGCGGTGGCGGGCGTCGCCACGGTCACTCCGATCGCCCCCAGCAGCGCGGTCAACGACAACAAGACAGGAAACAGCGGAAAACGTCTGGCCATCACTAGCCTTTCGAAAGGAGGCCCGAAACGTAACCAGTGGCCGTACGCCCAAGCAATCGACCGACCGTGCGGACGGCGCTGACCTGGGCGTACGGGATCATCGCCTCGAAAGTTTCAGACGTATGGCTAAAGTTTCAGCCCGCGCCGAAGCAGAGGAAGGCGGACTCCCGGCCCCGGCCGGCCTCGGCCAGCGCGGCGGCCGGTCCCACGCCCCGGGCGATCGCCCGGTGGTAGCCCGTCATGACCTCCGCGGCCACCTCGTCGGGGACCGGGGTGACGCTGGAGATCACGGTCGGCGTGCCCAGGTAGAGCAGGGCGGCGGTGAAGCCGAGGATCTCGTCGCCCGAACGCACGACCGCCTGGCCCAGGTCGCACGCGGAGAGCACCACCTGGCGGGGCGCGCGTTCCAGGCGTTGCAGGTCGTAGGCCATCAGCGGGCCGTCCCGCAGGTCCAGCCGGGAGAACAGCACGTTCTCGTGCTCGTGGTGGCCGTGCGCGGCCAGGTGGGCGAGCGGGGCGCCGCCGAGCGCGGCCAGCGTGGCCTCCACGGTCGCGTCCGCGCCGACCAGAGCGCGGCTGCCGTGGTGGATCGCGGCGACGCTCCGCACCTCCGCCTCCGCGTACGCCAGGTCGGGACCGGCCACCAGGACCGGCGGCCCGCCGGGCGAGGGAGCACGGCGGGCCCGCTGCGCGGCCACCCAGGCCGACGCGGAGGGCGCCACCACCACCGGCAGGCCCGCCAGCTCCGCGCACAGGGACCACGGCACGCCCGCGAGCACGCCGGTGGGCACGATCACCACCCCGCCCGTCAGCGCGGGCAGGAGCGGCCCGAGCAGGGTTCCGCCCAGCAGGGCGCGCTGCCGCCGGGCCGAGGCCTCGACCACCTCCCTGATCCTTCGCGGGCGATTCCGCCCGGCCAGCACGCCCAGGTCGGCGGCCAGCCTCCGGGCCGCCTCCGCCATCGGCGCGTAGTCGCCGAGCGGGTGCAGGCTGATCCGGTGGTCCCGGACGACCAGGCCGAGCAGCCGGCCGTCCACGTTGAGCAGGCTGATCATGGTCAGCCCGGCGGCGGCCAGCTCCTCGGTCACCGCCCGCACCGGGACGAGCGCGTCCTCGCCCCGCTCCCCCGGCGACTGCCAGGCCTTCTCCCGCAGCGACCGCTCCAGCTCCAGGCAGCGCTCCCGCAGCCGGGGCTCCCGCCTGGCCTGCGCCGGGTTGGTCCTGATCCACTGGCTGAGCTGGCGCAGCTCGGCGAGGCACTCGGCGCTGGCCTCGTCGTGCGGCGGGCGGACCGGGCGGTGCCGGAACGCCTGCGCCCGGCAGCGCTCCGACCAGTCGAACACCATCCGGGGCGAGCCGCGTCCGAGCGCGGCGGCCAGTCCCGCGCGGGCCAGGTCGAGGCCCAGCCCGGCGGCCCCGGTACGCATGTCCAGGCTGCCCAGGCGGGCCCGGCGCGAGTGCACCAGCGCCAGGCCCGCCCGCAGGTCCGCCAGGGCCCGCCCGCCCCTGCCCTCGGCCTGGGCCAGCTCGGCCGAGGTCAGCCGCCGCATCAGCCGGACCTCCAGCGAGGCGTTCCGGTCGCCGCGCGGCCACTCCGCCCGCCGCGCCCGCGCCGTACGGCCCGAGGCCAGCAGCGCCCGGATGGCGAGCAGACGCGCGAACTCCGCCTCCTCGGCCAGTCCCAGCTCCCCCAGCCGGCCCGCCAGCCTGCTCGCCCGGCCTGCCGCGGTGCGCGCCGGTCCGGCCTGGGCGAACTCGGCGCGCAGCCGCATGAGGGCGGCGCGCAGCGCCCACGGCAGGCTGCCGCGGCGGCGGAACCGGGCTTCGGCGCGGCGGGCCCAGGCGATCGCGCCGGCCGCGTCGCCCGCGTCCAGCGCGGCGTGGGCGCGGGCCAGTTCGGCCTCCGCGTAGTCCTGGATGAGGCGCTGGCGGCGGAACCGCGGCAGTGTCTCGTCCAGGCGGCGCCCGGCCTCGCCCGGCAGACCGGCGGCGAGCAGGGCGCGGGCCTGGTCCAGGGCCAGCAGCGGGAGCAGTCCCGGCAGCAGCCGGCGGTAGGCCGGCTCGACCTCGGCGAAGACGGCCAGGCAGCTGGGGATGTCGCCGACCAGCAGGTCGCAGTAGCCGGCGTTGTGCATGGCCTTGACCGTGAGGATCTCGTGCCGCCGCGCCCGCGAGAGCTGGGCGCTGCGCCGCAGGTCGTCGCGGGCCTGCGCGATCCCGCCCAGGTCGATGTGGATGACGGCCCGGTTGAGCAGGATCCTGGCCAGCTCAACGGCGTCGTACCTGGCCAGTTCCGGCACGGCCGCGTCGAGTTCGCGCAGGGCCGCCACGGTCCGGCCCAGGCGCAGCAGCATCAGGCCGCGCTGGGCCCTGACCACCGGGCGGTCGGCCGGGGCGGCCCGCTGCTCCGCCGTCACCAGGAGGTTCAGGCCCAGGGTGGTGTGGCCCTGCTCGGCCTCGGCGTGGGCCAGGCTGATCAGGATCCGGCCCGCCAGCGGGTCGTCCTCGGCGAGCAGGCCGAGGCCGCGGCGCAGGTGCCTGGCCGCCAGCGCGGGGTTGCCGGCCGAGGTCGCCGCGGTGCCCCGCGCGTGGAGCCGCTCGGCTTCCTCCCGGAGTGCGTCCCCCATGGCGGCTCAGAGCATGATCGCGGGAGTGAGGGCGAGCGGTTCGCCGCCTGCCGCGGCCCGGACGACGATCTGGCACAGGCCGCGGGGGACCTCGTCCAGGACGAAGCGGCCGTCGTCGTCGGCCCGTGCCGTACGGGTGCCGTGGGGGTTGCGCAGTTCGACCAGATGGGCGCCGGGCGGCGCGAGCCAGCCGTCCACCCGTACGGCGCCGGCCGGCGTCCCCGCGATGTCGATCATGACGCTGAGGCCGGCGCTGTCGAAGGTGATCGTCCGGGTCTCGCCGCCGCGCACCCCCGCGGTCAGCTCCTCGCGCGAGCTCAGGATCGCGCAGTCCCCGGACTCCAGCTCCAGGGCGAAGGCGATCCGGTCCACCAGCCCGGGAGGCACCGGGTCGAGCAGCGAGCAGAGCTCCCCCAGCTCCGCCACCACGAACGCGTCCTGGAGTTCGAATCCGGTGAGCTCCACGGGCTCCTCCTCGCTCACGGAGTTCTCCAGTCGGGATTCCAGGACGGGTCGGCGGCCAGCGTCACGCGCAGCTTGGCCAGGCACCGGCCCCGGGTCGGGCCGATGCTGCCCATCGGCATCTCCAGCGCCTTCGCCACCGCGTCGTAGTGCGGGCGCGGCGCGAAGGCGACGACCCGCAGCAGGACCTGGCAGCGCCGGGAGAGCGAGCCCACCGCCCGCCACAGGGCCAGGCGGCGCTCGTCCGCCAGCAGCAGCTCCTCGGGCAGCGCCACCGGATCGGCCACGTCCTCCAGGGCGTCCTCGCCGAGCAGGTCGGCGGAGCGCTCGCGGGCCCGCGCCCGCCACGCCTCCCGGCGGGCCGTCGTCACCAGCCACTCGATCAACGCCCCCGGAGTGCTGACCGAGTGCTGGCGACGGACCAGGACGAGCCAGGTGGTCTGCACCACGTCCTGGGCCGATTCGTACCCGAGGCCCTGGGCGCGCACGGTGTGCCAGAGCATCGGGGTGAGTTCGGTGACCAGCGCGTCCCAGGCGGCCCGCTCGCCCTCCTGGGCGCGTGCCAGCAGGCCGGCCAGCCGGTCGCGGCGCTCATGACCGCGGTCGGCCGTTCCGACGGAGGGCCCGGGTTCCGGCTGGCTGGTCATTTCTGGAGTTTCTCCACGATCGCCTTTCCTCTCGTCAGTGCGGCGTCCACGCTCACGTCCGCGAGCTGCGAACCGTGGTCGCCGATGAGATGTGCGAGCACCTGGCCCGCGACGACGGGCGCCGCGAAGGAGGTGCCGCTCCAGAGCGCGAATCCGCTGCTGAAGTCGTCGGGGTCGTACGACGCGCGGATCCACGGCCGCCCGTTCCGCTTCCCCCTGATCTCCATCTCCGGCCCGGCCGACCCCCGGATGTCCGGCGGGAAGGTGCTGACCAGCATGGCCCCCGGCGCGAAGTACTTGATCGCCTCGCCGCCGTTGCTGAAGATCGCGATAGTGCCGTTGGGGTTGGCCGCCCCGACCCCGAAGATGGGCGCCCGTTCGTACGTCCTGGGCTCCTTGTCCGGGATCCCGGCCAGGCCCGACGGGTAGAAGGCCCGCGTGGCCGCATGGTTTCCGGCCGCCGCGACCACCATCACGCCCCTGGACCGGATCTCGTCCACCAGCCGCTCCACCGACTGGGTGTAGACCCGGTCGTCGCTGCTCTCGTTGAAGTAGCCGCAGGACAGCGAGACCACGTCCACGAAGAGCCCGGTCGCCGGGTCCCGCTGGCTGGCCACGACCAGTTCCAGCAGGTACTCCAGGGCCAGGTGCAGGGCGTGCTCGGAGACGAGGCCGTCGGGGAACATCGCCCGCAGGTTCAGGATGCGCGCGTCGGGCGCGAGCTGGTGGATCAGCCCCGCCTCGAAGGTGGCGTGGCCCACCTGGGCGTTGACCAGGCCGAGCAGCGGCCTGCCGGTGACGGGCTCGTCCTCGTGGCCCTCGATGACTGGGATGGGCGTGTTGCGGGCGGTGTTGACCGGCGTGCCCTTGATGATCTTCTGCTGCGCCTCGGAGCTGACCATGAACTGGGCGTCCCGCCACGGCTGGTCCCGCCAGTCGAACCAGTCGTGGCGGGCGCTG
>NZ_BOOA01000044.1 GCF_016862995.1 Acrocarpospora phusangensis
CGGTGCCCACCGGCTACACCTGCACCTCCCCGTGACGACCGGAAAGCGCTGAACCGACGTAGCCGATCGCGGGCTCGCCCGTCGTGAGAGACAGGACCACCCAGGTAGAATCTGGCGGCCTATGTCTCATTCAACGGCGGGCGAGCTTGCCCGCGAGCAGCAGTACGTCGCCAAGCTCTACGAGCGTCTCGACGTCCTGCGGGTGCGGACCCGCGGGCAGCTGGACGGCGTCCTGGCCCAGGGCGCCGCGGGCGGAACCCACCAGAACCGCTCGGAGCGCGACTCCTTCGCGGACATGTACGCCACCCGCCTGGCCCGGCTGTGGGCGGTCGAGAACGGCCTCTGCTTCGGCCGCCTCGACCTGGCGGAGGGCGCCGCGGAACCGGATGAGACCCGGCTCTACATCGGCAGGCTGGGCCTGTCCGACGACGACCAGCACCGGCTGCTGATCGACTGGCGGGCGCCCGTCGCGCAGCCGTTCTACCGCGCCACCCCCGCCGCGCCGATGGGCGTCACCCGCCGCCGCCACCTGCACACCAAGGGCAGGACCGTGCGGACCATCGACGACGACCTGCTCGACCTGGACGGCCTCTCCGACGCCGACCGGGCCACCCTGAACGGGGAGGCCGCCCTGCTGGCCGCGCTCGGCGAGACCCGTACGGGCAGGATGCGCGACATCGTCGCCACCATCCAGGGCGAGCAAGACAAGATCATCCGAAGTGACCTGAACGGCGTGCTCGTCGTCCAGGGCGGGCCGGGCACCGGCAAGACCGTGGTGGCCCTGCACCGGGCCGCCTACCTGCTCTACACCTACCGGGACCGGCTGGAACGCCGGGGCGTGCTCATCCTCGGGCCCAACCCGACCTTCCTGCGCTACATCGAGCAGGTGCTGCCGTCGCTGGGCGAGACCGACGTGCTGCTGTCCACGGTGGCCGAGCTGTACCCGGGGGTGACCGCGCGCCGGCCCGAGCGGCCGGAGGCCGCGGCGTTCAAGGGGGCGGCGCGGATGGCGGAGGTGGTGGCGCGGGCCGTACAGGACCGGCAGCGCATGCCGCGGCAGACGGTGGAGATCAAACTCGACAAGTTCACCCTCAGGCTGGACCGGCAGGCCTGCGACGTGGCCCGCTCCCGCGCGGTCAAGTCCCGCCGCCCGCACAACGCCGCCCGGGGCGTGTTCGTACGGCAGCTGCTCAACGCCCTCACCAAGCAGGCCGCCCGCCACCTCGGCCGCGGCATGCTGAACGACGAGGACTTCGCCGACCTGCGCGAGGACCTGCGCACCGAGGAACCGGTACGGGCCGCGCTGAACCGCCTGTGGCCCTACCTGACCCCGCAGCAGCTGCTGATCGGGCTGTTCACCTCGCCCGAGCGGCTCGCCTACGCCGGGCTGACCCCGGCCGAGGCCGCGCTGCTGCTGCGCGAGCCGCCCAGGGCGGGGGAGAGCTGGTGGAGCGAGGCCGACGTGCCGCTGCTCGACGAGGCGGCCGAACTCCTCGGCGACATCGACGAGAACGTGCTGCGGGCGGCCCGGCGGGCCGAGGAGGAGCGCGAGCAGCAGCTCGCCTACGCCCGCGAGGTGCTGGAGCTCACCGGCATGGCCGACATCATGGACGCCGAGCGGTTCGCCGCCCGGCAGCAGGCCGAGGAGACCTACCTCACCACCGCCGAACGCGCCGCCAAGGACAGGACCTGGGCGTTCGGGCACGTCATCGTGGACGAGGCGCAGGAGCTGTCGGCGATGGCCTGGCGCACGGTGATGCGCCGCTGCCCCACCCGCTCGATGACCGTGGTCGGCGACATCGCCCAGACCGGTTCCACGGCGGGCGCGCTCAGCTGGGCGAACGTGCTCGACCCGCACGCCGCCGGACGGTGGCGGGAGGCCAGGCTGACGGTCAACTACCGCACCCCGGTGGAGCTGATGAGCGTCGCCGCCGACGTCCTCACCCTGGTCGACCCGGCCCTCAAGGCCCCCGAGTCGGTCCGGGAGAGCGGCGAGCCCCCGTGGGCGCGCCGCCTGGCCGGCCTGAGCGAGCTCGAAGAGGTCGTGGCCGAGAGCCAGGTGCCCGGCGGCAAGCTCGCCGTGCTGGTCCCCGAAGGATTGACGGTGGACCTGCCGGGAGCGGCCGTCGGAGCCGGCCTGGCCGCGCTGGAGGCGCCCGTTTCGGTGCTCACCGTGGCCGAGGCCAAGGGCCTGGAGTTCGACGCGGTGGTCATCGTCGAGCCGGGCCGCATCCTAGAGGAGTCCCCGCGCGGCCCCAGCGACCTTTACGTCGCGCTGACCCGGGCCACGCGACGACTTGGCGTGGTGCACACCGCCGGCCTGCCGTCTGTTTTGACGGGCCTTGATCAGCGCACCAGGTAGTGCGGCAATAGCGGGATGTGGGCGACATCACTGGTGCGCCTGCGTACGCGGTTGCTCACCCCGGCCTGTCCTAGCTGCGAAAACTTGGTATTCCCGCTGTTCGGGACACGGTTGACATCTGCGCTGAGGTCGGTAGTTTGCTGCGCAGTCCAGCACGGGACTGACCGGTTGGCCGTCTTCAGACATCGTCGGATTCTGCGTCCGTGACGGTGCGTGACCACCAGGTCCCGTCCGTTAGCTCAGCCAGGCGCAGCGCCGACGTTCCGTCGAGGCGGGGCACCCCAACCGGGTGGGGGGTTGGACCCGGGAAGGATCCGGACACCCAGTAGACAACGGAGCTCCGCGCCCGCCGCCGACGGGACGGAACCGGTCCGAAGGGTCGTCGGGGTCCTGTTCCGTCTCGTGCGGGGGACTGCGAACGACGAAGGGCACGAAGGCACCCGTGCCCCGAGCGAAACGCCGGGATGGGCCTTGAGTTCTCCTGTGGCCACAGGAGAACTCAAGGCCCATTGATCCGGAACAGGCCCATAACGCCCCCGGTGGTTTGGGGTCCGCAGTTCATCGCGGGTACGGTCCTATCGTGCTGAGTGACGCGACTGTTCCCGACGTCGGCGACCCGGCCGGCAGTGCCGAGACGCCAGAGACGCCGGGTCCCGGTCGCGACGCCGGTCCGCCCGCCTGGGCGCGCGCGCTCACCGCCGTCGCCGGCGGCCTCCTCGCCTTTCTCGCCTTCCCGCCGATCGGCTGGTGGTTCACCGCCCCGCTCGGCGTCGCCCTCCTCTTCGCCGCCCTGCACGGCGCGCGTCCGCGCCGCGCGGCCTGGATCGGCTATCTGGGCGGCGCGGCCTTCCTGTTCCCCGCCCTCGCCTGGGTGCGCCCCATCGGGGATGACGCGTGGCTGGCCCTGGTCGGCGTTGAGAGCGCTTTCTGGGCGGCCATGGCGGTCCCGGCCGCCCTCGTCATGCGGCTGCGCCTGTGGCCGCTCTGGGTGGCCTGCCTGTGGGTCGCCCAGGAGTGGGCCCGCGGCCTGTTCCCGGTCGGCGGGTTCCCGTGGGCGCGGATCGCGTTCAGCCAGGGCGACTCGCCGTACACGGGGCACGCCGCGCTGGGCGGGGCCCCGCTTGTAACTTTCACGGTCGTGCTGACCGGGGCGCTCATCGCCCACGTGCTCGTGCGGGGGGTCTCCCGCCCGGTCTGGGACCGCCGGGTCGCCGCGGTGCTCGCCGGAGCGGTGGCGCTGCCCGTGCTGGGCCTGCTGGTGCCCCGGCCGGGCGACGAGGGCCGGTCCATCCGGGTCGGCGTGGTCCAGGGCAACGTGCCCGGCCGCGGCCTCGGCTGGGCCGGCGACGAGCCCGCCGTCGTGCTCAGGAACCACGCCGACGAGACGCACCGGCTGGCCGCCGACATCCGGGCCGGAAAGCAGCCCAGACCCGACATCGTGGTGTGGCCGGAGAACTCCACCGACATCGACCCGTACCGGGACCGGGCCGCCTACCAGACGATCGACGCGGCCGTGAAGGACATCGGGGTGCCGGTGCTGGTCGGGGCCGTGGTCTCGGTCAGCCCCGAGACCCGGGCCACCCGCAGCATCGTGTGGGATCCGGTGACCGGGCCGGGGGACTATTACGACAAGCAGAAGCTGGTGCCGTTCGGGGAGTTCACGCCGTACAAGGAGGTCGTGCTGGCGCTGTTCGAGCGGGCCAACCTGGTCGGCCGGCAGTCGGTGCCCGGCTCCGGGGACGGCGACCTGAAGGTCGGTCCCGTCACCGTCGGCGCGGTCAGCTGCTACGAGGTGGCCTTCGACGGGATCGTGCGCGGCACCGTGCGGGCCGGGGGGTCGCCGCTGGTCGTGCAGACCAACAACGCCACCTACGAGCTGACCAACCTGCCGCCGCAGCAGCTGGCCATGTCCCAGCTGCGCGCCGTCGAGCACAACCGGTCCGTGATCGCGGTGGCCACCACCGGCATCTCCGCGTACGTCTCGCCCGCCGGGAAGGTGGAATGGCGGACCGCGGAGCTGGTGCCCGCCCGGACCGTGGTGAACGTGCCGGTGCGCACCGGAAACACCCTGGCCACCAGGGTCGGCGCGGGGCCGGAGCTGGTGTTGATATTGATGGGGGCGGCGGCGACCATTGTGGCGGCGGGTGCGGCGCGGGCCGTACGGGCATCACGGACAGGACGGGTGCGATGACAACGGCGGGTAAGGCGCGCCGGGCGGGCAAGGCCGGGCCACGGCGCCGGGCACGCAGACGGACTGGACAAGGGAGTCGAATGGAACGCATGCCGGGACGCGTGCTCGTCATCGTCCCCACCTACAACGAGCGTGAGAACCTCCCGCTGATCGTGAACCGGGTCCGTGCCGCGCTGCCCGACGTGGACGTGCTCGTCGCCGACGACAACAGCCCCGACGGCACCGGCAAGATCGCCGACGAGCTGGCCGGCGAGGACGGGCACGTGCGCGTCCTGCACCGGCCCGGCAAGCAGGGCCTGGGCACCGCCTACATCGCCGGCTTCCAGTGGGGCCTGGACGAGGGCTACGACGTGCTCGTGGAGATGGACGCCGACGGCTCGCACCAGCCCGAGGAGCTGGTCAAGCTGCTCGACGCGGTGGCCGCGGGGGCGGATCTGGCGATCGGATCCCGCTGGGTGCCCGGCGGCAAGGTCGTCAACTGGCCGTCCTCCCGCGAGTTCCTGTCCCGCGGCGCCAACACCTACACGCGCCTCATGCTGGGCCTGCCGGTCCGCGACGCCACCGCGGGCTTCCGCGCCTACCGCGCCAGCACCCTCCGCAAGATCGGCCTTGAGGGCGTGCAGTCGCAGGGCTACTGCTTCCAGGTCGACCTGACCCTCCGTACCGTCCGGCACGGCCTGCGCGTCACCGAGGTCCCGATCACCTTCGTGGACCGCACGATCGGCGCCAGCAAGATGAGCCGGAGCGTGGTCACCGAGGCGCTGTGGCGGGTCTCGGTGTGGGGCGTGACCGGCCTGCCGGCGCGGCTGCGGCGCAAACGCTGACCCACGCGCCGGGACGCTGGAACGCATAGGGTTCCCCCGACGTTGCTTAGGTATGAGTGAGGTCGTGTGATGCTGCGAATCGGACTGTTCCTGGCGTTTCTCGTCGTGCCCGTGCTGGAGATCTGGGTGCTGATCCAGATCGGGCAGGTGATCGGCGGCTGGCAGACGGTGGGGCTGCTCATCGCGGACAGCCTGCTGGGCGCCTGGCTGGTGCGCCGGGAGGGGCGCAGAGCCTGGGCGGCGCTGCAGAGCGCGCTCCAGTCGGGGCGCATGCCGGAACGGGAGCTGGCCGACGGCGGCATGATCGTCGCCGGTGGCGCGCTGCTGCTGACCCCCGGCTTCATCACCGACATCGCCGGATTCTTCCTGATCCTTCCGTTCACCCGGCCGCTGGCCCGGCGCGGCCTGCGCTGGTTCCTCGGCCGGCGGGTCCAGGCCATGTCGGCTCGCTCGCCGTACGGGCCGCTGCTGAACAATCCCCTCCGTCCCCAGGACTTCCAGGAGTCCCAGGATCACCGTCGCCCGGGGAACGTGGTCCCCGGGAAGATCGTCGATGACGACGATTTTGCCGAACGGTGATCATCGCGAAAACCTGACCGCCTGCCCCGGCTACCTCCCCCGCGTATCGTTTGGGGGATGTACAAGGGGATAGGACGGTAGATGGACACGCTTCATGGATCTTCGCCCTTTCCGCCGATAGCCGACTACGGATTCCTGTCCGACTGCGAGGTAACCGCGCTGGTCGCCAGCAGCGGGAACATCGAGTGGCTGTGTCTGCCCCGGCTGGATTCGCCGAGCGTGTTCGGCGCCATCCTGGACCGCAGCGCCGGACGGTTCCGGCTCGGCCCGGCCGACACCATGGTGCCGGCCGCACGGCGTTATCTCCCCGGCACCATGGTGCTGGAGACCAGCTGGGGGACGCCCACCGGCTGGATCATCGTCAGGGACCTTTTACTGATCGGCCCCTGGCACCACGAGCGTGAGCTCTCGCACACGCATCGGCGGGCGCCCACCGACTACGACGCCGACCACGTGCTGCTGCGCACGGTCCGGTGCGTGAGCGGCGAGGTCCAGGTCACCCTGGACTGCGAGCCCGTGCTCGACTACGGGCGCAGCCCGGTCCGCTGGGACTACACCGACCGCGGCTACCACCAGGGCCTGGCCACGGCCGACGACGCGGACATCCGGCTGCGGCTCACCACCGACATGCGGCTGGGCTTCGAGGGCGGCAGGGCGATGGCCCGTACGCTGCTCAAGGAGGGCGACACCCGGTTCTGCGCGCTCAGCTGGACCGAGCACGAGCCGCCGTACACGTTCGCGGAGGCGTACCAGCGGCTGGTGTGGACCGCGCACCACTGGCAGCACTGGCTGGCCCGGGGCGACATCCCCGACCACCCGTGGCGTCGTTACCTGGAGCGCAGCGCGCTCACCCTGAAGGGGCTCACCTTCGCCCCGACCGGCGCGCTCGTCGCGGCCGCCACCACCTCGCTGCCGGAGACCCCGGGCGGCGAGCGCAACTGGGACTACCGCTACACCTGGATAAGGGACTCCACGTTCGCCCTGTGGGGCCTCTACACGCTCGGCTTCGACTGGGAGGCCGACGACTTCTTCTGGTTCATCGCCGACATGGCGGAACGCGACGAAGAACTCCAGATCATGTACGGCGTGGACGGCGAGCGCGACCTGACCGAGCGCACGCTGGACCACCTGCACGGCTACGAGGGAGCCCGCCCGGTCCGGGTCGGCAACGGCGCCTTCAACCACCGCCAGAACGACGTGTGGGGCGCGGTCCTGGACTCCTTCTACATCCACATCAAGTCCAGGGACCGGCTCGACGAGCGCGTCTGGCCGATCCTGAAACGGCAGGTGGAGACCGCCATCGTGCACTGGCGGGAGCCGGACCGCGGCATCTGGGAGGTGCGCGGCGAACCCAAGCACTTCACCTCGTCCAAGGTCATGTGCTGGGTCGCCCTGGACCGGGGCGCCAAGCTGGCCCGGCTGCGGCAGGAGCCGGAGCTGGCGCAGCGCTGGCAGGAGATCGCCGACGAGATCCACGCGGACGTGTGCGAGAACGGGGTCGGCGAGAACGGCGTCTTCACGCAGCACTACACCACCACCGCGCTGGACGCCTCGCTGCTGCTCATCCCGCTGGTCCGGTTCCTGCCGCCGGACGACCCGCGGGTACGGGCCACCGTGATGGCCATCGCCGACGACCTGACCGTCGAGGACCTGGTGCTGCGCTACCGCACCAAGGAGACCGACGACGGCCTGGCCGGCGAGGAGGGCACGTTCACGATCTGCTCGTTCTGGCTGGTCTCCGCGCTGGCCGAGATCGGCGAGCTGGGCCGGGCCCGGCGGCTGTGCGAGAAGCTGCTCTCCTTCGCCAGCGCGCTCGGCCTGTACGCCGAGGAGATCGACCCGGTCAACGGCCGCCAGCTGGGCAACTTCCCGCAGGCGTTCACCCACCTGGCGCTGATCAACGCGGTGATCCACATCATCCGCGCCGAGTCGCACGCGCCGGTCCCGCACCACACGACGTAACTTCGGGCCCGGTCATGCGGAAGCCCCCGGGACGATCTCCCGGGGGCTTCCCTTCTCCCTCTGCCTTGTCGAGGGTCGGCCTGAGGTCTCCTAGGGTCCCTGCTCTGCCTACGCGCTCTTGCGCCGCTGCGCCCGGAGAATCGCCAGCCGCTCGTTCAGCACCTCTTCGAGGTCCTCGATCGAGCGCCGCTCCAGCAGCATGTCCCAGTGCGTTCTCGGCGGCTTGGCCTTCTTCTGCTGGGGCTGCTCCGCGTCCACCCGGAGGGCCGGAGAGCCGCAGCTGCGGCACTCCCAGCTCGCCGGAATCTCGGCTTCGGCGGCAAGCGGCACGGTGGTGTGATGGCCCTTCGGGCAGGTGTAGGACACCTCCTGGCGCGGAGCCAGGTCGGTGTTGCGGTCGTTCTCGTAGCTGGTCGCCCCGAGCCGGGTACCGCGAAGTGCACGCTCGCCCATGTTCTAAGCCTCCTGAGGTCCCCCTAGCGATACAGCCTTAGAGGGGTTGGTCTCCACCGCGTACAACGCTTGATACCGTGTGTGGATTCCCACCCAAGAGGTGATCCAATCGCGCTTTTTGGCGCGGGCTCGGCACTAAATCCGCTCGGGCACCTCGTTGCCGGCGGCCCGGATGGCCTTGGGCAGGTTGATGAAGGCCAGCAGCACGCCGCCCAGCACGAAGAACACGATCAGGGACAGGATCCCGAAGCGGTAGCTGTCGGTCAGCTGGAGCGCCATCCCGAGGCTGAAGGAGCCGATCAGGGTGGCGCCCTTGTCGCTGATCTCGTACAGGCTGTAGTACTCGGCCTCGCGGCCCTTGGGGATCACGTGCGAGAACAGGGAGCGGGACAGGGCCTGGGTGCCGCCCATGACGATGGCGATCGCGAAGCCGAGGGCGAAGAACGGCAGCGCGGAGCCCTTGGGCAGGAAATAGGCCACGGCGACGACGACGGTCCAGCCGACCAGGGCGTACAGGACGACGCGCTTGGTGCCGTGGCGGGTGGCCAGCCGGCCGAGCAGGAGCGCGCCGAAGAAGGCCACGAACTGGACCATCAGGATGGCGCCGATCCGGACCGTGTCGTCCAGGCCGAGCTCCTTGTCGGCGTACGTGGCGGAGAAGGCGATCACGGTCTGCACGCCGTCGTTGTAGGCCAGGTAGGCCAGCAGGAACAGCAGCGTCTGCGGGTAGCGCCGGAACAGGTCGGCCACGGTGCGGCCGAGCTGGGAGAGGCTGCGGCCGACCGCCTGGGAGGCGCTCTCCGTGCCGGGGGCCAGCGCGCGCCGGTTGCGCAGCCGCAGCAGCGGGATGATCGTGAAACCGCCCCACCAGAGCCCGGCCGAGGCCAGCGCCAGCCGGGCCGCCGTCCCGCCGTCCAGGCCGAGCGCCTCGGCGTTCAGGAACAGGCCCAGGTTGATCGCCAGCAGCAGGCCGCCGCCCAGGTAGCCGAAGCCCCAGCCGCGCGCCGAGACCGTGTCCCGCTCGGCCGGCTCGGAGATCTCCGGCAGGAACGAGTTGTAGACCACGAACGCGGAGGCGAAGCTGACGGTCGCGATGATGAACAGCACCCCGCCGAGCAGGTACGCGCCGCCGCTCACGAACCACATCAACAGCGTGGCCAGCGACCCCAGGTAGGCGAAGAAGGCCATGATGCCCTTCTTGCGCCCGGTGTGGTCGGCCAGCGCGCCCGCGACCAGCATGACCACGACCTGGAAGATCGCCGCCACACCCACCACGAACGAGTAGTACGCGCTCGGCCGCACGTCGAACCCGATCACGTCGATGTACGGCGCGCCGGCCGCCGCCGTCTCGGCCACGTCCGTCAGGTACGGCCCCAGGAACACGGTCAGCACGGTCGTCGGGAAGGCGGAGTTCGCCCAGTCGTACCAGTACCAGCCGCGCTGTTCCCGCTTGCGGGCTTCCGGGCTCTCGTCGATGACCTGGGGGGCCTGGGGGGCAGTCATGTTCTCCTACTTAAGGTGCTCAGGGTTGCCGGGTTTCCCGCGGATGCCACTGGCCGCGCGCGTCCAGCACGCCGCGCAGGCCGGAGATGTTGTCGGTCATGATCCCGTCCACGCCCAGGTCGAGCAGGCGCTCCATGACGGCGGGCGCGTCGACGGTCCACACGTGCACCTGCATGCCGATGGCGTGCGCGGTGCGGATGAACGCCGGGGTGACGATGCGCAGCCCGCGTACCCCGATGGGCACCTGGGCGCAGGGCACGCCGGTCCTGGCCAGGCCGGCCAGGAGCCTGCCGTACCCGGAGCCGATGGCGGCGGTCCGCAGGGCCGCGACGCCGCGCGGGCCGAGCGCGGAGCACACGCGCGCGCCGACCGCCCGCCGGGCCCGCGCCAGCCGCTGGTCGGAGAAGGAGGTCAGGCAGACCCGGTCGTGCGCGCCGAGCCGGTCCAGCGCCGCGGCCAGGGGCTCGATCGCGGGAGCCTCCTTGACGTCGATGTTGACCCGCACGTCCGGCCAGGTCCCGAGCAGGTCCTCCAGCAGCGGGATCTCGTCCACGCCGCCGATCCTGGCCTTGGCCACCTCCCGGTAGGGCAGCTCGGAGATCCGGCCGGTCCGGTCGGTCACCCGGTCGAGGGTGTGGTCGTGGAAGGCCAGCAGCACGCCGTCGGCCGTCGCGTGCGCGTCGGTCTCCAGATAGGAGTAGCCCAGGTCGACGGCCCGCTCGAACGCGGCCATGGTGTTCTCGCGGCCCTCGGCCGCCCCGCCCCGATGGGCGAACGCCAATGGCCCGGGATGCTCCAGAAACGGGAAACGCCGCCGCACGAGTGGAGTATGCCGTTTGTCAGGGCTCGCCGTCAGCGCGCGGAGGTGAACGTTTGGGTCACGTCTGGACCAATGACCACTCAGGACTCGGCAGAGCACCGGGGCACGGCCGGTAACGTCGGGAATATCGCTGAAATGTCACTGTAAGCGGAGGTGAGGCGACGATGAGTCACCCCTACATTCGGCGAGCGGGCGAGGGGGACACGATCTGGTTCATCGGCAACCTCGTCACGGTCAAGACGACCGGCGCCCGGACGCAGGGGCACGCCACGGTGGTCGAGTTCGTGCACGCCCCCGGGTTCGCGCCGCCGCTGCACGTGCACAGCGTCGAGGACGAACTGTTCTACCTGGTCTCGGGGACCGCCAGGTTCCAGTGCGGCGGCGAGCGGTTCGAGGCCGGGCGCGGCGACTTCGTCCTGCTGCCCGTCGGCCTGCCGCACACGTTCCTGGTCGGCCCCGGCGAGCCGCTGCACGCGCTGCTGATCGCCACGCCGTCGGGGTTCGAGCGCTTCATCGCCGAAGCCGGGCGGCCGGCGCGGGCGCGCAGCCTGCCGGATCCCGAGCCCGAGGACCCGGCGGACATCGTGGCCATCGCGGCCCGGCACGGCATCGAGATCCTGGGCCCGCCGCCCGCCGAGATCCCGCTCTGACCCGAGGGTCATGCCAGGACGGCGGGGGAGTTCGCCCCCGGCACCAGCAGGACGGGCGTGCCGCTCCCGTCGGCGGGGACCGACCAGGTGTTGTTGGTGCCGTCCCCGGTCTGCAGCGCGTACGCGACGGTCCGGTCGTCCAGCCAGGCGGGCTGGTCGTCGACGCTGCGGGTCTCGGCCAGCGGCGTGATCCGCCCGCCGGCGACCTCCAGCACCGACAGCCGCCAGCCCTGGGCCGGGTCGGCCCCGATGGCCGCCTTGAAGGCGATCCTGGAGCCGTCGGGGGACAGCGACGGGCACTCCACGTTGTCGCGCAGCGTGCGTACGGTTCCGGCCGCGAAGTCGCCTTCGACCAGGTAGCGGCGCCCGCCGGTGGACAGCGTCGCGTAGAACCGGTTGTCGTCCGCGGTGAAGGTCACCCCCCAGAAGTTCACGTCCGCGTTCCGGTACGGCCTGCCGTCCAGCGTGACCGCGAACTCCTCCAGGGACTTCACGGTCCTGCCGGTCCGGGTGTCGAGCACGCCGGTCTGGGTGGAGAAGCCGGTGGTGGCGTAGGAGTGGCCGTCGATGAAGAGGGTCCAGGCGACCATGCGGCCGCTGGCCGACACCCGCAGCCGGTTGGGGAACCCGGTGAGCGGGATCGTGGTGCGCGGCCTGAGCGCGGAGTCCATGACCACCAGGCTGGTCGCGGTGAGCGCCTGGGCCGGGGTGAGGCAGGCGACGGTCCCGGCGGCGGCGTGGGCGCGGTCGCAGCGCACGGCCGTGACCTCGCGCGGCCCGCCCGGGTCGGCGCGCGTCACGGTGGAGAGCAGGCCGTTGGTGAGCACCTGGAGGCGCGGCCCCGAGCCGAGCGGGGAGCCGGCCGCCACGCCGGACGGGGCGGGGGCGGCGGCGCTGGGGGCCAGCGCGGCGTAGCCGAGGGCGATCCCGGCCAGGACCACGGTCGCCAGCACGGTGACGATGAGACGTCTGCGGAGCGAGGTCACGGCTTCCTCCTGAGCAGCAGCACGGCGACGGGGAGCACGACGGCGGCGGCCGCCGCGGCGGCCAGGCAGGCCGGGCCGGGACCCCACGCCTGCCAGGCCAGGCCGAACAGGACCGACGAGACGAGGTAGGACAGGGCCTGGCCGCTCTGGATCAGCGCCAGCCCGGTGGCGCGCAGCTCCGGCGGCAGGACCGCGCCGGCCATGGCCATCAGGATCCCGTCCGTGGCCGCGTAGAACGTCCCGTACAGGAGGGGGATGAGGACCAGCAGGGGCCAGCCGCCGAGCGGGCCGTCCAGCAGGAGGTAGACGGCGACGAGGCAGGCGTGGCCGGAGATCATCACGCGGAGGCGGCCGAACCGGTCGGCCAGGCGGCCGAGGGGCGCGGCCAGCAGCAGGTAGGCCAGGCTGGTGCCGACCGCGAGCAGCGGGAACCAGCCGAGGCCCAGGTCGGTACGGCGCTGCAGGAGCAGGAAGACGAAGCCGTCGCCGACGGTGGCCAGGCCGAGCAGGCACGCGGCCGGCAGCAGCCGCGACCTGGCCGGGGCGAGGGCCTCCCGCCACTGGGACAGGGCGGGCTTGCGCTCGCGGGGCGCGGGCAGGCGCACGTCCTGGACGAACAGGGCCAGGATGAGCACGCCGAGCAGCGCGACGCAGAAGCTGGCCAGGAAGACGGGACCGAACGCGCCGCCCGCCAGGGCGAGCACGCCGACGGCCGCCAGCGGCCCCAGGAACGCGCCGGTGGCGTCCATGGTCCGGTGCACGCCGAAGGCGGTGCCCAGGCGTTCCGGCGGCTCCGTGAGCGTGATCAGGGCGTCCCTGGGCGCGGTGCGCAGGCCCTTCCCGGCCCGGTCCGCGGTGATGGCCAGGCCGATCAGGGGGGCGGACGTGCCGGCCGCGAGCAGCCCGAGCTTGGCCAGCGCCGACAGGAGGTAGCCGGCGCCGGCGACCGCCTTGTGGCGGCTGATCCGGTCGGCCAGGTGGCCGCCCGCCAGCCGCAGCAGCACGGTCGCGCCGGTGTAGAGGCCGTCGATCAGGCCGTACGCGGCGGGGCTGAACTGGAGGCCGATCACGAGGTACAGGGGCAGGACGGCCGTGATCATCTCGGCGGAGACGTCGGTGACCAGGCTGACCGCGCCGAGGGCGAGGACGGTCCCGCCGACGGCTCCGCGTGAGCCGTCGGCGGAACGCGTCCGGCCGAGTGTGGACAGGTACACCGTCAGTGGCAGTTCGTGGTGCCGCTGTCGCTGTACGTGCGCCCGGCCTGCGGGACGAACTGCCAGGTGTAGGAGTTGCTGCGCAGGGTCAGCTTGAGCACGCCGTAGGTGTCGCTGTTGCGCGCCTCGCTGTTGGCCAGGATCGTGCCGAAGCCGTAGTGGCTGGCGCCGCCGGAGCCGACCACGAAGTGGCGGATGCCGCGGGAGTTGTCGAGCTGGTTCGACGGGTTGATCGGGGCGAACCGCTCGTACTGGTGGTTGTGGCCGGTCAGGATGAGGTCGGCGTTGGCGTCGTACAGGGCCTGGACGAACGGCGCGACCGAGCTGTTGGGGGCGTGGTTGGAGCCGGAGGTGTAGCGCGGGTGGTGCCACATGGCCACCGTGCACGGGCGGGTGTTGGCGGCCAGGTCGGCGCGGAGCCAGGTCACCTGGGCGGAGCTCGTCCCGCACGGGACCGCGGAGCAGTTGGAGTTGAGCACGATCACGTGCCAGTTCGAGCCCAGGTTGTAGGAGTAGTACCCCTTGGCCGGGTCACCGGCCGACGACCCGAAGTACGCGTAGTATCCGGTCGCGCCGGAGGTGTTGTAGTCGTGGTTGCCGGGCACCGGGCGGGTCCGCGCCTTGTGCCGTCCCCACGTCGGGTCGTAGTGGGTGTTGAACTCGGAGAGCGTGCCGTTGTCGTACACGTTGTCGCCGAGGGTGAAGACCGTGCCGGGGATGGAGTCCAGCAGGGCGGCCGTGGTGCTGTCGCCGGAGCCGGAGTTGGCGATGTCGCCCGCGCCCACCAGCACCGGGTCGCCGCCCGGCGATGGGCTCGGGGAGGGGCTGGGGGACGGGCTCGTGCCGGTGGTGACCACCAGCTGCGGGGCCGTGCCCGAGCCGCTCTCGCGGGAGTCGTAGTCGGCGCCGTTGCTGCTCGGCGAGGTCACGCCGATGCTGTAGGTCCCGTTCCCGGTCACGTACGAGGTGACGTCCACCTCGTACCACCCGTTCCTGGCGACCGAGCCGAGCGTGCCGAGGGTGGCGCCGTCGATGGACGGCTGGTTGTTCCACGTGGTGGCCGTCTCCGACCAGGTGGTGCTGCTCATCCGGCGGAACACGCCGCCGCTGTCGCTCTCCGAGCCGCTCACGTCGTCGGTGTGCACCCGCAGCTTGACCGAGCTGATCGGGCCGCTCACCCCGGACACGGTGAACCGCAGGAACATGCGCTTCACCGGCGAGTTGTCCACGCCGAGCTGGCCGGACGTGCCGTAGTTGGTGCCCGTGGCGCTGTTGTCCACGTACGTGTCCGCGACCGGCGCGAACGTGGTGGTGGCCGCGCCGGCCACTCCGGTGGAAAGACTGATGGTGACAAGTACGGCGGCCACACCGGCGGCGACCGCCGTGAAGCTTGTACGCCGGAAGAACATGCGACGCTCCTCGTGCTCCTGGCTTGGGGCACCCCGGAGATTAGATCGCCGATCGCGCGATCAGGTGATCGCCAGGAGTCCGGCGGGTGAAGGGCGGGCTTCAGCCGGGCGCGCGGGAGGTCCACTCCTGGCGGCGGGCCTCCGCCACGGCGATGGCGGCGGCGATGGAGACGTTGAAGGAGCCGACCCTGCCGACCTGGGGGATGTAGGCGACGCCGTCGCAGGCTTCCAGCAGCGCGGGGGAGCAGCCGTGGTCCTCGCTGCCGACGACCAGGCAGACGTCGCCGGTGAGGTCGGTCTCGTGCAGCGGCTTGGCGTCGCCGGTGAGCTCCACGGCGACGACGCGGTAGCCGTCCTCCTTGGCCAGCTTGACGGCTTCGGCGGCGGGCACGGCCTCGTGCCAGGCCACCAGGCGGTCGGTGCCGAGGGCGGTCTTCTGGGCCTTCGGGTTGGTGGGCGGGGTGGCGTTGCCGGCCAGCCAGACCGTGTCCACGCCGAAGGCGGCGGCCGTACGGAAGATGGAGCCGATGTTGAAGGGGCCGGTGACCGACTCCAGGATGAGCGCCAGGCGGGCCTCGGTGCCGCGGCGCCAGGTGCGGTTGAGCCGCTTCACGTCGGTCGGCCGGAGCTGGCGGCGCGGGTTGGGCGTGCTCATCGCGGGGTCACCTTCAGGATTCGGTAGGCGGCTCGGGAGGTGTGGCGGCCGGCGTGCCAGCCCTGCTCGGTCAGCCAGCGCTGGAGCGAGTCGGAGCCGAGGTGTTTCTGCACGACCAGGTAGGCGACCCCGTCGGGGGTGAGGCGGTCGAGCCAGCGGGTCAGCATCTCGTGCAGGGCGGCCTTGCCGATCCGGATGGCCGGGTTGGACCAGATGGCGCGGAACCGGACGTCCGGCGGCACCTCGTCCACGTGCACTGACCTTACTTTGTCAAGGGCGGCGCTCGCGGCGTTGCGGGCGGTCAGTTCGACCGAGCGGCGGTTGACGTCGACGGCCCAGACGGTCGCCCCGGGCGCGCGGGAGGCCATGGTCAGCGCGATCGGCCCGTAGCCGCAGCCCAGGTCCAGCAGGTCGCCCTCGGCGGGCGGCGCGGGCACCGACTCCAGCAGGATGCGGGTCCCCAGGTCCACCTTGTCGGGGGAGAACACGCCGCGGTCGGTCTCCAGGCGCAGGTGCAGGTCGGGCAGGATCAGGCTGACCGTCCCCGGCCGGGACGCGGCCCGCGGACGCTCCTCGAAGTAGTGCGCGCCGGTGTTGCTCACACGCAGCAACCTTACCAATCCCGTGGTGCCCGCCGGTCCGTCAGGGGATGCGGGTGCCCAGGATGAGGGCCGAGCCCGCGACCAGCAGGCCCACCAGGATGGCGCCGATGATGAAGCGCTGGGTGATCTCCTCGTGGACGATCTTGTAGCCGAGCGAGGTGCCGATCTGCTCGTACACGTCGCGCAGCTCGCTGCCCGACTCGGCCGTGTACGCGCGCCCGCTGGTGCCGTCGGCCAGCGACTGGAGGGTCTGCTTGTTGACGGGCACCTGGACGTCCCTGCCGTCGATGGCCACGGTTCCCTCGGGCGTGCCGTACGCGATGGTGGAGACCGGGACCTTGCCGGCGAGGGCGGCCTCGATGGCCTCGTTGACCGAGCGGCCGGAGGTGTTGTCGCCGTCGGAGAGCAGCACGATCGCGGCCGGCGGCGGGTCGGTGACGGCCTGCTGGTCGAAGGAGCGGATCGCGTCCAGGGAGTTGAAGACGGCCTCGCCGATGGCGGTGCCGGGGCGGGTGCTCAGGTTCCTGATGGTGTTGACGACGGCGGCGTGGTCGGTGGTGGGCGGGATGGCGACGGCGGCCGAGCGGGCGAAGGAGACCACGCCCACGTTGAAGCGCTCCGGCAGTTCCTGGACGAACGTCTCGGCGGCCTGCCGGGCGGCGATCATCCGGGTCGGCGGCACGTCGGCGGCCTCCATGGACAGCGAGATGTCGATCGCGATCATGATGGTGGCCCGGTCCCTGGGCACCCGGACCGCGTCGGCCGGGCGGGCCGCGCCGAGCACCAGCAGGCTCATCATGACGAAGAACAGCGCGGCGGCCACGTGCCGCCGCCAGCCGGGCTTCTCCGGCGCGACCAGGGCCAGCAGGGCCAGGTTGGTGAAGCGCACCGCGTACTTGCGGCGGGTGAGCTGGATCACCACGTAGAGCGCGACCAGGCCGGCGAGGGCGGCGAACAGCCAGAGCCAGGCGGGGGACAGGAAGATCATACGCGTGCCCTCCGGGCCATCAGGTGCGCGGTCCGCCGCTGGCGCAGGACGAACTGGGCGATGTCGAAGACCCAGTCCCGGTCGGTGCGGAGCACCAGGTGGGCGACGCCGCTGCGGCGCAGCGCCACCCGGTTGGCCTCCCGCTGGGCGGCGGCGGCCTCGGCGTAGCGCTCGCGCAGCCGCCGGGACAGGTGGATGTCGCGGGAGTGGCCGGTCTCCGGGTCCACCAGGGTGATCTGGCCGACGTCGGGGAGGGTCAGCTCGCGCGGGTCGATGATCTCGACGGCGAGCACCTGCTGGCGGGCGGCCATCCGCCGGATCGGCCGTTCCCAGGTGTCGGGGGCGTCCAGGAAGTCGGAGATCACGACCCGCATGCCGCGCCTGCGGTGCGCGGCGGCCATCAGCTCGATCGCGCCGCCCAGATCGGTGGAGCCGGCGTCGTGGGGGGCCTCGGTGAGCGACTTGAGCAGGCCGAACAGGGCGGGCCTGCCGGGCCTGGCCGGGTAGCGGTGGACCTCCTCGCCGTGCATCACGTACGCGCCGAAGCGGTCGCCGACACGGCTGGCCAGGAAGCCGATGGCGCCGACGGCGGCCACCACTAGGGAACGTTTGTCGGTGCCGGCGGTGCCGAAGTCCATGCTGGCCGACAGGTCGGCCAGCGCCCACGTCTCCAGCTCGCGGTCGGCGATCAGGTCGCGGACGTGCGGGACGGTGGTGCGGGCGGTGACCGCCCAGTCCATGCGCCGCACGTCGTCCTCGCCGGGCACGTAGACGCGGGTGTCGCCGATCTCGCTGCCGGGGCCGGGCAGCAGGCCCTGGTGGCCGCCCTGGAGCAGCCCGTCCAGGCGGCGCACCACGGTCAGCTCCAGGCGCCGGAGCGCGGCGTCCGGTGAGCGGGAGGTCACCGCTGGCCCTGGTTCCAGACGACCAGCGGCGGCGGCACCGACAGCAGGATCTGGCGGACCACGTCCTCGGGTTCGATGCCGTCGGCGAGGGCGTCGAAGGTGAGCATGAGCCGGTGCGACATGACGTCCACCGCCACGTCCCGCACGTCGTCGGGGAGCAGGTAGTCGCGGCCGCGCAGCAGGGCCAGGGCGCGCCCGGCGGCGACCAGGCCGAGGGTGGCGCGCGGGCTGACCCCGATCTCGATGGTCTCCTCCAGCTCGCGCAGCCCGTACTCGGCCGGGTTGCGGGTGGACATGACCAGGCGGACCACGTAGTCGGCGACCAGCTGGTGGACCGACACCTCCTCGGCGGCGTGCTGCAGGGCCAGCAGCCGGGCCGGGTCGAGCACCTTCTCCGCCACCGGCGGGGTGACGCTCATCCGGTGCAGGATCTCCAGCTCCTCGTGCGCGCTGGGGTGGGCGACCCGGACCTTGAACAGGAAGCGGTCGCGCTGCACCTCCGGCAGCGGGTAGACGCCCTCCGACTCGATCGGGTTCTGGGTGGCCAGCACCACGAAGGGCCGGGGCAGCTGGTGGGTGACGCCGGCGAGGGTGACCTGCCGTTCGGCCATCACCTCCAGCAGCGCCGACTGCACCTTGGCCGGCGCCCGGTTGATCTCGTCGGCCAGCAGGAAGTTGACGAACACCGGGCCGAGCTCGATGTCGAAACGTTCAGTGCTCGGATGGTAGACGCGGGTGCCGACGATGTCGCTGGGAACCAGGTCGGGGGTGAACTGGATGCGGGCGAACGTGCCGCCGACCACATTGGCGAGGGTGGCGGCGGCCAGCGTCTTGGCCACACCCGGCACCCCTTCGAGCAGGCAGTGCCCGCGGGCCAGCAGCGCCACCAGCAGGCGCTCGACCATGTGGTCCTGGCCGACGATCACCCGCCGCACCTCGTTCAGCGCGTCCTGGAGCGCGCCGAGGTCGGCCGTGGCGCCGATGTCGTCGTCCTGCTCCACCCGGGCCACCGTGGTTCCCGGCTCTCCTTCAGCAACCGTCATGGGTGTTATTCAATCGTGACTCCCCGGCAGAATCCATGCTTTGATCACTGCCCGTTGCGGTGGGCGAAAACACCCCATGTGTTTTCATGAAGGAGATGGCCACACCACTGCAGTACGGCGACCCGCCCCGGCTGGGGCCCTTCGTGCTCCAGGCACGCCTGCAGGCGGCTCCGGCGGGCCTGGTCTACCTCGGGCAGGCGGCGGACGGGCGGGCGGTCTCGGTGGCCGTGCTGACCCGGGGCGCGGCCCTGGACCCGGCCGCCAGGAACCGGTTCGTGACCGGGATCAAGGACGGGGAGGCGGCCAGGTCGGGCGTGCGCGGCCTGTTCACCCGGGTGTCGCGGCGGCGGAGCGTGAGCACGCCGCCGGTGGTGGCCTGGGACGGGGGAGAGGCGCCCTGGGTGGCGGTGCCGTACGCGCCGGGCGGGGTGGGGGCGGAGCGGTTCCTGGAACCGGTCATGGTGTCGGGCATGCTGATCGGGGACCGGCACGGTCCGGACTTCGTGCCGTACTGGCTGGGGGACCGGAATCCGGCGCTGCCGGCGCCGCCGCCGCCCGCGCCGCCGCGGACCGAGACGGTGCGCTCGGTGGCGCTGGCCTCGGCGCTGCTGGCGACGCTGGTCCTGTTCATCGGGGCCATCCTGTGGCTGATGCTGATGCGGTCCGACGACGATCCGATGCCGGCCAGGCCGCTGCCGCCGACCGTGTTCGTGCCGACGCCGCCGCCGGTGCCGAGCTCGCCCGAGCCGATGCAGCCCTCGCCGACGCCGGGGGAGACCGAGCAGGGGGAGAGCCCGTCGCCGATGCCGGGGGACAACGACGATCCCGGGGACGACATTTAATGGGCTTGAGCCTCACGTAACGTGAGTTCTTAGCGTCGTGCGCATGAAACTTCACGTGCACGACACCGCCGACGTCATCGGCGGCATCCTGGCCCTGCCGCTGGACCGGCGGGCCGAAGGACTCTCCGCGCTCATCGGCCCCATGGCGGCCGGCCTGCCCTTCCCCGTCGGCGACCTCGCCGCCTTCCACCACCGGGGGAGCGGCTTCCGGGTGGACCGCGACGACGACCGCTACCCGGCCGCGCTGGACCGCCTGCGGGCGGCCGGGACGTGGCGGCGGGTCGAGGACGAGCTGACCCGCGCCTGGGACCACCAGCGGGCCGCCGTCCCCGGCATCGCGACCGCCGACGAGATCCACGTCATCCTCGTCCTCGGCGACCCCGACGACGAGTGGCTGACCCGCCACAACCAGGGCCTGTTCGGCATGGGCGGCATCCCCGGCTGGATCCACCTGACCGTCTGGCCCACCGACGCCAACCTCGACCTGATCCCGCACTGCGCGGTCCACGAGTTCCACCACAACGTGCGCTACGCCAACGTGGCCTGGAACCCGGCCAAGGTGGAGCTGGGCGAGCAGATCGTGTCCGAGGGACTGGCCGACGCCTTCGTGCGCGAGCTGTCCGGCGAGGCCGCGTTCGGGCCGTGGGCGACGGCGCTGCGCCCGGAGGACTTCCCGGCCGCCTACGACAAGATCACCGGTGCGCTGGGCCTGACCGGGATGGGCAACTTCTCCGCGTACGTACACGGGGACACCGCCGCCCGGCGGATGGGCGCGGACCCGGTCGGCCTGCCCGACATGGCCGGTTACCCGGTGGGGCTGGCGATCGTGGACGCGCACCTGGCGGCCACCGGGCTGACCGCGGCCGCCAGCACCGCCCTGCCGAGCAAGGAGATCATCGCCAACGCGGGCCTCAGCTGAATGTCCTGATATGGGGTTTTGCTACTGTCCTGGGGGTCTTACTACACAACACTGCGGGGTCGGCGGGGATGCGGGCGGAACAGATCGTGTTGCTGCTCGCGGCGGCGCTGGCGGCCGGGTGGGTGGACGCGGTGGTCGGCGGCGGCGGGCTGCTCCAGCTGCCCGCCCTGCTGCTGGCCGGGCTCTCCCCCGTGCAGGCCCTGGCCACCAACAAGACGGCCTCCATCTTCGGTACGGCCTCCGCCGCCGTCACCTACGCCCGCAAGACCAAGCTCGACCGGGCGGTCGCCGTACCGGCGGGGGCGCTGGCCGTGTGCGCGGCCGGGGCGGGGGCGCTGTCGGCGGCCCTGCTCTCGGCGGACGTGCTGAAACCCCTGGTCATGGTGGTGCTGCTGGCCGTGGCCGCGTTCGTGACGTTACGTCCCGCGTTCGGGGTCGTGCCGCACCCGCAGCTGCGGATCCGGGCGCGGGTGGCGGCGGCCATCGTGGCGAGCGGCGTCTTCATCGCCTTCTACGACGGCATCCTCGGGCCCGGCACCGGCACCTTCCTGCTGATCGCCTTCACCTCGATCCTGGGCATGGACTTCGTGCACGCCTCCGCCACCGCGAAGATCATCAACACGGGCACGAACCTGGGCGCGCTGCTGGTGTTCGGCGCGCAGGGGCACGTGGTGTGGGCGCTCGGCCTCGGCATGGCCGCCTGCAACGTCGCGGGCGCGCAGATCGGGGCCCGGATGGCGCTGCGCCGGGGAGCCGGGTTCGTCCGGATCGTCCTGCTGTGCGTGGTGACCGCGCTGGTGCTGCGCCTCGGCTACGACCAGTTCGCCGGCTGAGCCTCACCACTCGTCGAGGAAGCTCAGGAACCGGCACCACAGGCTGTGGTCCTCCCGGCGGGCCGCCCACCGGCCGCAGTCCGGGCACTGCTGAGAGCGGACGGGGGGCGCGAACGTGCGCCCGGCGACCGACATGACGGCCGTCGCCGTCAGCGGGCGGGCCAGGCCGCCGATCGCCGGCCGGTTCGGGCATTCGTCCATCGCCTGGAACGCCGATCCGGTCACCGTCTGCCCGCACCACGGGCACCGCACCGCCGGCAGCGCGCTCAACCGCCGCGTCGGGTACGGCGTCCGCCCCACCAGCGGCAGATTCACCTGCCGCGCCCCCGGAACCCAGAAGCCCCCCGGCGTCCGCTGCAACTCCCCGAACCTCGGCCCGCCCGCCGCCACCACACCCGTCCCGGTGCCGGTCACCGGGTCCTTCGTGCCGAACAGCGCGTGCGCGCTCGTGCCCAGGGCGGCCACCGCGTAGTCGTCGCCCGGCACGGTGATCCGCGTCGTGGTCCCGATCCGCGCCGGCACGATCAGCCCACTCCTGGTCGAACTCACCGTACGGCTCGACAGCGCCAGCGACACCGGGTCGCCGTCGCGCAGGCCCATCGCCCGGGTGGACGACGTCAGGCTCGGCGTGACCGACAGCACCTGCGTGCCCCGGCCCCGGTCGCCCAGCAGCGGCACCGCGTTCACACTCGGATACCCGTCGCGTACGGCGACCGCCTCGCCCTCCGGGTTCATCGCCTGGAACGGCGCGCCCCCAGCGTCGAACAGCAGGTGCCGGCGGTCGTAGAGGTATTCCCCGGCCAGGTACAGGATGAAGCCCCCGGGGCCCGCCAGCAGGCCGGCCGCGGCCCGGAAGGCGTCCCGGGTCCACGTGCTGCGCTCCATGGCGGTCGGCCGCCACGACTGCGGTCGATTGTCCTGAGTCATCACGCTCTCCCGGCTGCTCCAGGGCCCCGCTCCCGAGACCACCGCAACCGTAGGCACCCCCGACCCCCCGCCCCCAGGGTGCTGCCCCTGCACTCCCCTCCCGGAAAACCCGGGCCATCCGGTGCTGCAGGCGATGATCGAACGCGCGATCACCGCGAAGGTCCCTTTCAGCTGGGTCACCGCCGACGAAGCCTACGGCGACAACGGGCCGCTCCGCCGTTTCCTGGAGATCGCCCAGGCCGGCTACGTTCTGGGCGGTCTCGCGTGACCACCAGATCTGCTAGCGGCCACCCGCCCGTACGGCGATGCAAATGTGATGCGACTTCGATGCGGCGGCCCCCGACGCTACCGATATGCCAACCTTGACGCAACGAATCGGAGCGGCGGCCGGGGCCGTCGCGCTGGTCACGGCCGCGCTGGTCGTGCCCGCATCCCCGGCGTTCGCCGCGCTGCCGGGCCTCCAGCGCGTACCCGGAGCCAGCATTACGTTCCAATCGGAGGACAGCAAGAACGTGCTGGTCCAGTGCCCGTCCGGCAAGCAGGCCGTCGGCGGCGCGTACTGGATCACCACCAGCGCCGCGGCATCGGTGGCCGTCATCTCCGTCATCCCCACCGGCAACCCGCCCACCGGGATGTCGGCCACCGCCGTCGAGACGGACTCGACCAGCGGGAACTGGCAGCTCGCCCTTCAGGTCTTCTGCGTGAACCCGCTCCCGGGCATGGAACTCGTGTCAGGTCCGGGATCCGCGTCGAACAGTGCCGCCACCCGCCACGCGGAGGCGGAGTGTGACGACGGCAAGGTGATGACCGGCAGCGGCTTCTCCGTCGCGAACGGAGCGGGCCAGGTCGTCGTCACCAGCTGGCAGCCACGAGGCGTCGCCACTTCGACGCCCACCTCCGTGGGGGTGCAAGCTGATGAGGAGGATTCCTACTCGGGGACCTGGAGCCTGCGGGCCTGGGCGATCTGTGCCAACCCGATCAGCGGCTTGACCGTCACGAGTGTCAGCCACGCGTCCCAGGACGTCGACAGCCAGCAAATCACCCGGACCTGCGCCAGTGGCAAGCGACTGCTCAGTGCCGGGTTCCACGTGAGCCTGACCGACCCGGACGCGCCCGCCGGGCAGATCGGGATCCACAACCTCGACGTCGACATGAACCCGGTCGGCAACCAGGCGACCGAGGTCGAGGCCAACGGCACAAGGTTCGACTCGAATGACGAGGACTGGTCCCTGACCGCCTACGCGATCTGTGCCACCGCTTAATACTCTTAGCAGGGCGGCCGCAGATTGGGATCTTGGCCGCGTAGGCCCGAGGCCCTGCCATGTCCGGACGTCCGCATCATCCGTACGTACGCGCCAGTAAAAGCAACGGCCACCGCTGTGATCATTCAGGTGTGCTGGAACTGAAGATCATGCGGTGGCCGCGCCTGCGCCCGGCGATGCCACTACCAGCGACGACAACTCAGAGATCAGTAGATGCGGCTGCCCTACCAGGGCTGGTCGAGGTAGCCGAGGAGGATGCGCCAGGACTCGGCGTCGTCGCGGGTGCCGGTGTGGGGGGCGCGGAAGCCGGCGACGCAGATGGCCAGGTCGGTGAGGGTCCAGCGGATCTGGTAGAGCTCCATCACGGCGGGGTCGGGGGTGACGCCGGTCGCGGTGGCGTACGCGGTGAGGATGGAGCCGTCGCCGGGGTCGAGCGCCCACAGGTCGCGTTCCGGCGGGGCGAGCAGGGCGGTCTCCCAGTCGATGAGCACGAAGCCGTCCGCCGTGCGCATGGTGTTGCCCGGGTGGGGTTCGCCGTGGGTGAGGACGGCCGGCCGGGTCCGCGCCCGCCGGGCCAGTTCGTCGTAGCGGGCGAGCATGCCGGTCACCCTGGCCGCGTTCGCGGTCATCAGCCGGGCGGCCGGCCGGGCGTACGGGCCGACGTCCTCGGCGTCGGGGGAGAGCAGCGACGCTTCGAGCTGGTCGCGGTGGAGGAGGGCGAAGTCGTCGGCGCGCGCCTGGACGGGCGCGCCGTGCAGCGACACCAGCAGGCCGAGTACGGCCCGCCGGTGCTCGGGCGTGGGGAACTCCCCCCAGGCGAAACTCTCACCGTCGATGTACGGGTAGAGGGCCAGGCCGTACCGGGGGGTGAGGCGGATCAATGGGCGTCCGTCGCGGGCGGGGAGCGGGGCCGCGGCGAAGTGGTGGCCCTGGTCGTGGAGGGCGCGGGCGGCGGCCAGCGCCGAGGCCAGCCGCCCGAACGGCTCGTCCAGCGGCTCGTCCCGGGAACGCCGTTTCTGCTCCAGGTCGTCGACGGTGGCGAACCAGCGGCCGTCCCCGTCGCCCCGGACCTCCCAGTGGTGGCTGCCGAAGCCGACCGGACGGTAGACGAGCGACCCGGCCTCGACGCCCCAGCCGCGGCCGATCTCCGCCGCCAGCGTCGTGGCGGGGAGATCCTCCGGCGGCGTGAACACGGTTACCCGCGGGCCGGGCGCAGCGCGGGGGCGGCCGCGGCGACGAACAGGGCCATGATCGCGGGGATGGCGAGCGCGATGGGCTTGCCGGTGAGCTCGGCGACCGCGCCGATCAGGACCGGGCCGGCCAGCAGGCCCGCGTAGCCGATGCTCGCGACCCTGGCCAGCGCCCGGCCGGACTGGGCGGGGTCCCGGTGGCCGGCGGCGGAGAACACCTGCGGGATGATACAGGACAGACCCGCGCCGAACAGGCCGAAGCCGATGACCCCGGCGACCTGGTGACCGATCAGCAGGGTGACCAGCAGGCCGACTCCGGCCAGCGCGCCGCAGCACCGTACCAGCAGGACCGGGCCGAGGCGGGCGGTCAGCCGGTCCCCGGCGAGACGCCCCGCCGTCATCATGATCGAGAAGGCCGCGTATCCGGTCGCGCCGACCGCCTCGGCGGCGTGCAGGTCCTCCACCAGGTAGACCGAGCTCCAGTCGGCCGCCGCGCCCTCGCCGACCAGGCAGCAGAAGGCCAGCACGCCCAGGAACAGCACCCACCCGGCCAGTGAGCGCCCCGGCGTCGCCGCCGCTTCGGCGGTGACGGGCTGCCGGCTCTGGTCGTACGCGTCAGGCAGCGCCCACCGCAGGCACAGGAACGCGACCACGGTGGTCACCGCGGCGACCGAGCCGAAGGTCACCGGCACGCTCGCGCCGGCGTGCGCGAACAGGCCGCCGGTGCCCGCGCCGAGGAAACCGCCGATGCTGAAGACGGCGTGGAACGAGGACATGATCGGTTTGGCGTAGGCGCGTTCCACGACGACCGCGTTGGCGTTCATCGACACGTCCAGCACGCCGTGCACGATGCCGAAGGTGAACATGGAGGCGGCCAGCGCGGGCAGGTTCGGCGCGAACGCGGGCAGGGCCAGGGCGGCGCCCTGCAGCAGGCCGACGGGGATCATGACGCGGCGGCTGCCGTACCGGTCGATGAGGCGGCCGACGGCCTGCATGCCGGCGATGGCGCCGCCGGCGATGCCGAGCAGGGCGATGCTGAGCTCGCCGTCGCTGAGGGACAGGCCGTCCTTGATGGCGGGGATGCGGGAGGTCCAGGTGCCCAGCGCGACTCCGGCGATCAGGAACAGTCCGTACACGGCGAGGCGGGCGTGGAGCAGCGTGGTGCGGGGAGGGGCGGTGGTTGTCATGGTTGTCGACTCCGGGGGAGGGGTCAGGTGACGCGGACGGTGACGCCCGCGCCCGTGAGCGCGTCGTGCTGGTCGGAGGGGATCCCGATGTCGGTGACCACGACGTCGAGCTTGTCGTAGGAGCAGACCGCGCCGAACGCGGTCCGGGTGAACTTGCCCGAGTCGCAGGCGACGATGACGCGCCGGGCCGAGGCGATGGCGGCCTGTTTGACCGCGACGTCCTCCAGGTCGTGGGCGGTGACCCCGTGCTCGGCCGACATGCCGCAGCAGCCGATCACGGCGGTGTCGAAGCGGAGCGAGCGCAGCGAGGCCTCGGTGAGCGGGCCGGTGAAGTTGAGCTCGCCGGGCCGGACCTCGCCGCCCGGGAGCACCAGTTTGATCCGCGGCGCGGTGGCCAGTTCGTCGGCGCAGCGCAGCGCCAGCGGTAACACCGTCAGCCGCCGGTCGTGCACGATCCTGGCCACCTCCAGGGTGGTGGTGCCGCCGTCCAGCACGATCGCCTCGCCGTCGGCCAGCAGGGCGGCCACCTCGGCGGCGATCCTGCGCTTGGCGTCGACGGCTTCCCGTTCCCGTACGCCGAAGGGGGGTTCCTCGCCGCGCAGCAGCAGGCTGAGGGCGCCGCCGCGGACCCGCCGCACCACGCCCTGCTGGGCGAGTTCGTCCAAATCGCGGCGGATGGTCATCTCGGACACGCCGTACCGGCCGGCGAGTTCGGCGACGGACACGCTGTCGCTCGCGCGGAGCGCGTTCATGATGGCCCTGATCCGGTCTGCACCTTCCATGTGTGCATTTGAACATGAGCCATGTTCGGAAGGCAAACTGAATCTACAATGTAAAGGTGGCAGACTGGGTGCCATGCGCGCCAGCCGGTTGCTGTCCCTCCTCCTTCTCCTGCAGACGAGGGGGCGCATGACGGCGGCCGAACTGTCGGCGGAACTGGAGGTGTCGATCCGGACCGTCTACCGGGACATGGAGGCGCTGTCGGCGGCCGGAGTGCCCGTTTACGCGGATCGGGGGCCCGCCGGAGGCTACCAGCTGCTGGACGGGTACCGGACCAGGCTGACCGGGCTGACCGCGGCGGAGGCGTCGTCGTTGTTCCTGGCGGGGCTGCCGGGGCCGGCGGCCGAGCTCGGGCTGGGGGAGGTGGCGGCGGCGGCCGAGCTGAAAGTGCTGGCGGCGCTGCCGCCGGAGCCGCGCTCGCGGGCGGCCATGATGCGTGAACGTTTCCATCTGGACGTGCCGGGGTGGTACCGGGGGAGTGACGAGGCGCCGTTCCTGGCCGAGGTGGCCGAGGCGGTGTGGGAGCAGCGCCCGCTGCGCATGCGCTACCAGCGCTGGGGCCGGCAGGTGGTCGAGCGCGACATCCACCCCTACGGCCTCATCCTGAAGGGCGGCTCCTGGTACCTAGCCGCCGAAACATCCGGAGATTTCCGGACTTATCGTGTTGCGCGCATTCTGGGGGTGGAGCCGCTCGCCGGCCGGTTCGACCGCCGGGACGACTTCGACCTGGCCGAGTTCTGGTCCCGGTTCGCCGCCGACTTCGCCGCCCGCATGTACACCGGCACCGCGCTCATCCGCCTCGACCCCGGCTACCTGGGCCTGCTCCGCTACACCTTCGGCAACGACGTCATCGACAAGGCCGTCGCCTCCGCCGAGACCGGCCCCGACGGCTGGCTGCGCCTCACCGTCCCCGTCGAGTCGGTACGGCACGCCCCCTGGCAGTTCCTCCGGCTCGGCTCCGCCCTCGAAGTGCTCGGACCGCCCGAACTGCGCGAACGCATGGCCGAGGCGGCCGAGGAGCTGGCCGGGATGTACCGGGATTAAATGCGTTGCCGTCACCCGGCCGGGATGGCGACGATGACGGCGTGCTCTTCCTCGCCTTCCTCGGCTCCTGCCTGCTGCTCGCCATGATCCCCGGCGTCAGCACGGCGGTCATCGTGCGCCAGACGCTCCGCGAGGGGCGAGCGTCGGGCCTGGCCGCCACGCTCGGCAACGAGACCGGGATCTTCCTGTGGGCGATGGCCGCGGTCTTCGGCCTGTCCGCGCTGGTGCTGGCCTCCGAGGCCGCGTACGGCACGCTCAAGATCGTCGGCGCGGGGGTGCTGGTGGCGATGGGCGCCCAGTCGATCTGGCACGCCCGCCGTGCCACGCCGCTCCCCGGCCTCGGCCCGGCGCCCGCGGGCACGCCGTCCAGGCGGCGGTCGTACGCGCTCGGCCTGGCCACCTGCGGCGCCAACCCGAAGGCCGCCGTCTTCGCCATGTCCTTCCTCCCGCAGTTCGTCCCGGCGGGCGCCAACGTACCCGTCACTTTGGCCCTGCTTGCTGCGGTTTGGGTGGTCGTGGACCTTTTCTGGTACGTTGCGCTGATCTGGACGGTTGGTAAGGCGCACGCCGTGTTCTCCCGCTCGTCGGTACGCCGCCGGCTGGAGCAGATCTCCGGCGCCGTACTGATCGGCCTCGGCATACGACTGGTGGTGGAGTCACGATGAGCGTCTGGTTCGAAGAGGCCGGAACCGGCCGGGCCGTGGTGCTCCTGCACTCCACGGCCGCCGACGCACGCATGTGGGACGAGGTGTGGGAACCCCTCGCAGCGCGCTTCCGCGTGATCCGCCTGGATTTCCGCGGGTACGGCAGGAGCCCGCTGGTGGCGGACAAGCCGTACTCCAACGCCGGCGACGTGGCTGACCTGCTCGACCGGCTCGGCGTCGCGACCGCGGCGGTGGTGGGGTCCTCCGGCGGCGGCCGGGTCGCGCTGGAACTGGCGACCGTCCGCCCCGACCTCGTGTCGGAACTGGTGCTGATCGCCGCGGCGGCCGGCCTGCCGCCGTCCCCCGAGCTGGCGGCGTTCGGCGACGAGGAGGACCGGCTGCTCGAAGCGGGAGACGTCACCGGCGCGGCCGAACTCAACGCCCGCACGTGGCTCGGCCCCGACGCCGACGAGCGGGCCCACGCCAAACTCGTCGAAATGCAACGCAACGCCTTCGAGATCCAGCTGGCCGCCGACCCCGAGCCCGAGGTGACCCGCCCCGAGGTCGATCTGACCGCGATCACCGCGCCCGCCCTGGTCGTGATCGGCGGCCAGGACCTGGCCGACTTCGCCACCACCGGCAGACACCTGGTCGCCGAAATGCCCTCCGCGACCCTCCTCGAACTCCCGTGGGCAGGCCACCTACCCGCCATGGAACGCCCCGCCGAAATCGCCACCCTGCTCATCGACCGCTTGGGCTGATCTCCCGCGCCGAGGTCAGGGGGACATTCCGCGTTTGCGGTCCTTTCGCGCAACGTAGGTGCCGCTTCTCGCAGCACCGGCGTCAAGGATCAGCCGGGCGGTTCATTCGCCTGGGCGGTATCAATCCCGGGGGTCAGCGGTTGACGGAGGACATGCCGCCCTCGTCGTAGCGTTCGCCTGCGACGGCGGATGCCAGTTTGGCGAGTCTTTCGAGTTCGTCCTCGGTGAGGGTGAGTTCGGTGGCGGCGGTGTTCTGTTCGAGGTACTTCACGCGCTTGGTGCCGGGGATGGGAACGACGTCTTCGCCTTGGGCGAGGACCCAGGCCAGGGCGACCTGGGCGCCTGTCGCGTTTCTGGCTTCGGCGAGTTGGGTGATCTCCGCTACCAGGGCCTGGTTGGCCTCTAGGTTGCCGTCGCGCCAGCGGGGGTTGTTGCGGCGGAAGTCGTTTGGTGCCAGTTGATCCACGTTGCGGTACGCGCCGGTGAGGATGCCGCGGCCGAGTGGGCTGTAGGCCACCAGGCCGATGCCGAGTTCGCGCAGGGTGGGGAGGAGTTCGGCTTCGATGCCGCGCGAGAACAGGGAGTATTCGTACTGGCCTGCGGCGACCGGGTGGACGGCGTGGGCGCGGCGTACGGTCTGGGGTGCGGCTTCGGAGATGCCGAGGTGGCGGACCTTGCCGGCTTCGACGAGTTCTTTGAGGGCTCCCCAGGTGTCCTCGATCGGGACCGAGGGGTCGACGCGGTGCTGGTAGTAGAGGTCGATGTGGTCGACGGCGAGGCGCTGGAGGGAGGCGTCGACGGCGCGGCGTACGTAGTCGGGGTGGCCGTTGACGCCGACGCGGGTGCCGTCGGGGCGGCGTTCGATGCCGAACTTGGTGGCGAGCACGACCTGGTCGCGGCGGCCGGCGATGGCCTTGCCGACGAGTTGCTCGTTGGTGAAGGGGCCGTACATGTCGGCGGTGTCGAGCATGGTGATGCCCAGGTCGAGGGCGCGGTGGATGGTGGCCACGGACTCGTTCTCGTCGCCGGGGCCGTAGAAATCGCTCATGCCCATGCAGCCGAGGCCGAGTTCGGATGAACGCAGGGCACCCAGGGTGTGCTGCTTCATGTACTCCTCCGTCCGGTGGTCTAGAGGTCTGTTTCAGTCTTCAGGTTGGAGCGCACACCAGGTCAAATTAATCTACATTGTAAAGTCGGGCTCTCCGGGATTTCGAAATATCCGGGGCAAGATCAAAAGCCTCACCGAGTCCGGCCGCGCGATTTTGTCGGTGGCGGCGGGCACGATGGGGGGCATGGCTTCATGGCAGGAGATCGAGAGCGAGGCTCCCGAGTTCGCCGCTCGCGTGCTGGCGGCGATGGGGGCGGGCAAACACAAGACGATGGCGACTCTGCGCAAGGACGGGTCGCCTCGGATCAGCGGCACCGAGTTGGAGTTCAAGAACAACGAGGTGTGGCTGGGGTCGATGCTGGGTGCGATGAAGGCCCTGGACCTGAGACGTGATCCGCGGGTGGCGCTGCACAGCCCGTCCGTCGATCCCGATTCGGAGAACCCGAGCGACTGGCCCGGTGAAGCCAAACTCTCCGGGCTCGCCGTGGAGATCACCGACCCGGCGGACTTGGAGGCGTATGGCGCTC
This sequence comes from Acrocarpospora phusangensis, assembly GCF_016862995.1. Taxonomy (GTDB): domain Bacteria; phylum Actinomycetota; class Actinomycetes; order Streptosporangiales; family Streptosporangiaceae; genus Acrocarpospora; species Acrocarpospora phusangensis. Next base: position 31,171 of record NZ_BOOA01000044.1, read on the forward strand.
CACCCGGCGAATTCCATCTCTTCCGGCTCGACATCAGGGAGGCCGTGTTCACCCGAGTCGACGGCGATCACCTCGTCATCGAGAGCTGGGCTCAGGGCCGTGGTCTCCGTGAAATCCGCCGCAAGTAGCCGCCGGTCGTGTTCCGCCGGGCGGTGACCGGGTCGGTGCGCAGGTGGCCTCCGAGCGTTGTGGGCGATGCTCGGCGGGTGCGCTGTGGCGGGCCCGGCCACAGCTGTGAGCGAAATTATCGGCACAGGCTTCTCTGCCCATGTGATGACGGACGGGCTCTTGGAGGCTTCCGAGTTCCAGGGCTCGCGAGTCGGCGGCGACGAGGCATCCTCCCGGGATTCTCAAGACTGGCCGTTCAGATGTCCCCGTTGTCTGCGGGGGCCGGGGACATCTGAGCGGCCAGCCAGAGCCCGCCACGCTCAGCGCCGCGCACAGGCAGCCCCGAGACTCTCCCATCGGCCGCTCCCGCCGGACCACCTTCCCCAACGGTCCGCACTGGGGCGACCGATGGGAGGCCTGGCATCTCTGAAGGCCCCGCCGAGGGGTCCTCGGGTGGCGCGGTCGAGCCCGGGGAGCGGGACGGCTCCTTGCGCGCGTGGGCGGCTCGGGAACCTGTCGGGTAACTTCGCGCTCGTCACCGACGGCTCCTTGCGCGTGTGAACGGCGCCGTCGAGGAGCCGCGGAGAGCTGCAAATGTTCGGGGTCAGGTGGCGGAGAAGCCGCCGTCGACGCAGAGGGTCTGGCCGGTGATGTACGCGGAGGCGGGGGAGGCCAGCAGGATGGCGATGCCGGCGAAGTCCGCAGGGAGGCCGTTGCGGCCGGTCATGGTACGGGCGGCGAGGGCTTCGACGCGGCCGGGGATGGCCTGGGCGGCTTCGGTGAGCGGGGTGAGGACGAAGCCCGGGATGAGGGTGTTGCTGGTGACGCCGTGCGGAGTCCACGCTTCGGCCTGGGAGCGGGTCAGGCCGCAGATGCCGGCTTTGGCGAGGCCGTACGCGCCGCTGTCGCCGAAGGCGCGGATGGACTGCTGGGAGCCGATGTTGATGATCCGGCCCCAGCCGCGGGCGGCCATGCGCGGCCCGTAGTGCTGTCCGAGCAGGTAGGGCGCGGTGAGGTTGACGGCGATGGTCTGCTCGTAGTCGTCGAGGGTGAGTTCGGTCATCGGGCGGCGGATGTTGTTGGCGGCGTCGTTGACGAGGATGTCGATGTCGCCGAAGAAGTTCGCCGCCTGCTCGGTGACCTGGGCGACCGCGGCCCGGTCACCGAGATCGGCGCTGATGGTGGCGACGCGCACGCCGTGCCCGGCCAGCCCTGCGGCGGCCTCCGCCAGCTGCTTCTCACGCCGCGCCACCAGCACGACGGCCGCCCCGGCCCGCCCGAGCGCCTCGGCGATGCCATATCCGATACCGGAGCTGCCCCCGGTAACAAGGGCGACCCGCCCCGCGAGCGAAAACAGACCCGAAAGGTAAGACGACATAGCCGGTTACCGTATCATCCCATCTTTGCTGAGACTAGGGGAGCGGGGACCAGCGCGACCTCGCCACCCTGCAAGTCGTACGCTCCCAACTCCTGGACGACGTCGCCTACGTACGGATGACCGGATTCGCCAACCGCGCGTGATCTGTTAAGACCCTGGCAGGAACGTCAGCGGGGTCTGGCGCACTTCGGTCGCGGAAGCAGCGGAATTACAGGCGTTCGGTGGGAATCGTGATGAAGCCCAGGAACTCGACGCCGCATCGGGCCACGCTCTCTCCGTCGAACCCGTCTCCCCGGGTGTCCGCCTCGAACAGCCTCTCCAGGCAGGGCAGGTCATTTTCGGAGATCAGGCCGTAGTAGTGCCGGAACGTTAATCCATGCGCCCGCGAATACGCTATCGACCTTTTCGGCTGGTACCAGCAACCGTCGGAGTCGGGAAGGATCCGATGATTCCTTCCCCACGAGTATCGCCCCGTACCCGGATTTTGCTCGGGGGTGCTGTCAACGGTAGAAGGGTCCGACCAGCCGAACGGATACAGCAGCCGCCCTGCCGGAATACGTCCGGAAAGTTGCCCGGAGACTTCCAGGAAAACGAATGGCGCGCCGCCCTGCCGCCCACTGCCGACGTTGTATTCGACGAAGTTCATCCGAACCCCGGGATTGGCCAGCTCAGTGTACGCATCGCGCACCACCGCGCCGCCCAGCCGATGACATGCCCTGCCCGACGGGTTAGCGGGCTGCCATGAGTCAGCGCGGGGACGGGGGATGGAGTTCGGACATCACCTCGACGAGGCGGCGCATGACGCGTTCGAGGTCGCGGAGGGTGTCGAGGTCCAGGTGGGCCAGGAGGTCGCGCCAGGTGGCGGCGCCCGCGTCGAGGATCTGGGTGCTGAGGTCGCGGCCGGCCGGGGTGAGTTCGACGCGGCGGACGCGGCGGTCGGAGGGGTCCTCGTGGCGGGAGGCGAGGCCCTGGGCGACGACGCGGTCGACGATGCCGGTGATGGTGCCGAGGCCGATGCCGAGTTCGCGGGCCAGGTCCTGGCCGGAGGCGGAGCCGAGGAAGGACAGGGTCATGACGACTTTGAGCTGCTGCATCGTCAGGTTGGAGGCCAGCAGGGGGAGGGATCGGTCCCGGGCGAAGAAGCGGCCCATGCCATGCTGGAGTTCGCCCAGCCGCTCAAGCAGCCGCTGCCGTTCCTCCTTCACGTCGGCGGCCGAATCGATGTCGGATGCGCCGACCCCGCCGGGGGTCAGGTCCGGTGTCTTGCCTGTCTCGTCGCTCACGCTCACCTCTCGCAACCTGAGAAGGTTATCAGGAAAGCCACGTGACCTTAAATATTCGTACAAGGCGAAGTGTTAGGGTTGGGCGAACAAAATCCCGCGTCATCCTGAGGAGTGCTGCCCCCATGACGTCCCTGGCCAGGCTGAGCCTCGCCAACCGCAGTCTCGTCATCATGATTGCGGTGGTGCTGAGTGCGTTCGGCGCGTTCGCCATCCCGTCGCTGAAACAACAGCTTTTCCCCTCCCTGGAGTTCCCGGGGGCGTTCGTGATCGCGGCCTACCCGGGCGCCTCTCCGGAGATCGTCGAGGAGCAGGTCACCAAGCCGATCGAGAACAGCTTCCAGGGTGTCGCGGGCGTGACCGAGATCACCTCGACGTCGCGGGAGGGCATGGCGCAGATCCAGGTCGCCTTCGAGTTCGGCACCGACATCGACGAGTCCGTCGGCAAGATGCAGCAGTCGATCGCCAGGATCGACGCGCAGCTTCCCGCGAGCGTCGATCCGCAGGTGGTGGCGGGCAGCACCGACGACCTGCCGGTCATGGTCATCGCGGTCAGCGACGGTGGCGACCAGCACGGCACCCTGGACCGCCTGGATCGGATCATGGTCCCGGCCGTGCAGGCCGTCACGGGCGTGCGGGAGGCGGAGGTCACGGGGGCCCGCGAGAAGCAGGTCGTGATCACCCCGGACGCCAAGGAGCTGGCGAAGCTGGGGCTCTCCCCGGCGGCCGTCCCGGAATTGCTGCGCGCCAACGGCGTGGCGATCCCGGCGGGGTCGCTGGTCGAGGAGGGCAAGAACCTCACCGTGCAGATCGGCGACCGGATCGAGGACGTCGATGACCTGAAGGCCCTCTACCTGGCCCCCGCGCCGCAGGCCGCGGGCACCGCGGGACAGGCCCGGCCGGGCGCGACCGCGGGACGCGCTCCGGCTGGGGCTGCGGGAGCGCGGCCGGTGGTGGCGCCGAAGCCGCCCAAGCCGGTGACGCTCGGCTCGGTCGCCGACATCGAGGTCAAGGACGTCGCCGCCTCGACGATCACCCGCACGAACGGCAAGCCGAGCCTGGGCGTCTCGGTCACGATGGCGCCGGACGGCAACGCGGTGCAGATCTCGCACGACGTACGGGAGCTGATTCCCGGCCTGCGTGAGGACCTCGGCGCGGGCGCGGAGCTGACCGTGGTGTTCGACCAGGCGCCGTACGTGGAGCGGTCGATCGAGGACCTGACGACCGAGGGCCTGCTGGGCCTCACGTTCGCGGTTCTGATCATCCTGGTGTTCCTGCTGTCGGTGCGGTCCACGATCGTGACGGCGGTGTCGATCCCGCTGTCGGTGGTGATCGCGCTGATCGCCCTGTGGGCGGGGGACTACTCGCTGAACCTGCTGACCCTGGGCGCGCTGACGATCGCGGTCGGCCGGGTGGTGGACGACTCGATCGTGGTGCTGGAGAACATCAAGCGCCACCTCGGGTACGGCGAGGAGAAACGTTCCGCGATCCTCTCCTCCGTGCGCGAGGTCGCCGGCGCGGTGACCGCCTCGACGCTGACCACGGTCGCGGTGTTCCTGCCGATCTCGTTCGTGGGCGGCATGGTGGGCCAGCTGTTCAGCCCGTTCGCGATCACGGTGACGGTGGCGCTGCTGGCCTCGTTGCTGGTGTCGCTGACGGTGATCCCGGTGCTGGCGTACTGGTTCCTGAAGGCGCCGAAGCTCTCGGCCGAGCAGGCGAAGGCGGTGCGGGAGGAGGCCGAGCGCAAGGAGCTGCGCTCGCCGCTGCAGCGCATGTATCTGCCGGTGCTGCGGTTCGCGACCAAGCGCCGCCTGGTCACCCTGCTGATCGGCCTGGTGGTGTTCGCGGGGACGATGGCGCTGGCGCCGAACCTGCGCACCAACTTCCTGGACTCCTCCGGCCAGGACACCATCCAGATGTCGCAGCGTTTGCCGGTCGGCACCAACCTGGAGACGACCGACGCGGCGGCGGCGAAGGTCGAGGCCGTGCTGGCGGGCATGCCGGAGATCGCCTCCTACCAGGTGAACGTGGGCGGCGGCGGCCAGTTCATGGGCGGCGCGGGCGGCAGCGCGGACCGGGCGTCGTACTCGGTGACGGTGGCCGAGGACGTGGACACCCCGGCGCTGGAGGCGAAGCTGCGGGAGCGGCTGTCGTCGCTGGACGCCGGCGAGGTCGTGATCGGCGGGGGCGGCGGCGGGTTCCGCTCCGACCAGCTGCAGGTGATCCTGCAGGGCGCCGACAACGAGCAGCTGAAGTCGGCCGCCGGCACGGTGGCCGCCGCGCTGGCGGGTACGGCCGGGCTGCGGGACGTCTCCTCCAACCTGGAGGAGTCGGGGCAGCGGGTGGAAGTGCACGTGGACCGGGAGAAGGCGGCCGAGCACGGCCTGACCGAGGCGGGCATCGGCCAGCTGGTGGCGCAGGCGTTCCGCGGCGCCCCGGTCGGCTCGGTGGACCTGGACGGCCGTTCCAGCGACATCGTCCTGCGTACGGGTGACGCCCCGGCGACGCTGACCGAGGTGCGGGACCTGGCGCTGCCGACGGCGGCCGGCCCGATCAAGCTGTCGACGGTCGCCGAGGTCGACAAGGCGGGCGGCCCGACCCAGATCAGCCGCCTGGACGGCGAGCGCACCGCCACCGTGTCGGGTACGGCCGACGCGAGCGACCTGGGCGCGATCACCACGGCGGTCACCGAGAAGCTGAAGGGCGTCACGCTGCCGGCCGGGGTGAGCTACCAGATCGGCGGCGCCAGCGCCGACCAGGAGGAGGCGTTCGCGGACCTGGGCATGGCGATGCTGCTGGCCGTGGCCATCGTCTTCATGATCATGGTGGCGACGTTCCGCAGCTTCGTGCAGCCGCTGATCCTGCTGGTGTCGATCCCGTTCGCGGCGACGGGCGCGATCGGGCTGCTGCTGCTCACCGACACCGCGCTGGGCGTGCCGGCGCTGATCGGCATGCTGATGCTGATCGGCATCGTGGTGACGAACGCGATCGTCCTGATCGACCTGATCAACCAGTACCGGGAGCAGGGCTACGGCGTGGTGGAGGCGGTGCTGGAGGGCGGCCGCCGCCGGGTCCGGCCGATCCTGATGACGGCGCTGGCCACGATCGGCGCGCTGACGCCGATGGCGGTGGGGCTGACCGGGTCGGGCGGGTTCATCTCGCAGGCGCTGGCGATCGTGGTGATCGGCGGCCTGGTGTCCTCGACGCTGCTGACGCTGGTGCTGGTGCCGACGCTGTACACGATGGTCGAGCGCACCAAGGAGCGGTTCCACCGCAAGCCGGGCGGCCACGAGGCTCCGAAGGTGAAGGTGTACGAGGAGGAGGCCCTGGCCCCCACCCACTAGGAGCGGCAGGAAAGACCGCGTGACCGATCGCGGGTCACGCGGTCTTTCCACATACTAGATCTACTTTGTAAAGCTGGTGGCGCGGTGAAAAATCCCGTCACAGAAAATCCAAACCCGCGGCCGGGGTGAGGCTCGCGGCGGGTGGCCGATAGGCTGGGGCAACGTGACCAAGCCGCGTATCCCCAATGTCCTGGCCGCTCGTTACGCCTCTGCGGAGCTGGCCGATCTGTGGTCGCCGGTTCACAAGGTGGTGCTGGAACGCCGCCTGTGGCTGGCCGTGCTGAAGGCCCAGGCCGATCTCGGGGTGGATGTGCCCGCCGAGGCGATCGCCGCGTACGAGAAGGTCGTCGACCAGGTGGATCTGGCGTCGATCGCGGAGCGGGAGCGGGTGACCCGGCACGATGTGAAGGCGCGGATCGAGGAGTTCAGCGCGCTGGCGGGTCATGAGCAGGTGCACAAGGGCATGACGTCCCGGGACCTGACCGAGAACGTGGAGCAGTTGCAGATCCGCGACAGCCTGCTGCTGGTGCGGGACCGGGTGGTGGCGATGCTGGCGCGGCTGGGCCGGCTGTCGGCGCGGTACGCGGACACGGTGATGGCGGGCCGTTCCCACAACGTGGCGGCGCAGGCGACGACCATGGGCAAACGTTTCGCGTCGGCGGCGGACGAGTTGCTGGTGGCGTACGCGCGGCTGGAGGATCTGATCGCCCGGTATCCGCTGCGCGGGATCAAGGGCCCGGTCGGGACGTCGCAGGACATGCTGGATCTGCTGGGGGCGGACCGGCTTGCGGAGCTGGAGGACCGGGTCGCGGCGCATCTGGGTTTCGCGGAGCGGTTCACGAGTGTGGGCCAGGTGTATCCGCGTTCGCTGGACTATGACGTGGTGACGACGCTGGTGCAGCTGGCGGCTGCGCCGTCGTCGCTGGCGAAGACGATCCGGTTGATGGCCGGGCAGGAGCTGGTGACGGAGGGGTTCCGGGAGGGGCAGGTCGGGTCGTCGGCGATGCCGCACAAGATGAACACGCGGTCCAGTGAGCGGGTGAACGGGCTCATGGTGGTGCTGCGTGGGTATGCGGCGATGGTGGGGGAGCTGGCGGGGGATCAGTGGAATGAGGGTGATGTGTCGTGTTCGGTGGTGCGGCGGGTGGCGTTGCCGGACGCGTTCTTCGCCTTTGACGGCCTGTCGGAGACGATGCTGACGGTGCTGGATGAGTTCGGGGTGTTCCCGGCTGTGGTGGAGGCGGAGCTGGAGCGGTATCTGCCGTTCCTGGCGACGACGAAGATGCTGATGGCGGCGGTGCGGGCGGGTGTGGGCCGGGAGTCGGCGCATGAGCTGATCAAGGAGCACGCGGTGGCGGCGGCGCTGGCGATGCGGGAGGGCGGTTCGGGCAACGACGTGCTGGACCGGCTGGCGGGTGATCCGCGGTTCCCGCTGGACCGGGCGGCGCTGGAGGCGTTGCTGGCGGATCGGCTGTCGTTCACGGGTGCGGCGGCGGGGCAGGTGGCCGCGGTGGTGGCGCGGGTGGAGCGGGTGGCGGAGGCGCATCCGGCCGCGGCGGCGTACGTGCCGGGGGCGATTCTCTGATGAGGTCGTGGGCGCGGAAAACCAGGTGAGTCTTCCGGGGGGAAGAGGCACATTGGTGGGATGATGTCCAGTTTCGTGCCGGGTCTTGAGTTGTCGCGGGCGTTCTATCGGGAGGTCGTGGAGCCGCTGCTGGGTGGGGTGGCTCATGGGGCGGCGCTGGTCGGGCCGGGGTCGGAGGTGCTGGGGTTCGACACGGCCCGGTCGGCTGATCACGACTGGGGTCCGCGGGTGCTGGTGTTCGTGGCGCCGGGGATGGTGGAGGGCGTTCGGGAGTCGGTGTGGTCGCGGCTTCCGCCGGAGTTCGGGGGTTATCCGGTGCTGCCTCCGGGGGTGGAGGTGGCGGAGTTCGGGCCGTGGGCGCGGGCGCTGCTGGGGTTCGATCCGCGGGGTGTGGTGACGGTGGAGGATTGGCGGTCGGCGCCGTGGCAGCGCCTGGCGGAGGTGACGTCGGGGGAGGTCTTCCATGATGGGTTGGGGGAGCTTGCGGCGGCGCGGGATGGGTTGCGCTGGTATCCGCCGGATGTGTGGCGGTATGTGCTGGCGTGTCAGTGGGTGCGGATCGCGCAGGAGGAGGCGTTTCCGGGCCGGGCGGCCGAGGTGGGGGATGATCTGGGGTCGCTGTTGTCGACGGGCCGGCTGGTGCGGGATCTGATGCGGTTGTCGTTGCTGATGCGGCGGCGGTATCCGCCGTACGGGAAGTGGCTGGGGAGTGCTTTCAAACGGTTGAGCGGGTCGGCGGAGCTGGGGGAGGCGTTGGGCGGGGCGTTGCGGGCGGGGGATTGGCGGGAGCGGGAGGAGTTGCTGTGTGTGGCGTACCGGCGGGTGGCGGGGGTGCAGAACCGGCTGGGGTTGTGTGATCAGGTGGACGGTTCGGTGCGGCCGTATTTCGCGCGGCCGTTCCGGGTGATCGGGGGGATGCGGTTCGCGGAGGCGTTGATGGCGTCGGTGTCGGATCCGGCGGTGCGGGCGTTGCCGCCGGTGGGGACGGTGGATCAGTTCTCGGACAGTACGGACGCGCTGATGCGTTCGGATCGGGCGCGGTCGCTGGCGGCGGCGGTGCGGTGAGGGTCACGGGCTGGGGAACGTGGCTTCGGGGTGGCTCGGTGACGGTTTGTCGAGGAGGGGTTGCGGCTTCGATTTGAGGTGCCGGTCGAGGAAGGCGGCCACGTAGGTGCGGGTGAGTTCGGCGGTGCGGGCGGCGGGCAGGATGCCGGTGGGGATCTTGACGCCGAGGGCGCCGGACACCAGCGGGCCGTCGGTGAAGGACTGGTGTTCGGTGCCGGTCAGGACGAGCCAGCGTTTCCATCCGGTCAGGAGCTTCCAGTCGCGGTCCCAGGAGTTGTCGCGTCCGCCGGGTGCGTGTTCCGGGGTGCCGATGAACATGAACGGCCGGGTGAATCCGGTTGTGGGGATGCGGGCGTAGGTGGTGCCGTCCATGTTGACTCCGGCGCGTACGCGGGGGTCGTGCAGCATGGCGGCCATGGCGCTGGCTCCGCCGATGGACTGGCCGGCCATGGCGATCCGGGAGGGGTCGATCAGGCCGGAGCCGTCCCAGGCCGTGGTGAGGTGGTCGAGGACGAAGGAGACGTCGGCGGCGCGGCTGCGTACGACTCCGGTGCCGAAGCCGGGGTCGGTGTCGCTGTCGCAGGCGAGGCATTCGGCGATGCGCCCGTCGGTGAGGGTGGTGGCGTGGCTCTCGTAGGGGTGGTCGATCCCGGCCACGACGTACCCTCGGCTGGCGAGGTCTTCGGCCAGGGAGGTGAGGGTGCTCATCGGCTTGGTGAAGCCGGGGGAGAGCACCACCAGCGGCCGGTTCCCGCCCGCGGGTTCTGCGTCCTGGACGGCGTTGGTGGTGGTTCTGCTGAGCATGTCGTACGGCGCGGAGGTGACGCCGAGTCCTTTCAGGGTGAGCTCGGACTCTTTCGCCGTCATGTACGGCGCCCGCCTCCCGTCGCCTCGTCCGGCCGGGTACCAGAGTGTGACCTTGAGTTCTCTGGCGTCGGCGTCGAGGTTCCACGGATCGGCGCGGGAGGTGTCCTTCAGGTGGAGGGCGGTGGTGCCGACCGGGTGGGGGCCGGTGGGGGCGGGCAGCGTGGCGGGGGCCGGCGTCGCCGTGGGGGCGGCGGCGGACCGGGGTGGTGTGGGCGCGGAGCAGGCGGGCACGGCGAGGACGGCCAGTCCCGCGGCGACGGCCAGGATCTGTCTCATCGGGAGGGTCCGTTCACGTGTGCAGCAGGGCGAGGGCTTTGGCCAGGGCGGGGTCGCGTCCGGCGGCGGCGTCCCGCGGGGTCAGGGGGACGTGGTGGTCGGGCGGCACGCCGATCTTGTCGATCATTTGGCGGTTGGGCCCGAGGTGGTGTCTGGCGGGGAAGCTCAGCAGGGTGTTGTCGGCGAGCAGGTACGGCCGTGCCGGTCCGGAGATGACTCCGGCGGTCCTGGTGCCGACGAGCAGGCCGAGGCGCAGGTCTTTGACGGCGGAGCTGACGTGTTCGCACGCCGACGCGCAGCCGCGGTCGGTGAGTACGGCGAGGGGCAGGTTGAGCAGGTCGACGGTGTCGTCGGTCCAGTCGGTGGCGCAGGTGCCGTCCGCGTCGCACTGGTGGGCGGTGGCCTTGCCGTGGGTGAACGCGCTGAGCAGCCGGATGGCCTCGACGGGGCTGCCGCCGCCGTTGCCGCGCAGGTCGAGCACGACGCCGGCGAGGGTCCGGCCGGTGCGCATCCTTGTGATCGCCTTGAGGGCGCGGTTGGCGGAGTCGGGGGCGAATCCGGTCATCCGTACGTAGGCGACGTCGTCCAGGAGTTGGGAGCGTACGACTTGCAGGGTGGCGAGGTCGCGCTGGTAGAGGCCGGGTTCGAGGGTGGTGGTCCAGCGGCGGCCGGTGGTCTGGCGCAGCAGCGTCAGCCGTACGGGGCGGGCTTGGGGGTAGCGCGGGTAGAGGGCGGCGATGGCGGGGGTGGCCCGGCCGTCGATGAAGGGCGCGGAGCCGTTGACGGATTCGATGATGTCGCCGGGGCGCAGTCCGGCTGCCCGGGCCGCGCCGCCTTCGATGCCGGTGACGAACAGCGGGGGGAGTGCGGTGCCGGGGTTGCCGTCCAGTTGGGGGCCGTTGACGTTGGCCTGGAGGCCGAGGCCGTACCCGTCGCCGTCGTAGTAGTCGGGTGGGCGGGTGAGGTCGTGGATCCAGCGGGCGTGGTTGTCGCCGAGGGCGGCCACGATGGCTTCGAGGGTGGTTTCGGCGAGGGTGTCGCGCAGGCCGGGCACCTGGTCGGTGGTGTCGCGGTAGGCGGTTTCGAACGCGGCCCAGTCGGCTTTCCGGTCTCCGGTCAGGGCGGGCATGACGGCTTCGGGTACGTCGCGTCCGTTGCGGTTGAGTTCCTGGGTGAGTGCGGTGAATCCGGCGGTGAGCAGGGCGCGGGCGTCCAGGGTGGCGCCGCTGTAGTAGTTGCCGAGGATGCAGTGGTAGGCCTGTTCGATCACGTCGATCGTGGTGGCCGTCTCGGCCGCGGGGGGTGCGTGGGGTGGCGCGCACGCGGCGCTGGGGGTCGTCGCCTGGCCGCGCGGCGGGGTCGGCGCCGCGCAGGCCGCGGCGAGGAGCAGGGCGAGTCCGGCGGCGGCGGTCCTGATGGCGGTCCTGATGGCGGTCACGAGAGGCGTCTCCTGATCCACCAGAAGCAGAACCCCGTGAGCGCGGCGGTGAGCAGGGCGTAGATGCCGGTCTCGATCCACTGGAAGGGCCAGAAGCGTTCGAGAGGGTGGTAGGTCGCCTGCTGCCGGTAGCCGAGCTGGTTGATCTCCACCCAGCACGCGTCGAGGTTGGGCGGTCCGCCTTGCGGCGCGCAGGGTCCCGAGGTTCCGGAGACGGGGACGGGCGCTTCCTCGCCCATGCCGGCGATCACGCGTCCGGACGGGTCGGTCAGCTCGCTGGTCAGGACCCAGGCTCCGGCGTCGCCGGGTACGGCGGCTTTCGTGGCGATCTGCACGTCTCCGCCTCCGTGGTCCTGGATGGTGAAGCCCCCCACGTTGGCGTGGCCGAGTTCGAAGGTCGCGGTGACGGGCGGCATGAGGTGGGGGCGGACCAGCAGCGGCATGGCGAGCTGGACGGCGGCGAAGACGGCCAGGGTGAGCGCCATGGCGGGCAGGGTGCGGCGGACGAGCATGCCGACGGTGACGCCGAGGACGAACGCGAAGGCCGCGTACCCCATGGAGACGGTGCCGCGCGCGCCGAACACGAGGGGGGCCATCTGGGCCAGTTCGGGGACGGCCGACCTGTCCAGGGGCTGGGACCACCAGGTGGCGGCGAGGCCGCACACGCAGGCGGCGGCGACGGCCGTCAGGCCGGTGAGGGCGAGCTTGACCGCCAGCCAGCGGCCGCGGGTGATGCTCTGGTTCCACACCAGCAGGTGGGTGCCCGCTTCCAGTTCGCGGCTGATCAGCGGCGCGCCCCAGAAGAGGCCGGTGAGGGCGGGCAGGGCCAGTACGGCGAAGCTGACGGCGACGAAGGCGAGCTGGTTCTCGCCGAAGAACTGGTCGAAGAAGCGTGTGCAGGCGTCGCCGGAGGTGCAGCCGGCGATTCCGGTGGCGTACTGGGCGGCCAGGCCGGGGCCGGTCAGGGCGAGCACGGCGGTGAGGGTGAGGAGCGCGGCGGCTGTCATGAGGGCCGAGCCGCGGAACTGGCGCCAGGTGAGCCAGATCATCGCTGTACCTCCAGGTCGAGCCGCCGGTCGCCGTTGGGGCGCCGGTCCATGTAGGCGAGGACGAGGTCTTCGAGGTTGAGCTGGGTGACCAGCCAGGCGGGGTCGTGGATGGGGGCGTCGGTGCGGATGACGTACGTGCTCTGCCGGTCGGTGTGGCTGGCGGAGATCACGTGCTGGTCGGCGGGGAGGCGGGCGGGGTCGCGGCGGGGGCCGGTGAGGCGGTGGTGGGTGGCGAGGAGCCGGTCGACCTCTCCGGCGACGCGGACGCGGGAGTCGGTGAGGACGATCAGGTAGTCGCAGACGCGTTCGAGGTCGGAGACCAGGTGTGAGGAGAGGACGACGCTGAACTCGTGGGCGACGGTGGCCTCCATGAGCGCCTGGAGGAATTCGCGGCGGGCCAGCGGGTCGAGGGAGGCGACGGGTTCGTCGAGGATCAGCAGGTCGGGGCGTTTGGCGAGGCCGAGGGTGAGGGCGAGCTGGGCGCGTTCGCCGCCGGACAGCCTCCCGGCCCGGTGGTTGGGGGCCAGGCCCAGGCGGGTGAGGCGTTCCCGGGCCATGGCGGCGTCCCAGCGGGGGTTGAGGCGTGCGCCGAGTTTCAGGTGGTCGGCGACGGTCAGTCCGGCGTAGACGGGGGTGTCCTGGGCGACGAATCCGACTTTGGCCAGTTGGGCGGGAGTGGCGGCCGGGGAGCCGCCGAGGACGCTGATGGTGCCGGCGGTGGGTTCGAGCTGGCCGGTGGCGAGTTTGAGCAGGGTGGTCTTGCCGGCGCCGTTGGGGCCGACCAGGCCGACGACGTGGCCGGCGGGGATGTCGAGGGCGCAGTCGCGCAGCGCCCAGCGTTTGCCGTACCGCTTGCCCAGGTCCTGGGTCTGTAAGACGGGTGTCACGCTATGTCCTCCTCGGCGGCGGTGCGAAAGGTGGTCATGAAGAGGGCTTCGATGCTCTCGTCGTCGAGGCCGGCCCGGCGGGCTTTGGCCAGCCAGCGGCGCAGTTCCGTGCGGAGGGGGCCGTGGGCGGCCAGGGAGGCGCCGGTGAGGGTGGCGGTGGCGAAGGTGCCGACGCCGGGGCGGGCGGCGACGAGGCCTTCGTGTTCGAGTTCCCGGTAGGCCTTCAGGACGGTGTTGGCGTTGATCGCCAGTTGGGCCACGACTTCTTTGACGGTGGGCAGCTGGTCGCCCTCGCGGAGGAGGCCGAGGCGTAGCGCGTGCCGTACCTGCTGGACGAGCTGCAGGTAGGGGGCGACGCCCGACCTGCCGTCCAGGTGGAACTCGATCACCGGCAACTCCATTTATCTAGGCTCCTAGTACTTTAGATGCCTCCATGTTAAGCCATCGTAAGAAATCCCGCGGTTGACCGGGACCGGTTCATGCTTCTATGGTTCATTACTAGAGTAATGAACCAGCGAGGCGGGCCAGATGTTCGACGACCGGAGTCCGATCTACCGGCAGATCGCGGACCGCATCAAAGCCGACGTGCTGAGCGAGACCCTCAAGGGCGACGAGCAGGTCATGTCGACCAACCAGTACGCGGCCTTCTACCGGATCAACCCCGCCACGGCCGCCAAGGCGTTCCAGCAGCTCGTGGACGAGGGCGTGCTGTACAAGAAGAGAGGTATCGGCATGTTCGTGAGCCCGGACGCCCGGGACAGCCTGCGGGCGGCGCGGCGGGAGAGCTTCTTCTCCGAGGTGGTGGATCCGATGGTGGCCGAGGCGAAGGCGATCGGCATCCCCCTGGGGGAGATCGTCGGCCGGATCAACGAGCTGGGGTCGCGATGAGAGTCGAGGTGCGGGACCTGGTCCTGCGCTACGAGGACACCTTCGCCGTGGACGGCCTCAGCCTGTCCCTGGCGGAGAACAAGATCTACGGCCTGCTCGGGCGCAACGGCTCAGGCAAGTCGAGCCTGCTGTCGGTGCTGGCGGCCTTCCGCCGGCCCACCGCCGGCGAGGTGCTGATCGACGGCGCGCCCGTCTTCGAGAACGCGGCCGTGACCCGGCGGATCAGCCTGATCAGGGACGTGGGGGAGACCGTCGACGTGGGCACGGTCGAGGACGTGCTGTTCTTCGCCGAATGGCTGCGCCCCCACTGGGACGCCGCCTTCGCCGCCACCCTGCTGGAGCAGTTCTCGCTCACCCGGAAGATGTCGGTGAAGACCATGTCGAAGGGGCAGCGGTCGGCGCTGGGCGTGATCGTCGGGCTCGCCGGACGCGCGCCGCTGACCATGTTCGACGAATCCCACCTGGGCATGGACGTGCCCTCCCGCGCCGCCTTCCACGACGTGCTGCTGGCCGACTACATGGCCCACCCGCGGACGATCATCATGGCGAGCCACCTCATCGACGAGGTCAGCCCCCTGTTCGAGGAAGTCGTGATCATCGACCACGGGCAGGTGGTCGTGCACGAGGAGGCCGAGACGCTGCTGTCGCGCGGCATCGCCGTCACCGGCGCCACGGCGCCCGTGGACGCGTTCACCGCCGGCATGACCGTGCTGGGCAGCCGCGAACTCGGGCCGACCAAGTCGTGCATGGTGTACGGCGAGCTGGACGAGGCGCGGCGGCGCGAGGCCGCGGCGGCCGGCTTACAGCTGGGCCCGATCGCGATGCAGGACCTGTTCGTCCACCTGACCGGAGGTTCGCGGTGAGATTCCCCACTCGGCTGCTGGCCGCCCACCTCGCCTTCGGCGCGCTGCTGTGGGCCGGCTACGTGGTCGTGATCGCCCTGTTCACGGTGGCGGTCGCGATAATCGGAAAGGTGACCGGCAGCATCTGGGAGCTCGCCGCCCAGCTGCCGCGCATCTATGTCCTCTTCTTCGGGGTATCGCTGGTGCGGGAGTACCTGCCCATGTACGTCGCGCACGGGCAGACGCGCCGCCGCTTCGCCGAGCACGCGGCGGCCACGATCGCGGTGTTCGCGCCCTGCATGGCGGCGCTGATGGCGGTCGGCTACCTGATCGAGAACGGCTACCACGCGCTGGCGGGCTGGCCGCAGGGGCTGGAACGGCCGCACCTGTTCGAATCCACCGGCCAGGCCGGGCTGGTGTTCAGCGAGTACCTGATCGAGTTCCTGGCCTGGGCGACGGCGGGCGCGCTGATCGGCGCGGGCTTCTACCGGTGGCGGGGCGGCGGGCTGCTGCTGACGCTCCCGGCGGGGATCGCCCTGGTGCTGGTGGCGGCCGGCGCGACGGGCAGCGAACTGCGCATGCCGTTCGTGGCCAAGCTGCTGGCGTTCCGGGTGGACCTGCCGGACAGCCTGCCGGTGACGTACGCGGTCGGGCTCGGGGTGTTCCTGGCGGGACTGGCGCTGACCTGGCCGATCATCCGCGACGTGCCGCTGCGGAACCGGTGAGCACACCGGCGCCCAGGGAAGGCAGCAGGGCGGGCAGGCCGGCGAGGGTGCGGACGGCCGGCACCCCGGGCGGGGGCGCGGCGGTGCCGTACCGGTCGAGCCAGATGCCGTGCATGCCGACGCGGGTGGGGCCGATCGCGTCGAACTCGAGGTTGTCGCCGACCAGGGCGATCTCGCCGGGCGCGAGGCCGAGCTTGGCGGCGGCGGCCAGGTAGCAGCGGGGGGACGGCTTGAAGTGGCCGCCGAGCGAGTCGGGGGTCAGGACCGGGTCCAGGCGGTCCAGCAGGCCGAGCCGCCGCAGCTTGGCCTCCTGCTGGACCGGCTGCCCGTTGGTGAGCACGCCGAGGGTCAGCCCCGTGCCGGTCAGCGCCTCCACGACGCCGGCCGCGTCGGGGAAGGCCTGCCAGGCGGCCTCGTACCGGGTGAGGAACTGGCCGTAGGCCTCGTCGAGGTCGCCCGGCACCGGCAGGCCGAGGTGGTGGCAGTAGTCGCGGAGCCGGCGGCGGCGCTGCTCGCCGAAGGAGCACTCGCCCGCGTGCCAGGCGGGCAGGTGCTTGTCCTCCAGGCGCAGCCACAGGGCGGGACCCTCGGCCAGGAGCGGATGGCAGGGGGACCGCGCCGCCGTCCACGAGGTCACCGCCGCCGCGACCGCGGCGCGGTGGTCGAAGAGGGTCTCGTCCAGGTCGAAGAGGATGGCCCTGATCATGTCTGCCATCCTGGGGAACGCCTATTACAACGGCATTTCCGCGATGTGAAACCGGATATCCGGTCAGCCCCGGTCAGGCCCCGCGCTCGTCGGCGTTGGCGTGCACGGCGTCGCGGATGTAGGCGGCCAGGCCCTCGGCGACGGCCTCGTAGGTGGCGGCGAAGCGGGGGTCGGCGACGTACATGTCGGCCAGGCCGCGGTGGATGTCGTAGCCGCACGCGTAGAACCAGCGGCTGATGTGCTCGCGGTGCCGTTCGGCCAGCGCGGTCGCGCGGGCGTCGGTGGCGGGCACCCCCTCGGCCAGGCAGGCGGCGAAGCCCTCCACGACCGCGCCGCCCTCCCGCTTGAGCTCCAGCCAGTCGGCCTTGCCGTACGCGGCGGTGCGGCGGCGGCTCTCCCGGTAGGCGTCGCTGTCGCCCCAGCGGCGTTCGGCCTCCGGTTCGTGCTCCTCGGGCCGGAAGTCGCCGAACACCTCGAAGCGTTCGCCGGGGGTCAGGGAGATGCCCATCTTCTTGGCCTCCATCGCGGTTTCCACGGCGGCGAGCATGTCGCGCAGCCGGTCGATGCGGCCGCGCAGCAGCTCGTGCTGGCGCCGCAGGTGGGTGACGGGGTCCACGGCCGGGTCGTCCAGGATGGCCGTGATCTCTTCCAGGGAGAAGCCGAGCTCGCGGTAGAACAGGATCTGCTGCAGCCGGTCCAGGTCGGCCTCGGTGTAGCGGCGGTAGCCGGCGTGGCTGCGCTCCCCGGGGGTGAGCAGGCCGATCTCGTCGTAGTGGTGCAGGGTGCGTACGGTGACGGACGCGAACGCCGCGACCTGCCCGACCGTGTAGCTCATGCCCCAAGCTTGGGGTCTTCCGTTACGTGAGGGTCAAGCGGGGTTGTCCCCCGCACAGCTGACTTCTACTATGAAAGTCGTGGCTGAGGACCTGTACGGCAAGCATCTGGCGATCCTCGAACGCGCCCTGGCGGCCTGCCGCACCCGGGACAGCTGGAGCGCCTTCACCGACCACGTCACCCCCGAGGCCCGCCAGGCCGGCGCCGAGGCGTTCCAGGCCAGGCTCGGGCGGCCGTTCGACCTGGATCAGCCCGGCGTCCCCGTCCCTCAGGAGGACGAGGTGTCGCCGTACACGGGGGAGTGCCTGGGCGTCTCCTACCCGGCCGCCGGACCCGGCGCGCTGATGGAGGCGGCCGCGCGGGCGTGGCCGGCCTGGCGGGACGCGCACCCGCGGACCCGGGTGGGCGTGTGCCTGGAGATCTGCGCCCGCATCCACGCCAGGGCCGCCGAGTTCGCGGCGGCCACCATGCACACGGCCGGGCAGAGCCACGGCATGAGCCTGGCCGGCAGCGGCAGCAACGCCCTGGACCGCGGCGTGGAGGCCGTCGCCATGGCGTACGCGGCGATGGAACGCGTGCCGGAGCGGGCCCGCTGGACGCGCGAGTTCGGCACCGCCGCGGTGACGCTCGACAAACGCTACCGGGTGATGCCGCGCGGCATCGCGGTGGTGATCGCCTGCGCCAGCTTCCCCGCCTGGAACGCCTACCCGGCGATCCTGGCCAGCCTCGCGACCGGCAACCCGGTCGTCCTCAAACCGCACCCCACCTCCGTGCTGCAGATGGCCCTGGCCGTCGGCGCCTGCCGGGAGGTGCTGGCCGAGAACGGCTTCCCGCCCGACCTGGTCACCCTGGCCGTCGACAGCGCCGCCCGGCCGATCGCCAGACACCTCGTGGGGCATCCGCTGACCCGCATCGTCGACTTCACCGGCTCGGCCGCGTTCGGGTCGTGGGTGGAGGCCAACGCCTTCCCCGCCCTCGCCTACACCGAGACCTCCGGCGTCAACGCCGTCCTGGTCGACTCCCTGACCGAGCCCGGGCCGGTGCTGCGGGCCCTGGCCGGGTCGCTGTGCCTGTTCTCGGCGCAGATGTGCACCAGCCCGCAGAACATCTACGTCCCCCGCCGCGGCGTCCCCACCGCCGGCGGCCTCCTGACCCCGGAGGAGTTCGCGTACGCCCTCGGCGAGGCGATCAAAGCCATCAGCGGGGTGCCGCGCCGGGCCGCCGCGGTGCTCGCCGCCGTGCAGTCGCCCGGCACGCTGACCCTGCTGGACCAGCTCCGCGGCCAGGCCGCCGGACGCGGCAAGATCGTCGTCGAACCGGAGGCGTACCCGCATCCGGAGTACCCGGCCGCCCGGACCAGCGGACCGCTGCTGGCCCTGGTCGACGTCGCCGACCACGACCTGTACGGGCAGGAGCGGTTCGGGCCCGCCGCCTTCGTGATCACCGCCGACGACTCCGGCCAGGCCCTCGCCCGCGCCGCCTCCGACGCGGCCGCGCACGGCGCCATCACCGCGTTCGCGTACTCGACGCGGGAGGACTTCCTGGACCGGGCCGAGGACGCGTACGCCGTGGCCGGCGCGGCGATCACCTCCAACCTCACCGGGCCGATGCCGCTCAACTTCTCCGCCGCCTACAGCGACTACCACGTGACCGGGCTGAACCCGGCCGGCAACGCCTCCCTCACCGACGACTCCTTCGTCACCGGCCGCTTCCGCGTCACCCAGTCCCGCCGCCCGGCCCCTCGGTGAGCAGCCGCACCACGTCCCGGCGGCTGATCTTGCCGGTGGCGTTGAGCGGCAGCACCGGCACGTGGCGGGCCTGTTTGGGGCGCTTGTGGGACGGCAGTGCCGCCCGGCAGCGGGCGAGCACCTCCTCCGGGCCGACCGCGTACCCCGGCGCGCACGTGTAGGCGACCGCGACCCGCTGCCCCCAGCCGGGATCGGGCAGGCCGACCGCCGCCGCCTGCGCGACCCCGCCCAGGCCCGTCACCACGTCCTCGATCTCCCGCGGGTACACGTTGTACCCACCCGTGATGATCATGTCGTTCTTCCGGTCGGTCAGCCACAGCCGGCCCCCGTCGCCGAGCCGGCCGATGTCGCCGGTGCGCAGCCAGCCGCCCGCCACCGCCTTGCCCAGATCCTCCCGGCCGGCCGCCCGCCAGTAGCCCGGCATGACCGGATCGCCGCGCACCTCCACCTCGCCGTCCACCCCCGCCCCCACCGGTACGCCGTCGCCGTCCACCAC
The DNA here is from genome assembly GCF_016862995.1 of Acrocarpospora phusangensis. GTDB lineage: Bacteria > Actinomycetota > Actinomycetes > Streptosporangiales > Streptosporangiaceae > Acrocarpospora > Acrocarpospora phusangensis. Next base: position 50,687 of record NZ_BOOA01000044.1, read on the forward strand.
CCGCAGCTCGACCGCCAGACACGGACGCCCGGCCGAACGCAGCAGGTCAGGACGGTCGCGCAGGCCGCGCGCGTGGTCGGCCTCGTCCAGCACCGTCAGCGGCGGCATCGCCTCCACCAGCCCGTAGTACTGCACCAGGCGCGGCGTCAGGGCCTCGGCGGCGCGGCGGATGTGCGCCTCCGGCATCGGCGCGCCCGCGTAGGCCAGCATGCGCAGCGACGCCAGCGGCCCGGCGTCCGGCAGATCCAGCAGGCGGGCGATCATCGTGGGGACGAGCGCGGTGTGCGTGACCCCGCGGGCGCGGACCGTCCCGGCGATCTCGGCCGCCCCGGCGTGGCCGAGCAGCAGCTGGCGGGCGCCCGACATCAGGAACGGCAGCACGAACAGGCCGCTGGTGTGGATGACCGGGCCCGCGTGCAGGAACACGGCGTCCGGGCCCGGCGGGCCGCCCAGCACCTCCTGCGTCATCGCCAGGGCGGCGGCGATCCGGTTGCGGTGGGTGCGCATCGCGCCCTTCGGCCGGCCGGTCGTGCCCGAGGAGTAGGCCAGGCCCGCCAGGTCGTCCAGGGACGAGGCGAACCGGGGGAGACCCGGCTGGGCGTCGCGGATCAGGTCCTCGCGGGAGTGCTCGCGGCCGCTGCCGCGTTCGCCGGAGGCCACCGTGACGTCCAGGCCGTCCCGCAGCGCCCCGGTTTCCGCCGCGAAAGCCGCGTCGTACAGGAGAGCCCGCGCCCCGCAGTCGCCGGCGATGCCCTCCCACTCGCGCGGGCCCAGCCGCGGATTGAGCGGCACCCGCACCAGACCGGCCCACGCCAGGGCCAGATCCGACTCGATCGACCCGCACCCGTTAGGCTGCAACTCCAGCACCCGCTCGCCCGGACGCAGGCCCAGAGCGAGCAGGGCCGACGCCAGGCGGCTCACCCGGTCCGCCAGCCCCGCGAACGTACGCGTCCCATCCGGGCCCTCCACGGCGACGCGGTCCCCGAACCGGGCGGCCGCCCGCTCCAGGAGCAGGCTCAACGGCATCGCGCGCCTCCCGGGCGATCAAGACCAGCGGACACGGCTACCATAAACGAAGTCAGGACTGTGTTGTGGAGGAGCCCGTGGAACCGTACATCCTCGACGCCGTACGCACCCCCTTCGGCCGCAACCGCGGCGGCCTGTCCGGCGTACGCATCGACGACCTGGCCGCTCACCCCATCACCGCCCTCGTCAAACGCCACCCCGGCCTCGACCCCGCCCGCATCGCCGAAGTCGTGTACGGCAACAGCAACGGCGCCGGCGAGGACAACCGCAACGTGGCCCGCATGGCCGTACTCCTGTCGGGACTGCCCGAAACCACCCCCGCCGTCACCGTCAACCGCCTCTGCGGCTCCGGCGCCGAAGCCATCGCCCAAGCCGCCCGCCTCATCAGAACCGGCGAAGCCGACCTCGTCATCGCCGGCGGCGTCGAAGGCATGAGCCGCGCCCCCTACGTCCTGCCGCCCATCGACCAGGCACTCCCGCGCGACCTCGCCCTGCTGCCCACCACCATCGGCTGGCGCATGGCCAACCCCGAATTCCCCTCCCGCTGGACCGAATCCCTCGGCACCTCCGCCGAACGCGTCGCCACCGAGAAAGGCATCGGCCGCGCCGCCCAGGACGACTGGGCCCTCCGCTCCCACCAGCGCGCCCACGCCGCCTGGCAGAACGGCCTCCACGACGGCTACGTCACCGAATGCGCCGGCGTCACCCGCGACGAATGCATCCGCCCCGGCACCACCCCCGACGCCCTCGCCGCCCTCGCCCCCGCCTTCACCCGCGACGGCACCGTCACCGCCGGCAACTCCTCACCCATCAACGACGGCGCCGTCGCCGTCCTCATCGGCTCCGAACAGGCCGCCGCCGACCTCGGCGTCGACCCCATCGCCCGCATCGCCGGCTCCGCCGTCGCCGCCCTCGCCCCCGACCGGTTCGCCCTCGCCCCCGTCCCCGCCATCCACAAACTCCTCGGCCGCGCCGGCCGCACCCTCGCCGACCTCGACGTCGTCGAACTCAACGAGGCCTTCGCCGCCATGGTCCTGTCCTGCCTCGACGAACTCCCCGGCCTCGACCCCGAACGCGTCAACCCCAACGGCGGCGCCATCGCCCTCGGCCACCCCATCGGCGCCTCCGCCGCCCGCGCCGTCGCCGACTGCGCCCGCCACCTGCGCCGCACCGGCGGCGGCCTCGGCCTCACCGCCGCCTGCATCGGCGTCGGACAAGGCATCGCCGTCCTCCTCGAAACCCCGTGACCCCCGACAACGGCGCGGCCCGCCCCACCCCGGCACCACGCGACGGCCACACCCTCCCCACCGCCGACGACCTCACCGCCATCACCGAAGGCCGCCTCCCCGGCCTGCTCGGCTTCCGCGTCACCACCGTCGCCGCCACCGAACTCACCGCCGAACTCGACATCCGCCCCGACCTGCTCGCCCCCAACGGCTACCTGCACGCCGCCACCGTCGTCGCCCTCGCCGACACCGCCTGCGGCTTCGGCTGCCGCGTCGCCCTCCCGCACGGCGCGACCGGCTTCACCACCCTCGAACTCAAAACCTCCTACCTCGCCACCGCCCGCGAAGGCACCCTCCACGCCCACGCCCAACTCCGCCACAACGGCCGCCAAACCCAAATCTGGGACGCCACCATCACCGACTCCACGTCCCGCACCCTCGCCCTCTTCCGCTGCACCCAACTCATCCTCTGGCCCCGCACCTGACCTATAACCCCGTATTCGGCCAACACTAGAAAGCCCGATCATCCGCTAGCGACCGCCCCATCAGCGGCCGGACATGGGCGTTGGCGCCCGTCATCAGGGGAAAACACCGGGGGAGCGGACCACGCGAAGAGGGCCGCTGCACTTCGCCGGCCCCAAGGAAGGCGCACTGTCTCGGAGAAGGCGCTTCGTCTCGGCTTGCGATGCCAGCAGACCAAGGCGAGGAACTCCGCCCGCGTCAGCGCTGCCTGAGGCGAATAGTTCTCGCCTTCCGCCGTCAGGGGAGTACGCGGCGTGGGGTGGGCAGGGCGGCTGCGCTCCCACAGCCCGCGTCATCGCCAGACTCCTCACGCAATGCCGGTCAGCATGGCGAGCATGCACCCCCACCAGCCCGTGAGTGGAGTCCCGAGAGGGAGCCATCGTCGTGTGCCGCTGTGACGGGCGTCACGCCCAGCCGGCGCTGGCAGGGCGTGAATGGACCGGCCCGGCGGATCCCACGGGAGTCGCTGGGCGGAGGCGATCCGCTCCCGCAGCCTGCGTCATCGCCGTGCTTCTCGCTCAAGGCCGCCAGGATGACAGGCAAATCATCTCGGCCTTGCCCTGGAACAGCCATTTTGCGGATTGCGGTGTCAGCGGAGCACGGGCGGGGGCGGGGCCAAATCGCCCACTGGCTCGCGTCAGCTCTGGCCCGGGAGGAAGCCATCGTCGTGTGCCGCGGTGTCGGGTGCCGGGTCCGGGGGGCTGTTGAGGGAGATGCTGGGTGGGCGGGGGGTGCGGAGAAGGGGGTGGGCGCGCATGGCGACCTCTAGTTCGCCGGGGAGTTCGTCGCGGTAGCGGCCGAGGGTGCTGAGGTCGCTGTGGCCGAGGACGCGGCGGACCGCGTCCATGTCGGTGCCGTCGGCCAGCAGGTGGGTGGCGGTGGTGTGCCGCAGGCCGTGCGGCGTGACGGTACGGCGGTTGTCGGGGTCCACCCGTTCCTGGATACGGTCGATGACGGCCTGAACGTCGCCTCTGGCCAGGCGTTTGCCACGCCAAGAGAGAAGGAGCGCCTTGTCGGGGGTGGCCGGACGGGCCTCCAGATGGGCGGTGAGCGCGGCGGCGACATCGCGGGGGAGCGGGACGTCGCGGGTCCGGCCGCCCTTGCCGAAGATACGCCAGTAGCGGACACCGTCGTTGGTGTAGAAATCCTCCACGTTCGCGCGGACGAGTTCCGACACACGGGGGCCGAGCGTGGTCAGCAACAGCACGATGAGCGCGTCACGCAAATCGGTGCGCTGGTCGCGGCGGCGCGGCCGATCCGGGGCGGCGGCGGGGGAGCGGGCAGCGCCGATCAGACCCTCGGCCTGCTCCTTGGTGAGCGCCCGCCGCTCGGGCCGCAGGCCGCCCCGCTCACGCGCCACCACCGTCGCCGCCGGCATCGGATTCAACTGCACCCAGCCCGCCAGCGCGGCGTGCTTGAACATCGCCGACACCGACCGCCGGAACCGCGCCTGCGACGACGCGCTCTGCGCCGCCTCCCCGCCTGAGACCTGTCGGCGCTCGTCGGGCTTGCGGGCGAACGCCAGCAGGATCGCGTCCACATCCTCACCGGACAAGTCGTCCAGAATGCGCGCAGGGTCGGCGAGCCGAGCGAAGGTGGCAACATCCCGCGCGTACACCTCGCCGGTGGCCGCCGACAGGGCACCCGTCACCGTCTTGGCACGGACCAACTCCACATAACGGTCCGCGGCCTCCTCCACGGTCAGCCGATTCACTTCACCCGGGCGCATGACCTGAGACGATAGCGACCCCCACCGACATTTCCCGGCTACGCCTCCACGCGGGCCACCTAGGCACACCGCACGTCGCCGCCCCGCCACGCTTGGGCGCCGCGCCCGCGGTGTCGCCAGATCCCACCCAGGGGTTTGCCCGACCGGCGTACAGGCAGAATGGGAAAGATCGAAGTGAAGGGGGACGATGTCGATGACCTATCCGAAACCGCGCTACCTCGGCGACAGCGGCGAGATCAGCGCCACCTACCGGCCCGCCGACCAGCCACCCGACATCGAGTACGGCTCCGGCAACACCTGCCACTACCTGGCCACCGGCGCCACCACCGGCGGCAAGTTCGGCCTCTACCGATGGGAGATGGGCCCCAACCCGACCGGCCCCGGCCCGCACTTCCACCGCTCGATCAGCGAATCCTTCTACATCCTGACCGGCACGGTACGCATCTACGACGGCGCCCGCTGGATCGACACCCACCCCGGCGACTACATGCACGTCCCCGAAGGCGGCGTCCACGCCTTCCGCAACGAGTCGGGCGAACCCGCCTCCATGCTGCTGCACTTCGCCCCCGGCGCACCCCGCGAAGGCTACTTCGAAGGCCTCGCCGAATTCGCCGCCACCGGCCGCCCCGGCCCCGAAGAACTCGCCGAGTTCTACCTCCGCCACGACACCTTCTGGATCTGACAAGCCGTGGCGGTGGGTACGCGGCCGCGCCGGTGAAGACTCAGCTGCTCGGCAGGGTCCGGGCCGCTTTCCTGCCGACCAGCAGCAGCGCACCGACAGACGCCACGATGCCGACGGAGATGACGGGCACGAGCGCCGGCAGACCCGGTCCCTCAGCCACCAGGCCGAACAGCGGCGGACCGAGCAGCGAGCCGAGGCTGCCCGCCTGGGCGACGATGCCGTTGCCGACGTCGGCATGGTCGAGACGCTCCAGCACCAGCGGCAGCGCGGCGAAAACGAGTGCCCCGAGGAACCCGTTCGCGATCGAGATGACCGCCGCGCCGGCCAGCGCCGCCTGCGGCGAACCTTCGCCGCCGAACATGAGCCAAGCGGCCGGCAGCGTGGGCAGCCCGGCCAGCGCCAGGACGCCGACCGACAGGCCACGGCGCAGCAGCATGCCCACGGCAACCCCGCCGAGCGCGCTCAGCAGCGAGATCACCGACGAGACGGCACCGGCGGAGGCGGCCGAGTGCCCGAACTGCTCGACCAGGAGCGTGGGCAGCAGGACGACCACCGGGATCGTCACCAGCGCCGCCAGACAGAAGGCCGCGGCGAGCCCGCCCGGCCAGGCCAGCGCCCGAGCCCGGGGGAGCGGCCCCGCCACCGGCTGCCGGGCCGAACCGCGCGGCAGCCGGGCCTGCGCCACCAGCGCCATGACGAGCGTCAGACCGGCCAGAATCCCGATCCAGCCGCGCCAGCCGAGAGCCGCGCCGATCACACCCCCGGCCAGGGTGCTCGCGCCCAGGCCCACCGCGACGAACGTCGCCCAGATCGACAGCGCGGTACCGCGGTCGCGCTCACAGGCCAGCCGCAGGATCAGAGCCGGACAGGCGATGGTGACCAGGAGATACCCGACGCCCTCCACAGCCCGGGCGGCCAGCAGCCACGCATACCCGTCCGCGCCCGCGCCCGCCGCGCTCGCCACCGCGATAAGCACCAGACCGGCGACCAGCGACCGCTCACTGCCGTAACGGCGGATCAGGTACCCGAAGGGCAGGCCGACAGCCGCTCCGACGCCGACCACCGTCGAGATCACCCAGCCCAGCTGCGAGAGCGACAACCCGAGCTCGGCCGTCACCGCCGGCCCGACCGGCGCGAACTTGCCGAGACTCATCGCGGCGACGACCCCGCCGAGATAGACGAGGGAGATCATCCCCCAGGGGGTGCGCTGCTGGGCCGACTGAGTGTCCATGAAGCTCCTTCGCTCGTGCCGGGCGCGTCCGGCACGAGCGCAGCTCCCGAAATCACCACAGCATGCACAAGAGGATCAGTTTGCGCAGATGATGATAAGCCGTCCCGCGAGAACCCTCGCTTCAGAGCACCTTGAGCGCGCCCGGCACAGGCCACCCGTCCGCACGTCGGCCTGACGGGTGACGCCGAGCGCTACCGCATCCGAATGTGGCGGAGCCGCAGGGCTACCTCCCGGGAGGTCCCTTGGCTCTCACTCCGCCGCGCCAGGTCTCGGCGGGCTCAGGCGACGGGTGAAAGGGCCTGCCGCTCTTCGAGCAGCGGACGGAGCTGGACGAACGCCACCAGATACCCGATTCCGCTGACCGGGAGCAGATCCAGGCTCACGACCGGCAGGAGGCTGCTCGCCACGATCACGCCCACGCTCCACCAGGGCACTTCACGGGCGTAGGCGAGCATCGCGAAGAGCACCAGCAGCCCGACGTACAACAACTGCGGACCCACCTGGTAGAAGGCCAGATCGGCGCCCGGGATGGCACGGAACTCCCGGCTCATTTCGCGCATTTCCGGCCTGTCCGCCGCGAGCAGGCCCTGCACGATGTCGGCCGTGAACTGGACGACCGCCGCCACCAGGCCGACGAGCGTGACGGCGACGGCGGCCTCCCTGCCCCAACCCGGGGACAGGAGGCGTCGCATGCTCAGAATGACGAACACCAGGAGCAGCAGGCCGATGAGATTGGCCACGTGGGATGCCTGCCAATCCAGGCCGGGGCCATACTGCCCGTCCAGGCGGCCGACGAGTCTGATCAGGCCATAGGCGACCACGCACAACGGCGCCGCCACGGTCGCGAACCTAGCGATTCTCATGGCTCGATCATGGAAGCCCAGGCCCGGCCGACATATCGGGGTTCACCCTCACCGGCCCCCGGCACCACCCCTAGCCACCAAGCCGGGGTCGCTCCCTGAACCGGCGATCCCGGTAATGGTGGCCGCCAGCCAGTCCTGGTACGCGTCACCAGGCCAGCCCGGCCGCACCACCAGCAGGCTGCACACATCGGGGCTGGTCAGCGCCCACAGCATGTCGCGGGAACGGGACTGCCTGCCGGGGATTGAGAAGGCGTGTGACCTGGCCGGACAACGGCCCTAGTTCTTGATTTGCCGCCCGAACACAACTCGTCCGATACCAGACAGAATTCACCTTCTGTCTGGTATCGGCATTTTATGCAGGTTTGGCCCAACGGCAGGCGTGCGGCATGTGTACGGGTTAAGCAACTCGGGTTGACTAATCCCGGATTAGTCAACTACGGTTGCTTAACATGCCGGCAGTTGAGATACCGACCACCCAGGAACCCGCAGACGCGCTGGCGGCCGTCGCCGCGCTGCGGCGCCTGGCCGATCAGATGGAGGACGCCGCCGTCGAGCAGGCGATGCGGGCCGGCTGGAGCTGGCCGCAGGTCGCCGAAGCGCTCGGCGTCACCCGTCAGGCGGTCCACAAGAAGCACGCCAAGCGGCTCATCGCCGCGGGGGTCACGCTGAGGAGACGTTGACGATGGTCATGTTCCACAAGTACGTGCGTACGCTCATCGACGAGGGAGGGGATGAAGCGCAGCAGGACGGCTCCTCGACGATAGAGGCCCAGCATCTGCTGCTCGGTATGGCCGCGCTGGAAGGTACGGACGCGCATCGGACGCTTCTTGCCGCCGGTCTCGACCGTCAGGCGATTCGTGACGCGCTCGATCGGGAGTACGAGCACAGTCTGAGTGTGGCCGGATTCTCCACCGCGGCGCTCACGCTGCCGCGCGCGAGCGTCGAACCCAAGCGTCCGACGCAGCTTGGCGCCTCGGCCAAGCTGGTGTTCGAGCGCAGTTTCAAGTACGGCACCCCGAAGCATCTGCGGCCGGGGCATCTGCTGCTGGGAATCCTGGAGGCTTCGGTGGGTACGGTGCCGCGAGCTCTGAAGCTGGCGGGTGTGAGCCGGGGTGAGCTGATGGCCCGGGTGCTGGACTCGGTCGCCTCCGAGGCCGACTAGACCTTCGCCGGTCGGGTCACTGGGCGCTGAATCACGTTGAGTGCTGAATCACGTGAGGAGGTCGCTTCTCGCCGTTATCCGGCGCCGTTTGCGCAGGTGATGCTTCTCGCCGTACCGGCGCCAAGAGTGGCCGGTTACCAGGAGTGGCCGGTTCATTCGGTTACTCGTTCTGTTACTCGATTTGTTTCTCGTTCTGTTTGAGCTTCTGGAGTTCTGTTTGAGCTTCTGAGCTGTCCTGGCTTCAGAGTTCTGTCTTGGCTTCTCGAGCTCTTGGGTTCTAGAAGCCCTTCGAGCGGCTGTCGGCCTGCGCCGTTGTCGCAGCCACCGTGCTTTGGTTGCCCGTCTGCGTGCGGGATCGCTCTGGCGCGATTCGAGTCGATCGTGTCTTCAGAGGTGTGCCGTGGCCGTTCGACGCGGCCGGATCTGGCATGCCCATGTCCTGTCCGGCTGGAGAGCCGGGTCCGGAACGTCCCCATCCCTGTTCGTCCTGTTCAGCCGTGCCTCGGGTGAGGTGACGGCTTCAAGAGAGGTGACTTTATGGCGATAAATCGGCAGTCGGTGGTCGACGTCGAAGGGCTGCGGATGCGTTACGGCGCCAACGACATCCTGCACGACGTCGCCTTCCAGGTCCGCCACGGCGAGGTGTTAGCCCTCCTCGGCCCGAACGGCGCGGGAAAGACGACCACCATCGAGATCCTCGAGGGTTTCCGCATGCGTTCGGCCGGCCGCGTCGAAGTCCTCGGCGCGGATCCGGCCCACGGCGACGAACGGTGGCGGGCGCGGATCGGGGTCGTCCTGCAGTCCTGGCGTGACCACGGCAAATGGCGGGTACGCGAGCTGATCTCGCACCTCGGCTCCTACTACGCGCCTTTCTCCACCGACGCGATCCCACGCCCCTGGAACCCGGACGACCTGATCGACGCGGTCGGCCTCACCGAACAGGCCGACAAGAAGATCAAGTTCCTGTCCGGCGGCCAGCGGCGCAGGCTGGACGTGGCCATCGGCATCGCGGGCCGCCCCGAGTTGCTGTTCCTCGACGAGCCGACCGCGGCGTTCGACCCCCAGGCCCGCCGCGAGTTCCACGACCTGGTCCGCGGTCTCACCGGCACGTACGAGACGACGGTCCTGCTCACCACCCACGACCTGGACGAGGCCGAGAAGCTGGCCGACCGCATCATCGTTCTCAACGGCGGCCGCATCGTCGCCGACGGCTCGGCCGCGGAGCTGGCCCGGCGCATCGTCGGCTCCGACGAGGTCCGCTGGAGCCGCGAGGGCCACCGTTTCACCCAGTCGACCACGGATTCGACCGCTTTCGTCCGCGGCCTTTTCGCCCAGTACGGCGAGGCGATCGCCGAACTGGAAGTCCACCGGGCGTCCCTGGAACAGACCTACCTGGCCCTGGTACGCCAGGCCGAGACGAAAGAAGGATCCCGATGAGCGCGGCGGTCAGGGCGGGCTGGTCCCGAGGCTGGATCGAGTTACGACAGTCGTTCACCAACGGCGCCGATCTGTGGGCGCACTTCTTCTGGCCGATCCTCATGCTGGCGGCCCTGTTCTGGCTGCGGGACTCGGAGTTCGCCTCCAGCGGCCTGTTGCTGGGGACGCTGGCCCTGCCGAGCGTGCTGGGCATGAACGTGGCGCTGGGCATGGTGAACATGAGTCAGCAGCTGACGGCGGACCGTGAGGACGGGACGCTGCTGCGGGCGAAGGCGACGCCGTACGGGATGGTGGGCTACCTGGTGGGGACGGTGGTGTCGGTGGCGGGTGTGCTGGTCACCGATCTGCTGATCTTCCTGGTGCCGGGGATCTTCCTGGTCGGGGGTGTGGCGCTGGAGGGTGCGGGGGCGTGGCTGACGCTGCTGTGGGTGCTGGTGCTGGGCCTGGTGGCGGCGCTGCCGGCGGGGGCGGTGCTGGGGTCGCTGTTCGTGAGCCCGCGCGGTCAGGGCCTGATCACGCTGCCGCTGCTGGGGCTGATCGCGATTTCGGGGATCTTCTATCCGGTCGCGGCGCTGCCTGGCTGGGTGCAGGGGGTGGCGCAGGTGTTCCCGTTCTACTGGATGGGCCTGGGCATGCGGTCGGCGTTGCTGCCGGACGCGGCGGTGGCGGTGGAGCTGGGCGGCTCGTGGCGGCATCTGGAGACGGCCGGGGTGCTGGGGGTGTGGGCCGTGGTCGGCCTGCTGGTTGCGCCGGTGGTGTTGCGGCGGATGGCGCGGCGGGAGTCGGGTTCGGTGCTGGCCGAGCGGCGGGAGCGGGCGTTGCGTCGGCTGGGGTGAGCCTGTCAGATGGCCTCAGATGGCCTCAGATGGCGTTGACGAAGGCTTCGGCCTGCTCGTGGGTCATGCCGGTTTCGCCGCGTACGAGGTAGATGGCTTGTTCGGTGCGGCCGGCGGCTTTGAGTTCGAGGACGCGGGCCGCGAGGTCGTTGGTGCCGGGCCGGTCGGGCGGGGTGGGGATGAATCGTCCGGCGGCGATGGCTTCGGCGGTGGTTTTGGCTTCTTTGAGGCCGAGGCCGGTTTCCTGGCGGAGGACTTTGATGGCTTCGACTTTGCGGCCTTCGGCGAAGAGTTCGCGGATGCGCTCCTGTACGTGTTCGGGTACGGGTGGCAGGAATCCGGGTGTGCGCCAGGCTAACGTGGCGTCGGGTCGGGCTCCGGCGCTTCGGGCGAGTGCGATGACGCCGACGATGATCGCGATGAGGATGAGCAGGATGATGATCTCGGTCGGTCCCAGGTTCGGCATGATCCGATCGTAGTGTTCGCTCGTTGCTCGATAATGCACATTATGTCAAGTAGCCATGATCCGGTATGGCCCCGCGCGAGCCGTACCGGATCGGCTAGCCGGTGAGTTTGTCGCGGAACTCGCTGAGCTCCTCCGCGATCTTCTTCTTCACGGCCTTGGAGAGTTCCTTGACGAGATCGGCGATGAGCGCGGAGATCTCGCCGGGCTCCTCGGCCGCCGGCTTGGCGGGTGGCGTGATCTTCGTCGGGATGGGCAGCGCCGGCTGCGGCGTCTGGATGGAGGGCATCGACGGCGCGATCGGCGGCGGCGGAGCCTCCGCGTGGGCGGCGGGCAGGGCGGTGCAGGCGGCGGCCGCCAGGACCAGGACGAGGTGTTTCATGGTGCGCCTTCGATCGGAACAGGATGCTGTGGCCAGCGTCGTCCGGTTCGCGGCGCGGGTCCCGGCGGCGGGCCGCCGTTTGGGCGATTGTTGATCAAGGGTTGGGCCGCTCCCCTGGGGTCCGCTCCCCCGTCGTTCCCCTAGGGTCGGCTTGTGACGGTGCGACTGCTGGTCGGTGAGGATGTGGCGGCTGAGCCGTCGCGGGTGTTCGCGGTGCTGACGGACTGGCCGCGCCACCAGGAGTGGATGCTGCTGACCCGGGCGGAGGTGACCGGCGGCGACGGCCGCAGCGCGGGCTCCCGCCTGTCGGCGTTCACGGGTGTCGGAGTGCTGGGTTTCCTCGACACGATGGAGATCACGGGCTGGGATCCGCCGCGTTCGGTGTCGGTTCGGCACACCGGGCGCCTCGTCCGCGGCACGGGCGAGTTCCGGGTACTCCCCCGCCCCGGCGGGTGCCGGGTGGAGTGGGAGGAGCTGCTGGAGGTCCCGGCGGAGGCGTTGTGGCCGCTGGCGCGGCCGGTGGCGGCGCTGTTCTTCGGGGTGTCGCTGCGCCGGCTGGGGGCTCTGGCGCGCGGGCGGGAGGGGTAGCCGGTGGCGGGGATTCCGGAGCGGAAGCTGGAGCTGGTGCGGAAGCTGCTGGCGGTGGCGGAGCATCCGGGGACGGATCCGACCGAGGCGGCGGTGTATCTGGAGAAGGCGTACGCGGTGATGGCCGCGTACGGGATCGAGCAGGCGATGCTGGCCGACGCGGGGCTGGTGGCCGATGAGGTGGGGCAGCTGACGGTGCGGGTGGGCAATCCGTACCAGGCGGATCGGCGGGCGTTGCTGGCGGGGGTGGCGGCGGCGTCGCGGTGCCGGGCGATCTACTGGCGGTCGGGGCGGGAGTCGGTGGTGCGGGTGGTGGGGTTCGGGTCGGATCTGGCGGTGGTGGAGTTGTTGTTCACCTCGTTGTGCCTGCAGATGGGGTCGGGGGTGTTGCGGGTGCGGGCGCCGGAGGGGGGTTCGACGGTGAGTTTCCGGAAGAGCTGGATGGCGGGGTTCGTGCACCGGGTGTGTGAGCGGCTGGGTGAGGCGGAGCGGCGGGCGGCGGCGGAGAGCGCGCCGCCGGAGGGGTCGCGGGGCCGGTCGGCGGAACTGGTGCTGGTGGATCGGCGGGCGCGGGTGAGCCGGGTGTATGAGGAGCTGTTTCCGCGGGTGCGGCGCGGGGGGCGTCGCCGGTTGCGGGACTGGTCGGGGTGGGAGGACGGGCGGGCGGCCGGGGACCGGGCGGATCTGGATGAGGGCCGGCTGGGTCCCGGCCGCGCGGGCGGCCTGCCCGCGCCGGGCTGATCTGCTCAGATCTGGTACGGGGTGACCTGGGTGACGGCCTCGACGGGGATCGGGCCGTAGATGTGGGGGAAGGTCTCGTCGCCGCCGGGCGGGGTTTCGGGGATGACGGGGCAGCCGAGCAGGTCTTCCTGGATGTGCAGGAGGAGCAGGGGTTCGGTGACGCCGGTGTAGTAGCGGGTGGCGACGCCGTGGGCCTGGGCGAGGTCGGTGGCGGCGTGGATGAAGCCTTCCTGTTCGAGGGTGCGGCCGAGGGTGGAGACGCGGTAGTGGCCGTCGTGCTGGGCGTGGGCCCAGTCGGAGGCGAGGGCGAGGTGGAGGATCACGGGGTCTCCCGGGGGTGGTCGCTGAGGGTACGGAGGGCTCGGTTGAGGGTGTCGCTGTGGGTTGTCCCTGAGCGGGCTTCGACGGTGGTCTCGACCCAGAGGCCGTACAGGAGGGTGGCGAGGAAGCGGACGTCGGCGGGGGCGCAGGGGTAGCCGTCGCGGCGCAGGGCGGTGGCGAGGGCGGCGTCGCAGCCGTCGGTCCAGGTGCGGGCGATGGTCTGGAGGGCGGGGTCGCGGCCGGCGTGGACGTACAGCTCCCAGAGGCCGAGCTGGCGGGCGCGGTCCTGCTGGAGCAGGGCGGTGAGCCGGTCCTGGAGCGGGGGTCCGGGGGTGTCGAGGATGGCGCGGGTCTCGGTGAGTTCGTGTTCGACGAGGCGGGTGAAGGCGTGGGCGACGAGGTCGTCGCGGGAGGCGAAGTAGTAGGTGGTGGCGGCGAGGGGGACGCCGGCCCGCTGGGCGACGGCGCGGTGGGTGACGGCGGGGAATCCGCCGTTTTCGAGGAGGGTGACGGCGGCGTCCAGGAGGGCTTCGCGGCGGATCCTGGCGCGTTTCTGCGGTTCGCGGCCGGTCAATGGGATCCGGCGAGGTTGAGCAGGACGACGCCGCCGATGATGAGGAGGATTCCGCCGGCTTTGGCGAGGTTCATGGATTCGTCGAGGAAGAGGGTGCCGATGGCGGCGACGGCGGCGGTGCCGATGCCGGCCCAGACGGCGTAGGCGACGCCGACGGGCATCTGGAGTTTGAGGGTCTGGGCGAGCAGGACGAAGGAGGCGATGTAGCCGAGGATGACGACGACGGCCCAGCCTTTGTGGGCGAAGCCGTCGCTGAGTTTGAGGGCGGTGGTGGCCATGACCTCGGATACGATCGCGCCGGCCAGCAGGATCCACGCCATGATTTCTCCTAAAAACGGTACGCTTGTTCCAGTTTAGCGCCCGGTTTTTAGGTTCGCGGCCATGACGGCCGGTACGCGCTGACCCAGGCCACCGGCATCCGCCCCGCCACCACGATGACCTTCACCGACGAGTCCCTGACCCCCAAGTTCACCAAGCCCATCCCGCCGCTGCCGCCGGAGGAACATCTGGGCGTCAACCGGCTCACCCTGCGCGAGATCCTGCTGTCCGGCCTGTAGGCGCCGACGGCGCCGGTTCGGCGGTGCGGCGGATCATCGCGCCCCAGGCCGCCCTGGAGGACCTGGGCGGCGCGGAAACGGGGCGGCCCGGGAGCGGCGGGGTGGTGGCCGATCCCGGGCCGGGTGGGTGGGTTCCCGTGTGCCGGGCGTACTAGAAGATGAACAGGTAGCCGTAGGCGCGGCGGAGGCAGTTCCAGTCGGGCCAGCGTTCGTCGCGGTTGACGGGCTGGCCGTAGGAGGTGCCGGTGATGCGGGTGCGGAGCGTCCCGTTGGCGGTGGGGGCGCAGTCGCCGAGCAGGCCGTTCATCTGGTCGAGGTCGCCGCCGGCCTGGCGGAGGTCGTCGCAGGCGATCCAGATGTCCATGTACCAGTCGGTTTCGCCGGTGCCGCCGTCCGGGTCGCAGGTGACGGTGTAGCTGTAGACGATGTTCGGGGAGTTGGTGTGGTTCCACTGGATGGACAGGTCGACGCGGGGGCCGGTCGCGGAGGCGGGCACGGCGAGTGCCAGCAGGAAGATCGCGGTCAGCGCGCCGGCGAGTTTACGCAGCATGCGGGGTTCGGTTCCCTTCGGTGGTCTGGCCTCCGTGGGTGAGGGCGTTCCATCCCGTTCCATGGCGTTCCAAGGCTGTTCCAGCGCTGTTCCGTCGTCTCGAGTGCGGGAACCACTGGCGGAAGGGGTCGAATGCGTGTTCTACTGATCGTCATGCCTTGGGATGTGCTCCCCCTGCTGGATGGGGGCCCGCAGCGGCCGCGGATCGAGCGGCAGGCGGTCATCCGGGAGTTCGGCGGCCTGACCTGCTACGAGGTGGCCGCGCGGGTGGCTCTGGAGCGGGTGCCCGCGGCGGCGGAGCTGCCGTTCGCGTGGGCGGCGAGCCCGTACCGGGGGTGTGAGGCGGGCTGCCGGTACTGTGCGGCGCGGCGCGGGCACCGGTATCTGGGCCTGGACGCGGGTGGCGATTTCGATTCGCGGATCGTGGTGAAGACGAATCTGGCGGATCGGCTGCGGCGGGAGGTGGCGTCGCCGCGCTGGTCGGGTGAGACGGTGGCGCTCGGGCTGACCGGGGACTGCTATCAGCCGGCGGAGGAGACGTACCTGTTGATGCCGCAGGTGATCCGGGCGCTGGCGGAGGCGGGCAATCCGTTCACGGTGCTGACCAAGAGCCCGCTGGTGCTGCGGGATGTGGAGGCGTTGCGGGAGGCGGGCAAGCTGACGCAGGTACGGGTGGCGGTGTCGGTGGGTTTCGTCGACGAGAAGGTGCGGCGCGGGGTGGAGCCGGGCGCGGCGGGGGCGCAGCGGCGGCTGGACGTGTGCTCGGCCCTGAACGAGGCCGGGGTGCCGTGCGAGGTGCTGATGGCGCCGATCCTGCCGTTGATCACCGATTCGGCGGATCATCTGCGGGCCACGGTGCGGCGGGCGGCCGAGGCGGGCGCGGTGGCGGTGACGCCGGTGGTGCTGCGGCTGCCGCCGGGGGCGCGGGAGTGGTTCACGGCGTGGCTGGAGCGTGAGCATCCGGGGCTGGTGCCGCGTTACGCCGCCCTGTACGGCAAGTCGCCGACCGCTCCGGCGGAGTACCGGGCGGGGATCGCGGCTCAGGTGCGGGGGCTGGCGGAGGCGTACGGGATCGGGCGTTCGGCGCGGCGGTGGAAGCGGCGCCGCTCCCCCGCCCGGCAGCTGTCCCTGGTGTAGCTTCCCGGGTCATATGAACGCATATATGGGGGGATAACGCATCTGTCACCTGCGTTCCGGACGGACGGAATCGAGGGAGCAGATGAGCGTGGGCAGTGCCTCCGACGAGCACGGTCATGGGCACGGACATGGTCATGGGCACGGCCGCCGCTCCCCCATCGGCGCCCTGGGGGCTCGGCTGCGCCACCTGGTGGCGCCGCACAGTCACGACGCCTCCGCCAGGACCGACCAGGCGCTGGAGACCAGCCGCCGCGGCATGCGCACACTCGCGGTCTCCTTCGTCCTGCTCACCGTCACCGCGCTGATCCAGGTCGTGGTCGTCATGATGTCGGGGTCGGTGGCCCTGCTCGGCGACACCCTGCACAACTTCGCGGACGCGCTGACGGCGGTCCCGCTCGCGATCGCGTTCACGATCGGCCGCCGGGCGGCGTCCCCCCGGTTCACCTACGGGTACGGCCGGGCCGAGGATCTCGCCGGGATCGTCATCGTCGTCGTGATCGCCGCGTCGGCGGCCCTGGCCGGGTATGAGGCGTTCCAGCGGCTGCTGAACCCGCAGCCGGTGCGGGCGCTGGGCTGGGTGGCCGCCGCCGCCGTGATCGGCTTCCTGGGCAACGAGGTGGTGGCCCGCTACCGCATCAAGGTCGGGCGGGAGATCGGCTCCGCGGCGCTGGTCGCGGACGGGCTGCACGCGCGTACGGACGGGTTCACGTCGCTGGCGGTGCTGGCCGGCGCGGCGGGGGTGTGGGCCGGATGGCCGTACGCGGACCCGATCGTGGGTCTGCTGATCACGGTGGCGATTCTGTACGTGCTGCGGGACGCGGCGCGCGAGGTGTATCACCGGCTGATGGACGCCGTGGACCCCGAGTTGATCGCCCAGGCCGAGAAGAGCGTCGCGGGGACGCCGGGGGTGCGCGGGGTCGGCTCGTTGCGGATGCGCTGGATCGGGCACAGTCTGCGCGCGGAGGTGGACATCCTGGTGGATCACCGGCTGAGCCTGGTGCGCGCCCACGCCATCGCCGCGGAGGCGGAGCACCGGCTCATCCACCAGGTGCCGAGGCTGACCGCGGCGACCGTGCACGCCGACCCCGACGGGCCGGCTCAGGCGCACTACCACGCCGATCTGGCCGAGCACCGTTGATCCGGAGGGCGGGCCTGCCCGGGCCGCCCGCTACGGTGGGGGCATGTTCAACCGCAAACCCATCGAGGAGCGCATCGCCGAGCGGGTGGCCAGGCGGCCGCCGCTGAAGGAGGGCAAGCACTTCGAGCACAGGCCGGCCCTGATCGTGTTCCTGGTCGTGATCGGCCTGGTGGTCGTGAAGTTCGTGGGCGCGTTCGTGCTGATGCGGCTAGGCGTGCACTAGCGGGGTTCAGGACACCGTGGTCGCGGTCGTGTCGGCGGTGTCGGCGGGCTGCTCCTTGAGGGCGCTGCCGCGCTTCCACTTGGCGTACGACATCTGCCAGAAGCCCCACCCGTTGTTCCACTCCAGCTCCCGGTCGGTGCCGACGATCGTGACGATGTCGCCGCGCTGGAAGTTGTCGTAGTACCACTTGGCCTGGTTGGGGTGGGCGTTGATGCAGCCGTGGCTGACGTTGGCGCGGCCCTGGGAGCCGACCGACCAGGGGGCGGAGTGCACGTACTCGCCGCTGTTGGAGATGCGCACGGCGTGGTTGACGATCTCCTTGTAGTAGCCGGGATCGCCTTCCTTCTTGCCGGGCGAGATCATGGTCTCGGGGTTGTGCCGGGACATGGTGAGGTGCACGCCGCTGGTGGTGGTGTACTCGCGGGTGGTGGCCTTGCCGGCGCTGATCTTCATGGTCTGGACGGTCTTGCCGTCCTTCTTGACGACCATCATGTGGGTCTTGGTGTTGACGGTGCTGACCATGCGGGCGCCGATTTTGATGGTGTGGGTGAAGGCCTTGGTGCCGTACATGTCGGCGCCGCCGCGTACGCCGGTGAGGTCGGCGGTGAAGGTGACCTTCTGGTGGGCGGGCCAGAACTTGGCGGGCCGGTAGATGACCAGGCGGTCGCTGATCCACCGCCAGGCGCCTTCGGAGGGCTTCTCGGCGTCGACCTTGAGCGCGGCCTCGACGGCGGCCTTGTTGGTGACGGCCTGGCTGAAGGTGACCATGATGGGCATGCCGACGCCGACGGTCTCGCCCTTGATGCCGGGGGTCACGTCGATGACGGCCAGCTCGGTCTTGGGCTTGAGCGTGGTGAACTCGCTGGTGGCGGTGGTGGGGCCGCCTTCGCCGGTGGCCTTGGCCGAGACGGTGTAGGTGGTGGAGGGGCGCAGCGGCTGCTTGGAGGTCCACTTGGTGCGGGCCGCGTCGAACTCGCCTTCGACGGGTTCGCCGCTGGATTCGACGAGGACCTCTTCGAGGGCGCCGCCCTGCGCGGTGACGACCACGTTCTTGTCGGGCCTGACCCGGTTGGTGCCCTCGGCGGGGACGATGGTGATCGCGGGCGCGGGGATCGTCGGCTTCTCGCTGGCCTCGGTCGCTCCGCCGCCGAGCAGGCCGCCGCCTCCGCCGGACCCGCTGGTGCACGCGGACAGCAGCACAGACATGGCGATGGCGATCGCGGCGATGGCCGATCCGGCGCCGCGCGTCTTCCTGTTCAGCACAACCTCTCCCCCACGGTGGCAAAGGGCACCCAAAGACACTATTAGGGTCGGCCGGATGTGTCCGCATCTTTCTGGAGAGTTAGCTCACATTTTGGTAGCGATATCGGGTCAAACGGCGCCCAGAAGAGTAAAGTCCGCGCCTGCCCTTTTATTCCCGCCCGTTACCGGTCGAGGCGGTGGGTGAGGCCGGTGTGGCGGCGCCCGGCCCCGCGGGTCCGTACGGCCTGGGCCAGGGCGCGGCGGGAGCCGACGATGACGGCGAGCTTCTTGGCCCGGGTGATGGCGGTGTAGAGCAGGTTGCGCTGGAGCATCGTCCAGGCGCTGGTGGACAGCGGGATGACCACGGCCGGGTACTCGCTGCCCTGGGAGCGGTGGATGGAGACGGCGTAGGCGTGGGCGAGTTCGTCGAGCTCGTCGAAGGCGTAGTCGACGTGCTCGTCCTCGTCGGTCAGGACGGTGAGGCGGTTCTCCTCGGGGACGATGCCGGTGACGACGCCGACGGTGCCGTTGAAGACGCCGGCGGCGCCCTTGTCGTAGTTGTTGCGCAGCTGGGTGACCTTGTCGCCGATGCGGAAGACGCGGCCGCCGTAGCGGCGTTCCGGCAGGTCGTCGCGGGCGGGGGTGAGGGCTTCCTGGAGGGCCAGGTTGAGGGCGCCGGCGCCGGCCGCGCCGCGGTGCATGGGGGCCAGGACCTGGACGTCGCGGCGCGGGTCGAGGCCGAACTTGGCGGGGATGCGGCGGGCGGCCACGTCGACGGTGAGGGCGGCGATCTCCTCGGGTTCCTCGCAGGCGAACAGGAAGAAGTCGGGGAATTCGCGCAGCAGCGGGGGCTGGCCGCTGTTGACGCGGTGGGCGTTGACGACGACGCCGGACTCGGCGGCCTGGCGGAAGATCTGGGTGAGGCGGACCCGGGGGATGGCGGGGGCGGCCAGCAGGTCGCGCAGGACCTCGCCGGCGCCGACGGAGGGCAGCTGGTCGACGTCGCCGACGAACAGCAGGTGGGCGCCGGGGGCGACGGCCTTGGCGAGCTTGTTGGCCAGCAGCAGGTCGAGCATGGAGGCTTCGTCGACGACGACCAGGTCGGCGTCGAGGGGGTTGTCGCGGTCGAAGGTGGCCTCGCCGCCGGGGCGCAGCTGGAGCAGGCGGTGCACG
The DNA here is from genome assembly GCF_016862995.1 of Acrocarpospora phusangensis. Taxonomy (GTDB): domain Bacteria; phylum Actinomycetota; class Actinomycetes; order Streptosporangiales; family Streptosporangiaceae; genus Acrocarpospora; species Acrocarpospora phusangensis. The sequence continues at coordinate 70,490 of NZ_BOOA01000044.1, forward strand.
GTGGTGGCCTGGTGGCCGGTCAGCTCGGCCAGGCGTTTGGCGGCGCGGCCGGTGGGGGCGGCCAGGATGACCTTGGCGCGTTTGGCGCGGGCGAGTTCGACGATGGAGCGGACGGTGAAGCTCTTGCCGCAGCCGGGGCCGCCGGTGAGGACGGCCACCTTCTCGGTGAGCGCGAGCCGTACGGCCTGGTCCTGCTCGGCGGCGAGGCTGGCGCCGGTGCGGGTCTTGAGCCAGGTCAGGGCGGCGGCCCAGTCGACGTCGGCGAAGGCGCGCAGGCGGTCGCCGGAGGTGTGGAGCAGGGTGCGGAGGGTGGCGGTGAGGGACTGCTCGGCGCGGTGGAAGGGCACCAGGTAGACGGCGGGCACGGTGCCGTCGCCGGCCGGGACGTCCTCGCGGACGACGCCCTCCTCGGCGACGAGCTCCTCCAGGCAGGCGGCGACCAGCTCGGCGGGCACGTCGAGGATCTTGACGGCGTCGCCGGTGAGGTTGGGGGCGGGCAGGAAGCAGTGGCCGTCGTCGGCGGCCTGGGAGAGGGTGTAGCGCAGGCCGGCCTTGACGCGCTGGGGGCTGTCGTGCGGGATGCCGACGGCCTGGGCGATGGTGTCGGCGGTCTTGAAGCCGATCCCCCACACCTCGTCGGCCAGCCGGTACGGTTCGGCGCGGACGACGCCGATGGACTGGTCGCCGTACTGCTTGAAGATGCGGACGGCGATGGAGGTGGAGACGCCGACGCCCTGCAGGAAGATCATCACCTCTTTGATGATCTTCTGTTCCTCCCAGGCGGCGCCGATCATCTTGGTGCGTTTGGGGCCGAGGCCGGGCACTTCGACGAGGCGGGCGGGTTCCTCCTCGATGACGCGCAGGGTGTCGGCGCCGAAGTGGCCGACGATGCGCTCGGCCATGCGGGGGCCGATGCCCTTGATCAGGCCGGAGCCGAGGTAGCGCTGGATGCCCTGGACGGTGGCGGGCAGCACGGTGGTGTAGGACCAGACCTCGAACTGGCGGCCGTAGCGGGGGTGGGAGGTCCAGCGGCCGGTCAGCCGCAGCGACTCCCCCGGCTGGGCGCCGAGCAGCGGCCCGACCACGGTCAGCAGGTCGGCGCCGGAGCGCTCGGTGGCGACCCTGGCGATGGTGTAGCCGGTCTCCTCGTTCGCATAGGTGATGCGTTCCAGGACCGCGTCCAGGCTGGCACCCTCCACCGATCCTCCTTCGCGGCGCGCGCCCCGAGCGTAGCGGTTTCGCGGGGGTTTCTTCGTGATCGGCTGGCGGGGCGGCGGGCGGCGGTGTACGAACAAGGCACCAGCGACGGGGACGATTCGGACGGGGAGAGTTCATGAGCGTGCGCGTGACCATCGAGGCGGTCCGGCGGCCGGGCCTGGCGGCCGAGCGGGTGCGGGAACTGGCGCAGGGCCATCCCGAGGTGCGGGGGCACCTGGAGCAGGTGTCGGAACTGATCGTGCACGACGCGGCCGCGCTCGGCCACGACCCGGGCGAGGACGCGCCGTTCCGGGCGCACGTGTTCGACCCGGTCGGCAACCGGGCCGTGGAGATCCGCGGCACCCTGGACCGGCTCGGCGAGGTCGAGGTGCGGCCCAGCGCCGTACGGCCCCGCCCGCAGCCGGGCGAGCTGGCCGCGGCGGCGGAGATCTTACGCGGCGACCCGCGTTTCCCCGCCGGCGACGACGTGGTGATCTACCAGCCGATGCCGCCGCTGGCCGACCTGGAGCGGCCGGACGGGAGCCTGGTGCGCCGGCCCACGCTGGGCGTCTACAACCCGGCGGGCGGGCCCCGCCACCAGATCGTCGCGGTGGACGTGGCCGCGCACACGGTGGACTGGCACCCGGCCGACGTGGCCGCCCACACCGACGACGACTGCGAGAAGCACCTGCCGGAGGGCGTCGGCTCGCAGGCCGACCGCGGCGGCCCCGACCAGGTGCGCGTCCGCGTCGTACGGGACGGCGTCGAACTGTGGAACCTGATCGTGGTCCGGCCGCGCGCCTCCCAGCCCGCCCCCGACGGCGCCGGCGTGGAACTGCTGAACGTGCGCTACCGCGGCAGGCTCGTCCTGCGGCAGGCGCACATGCCGGTCCTGAACGTCCTGTACGCCGACGGCGAGACCAACTTCCGCGACTGGGCCAACGAGGAGACGGTCTTCAAGGCGACCGGCGAGGACCCGGCCGGATGGGGGTGGCGGCTGTGCTCCAAGCCGCCGCAGACCATTCTGGAGCGGCCCGAGGACGACCGCGGCAACTTCCAGGGCGTGGCCTTCCACCACGACGGCGAGGAGTTGCGCGTCGTCAGCGAGCTGCAGGCCGGCTGGTACCGGTACGTGTCGGACTGGCGGCTGGCCGACGACGGCACCATCCGGCCCCGGTTCGGGTTCGCCGGGACCAAGGACCCGATGACGTGCAACCGGCACGAGCACCACGCGTACTGGCGGCTGGACTTCGACCTGGACGGCGCGGCCAACGACACGGTGCAGCAGCTGGAGGACGGCGGCGGGATCGTGCTGGACAGCGTGCCGATCAGGCGGGAGACCTCGCGGCGGCGGCGCGGCGGCATCAAGGGCTGGCAGGTGGTGGACAAGAAGACGGGTCGCGGCTACCAGATCTGGCCGGGCGAGCACGACGCCAGCGCCGACGCCTACGGCGTGGCCGACGCGTGGTTCCTGCGCCACCGCGCCACCGAGCTGCACGACGGCGGCCACATGGGGCGTCCCTCCGACAGCAAGACCCACCTCAACAAGTTCCTGGACGGGGAGAACATCGACGGCGCCAACCTGGTCGTCTGGTACGCGGGGCATTTCCTGCACGACCAGGCCGCGCCGGAACCGCATCAGGGACACATCGTGGGGCCCGACCTGATCCCGGTGCCGGGCGACTAGCCTGTCGCCCATGGTTCTCGAAAGCACCGCGCGCGCCCTGCTCCACCGGCTGGCCGTCGAGCAGGCAGAGTCAAGGGTTCCGTCGCTGGTGGCCGCCCTGGTGCGGGGCGGCGGGCCGGTGTGGTTCGGGGCGCGCGGCCGGACCGGCCTGGAGGGCCGCGACGGCTCAGGGCCGACCGAGCGCACCCGGTACCGGCTGGGTTCGATCACCAAGAGCATGGTGGCGGTGCTGGTGATGCGGCTGCGGGACGAGGGCGTGCTGGACCTGCTGGACCCGCTGGACAAGCACGTGCCCGGCACGCCGGTCGGCGACCTCACGATCGCGCAGCTGCTGTCGCACACCGGCGGCCTGACCGCCGAGCCGCCCGGCTCCTGGTGGGAGCGCACCCCGGGCGCGCCCGCCGCCGGCCTGCTCGGCGACCTCGGGCCCGAGGTGGCGCGGCACCGCCCCGGCCGGCGCTTCCACTACTCCAATCTCGGGTACGGGCTGCTGGGCGAGCTGGTGGCCCGCAAACGCGGCGTCGGGTGGGCGCGGGCGGTGCGGGAGGAGATCCTGGAGCCGCTGGGCATGGGCGCGGTGACCGAGCGGGCCGAGGAGCCGTACGCGGCGGGGTTCGCGGTGCATCCGTGGGCGGACGTGCTGCTGCCCGAGCCCGAGCACGACGCGGGCGGCATGGCCCCGGCCGGGCAGCTGTGGGCGGGCGCCGCCGACCTGGCCCGGTGGGCGGCCTTCCTGGCCGGCGACGGCGGCGGCGTCCTGCGGCCGGCCACGCTGGCCGAGATGCGCGAGCCGGCCGCGGTTGAGGACGGCCCCTCCTGGGATCGCGGGTACGGCCTGGGCCTGCAACTGGCCCGCCACGAGAGCCGCATGCTGGCCGGCCATACGGGGTCGATGCCGGGCTTCCTGGCCACGGTGTGGACCGATCCCGCCGACGGGGTCGGGGTGCTGTTCATGGCCAACACCACGTCGGGCGTACGGGGGCGGCTGCTGTTCGACCTGCTGGACATCCTGGCCGAGCACGAGCCGCCGCTGCCGGCCGAGTGGCGGCCCTCCCCCGTCGACGAGGACCTGCTCGACCTGGCCGGGCCCTGGTACTGGGGGCCCTCGGCGTACGCGCTGCGGCCGCTGCCGGGGCGCGGGCTGTCGTTGTCGCCGATCAGCGGGGTCGGGCGGGCCTCACGGTTCGTGCCGCAGGCGGACGGGACGTGGCTCGGGCTGGACGGGTATTACGCCGGTGAAACCCTGCGGGTGGAACGTCATCCCGGGGGTGTGCATATTTCCCTCAACACGTTCATCTTCACCCGGGAACCCTACGATCCGTCTGCCCCGATTCCTGGGGGTGTGGACCCGGAAGGGTGGCGTTGACCGTTTGTATTTGGTCACATTCGCAGCGTGACCGTCGTAGGGTTTGGGACGTCCAATCCCCCCTCGCAGGAGGCCTGTGTGACCACCCTCGAAGACCGCGTGACCGCCCTCGAAGAGGAAGTAGGGAAGATGCGCGACCAAAGGCCCGAAGCCGAGGAGACGCGAGCGATCGCTGACTTCGCCCAGAAGAGCTCGACCGCCGCGCACGCCACGTTCGATGAGGTGTACAAGCGCCTCGGCGCCTACCACCGGGAGGTGAGCGGCCAGTTCCAGCGGGTCAACAACGCGCTGAGCCTGCACATGTATCGGTTCGGGGAGGTCGACAACACGCTCGCGGACCACACGGACCGCCTCGTGCGGATCGAGACCACCCAGGAGGAGCAGGCAGAACGCCTCGGACGCATCGAACAGGTCCAGAAGGAGCACAGCGAGCGATTCGACGGGCTCGACGAGCGGATAGATCGGGTCGAAGGGAGTCAGAAGGCGGGCAACCAGATGCTGCAGAAGATCCTGGAGACCCTGTCCGAGCGCGGTGATCGCGCCTAACCGCTGACGTTGAAGGCCTCTGTCCCGCCACCCGCCTGGCGGGACAGAATGCACCGCGTGACTTTCCGACGCGTTCGGTCGTGAAGCTTCGACGCGGTGTGAGCATGGCCTGTGCTTTACCGAGCCTGCTCGATCGGAGCGAGATCCGGATGGCCGAAATCGCGGACCATCCGTTTCTTTGTGATCATGCTGTTCCGGTCGGAAACATCCGAGAAAATCGGGCTTCGCGCCATCCGAGCCTCGTTGCCGCAGCCTGCGGCCATGCAGTCACCTGGGCGTTATTAGCCCTAACATCCCATGAATCCCTAATATATCTACTTGTCGGCATTTGACCCGTTTGGGCGATTTCGTCTACCTTCATGGGAAGTCCAGGGCATCTGGACGCCAAGACAGGCCAAACAGGTCAAGTGAGTCCAATCACGGTCTCGTCCCAGATGCCCTATCCAACTCGGATGGCCGTCCCAAGCCTGGGACGGCCCGACCGCCGAGTCCGCTCACGCGGAGCCGGGGAACCATCGAGGGCCGGGAGAACTCTCCCCAGATGAAAGCACCAGACTCCCAGCCCTCTCGGGGTGAATCGGCCTGTCTCAGGCCGTAGGGCGACTTCCACGCCCGAATCCGTCAGCTAACCCGGTAGGCGGCATGGAAGCAAGGGAGCAAGACCCCACATGCGAGCCCCCAAATCACACGTGCGCGTCGCCCTGGCCACTACACTTCTCGCCGGCGCCGCGCTCACCGGAAGCGCCGCGGCGGCAGGTTTCGCCCACGCCGACTCCAGCCGGGCCGGCGACGCCAACATCGCCCCGGTCGGCCGCGCCGACCTCCACCCGGAGGCCAGCCCGCTGTTCAGCGTCGCGCGGCGGCTGCCCAAGGTGAGCGCCGACCAGGTGCTGCGCCTGGCCGAAAGCCAGGTCGGCGTACGCGAGAACGGCTACGGCGGCGGCACCAAGTTCCACGACTGGTACATGAACTCGCCGCGCGCCCGGGAGACCGTCGCCCGCGACGGCGGCAAGGTGACCGACTACCGGAACGCCGCCTGGTGCGACATGTTCGTCTCCTGGGTCGGCGACAAGCTGGGCATCCGGCCCGCCATGGGCTGGGACGCCTACACCGTCTCCCACGCCAGCTGGTTCAAGGAGAACAAGCGCTGGGGCACCCACCCGGTGCGCGGCGCGGTCGTCTTCTTCGGCTGGGACGGCGGCAAACTCCTCCACAACATCGACCACGTCGGTTTCGTCATCAAGGACAACGGCGACGGCACCATCCAGACCGTGGAGGGCAACACCGGCAACGGCAAGGTGGAGATCCGTACCCGCCCCACCGCCGACGTCGTCGGCTACGGCTACCCCGTCTACACCGCCTGACCCGTGGCCGCCTGAGCCGGCTGCCCTGCCAGCGGGTGCGGCTACACCCGCGGACCGTTTCCCGGCCCGGCAGATCCCCCGGGGCCCGGGTGACGGCCCACGGCAGGGGCAGCCTTCACGGCCCCGCGCGGAATCCCCCCGTCCGCGCGGGGCCATAAACAAATGACGCGGGGGCGGTCGGTCTCATTCCGCTGAGGCCTCCGACCCTGTGGCGTGTTCAGCGGAGTTCCACCAGGCGGGCCAGTTCGTCGAGGGGGAGTTCGCTCAGTGCCGCCTCGCCGGAGGTGAGGACCGCGTCGGCCAGGGCACGTTTGCCGCGTAGCAGGTCGGCGATCCGGTCCTCGACGGTGCCCTCGGCGATGAGGCGGTGCACCTGGACGGGCCTGGTCTGGCCGATCCGGTACGCGCGATCGGTGGCCTGCTCCTCCACGGCCGGGTTCCACCACCGGTCGTAGTGCACGACGTGATCGGCCCTGGTGAGGTTCAACCCGGTCCCTGCGGCTTTCAGCGACAGCAGGAACACCGGCACCTCGCCGTCCTGGAACCGGCGGACCATCTCCTCGCGGCGCGGCACCGGGGTCCCCCCGTGCAGCAGCCGGGCCGGTACGCCACGGGCCGCCAGATGACGCTCCAGCAGACGGGCCATCGTCACGTACTGCGTGAAGACGAGGGCTGCGCCGTCCTCGGCCACGATGGTGTCCAGCAGCTCGTCCAGCAGGGCGAGCTTGCCGGAACGCCCGGTGAGACGGCCGTGCGGCTCCTTCAGATACTGGGCGGGATGGTTGCAGATCTGCTTGAGGCCGGTCAGGAGCTTGACGACCAGGCCGCGCCGGGCCATGCCGTCGGCTTCGGCGATGCGCGCCATGCCCTCACGGACCGCGGCCGCGTAGAGGGCGGCCTGCTCGCGGGTGAGCGGGACCGGCTGGTCGGTCTCGGTCTTGGGCGGCAGCTCCGGCACGATCCCGGGATCGGTCTTGCGGCGGCGCAACAGGAACGGCCGTACCAGCGCGGACAGACGTTCGGCCGCGGCCGGGTCCTTGCCGGGCTCCGAGCCCTCGATCGGGCGGGCCCACCGGGACCGGAAGCCGCCGAGGGTGCCGAGCAGGCCGGGCGTGGTCCAGTCCAGGATCGCCCACAGGTCGGTGAGGGAGTTCTCCACGGGCGTGCCCGTCAGCGCGACCCGCGCCCCGGCGGGAATGGTGCGCAGCGCACGAGCGGTCCCGGACCGGGGATTCTTCACGTGCTGGGCCTCATCGGCGACCACCAGATCCCAGGCGGTCCCGGCCAGCCGCTCCGCGTCCAGCCGCATCGTCCCGTACGTGGTGAGCACGAACCCGTCCTCGACCCCTTCGAGGGTACGGGCAGGGCCGTGGTACCGCCGCACGGCGACACCCGGGGCGAACCTGCGGATCTCCCGTTCCCAGTTGCCCAGCAGGGAAGCCGGGCAGACCACCAGGGCAGGCCCACCCCCGCGATGCAGGGCGAGGGCAATAAGCGTGACCGTCTTGCCCAAGCCCATGTCGTCGGCGAGGCAACCTCCCAGGCCGAGCGAGGTGAGCCCCGCCAGCCAGCGCAGGCCGCGTACCTGGTAGTCGCGCAGGGTCGCGGTCAGCCCAGCCGGCGGACCGACCGGCTCGGAGGCGTCCGGATCGGTGACCCGGCGGCGCAACGCCTCCAGCCACGGCGTGGCGGCGACCTCCACCCGCTCGCCGTCGATGTCGGCGCTCCCGGTCAGCGCGAGCGCGAGCGCGGCAATCGGGGTGAGCGGTTTCATCGACCGGTCGCGCAGCTTGGCCGTGGTCGCCGCGTCCACGACGACCCACTGATCACGCAGACGCACCAGCGGACGATGAGACTCGGCCAGCAGATCCATCTCAGCCTCGGTGAGCGGATCATCCCCCAGCGCGAGCTGCCAGTCGAAACGCAGCAGATCCCCCTGCGAGAAGGCGGTAACCAGCGAGGGCACATCGGCCGGCTGCCCCGTCCCGACGGCGGCCCGGACGGTCAGAGGGCGCGCGGCGGGCACGGTTTCCGAGCGGCGCCCCCATATCCCGGAAATTCCGGACACGAGCGAGGCAAGCTCTGCCCGCTGACCTGCACCGGGCTTCCGATTGAAGCCCCGGACGGGTTTCGCGGCCGGGGCCGGCGTCCGGGCCGCGTGCATGGCGGCGGCCGTGCGCGGCATCCCGTCAGCGACCGCGTCCAGAAACGCCCGCACCAACCCCTCGGCATCCGGATCGCCGACGCTCAGGCCGTCCTCGCTCACGCTCCCCTCATCCGAATAGCCGGAGATCAGGCCTCCCGTCTGCGGCCTAG
>NZ_BOOA01000045.1 GCF_016862995.1 Acrocarpospora phusangensis
AGTTCCGTCCCGGCCGCCGGCGCGGTCAGCGGCGCGGACGCTGCCGCCGCGACTTCCTTCGCGGGCTCGAAGGCGCCGACTTCGGACTCTGTCGCGGGTTCTGTCGCGAACGCTGAGACGTCGAATGTCCCGGACGGACAGGCCGGGGCGAGCCCCGAACCGAGGGCCGTCCCCAGTGCGGCAGCCGACGCGGCGCTCAACCCCACGAGCGAGAAATTCGCCACCGACACGGTGTCGAACCTTGCCGTCTCTTCGCCGAGCCCTGCCGCTCCCGCGGCTTCGAGCCCGGCCCACGACTCCACGGCGAGCCCTGTCGCCGAACGTGACGACGCGGCCGTTTCGGGTACGAAACCGGCCTCCGAGAGCGACCTCGCCGCCAGTGCGGCGTCCGCCTCCTCTCCTTCGGCCACGGACGGGCGAATCGACGTACCTGCTGCTCAGGCCGTCGCCGAGCCCACCGCGCAACCCTTGACGCCACCCGCCGCTGCGGCCGTCGGCACCCCCGCCGCGGAATCTGTCGCCCAGCCGGTGACCCCTGCCACCGAACCGGTGAAGGCCGAAAAGACGCCCGAGCCGTCCACCGTGGCAGGGCCCTCTGAGGACACCAGGCCCGCCGTCGCCGCAGCGATCATGGAGGCGGAGGCCGTCACCGAGACCCCGGTGGAGGAACCGGTCACGGTCCCCGCCGCCCGCGTCCCCGACGAGCCCCCCGCCGAGCCCGTCCCCGTCCCGGCCAAGAACGGCACCCAGCCGACCAAGGACCCCAAGCCCGAACCCCCCACCCCGGCCTCGGTCGCCCCCAAACCCGCCCCACCCCGCCGCAAGTCCCGCGGCCGCCGCGCCTCCGTCCCCAGCTGGGACGAAATCATGTTCGGCGCCCGCAAACCCGACTAAGAACCCCTGACAGAATGAAGCCGATCACGCTTGGCGTCGGTTCAGCAGTCGCGTCACCCGCGCTGAATAACGGCGAGAAGATGGCGCCTAGTCCATCTGAGCGGCGCCCTAAGATCTCCAACAGGCTGGATCGGCTGGGCCAGACTGGGCCGGCTGCTCTTGGCGCCGGTGCGGCGAGTCGCGTCGCCTGCGTTGACGGCGCCGGATGACGGCGAGAGCCTGGCATCCGTGCCGATCGGCGCTCAGGGCGTCCGCCGGAGATAGCGGGCCGACGCCGAGGCCGCACGTGGCCGATGTTGGGTGTTCAGGGATGGGTGATGAACTGGGTCAGCCATTCGGGGGTGACTTCGGCGGCGAACTCGACGCCCTGGCGTTCGCCGGTGTCGAGGGCGGAGTAGCCGCCGCTGCCGGCGCCGACGCCCGCGATCACGGTCAGGAGGCCGGAGGAGCGCTGGAACCAGGTTTGCTTGAAGGTCCAGCCGACCAGGGCGCGGCGTTCGACGACGGCTTGGGTTCGCCGGAGGGAGCCGGACCGTACCGAGAATCGGGCGCCGTCGTAGCCGTGGCCGAGGGAACGGTAGCGGTCTAGGCCGAGGGGGATTCCCAGGAGGGCGAGGGCCAGGGCGACCGCGACGACGACGCCCCAGCCGAGGACGGCGGCGACGGCGGCGACCAGCAGCCAGGGAAAGATGGCGCGGAACAGGCGTCGTCTGCGGGCCTGCGGTGGGTGTGGACGCAGGCCTACGGCGTTCGTGTGCGTCGAGCCGGCGTTGGGGCCGAAGGGGGCGATCGCATCGGCGGCGATGGCCAGGGCGTCGGCTTTAGGGGCGACAGGAAGGAGTTGGCCGCGGGTTTCGGAGTCGCCGAGGCCGGTCACCACCGCCCAGAGGCGGACGAGCTTGGCGACGCGTTCCGGTGGGCTTTCCGCCAGTTCGTAGCCGCGGATCCTGCTGCGTTCGAGCGAGACTGCCCGCCGGTTGATCAGGCCGCGCTCGGCGACCAGGTAGCCGTCCCGCGCTTTGAGGGTGAAGTCCCAGTTGAAGACCGCGTACATGATTCCGCCGGCCAGCGGCATGGCCAGCACGAGAACGATCACACCGGCGATCAGGTACTGCGGGTGGTCCCACAGCCATTCCCCGATCGCCCAGGCGGCCTTGCCGCTGATGCCGAACTCGTCACCCCACTGGAACAGCAGACCCACCGCACCGGCGACCAGCGCGAACGGCGTGAGCAGGTACGCCCCCGACAGCGGACCGTACCTGAGCCAGGACCTCGGCACGCGTATGAAGTAGTGCTCGCCGGACACCCCGGCAGGCACTCCACCAGGAATCCCAGCGGCACCGGCGGGAACTCCGGCAGCGGGCCCGGTGGGTCCGGGCACTCCCGCCGCTGTCCCGTTGTACGCCTCAGACGTCGCCCTGGGCGGGCTCGGGCGACGGGCCAGCAGGATGGCGCGAAGACGCTCGGCCTCCTCGACGGTGACCCCGTTGAGTTCACCCTCCTGCTTGTCACCCCCCGCTCCCGTATCCAGCTTGACCACGGCCAGCCCGAACAAACGATGCAACGGCGGCGTACTGACATCCACTCCGCGAATCCGCTCCAACGGGATGGTCCGCACAGATCGGCTGACGAACGCCCTGGTCAGCTCCAGCCGATCCCCCACGATCGTGTACGTGAACGTGGCCCACCTGATGACCGCGAACACGATCGATCCCGCCACCCCCATCGCCGCGAACAGAAACGACCGCGCCGAGAACCCACCCGCGACCAGCACCCCACCCAACGGCAGCAGCAGCGACGGCAACATCCGCACCGGATCGATCAACAACACCTTCGGACTGAGCCGCATCGGCACCGGTGCCACCGTCCCCGGCCCGAAGAACCCCCCACCCGAAGCCGCCCCACCAGGACCGCCACTGCCGGAGGCCCCAGCCTCGGGGACCGGACCGGTGGGAGTCGGGTTGGTGGGGGTTGGGTCGCTGGGGGAGGAAGGGTGTGGGGCCGGGTCGGGTGTGGGTGGGGTGGTGGGGTCAGGGGGTGTCATGTGGCGTCGTCTCGAAGTTGCTGGGCTCGGTGGGAGAGGTCCTCGGCGAGGCGGGCGGCGATTTCGTAGTCGAGGCCCTTGATGGAGGAGGAACCGGCGTAGGAGGCGGTCCTGATCTCCACGGTGGCGAGGCCGAGGAGGCGTTCGAACCAGCCCTGGGTCTTGTCGACGGTCTGGATGCGCCCCACGGGGACGAAGACCCATTCTCTGCTCAGCCAGCCGGAGCGCGCGTACACGATGTCGCCCGAGAGCTCCCAGCGGTGGACGGCGTAACGCAGCGGCGGCTCGATGATCACTGGCGGGAGGAGAACGGCGGCCACGGCCACCGGGAGCAGCCAGGGCCGGGCGGTCAGCCAGTCGGGCAGCCAGGACCAGCTGCCGACCCACAGGGACAGCAGGGCCGCCCCGCCGACCATGAAGAGGAGCCCCATGACGCCTTCGAGGAACCACAGCGTCATGGCCCGCCGCGACACCTGGTGGGCGGGCGCCCGGAGCGCGTCACGCGAAGTCTGCCGCGCTGCCGGCGGCGACTGGGGAGGTGGGCCTGCGGGCTGCCCGGCGAGATCGCTCACGTATCCCACCCTAAGTCGTGCGGACGCCCCCTCGTCCGCATGGTGGAACCCGGTGGCGACAGGACCCGCAACGCCCGCCGCAACTCCCCGGACGGCCGTCGGATGGCAGCTATGGCAAACCGCCCGGCTAGGCCCTGCGGGAACCTCCGCGTGGCCGTGCGATGGCCTGGTGGGGCTGAGCGGTCGTGCCTGGCCTCTCCCTGAGCATGATCGGCCAGCCCCACCAGGGTCACTCTTCTCCGCGCACGTGCCGGATCAGCCTGTACGACCCATCCGCACGCAGAAATACCGGGAATGCCGGGGAAGCCGGGCGGACCGGTAAACAGGCCACCAGCCGACCTGTTTCCCGCTATATCTCAACTAGGTGCCTAACTATGAGAATCCGCCTCCGCTTTTAGCGCAGAGTGTTGTGAAACGGAGATACCCGAGCCCGTCCGGACAAAATCTCAGCCTACGTATGAACTTGGGCAAACAACTGCCACACTAAAGAAAACCGTAATCCCATTTCCGGACATTTCTTCATTTACGAGCGATCGAGAGCAACTTCTGCAATGCCGTGGCTGTAGGGGTTCCAGGCCCCTGACTTATGACCGGATCTCCACCCAGCGAGTACGGATCTTCGAATGCCCGACGAGGCTCAGCCCGTACAGAATCGAAAGGTTTCGAGGAGTCCAACGGCCACAGGATTCCGACGACAGTTCGGGTCACACCGGCACATCCCAGCACCCACCCGGCCCGGCGACCCCACGACCGCGTGACGACATGTCGCTTATGTATGCCAGTTCACCGATAAATCGGGAAAAGGTGATGTTAGGTACCCTCCGCACGACCCACGACCGCCGCCTCACGAGCCCCCGGATCGCCTCCCACACCCCCCAGGACCGACCACGCACCGCGAGCCCGGAGCCACGCACCTAGATCGCCAGCAAGCCCGGCACACCCGCCGAATCATGCCGCAACCGTCAGGTCTGGAATCCGGTGTCAAATCCGGTGTGGAAGGGCCTCCGCCCAGGTCCAGAGCTCGATCAGCCCGATTCGGTGCGTTCTTCGCGCCACGGATCATCGCGATCCGGTCAGCGCATGGTCAGTATCCGCGTAGCATCATCCGGCATGGGGTCGCCTTCCAAGCCAGCACGCGCCCGGCGTGCCGCCGTCGCTCCCGCGGTGGCAGCCGCCGTGTGGGCGGGGGCCTCCGGATGCGGGATCGTGGGCGGTGGTTCGCCCGCGGACCTCGACGTGATCAGCGTGTCGAGCCCGCAGTTCCGGGACGGCGACCCGCTGCCGCACGGCTACTCCTGCCGGGGCGGGATCGGCAATCCGCCGCTCCGCTGGTCGGGGACGTCGGGCGCCAAGTCGGTGGCCCTGGTGGTCGACGGCAACGACTCGCGCGATGGAGCGGAGGTGCACTGGGTCGTGTACAACATCGATCCGGAAACCACCGAACTCGGGGAGAACACGGTGCCCCGGGGAGCGCGGCAGGGTGCGACGACTAGCGGAAAAGTCGGATATGTGCTCCCTTGTCGTGCCGATGACAGTTACCGTTTCACTGTCTATGCCCTCGACGCGAAACTGGATCTTCCGGCGGGTGCCCCCCTCTCGGAGAGTCTGGAACGCATCGCGGAGCACACCATCGCACGTGGACGGCTCACAGCGACCAACATCCAGTGACATGCTGAACACCGGAGGTAATAGTGCCGAACCAATCTTCGCCTAGGGTGTGACAACGGTCATTGTGGTCAAGCAGAATCGGATCCAATTGCTGAGCGCAGGTGAACGAAGGGGGCAGGTCGCGTCGATGGCCGCGCGATCTCACCGGCGCCGCTGGAAGGCCATGGCCTTGAGGGTGGTGCTATGACCGCGGTCATTTTGGGCCTCGTCGCCGTTGTGCTATTGGTGCTGGTAGTGGTGGCACTGGGCATGCGGTCGATGAACCGCAGGGAGAGCGCGCTCTCTTCCGAGCGGATCAAGGCGATGGCCGAAGGAAAAGGACCGAAGAGTCGCCGTCCTGCCGAGGAGACGTTCTTCGAGAGCTTCCCTGAGGGTTTTGACGCCTTTGAGGAGCCGGCCAAGCGCGCCGCCGTCAAACAGAACGGCGCTCCGCCGCGTCCGGCGCAGCGTCCGGGTGGCCGCCAGGCCGCGCGCCCCGCGCAGCGCGGCGGCAAGCCCGCGGGCAAGCCGGGGGGCAAACCCGCCACCGCCGCCACGGCGCCGCGCGGCAAGCGCGGGGTCGACGAGTGGGGCGCGGACGACGACTACGACGACGACTACTGGAGCCGGGTCCGCGCCGACGACGGCGCGTTCGGCGGAACGATCAAACAGCGGATGGCGGCCCCGCGCCCGGTCGAGGCCGAGGCCGGCGTCAGCGCCGGAGCCGATCCCAACGCGGCCACCGTGCAGGCCCCGCTCCCGCAGCGCCCGGTCGGCGCTCCCGGCATCGCCGCCGCCGTCCCGGGCCAGTCGCCCGGCCTGGCCGACCTCGTCGAGCCCCTGCGCGCCACCCCCGCCTCGGCCATCGCCGAGGAGAAGACCATGACCTTCTCCGCCCCGACCCCCGACCCGATGAGCACCTACACCGGGACGCCCACCGGTCCGCTGGCCATGCCGGAGCCGTCGCGCTCCACCGGCCCCTTCTCCTCGACCGGTCCGTTCGAGCCCACGCCCAGCACCGGGCCGTTCCTGTCGGGACCCTCCACCGGGTCGTTCGAGGCCTCCCGGGTCTCCGCGTACGAGCCGCCCAGGACGAGTGGATCGTTCGACGCCGTCCCCCCCGTCACCGGATCGTTCCCGGCGACCGGCGCCTTCGAGGTCCCCCGGGGCGCCTTCGAGGCGCCGCGCGCCCCCAGTGGCTCGTTCCCGACGGTCGAGCCGCCCTACCAGGAGCCCGCGTACCAGGAGCCGTCCGGCTGGTCCCAGCCCGCCTACCCGCCCACGCCACCGGCCCCCGCCGCCCAGCCGCCCACCGGCTGGACCGGGGTGCGGGACGTGCTGGACGACCCGGAGCCGCCGCGCCGCGACGACTCGTGGTCGACCTCGGGCAACTACCAGCTGCCCTCCGCGACGTACGACACCGGCTACGGCTCCTACCAGCAGCCGGAGCCCCCGGCCACGTCGTACTCCTCGTACGAGGTGAGCGCGGGCTGGGCGACCATCGACGACTCCGACTCGGTGAGCTACGACACCCCCTCCGGCCAGGACCGCCGCTACGACTACGAGACCGGCGGCTACCCGCAGCAGGGCGCCAACCCGGCGGCCGGCAGCTGGCCGTCCTACGACGAGCTGTACGGCGGGACCGAGTCGACCACGCAGAGTGGCTCCCGGCGCGGCAACCACCGCAATCCCGAGACCGACTATCCCGACTATTACCGGTGATTTTCCCCGCGCTTGCGCAGGTCAGGCTGGTGATTGCCGTACAGTCGCGGCATGACCGGGGGCAACACAGCAGTCACACAGAGTAGTTTCAGGCGGGGCGGGCTCGCGTCGGTGCTGCGGTATGACGTGCCGGCGTCGCTGGTCGTATTCCTCGTCGCGGTGCCGCTGTCGCTCGGCATCTCGGTGGCGTCCGGAGCCCCGCTGGCCGCCGGTCTGGTGGCCGCGGTGGTGGGCGGCATCGTGGCGGGCGCGCTGGGCGGGTCCGTGGTCCAGGTGAGCGGTCCCGCCGCCGGCCTCTCGCTGGTGGTGGCCGAACTCGTCCATGTGTACGGCTGGCGCGCCACCTGCATGATCACGCTGATGGCGGGCGCGCTGCAGCTGCTGCTCGGGGTGTTCCGGGTGGCCAGGGCGGCCCTGGGGGTGTCCCCCGCCGTGGTGCACGGCATGCTGGCCGGGGTGGGCGTGGTGATCGCGCTGGCCCAGCTGCACATCGTGCTGGGCGGGCAGCCGCAGAGTTCGGCGCTGGAGAACCTGCTCGAACTGCCCGAGCAGATCATCAACAACCACGCGCACGGCGTGCTGACCGGGGTGCTCACCATCGTGGTGCTGCTGGTCTGGACGCGGCTGCCGAAACTGAAGGTGGTGCCCGCGCCGCTGGCCGCGCTGGTGATCGCCTCGCTGTCGGCGGTGGCGCTCGGGTGGGATCTCACCGCGGTGGACCTGACCGGCGGGTTCGGCTCCATCGAGTCGCCGATCCTGCCGTCGGGCGACTGGCACGCGGTGGTCGGCGCGGTGGTGCTGGTGGCCGTGCTGGCGGGCGTGGAGTCGCTGCTCACCTGCGTGGCGGCCGACCGCATGCACGACGGGCCCCGCGCCGACCTGGACCGGGAGCTGACCGCGCAGGGCGCGGCCAACCTGATCTCGGGCGCGCTGGGCGGCCTGCCGGTCTCCGGCGTGGTGGTCCGGACCACCACCAACGTCAAGGCCGGGGCGCGCAGCCGCTGGTCGACGGTGCTGCACGGGTTCTGGGTGCTGCTGGCGGCCCTCGCGTTGGCCCCGGTCATCGGGCTGATCCCGCTGGAGGCGCTGGCCGCGCTGCTGCTGTTCATCGGCGTCAAGATGGTGAACCTGGGCAACGCCAAGAACCTGAGCGGGCACGGCGAGATGCCCATCTACTTCGTGACCATGGGCGCGGTGGTCGTGATCGGGCTGGCCGAGGGCATCGTGATCGGCCTGGGGCTCGCCGCGATCATCTCGCTGCGGCGGCTGACCCGGGTGTCGGTGGAGGTGCAGCAGCACGCCGGCCGGTGGCGGGTGGTGGTGACCGGGTCGCTGACGTTCCTGGGCGTGCCCCGGCTGTCGGAGGCGCTGCGCACCATCCCGCCGGGCGCGCCGGTGGACCTGGACCTGCACGTGGACTTCATGGACCACGCCGCGTTCGAGACGCTGCACGCCTGGCGCCTGGAGCAGGAGCGTACGGGCGGCTCCATCGACATCGACGAACTCCACGACAACTGGTACGGCGCGGCCGCCAGCGGCACCCGGGTCTTCCCCGCCAAGTCGCCGCCACAGCTGGACCGGTGGTACCTGCCATGGGCGTACCGGCGGAGGGCGGCCGACCCGATCAGCGAGGACCTGACGATCGGGACCCGCGAGTACCACCGGCGGACCGCGCCGCTGGTGCAGCCCCTGCTGACCCGCCTGGCGCGCAAGCAGACGCCCTCGCACCTGTTCATCACCTGCGCCGACTCGCGCATCGTGCCGTCGCTGTTCACCTCCAGCGGCCCCGGCGACCTGTTCACCGTGCGGAACATCGGCAACCTCGTCCCGCGGTACGGCTCGGCCCCCGCGGACGACTCGGTCGCGGCGGCGGTGGAGTACGCGGTGCAGGCCCTCGAAGTCCGGACGATCACGGTCTGCGGGCATTCGGGGTGCGGGGCGATGGCGGCGCTGCTGGAGGAGCCGCAGGGCCTGCCGTCGGTGCGGCGGTGGCTGCGGCACGGGCACGAGTCGCTGGCCCGGTTCGTGGCGGAGTCGCCCGGGGAGGAGAGCGGGCCGCTGGACCGGCTGTGCCGGACGAACGTGCTCCAGCAGCTGCAGAACCTGCGGACCTATCCGATGGTGGCGGAGCTGGAGCGGGCCGGGAAGCTGGAGCTGACCGCGATGTACTTCGACATCGGGACCGCGCGGGTGCACGCGCTGCCCGAGGAGGAGCCGCTCAGCCCGGTCCCGGAGCCCCGCAGCGGCTGACAGGATCCAGGCTGGCGGGATCCGCCCAGAGCGGATCGCGTCCGCTGACCGTGAAACGCCGACGACATGTCCGGGAACAGCGCGAAAAATGGCCGCATGAGAATCTTGGTGATCGGTGGGTCGGTGTTCCTGGGGCGGGCGATCGTCGAGGAGGCGCTGCGCCGCGGCCACGACGTGACGACGTTCAACCGCGGCGTTAGCCGTCCCGACCTGCCGGGGGTGACGGCGGTCCACGGCGACCGGGAGGTCTCCGCCGACCTGGACCGCCTGGCCGCCGCGGGCCCCTGGGACCGGGTCATCGACGTCTGCGGCTTCACCCCGAGCGTCGTCCTGGACGGCGTACGGCGGCTGAACGGCCGCGCCGCCCACTACACGTTCATCTCCAGCATCTCCGCCTTCTCGGAGTGGCCGGGCGTCACCGAACTGGACGAGGACGGCGTCCGCCACGAGTGCCCGCCCGACGCCACCTCCGGCGAGTACGGCGTGCTGAAGGCCGGCTGCGAACGCGCCGTGGCGGAGTTCTTCGACGGCGGCACGCTGGTCATCAGCCCGGGACTGATCCTCGGCCCGCACGAGAACGTCGGCCGCCTCCCCTGGTGGCTCACCCGCATCGAGCGAGGCGGACGGGTGCTGGCGCCGGGCGACCCCGGCCTGCCCATGCAGGTCATCGACGCCAGGGACATCGCCGCCTTCACCCTCGACCAGTCCGAGATCTCCGCCACCGGGCGTTTCCTGACGAGCGGCGTACCGGGCAACACCACGTACGGCGACTGGCTGAACCTGTGCATCGAGGCGACCGGCTCGGACGCCGAGCTGGTCTGGGTGGACGACCGGTTCCTCCTCGACCGGGGCGTCGAGCAGTGGAGCGAGCTCCCCCTGTGGATGGTGCCCGCTCCCGAGACGCGCGGCACCTGGAACCCGTCGTCCGCGAAGGCCGCCGCGGCGGGCCTCACCTGCCGCCCGGTCCGGGAGACCGTGCAGGACACGTGGGCGTGGCTGCGTGAGATCCCGGTCGCGGAGCGCAGCTTCCGCAGCCGCATGCTCAGCCACGGCATCGACCCCGGCAAGGAGGCCAAGATCCTGGCTGAATGGGACGCCCGCGACTCCTGACATTCCCGGGCGAACTTGGACGCTTTCCGAGCATCCCCGCCGAGTGTCGGACGCGGGCTCTAGTATGCACGAGCCGCAGTCACGTGACTACACCACGTGATCCGATCCGGGGAGGGACGCTCGTGGCACGGTCGATCAAGGGGAATCCCGCCCTGGCCCGGCCCTACCGCGACCTGGTGTGGCTGGCGTACCTGACGCTGCCGCCCGACGGGGGCGAGCGGCGGCTGCTGCACGCGCACCGGCTCGCCGCCCGCGCCGTGCTCCGCCATCCCGACGACCTGCCCGCCGCCCGCCTGCGGGTGCTGACCCGGGCGCTCCGCCACCGTGTCCGGCCCTGGCTGGGGGTGGCCCGCCCGCTGGAGGTCGTGCCCGCCGTCGTGCGCAGCGGCGAGCACGCCTTCACGGCCGCGCTCGAATCCCTCCCGGCCCCGGCCCGCGCCGCGTACGCGATGACCCGCCTGGAGGGCCTGCCCCCGGACGAGACGCGCCGCGTGCTCGGCCAGGCCGCGGTCGCGGAGCCCTCCATCGCGCTGGCCCTGGTCGACGCCCTGGAGGACGAGCACGGGCCCGCCATGCCGCACCGGCCGGCCGCCGACCCCACGCTGGCCCGCGTCTACGGCCGCGTCACGCCGCGCTGGCCGGCCTCCGTCGTGACCGTGCTGGTCCTGGCGGGGGTGATGGGGGTTCCGTACTGGCTGGGCACCGGGGCTCCGGTGCGGAGCGCGACGGCCGTACTGGCCCTCCAGCGGGTGCCGGAGGGCGCCTGGCGGAGCACCACGACGCTGGACGTGCGCGCCTGGCATCCCCGGGGCGCCCTGATCGACGACCGGCCGGTCACCACCCGCGCCCTGCGCGCCTGGCAGGGTTCGGTACGGCCCGAGGCCCTCTACGGCGTCTCCCCCGCCCCGCCCGCCACGGACCCGCAACTCCTGTACGCGGACCGGCTCGACGGCGGCACGATCGTCCTGATGCGCGACCCCGGCCGGATCGCCCGTTACGCGGAGAGCCGTGGCGTCGCCTCGCTGGAGGTCTTCCCCGAGCCGCGCGCGAAACCCGACGGGTCAAGCCCGCTCAAACTGTCCGGCTCCCGTTACTTGCTTCCGCCGTGGGTGGAGGAGGTCTCCTCGGCGTCGCTCAGCCGGCTCGGCGCGCGCTGGGCCCCGGTCCCCGTCACGGACGGCGTGACCGGTCCCGTCCCGCCCGTGCGGACCGGGGCGTGCTGGCGTGGGCCGGTCCTGCGCCTGCGGGCTCCCTCGATCGCGCATGGACTGCCGTACACGATGATCGACTTCGGACGTCTGGCGCTGGCCGACATCCAGCACCAGCCCCCGCCTCCCGCCGAGATCGACCGGTACGGCCCGCCCGAGATCGACACCAGCCTCACCGCCTTCTCCGCCTGGGCGTACCTCGGCTGCGCGCTCCCCTTCCCGCCGACCGAGGTCCAGGCCGCCACCGCCTGGGAGTTCTGGTCGGGCCCGCTTCCCGAGCAGGCCACCGGACGCTGGCTCTGCACCCGCTTCACCAACGCCGACGGCACCAGCACCACCCGCGCCACCCTCCTCGCGTACGCCCAGGGCCGGACCACCGCCATCCCCACCGGCGAACGCACCAACACCTGGGACTGCAGCCGCCTGACCCGCGACGTCGTCTCCGGCACCTGGTGGCGGGCCCCGTCCGGCCGCTGGTACTACCTGGCCGCCGCCAGCCGCCGCATCACCCAGCTGTCCATCATGGGCGTCGGCGTCGTCGACACGCTCAGCGCCTCGACCTTCTCCTCGACTCCCGGCCCGGTGAGCACCACGACCCCGCGCATCAAGATCACCCTGAAGGCGACCGTGCCGGATGGAGCGGCGCCGCCGATTTTCCAGCAGACGTACGAGCCGTGACGATGCACTCTCCCAAGAGGTTCACACCGCGGCACGGAATGCTTCGTAGCGTTCTTCGACCAGCTCAGGGTTGGGACGGTCTGCACGCCGCCTGGGCACGGAGAGAGACAGGTTGTTCATCTCCTGGAGGCCGTGCTTGAGCATCGGCCCGTCGATTTCGGCAAGAATGTCGGCGCGTACCTCGATGACCAAGTCCGGACGGACACCCAGGATGTTCTGGTCGTAGGCGGCATGGTGGATCTTGCACAAGGCCATCCCGTTGGAGACTGCTGGCACACCACGGGTGTCACGGTCCGGGATGATGTGAGCGGCATCCAGCAGGGATGGGTGCCGCAGGCGACACATCGCACAACTGGTCTCATACGCCTGAATCACCCGTTGCCGGAATACGGGTTGGTGCAGGCGTTGGCGACTGATCCGCTCGGAGTAACGACGCTCGATCGGGCTTACCGGACCGTCCACCCGAAGGTGCCGCTGAGCCTCCTCTAACGCGACCGCAACCTGAAGCTCCGCGAGCTCGACGGCGACGATCCACACGGGGAAGAAGGGGAGAAACAACTTCGGCTGAACACCGAAGAACCACATCAGCGGCACCCCGAGTTCGTGAGCTCTGCGGAGTCCGACGTTCGTGTAATGGTTAGGGTTTCCCTGGAACTTATAGCGCAGCAGGCCGTCCTGACCGACCGCGTCCTCGTATGGAGCGCGGGCGCCGTCGGAGGTATAGGTCGTCAGGATCGACAGCGCCGCCGTCATTCCCTGGGGTTTGCGGATGCCAAGCTGGTTGTCGATAAGGGGAAATTTTCGCCCTTCCCACTGGAACCCGAGCAGTTCCTCACGCCGCACGACTGGATCTTCGGGTGTGCATCGCTGTCGCAGCCAGGCCATGGCCGCAGCCCGGATCCGGCTATCCAGGTCATCACCCAACGACATGATCACAATCGTGTTTTACACCTGCCGCCGGCCGGTACGCCAGCGATCGGGAATCATCTCCGCAGCTTCGGCGCCACACGACTTTGAACTAGTCTTCCGCCTCAACGCGAGAACTGAAATGGTCGCTTTGTCGTCCCACTCCTGCCGTGTCCCATGATGGTCCGGCAGACGAGCCGTGAAGCGCCGAGAACGATGCGATGATTGCGGACGTGAGTGAGGTGACCCTGCGGCCGGTCGATGACGGCAACCGTGCGGCCGTGGTGGCCCTGGACGTCACGCCCGCCCAGCAGAACTACGTCGCCGGCGTGGCGGACTCAATCGACGACGCCCTCCGGTATCCGGAGGCGATGCCCTGGTACCGCGCCATCTACGCCGGCGACGATCCGGTCGGCTTCGTCATGATCAGCGACAACATCCCCCCGGGCGACCAGACTCTGCTGGGACCCTATTTCCTGTGGCGGCTCCTCGTGGACGCCCGCCACCAGGGCCGTGGCCACGGCCGTGCGGCCCTGAACCTGGTCCTGAACTACCTCCGGACCCGCCCCGGCTGCACCGAACTCCTGACCAGCGTGGTCCCCGGCGAAATCAGCTCGCCTCTCGGCTTCTACCTCCATCTCGGCTTCCAGGACACCGGCCGCTACTTCGACGGCGAAAGGGTTCTCCGGCTCCCCCTGAACGGCTGAACATCCCGGCATCCTGTTACGGAGTCGAGACACCCAATCACCCATGAGCGACATCTCACAGTAGAGAGTCGCCCCAGCCCCGGCTATTGGCTTGTCCTTCTCGCCACGGGTTTCACCGCGGGAACCGCCGCGACCGGCCTGCTACGCCCCTACGTACACCCTCGATAACCCGGTCGATTACGTTGAGCTGAAGGTGCCTTTCACGGCGTACGTGACCAGGTTGGTCAGGACGTCTTTGACTGATTCGCGGTCGCGTACGTCGCAGAGAACGATGGGCGTGAGGGCGCCCAGTCCCAGAGCCCGTCGGACGGTGGAGGGGTCGTGGCGGCGGGCGCCGTCGAAGCAGTTGACGGCGACGAGGAACGGGATGCCGCGCTGTTCGAAGTAGTCGACGGCGGGGAAGCACTCGCGCAGGCGGCGGGTGTCGGCGAGGACGACGGCGCCGAGCGCGCCGAGGGCCAGTTCGTCCCACATGAACCAGAAACGATCCTGACCGGGTGTGCCGAACAGGTAGAGCCACAGGCCCTCGCGGATGGTGATGCGGCCGAAGTCGAGCGCCACGGTGGTGGTGGTCTTGCGTTCCACGCCCGTGGTGTCGTCCACGCCGATGCCGAGGTCGCTCAGCAGTTCCTCGGTGTGCAGCGGCCGGATCTCGCTGATCGTGCCGACCATGGTGGTCTTGCCGACGCCGAACCCGCCGGCGATGAGGATCTTGATGGCCAGGGCCGAGGCGACCTCGGTCGCGCCGGACTCAGAGGCGGCGTAGCCCATTGAGCACTTCCCGGTAGATGCGTTCGTCGATCGTCTGGGTCACCGGTCGCGGCCGGTCGATGGTCACCAGGCCCTCCCGGCGCAGGTCGCCGAGGAGCACACGGGTGATGTTGAGCGGCAGCCTGAGATGCGCCGCGACGTCCGCCACCGGGCAGGGTCTGCGGCAGAGCGTGAGCACGGCGAGATGTTCCCGCATGAGGTCCGCCCGCCCGGCGGCCATGCTGACGGTCGTGACGATGGCCACCAGGTCGAAGGCCTCGCCCTGCGGGCGCGCACGGCCGCCGGTCAGCCCGAAGAGCCTGATCAGCGGCCCGGGATCCGGTCCGCTCACGGCTGCGGGCCGTTCCACGCGGGCGCGGGGGCCGCCCCTCTCGGCTGCGTGGACAGGTGCTCGCCGACGCGCCTGACCAGCAGCGCCATCTCGTACGTGACCAGGCCGAGCTCGGCCTCACCACCCGCGAGCACGGCCAGCCTGGCGCCCTGACCGGCCCCGGTGACCAGCAGGAACCCGCCCTCCAGCTCGATGATGGTCTGCCGTACGCCACCGAGGCCGAAGTGCCGTCCGGCGCCCTGGGCCAGGCTGTGACTGCCCGCGGATATGGCGGAGAGGTGCTCGACGTCCTCCCGCGTCAGCTCGCGCGAGCCGCCCATGGCGAGGCCGTCGGCGGACAGCACGATGGCGTGCCGGATGTCGGGGACGCGCTGGGTCAGGTCGTCGAGCAGCCACTTCAGTTCAGCTCCGAGGTTGCGCATCGGGATGTCCGTCCTCTCTGTTCCACTGTCCCTGCTCCCCCTGGGTACGGCCCTGCTGCCAGCCCCGCTGCATCGCCGACATGAGCGACCTGAGCTCGTCCGGAGACCGTACGGAGACGTCCCGCCGCTCCTGGGACCCCGCCCCCCGGAGCTGCGGGGCCAGGTTGGCCAAGGGAACCCGTACCGGCAGGCCGTCCAGGTCGTCCTCATCCGGGGCGGACAGGACAGCCGGGGTGAACGGCGCGAACGACATCGACGGCACCGGAGGCGCGGACGGGGCCCAGCGCACCGACACCGGCACCGGAGACCGCTCCGGCTCGGGCATCGCGGCGGCGAGCAGGCTCAACGGCAGCAGCACGATCGCGGTGACGCCCCCGTACGGCGACTGCCGGAGCACGATCTTGATGCCGTGCCGGGCGGCGAGCCTGGACACCACGAACAGGCCGAGCCGGTCGCTGTCGGCCAGGTCGAACTCCGGGGGTTCGGCCAGCCGCGCGTTGATCCCCTCCAGGGTGGCCGGGCTGAGCCCCAGACCGCGGTCCTCCACCTCCAGCCCGTAGCCGTTCGCGGCCGGGGTGCTCCGGATGTGGATCGTGGTGTCGGGCGGCGAGAAGACCGCGGCGTTCTCCACCAGCTCCGCCACCAGGTGGATCACGTCGGTGACGGCCGCGCCCACCAGCAGCGGGGCGTTCGGCATGGGCGCCACCATGACACGGGTGTAGTCCTTGACCTCCAGCACCGCGCTGCGGACGACGTCGTAGAGCGGCACCGGGTCGCGCCACCTCCGGGCCGGGGCGGAGTCGGACAGGATGATCAGGTTCTCCGCGTGCCGCCGCATGCGGGTGGTCAGGTGGTCGAGGGTGAAGAGGTCCTCCAGGATCTCCGGCTCATCGACCCGGCGTTCCATCGCGTCCAGCAGGCCGAGCTGGCTGTGGAGCAGCGCCTGGTTGCGCCTGGCGAGGTTGAGGAAGACCTGGCCGACGCCCTTGCGCAGGGTCGCCTGCCCGACCGCGGCTTCGACGGCGGTACGCCGTACGGCGGAGAAAGCCCGCACGACGCGGTCGAACTCGGCGGTTTCCGCGGGGGCGGGACCGGGGGCCTCGGTGGCCGGATCCACGTCCTCGCCTCTGCGCAGCCGCTCGACCAGCCGGGGCAGCCGTTCCTCGGCGAGTTCCACGGCCGACGCCTGCAGCCGCTTGAGCTCGTTGATCAGCAGCCGGCCGAACCGGTACGACGACACGACCGACAGCAGGACCGCGAGCAGGCCCAGCACCAGGACCAGCCCGATCCGCCAGTACGCGGCGGCCTTGCGCCCCTCCTGGTCGGCCGCGGCCCGGCCCAGCTCCCGCGAGGTGTCCTGGTTGATCGTGTCGAGGATCGTCTCCGTGTCGCTCTTCCACTCGGCGGGATCCACCGGCGGCGCCCCGTTGGTGTCCCAGCTGAAGAGCCGATCCTCCACGGCCGTCAGCCGCTGGTACGGCCCGCCGTTCAGCAGGGCCTCATACCGTTCCCGCAGGTCGGGCCCCATGTCGCGGTCGGCGTTGGCGAAGACGAGCCGGCGGCTGGTCATCGCGGCCACGAACGCGGCCCGGTCGGTGGGGGTCATCTTCTGGTGCACGATCGTGCTGGTCAGCACGGCGTGCTCGCGGCCCAGGTACTCGGCGGTGGCGCTGTAGGCGGACATGCCGCGCACCGCCCGGTAGGACGACACGTCGCTCAGCGCGTCCCGGTCGCTGAACTGCCGGTTGGCGACGCCGATCAGGTCGTCGTACGCGTCGATGACCCGCAGCGGCGGGGTCAGCCTGCCGCCGTCGGCCGAGGCGCGCAGGTCGCCGAGCCCGTCCAGGGCCTCCAGCAGGGCGCGCACCGCGGCCGGGGTCTCGGCCGTGCCGCGCAGCGCGGCGACCGAGTCCACCGATCCGATGGCCTGGCGCAGGCGCGCCACCTTCGCGTCGGTGATCCGGCGCTGTTCCGCCAGGGGCTGGTCGGCTCCGGTGCCGCCGACGGCCTCGGCGGAGCGCTGCCGCTCCCGCTGGAGTTCGACGATCAATTGCAGGACCGGTGACCCGATGGCCTCCCAGCGGTCCTGGGTCTGGGAGATCTCCGTGATCTCCTGGACGCTGGAGTAGGCGATGAATCCCCATAAAGCGATCATGCAGATCAGGGGAATCAGCAGGATTCTGAGCAGCTTGGAGCGAATCGGCGGCGGCGAGCTCAACCTTCACGTCCCATTCCGCGCATGAAATGCGCACCCGGCTATGATCTTGGCTCGCCCCCAAGAACACATGCCACCGCGTTATACGCCGGTGGTTGGTCCACTATGCCCACGCGGCAGACGGACTTCAAGCGGCAGCTCACAAGAATTCCGCCGGAAATTCAGCCCATGAATCATGAAATGTCCGTACGTGCAGCTCAAAAGCCATTTAGAGCGCAATACCCGGAACAAGCAGACGGGCTCGGCGCGGAATCCACGCCGAGCCCGTGCTGCGCGCCGGTCAGGCCGTCAACGCGCAGGTGTTCTCCAGGTCGCCCGTCGCCGGACGCGGCAGCGTCGCGCTCGGCGGCGGCGTGCCCTTGCCCAGCCACGACTCCAGCGCGGCGAACGCGCTGCGGAAGCAGGGCAGCAGCGGGCGGATGCGGTCGGGGAAGCTCGCGTAGAGGCCGTCGACGTGGTTGCCGCCTTCGAACCGGTAGTAGCGGAACAGGCGGTCCCGGTGCCGGTCACTGATCATCTCGGCGTACGCGTCGGAGACCACGCCGATCGGCAGCAGGGTGTCCAGGGTGCCGTGCACCGTGATCAACGGGCGTTTGATCTTGCCGGTGAGACCGACCCGGGCCACGGCCTGCCGTACGGCGGCGGGGCGGGAGCCGAAGTCGTAGTCGGTGTCGCAGGCGGGGGTGCCGGAGGCGCAGAACGGAGTGCCGGCCTCCAGGTCGCCGTCGAAACCGGGGTCGAACTCCTCGCGGTAGAGGCGCTGGGTGAGGTCCCAGTAGAAACTGTGATGGAACGGCCACAGGAAGGACGTCTCAGCGGTGAAGCCCGCCGCGGCCATCCCCGCGGTGTCCCCCGCCGGGTACGCGCGCAGCGCCGGCGGCAGGAACGTCAGCAGGTTGGGCCCGGTCGCCGTCCAGAGCACACCCTCCCAGTCGACGCCGCCGTCGAACAGGTCGGGGCGGTTCTCCAGCTGCCAGCGGACCAGGTAGCCGCCGTTGGACTGGCCGGCGGCGATCGTGGTGCGGGCGGGCTTGCCGTACCGCTGGCGGACGACCGACTTGGCGGCGGTCGCGAGCTGGCTGACCCGGTGGTTCCACTCGGCGACCGCGTCACCGGGACGGGTCCCGTCGCGGTAGAAGGTCACGCCGGTGTTGCCCTTGTCGGTCGCCGCGTACGCGTAGCCGCGGGCCAGCGCCCAGTCGGAGATCGTGAAGTCGTTGGCGTACGTCTCCCGGTTGCCGGGCGATCCGGCCACGACCAAGCCGCCGTTCCACTGCTTCGGCAGCCGTACGACGAACTGGCTGTCGTGGTTCCAGCCGTGGTTGGTGTTGCCCGTCGAGGTGTCCGGGAAGTAGCCGTCGATCTGCATCCCCGGCACGCCGGACGGGTTGACCGCCCCCGCCGAGTTGAGGCCGGACCAGTCGCTCTGGTCGGTGTGGCCGGTGACGAAGGTGCCCTTGGTGGTGAGATCGTCCAGGCAGGCGACCACCTGCCGTTCCGCGCCCGGTACGGTCACCGAGGGGCAGCGGGACGCGGCCACGGCCGGAACCGGCGCGGCCACCACGGCCGTGGCGACCAGGGCGGCCGCGGTTAAGATACGCGTCTTCATCACGCCTCCTTGGCGACGGGCACGGCGGCTTCGGTGGTGCTGGACGTCGGGGCGACCGAGGCCAGGTCCCGCTCCCGGGTCTCCTTGGCGGCGAACACCGCCACCAGGGTCAGCAGCGCGGAGGCCGCCACGTAGAGGGAGATCGGCAGGCTGGTGCCGTACGCGCCGAGCAGGGCGACCGCGATGATCGGAGCGAGCGCGCCCGCCACGATCGAGGCCAGCTGGTAGCCGATGGACACGCCGGAGTAGCGCATCCGGGTGCCGAACAGTTCGGAGAAGAACGCGGCCTGCGGGCCGTACATGGCGCCGTGGAAGACCAGGCCGACGGTCACCGCCAGCGTGGTGAGGGCGAACGAGGTGGTGTCGATCAGCGGGAAGAAGACGAACGCCCAGATGCCGACTCCGGCCGCGCCGAGCAGGTACACCGGCCGGCGGCCGAGCCGGTCCGAGAGCGCGCCCCACAGCGGGATCGTGACGAAGTGCACGGCCGACCCGATGAGCACCGCGTTGAGTACCGTGCCGCGTGGCAGTCCGACCGTGGTGGTCCCGTACACCAGGACGAACGCGGTGATCACGTAGTAGGAGATGTTCTCCGCGAGACGGGCGCCGATGGCGACCAGCACGTCCCGCCAGTGGTGGCGGAACACGTCGACGATCGGGGCCTTCGGCGCGGACTCCTGGTTGGCGACCGCCTGCTGGAAGAGCGGCGATTCGGCCACGCTGAGCCGTACCCACAAGCCGATCAGGACGAGGGCGCCGGAGAGCAGGAACGCGATCCGCCAGCCCCAGGCGAGGAAGTCGTCCTCCGGCTGCACCGCGGCCAGCAGCGCGAGCACGCCCGTGGCCAGCAGGTTTCCGCCCGGAGCGCCCGCCTGCGGCCACGAGGCCCAGAACCCGCGGTGGCGCGGATCCCCGTGCTCGGAGACCAGCAGCACCGCGCCGCCCCACTCCCCGCCCAGCGCGAAACCCTGCACCAGGCGCAACGCCGTGAGCAGCAGCGGCGCGGCCGCGCCCAGCGTCGCGTACGACGGCAGCAGGCCGATCAGGAAGGTGGCGCCGCCCATCATGACCAGGCTGATGACCAGCAGGCGCTTGCGGCCCAGCCGGTCGCCGTAGTGGCCGAACACCAGGCCGCCGAGGGGCCGGGCGACGAAGCCGATCGCGTACGTGAGGAACGCGAGGAGGGTGCCGGTGAGCTCGTCCTCCGTGGGGAAGAACAGTTTGTTGAAGACCAGGGCGGCGGCGGAGCCGTAAAGGAAGAAGTCGTACCACTCGATCGTGGTGCCGATCAGGCTGGCCGCGATGACCTTCTTGATCCGGCCGGGTGAGGCGGTGGACATGGGGAACTCCTCACAGTGGGGGGTTCCGCAACGTTATGCGTGCACCTAAATGACTCCTATGTGTCAACCCAACACACCTCGGGACGCGCGTGTGTGCCTCCCGGAGGCTCCCTAAGTGCCCGCCTACCAGCGTTCTGGTCATTTAAGATCGTTTCGCAGCCTTCGCGAGGAGATCTCGAGCGATGACCGAACGCCCCATCCGGGCACGCGCACGAATCGCCCTGTACGCGGTCGTGACCCTGTGCACCGTCTTCGCCGGTTTCGCGCTGCTCGCCCACATCCTGGTTCCCAGGTGCTTGTTCGCCGGGGTCGTCAAGCGCGAGGTGCCGGTGCCGCCCGCCTCGGCCGGGCCTCGGGAGGTGGTGAACGCCTACATCGAGGCGATGCTCGGCAAGGACGAGAAGGCCGTACGCGCCCTCTCGGTCCCGGAAACGGACTTCGACAATTTAATCCTCCCGTTCCAGGACTGGATCTCGGCCAGCGGCCTCAGCATCGACGAACCCTACGCGACCACCGACTGCCCGGCCGGCGAGAAGTGCCAGCGGATGATGGTCACCATGGACCTCTGCGCCGTCAACGAGGGCTCACACCCCGACGGCCACTTCGCCACCGGCTTCCAGGTCCGGTACGTGAACGACCGCTGGCTCGTAACCGGCTTCGGAAGCGGCTGACCGCCCTTCGGATGGTCCGCTCGTGACGGGATCACTCAGCGAATCAATCCACCGCAGCCAACCCCGGCCCCAAGTGCTGCCCCCGCCGAAAGCTCAATACGTCGGCGTCTGCGTACAGCCCCGCCGGAGAAGCGCCTCGATTCGCGCCTCCAGCCTGCCTGCCCCACGCGGAGCCCCGGCAGGAAGCGGACCGACGATCCGCGTACCCAACCGGCCCAGTTCCGCGTCGACCGACGCCATGTCCGGCGAACTCATCTGCGGCGGAACGGTCAGCGTCTCGGCGGGCCGACTGGATTCCCGGAAAAAATGCTCGAAGCCGGCCGGAGTGGCCAACCCGAAGAGGCGCGCGGTCGGCGACTCCACCTTGTAGGTGTGCGGAACATCGCGCGGACCACACACGACCGAACCCGGCCCCACCGTGGCCACATCGTCGCCGATGAAGAAGCTGACCTCCCCACCGAGCACGTACCACAGCTCATCCTCATTCGAATGAACATGCATAGGCGGCCCCGACCCCTTGGCCGCCGAAACCTCCGCCAGCCAGAACCGCCCCCCGACGCCCTCCCCCACGGCCTTGAAGTGCATCAGCACACCATGGGACCAGATGGCCCTGCCACTCTTCGGCGACAGAACGAACGAACCAGCAGCCGAACTCTGCACGACGCCTCCTCGTGGGTTGTTTCCGTCCCACATACCGTGCCTGCCACGACGTACGGAGGACATCGGGGATCACCACGTATGTGACTACGTAACGAGACACGGCCACGTGAGACCCCGTAACACCCACTGAGGAACGCCGGCCAACCTCTAGGAGATCACAGCAGCTCGTAGACGCATTCGCCCTCGTCATGACGAGCAATGGGCAGAAAGTCGGGAACAGTACGGGATGCTGACGCACGCAGACGCGTGACCGCCTCCTCTACGGTCGGCGGAGTGACACCAAGCAAACCGATGAGCTCCCCCCGAGCGGCCGAATAGTCAGGATGATCGTCACACATCTCCTCCTCCAACTCCTCCGCTGAATGCCCATGCAACAGGTCACGCCAGTACGGATAGGCCGCGATCAAAGTGACCGCTTCCACAAGGTCGGCGGCCATCAACGTGGCCTGCCCCTCCGAGTCGGCATACAAAACCGGCCGCGCAGTCCCGGGCGCTCCACACAGAAAGTACGTACCACCACTGCCATCACCGGCGATCGGCGTCAACGCCAATTGGTTGGGCAGAATCAATTCCTCAACAGGATCACGCCGCGCCACATCAAAGTCACCAGGCCACGTCAGCAGATCGGCCAACTCCGGAGTCGCCTCAATCCGTCGAAGAAGATCGTCAGTCCCATCCATGGCCCGGACCTTAGCGGAGAACACCCCACCTTTTCACCACGCTGGGCCGGCAAAGCGCTGCTACGCCGGCAATCTCGCTGTGCCCGGACGGTCAGCGCGTACGCGGGGGAACCAGCCGTCCGCCTGCGCCGAGCATGCCGCCCAGGCATTCGTCCCGTGCTGACTCGGCGCTGGCTCATGGATCACAGATTCTCTGAACAGCCAGATCAGAGCTGTAAAGGCGGACGAGTCGGCCTGTAGGCCGGGTTTTGTAGGTTGACACCTGACGGCCATCCATCTAGGGCCACGATTGCTCGTGGTCTCAAGCGGTCTACCCGCGCGGCGTCGGGCGGGCAGCCCTCGAATGTCGCGCGCGGAATGCCCGGGGGCATTCCTTCTTGACCTTGCTCCAGGTGGGGTTTACCTAGCCGCCCACGTCGCCGTGGGCGCTGGTGGTCTCTTACACCACCGTTTCACCCTTACCCCCGTGCGGGGGCGGTCTGTTTTCTGTGGCACTGTCCCGCGGGTCGCCCCGGGTCGGTGTTACCGACCACCCTGCCCTGTGGAGCCCGGACCTTCCTCGGCGGGGTGCGAAACCCCGACGCGGCCGTCCGGCCGGCTCGTCCGCCGTGGGATCAAGCCTAGTGGCGTCTCAAGTCAGCGCCAACCAAGCAGCAAGTGGGTCCCGGTCCAATGTCACAGACAACGGCCCGAGCGGGGCGCTACAACGAGGGGTAATACCGAGCGAATCTGGGGGAACCATGATGAACAAGCATCCGGGGGATGGGCGTCCGCCGAGGGGGCCGAGGCCGAGACGGGGGACGCAGGGGCCCTCGCGGGTTCTGCGGAACCTGGTCGGCGGGGTGGAGCTGGTCACGCGGCCGATGACGGCGGGTGACGCGGAGGCGGTCCGGGAGATGCACGCGCGGTGCTCGCCGGAGAGTCTGCGGTCGCGGTACTTCGGGCCGATGCCGCGGTTGAGCGACCGGGTGATCGCGCTGTTCACGAATCCGGCGAAGGGGGTGACCTTCGTGACGCACCTGGCCGGGGGCGACCGGGTGGTGGCGATGAGCAACCTGATGGACGTCGCCGCCGGAGAGGCCGAGCTCGCCTTTCTGATCGAGGACGACTGGCAGGGGCGGGGGCTCGGCCGGATCCTGCTGCGGCATCTGCTGAACATCGCGCCGGGTCGCCGGATCCACGAGCTGACGGCCAGCGTGTACTCGACGAACCACCGCATGCTCGCCCTGTTCAAGGCCGCGGGGGCCATCCTGCCGCGGGGCGCCGGCATGGTGGTGGATCTCCGGATGCCGCTCGACGGCGACCAGTTCCACGGCGATCAGCTCGACGTCTTCGAGCCCTCTCACTGATCGCCGGGCATGCCCGGCACGCGGGCAAGCCCGGAAGATCAGCTCAGGTGGGCTGTGTCGTTGAAGGCGCGCAGAACGGACGGCCCGTCCTCGTAGTAGTCGATGATCGACAAGCAGGCGAGATCGAGGTGCATCCGGTAGAGCGACTCGGGCGGGGCGTTCAGCGCGTACCGGACGAGTAGTTTGATCGGGGTCACGTGGGACACCAGGAGGACGGTTTCGCCCTGGTGGTCGGTGAGGATGCGGTCGCGGGCGCGTTCTACCCGGCGGCCCGCGTCGGTGAAGCTCTCGCCGCCGGGCGGGGGCACGGAGGGGTCGGCCAGCCAGGCGGCGAGTTCGCCGGGCCACCGTTCCTGGATCTCGGCGAAGGTGTGACCTTCCCACGCCCCGAAATCGGCCTCTCGGAGGCCTTTGTCCACGCGGACCGGGAGCCCCACCCGGGCTCCGACGGCTTCGGCCGTCTGGCGTGCGCGGGTCAGCGGCGAGCTGACGATCGCGTCGATCCGGTACGGCTCCCGCGCCAACCGCCCCGCCGCCGCCTCAGCCTGCGCCATCCCGGTGGGGGTGAGCTCGGGATCCCCGACCCCGGAGAACCGCTTCTCGATCGACAAAGGCGTCTGCCCGTGCCGCAGCAGCAGCACCGACGTCGCCACCCGCGACGCCCGCCCCCAGCCGAGACCGCCGCGCGCGGAGGGCCGACTGGCGTCTCCGACCCACCCGTCACCGGACTCGGCCTCAGCCGTCCGGCCTGCCCCTGACTCGGGCCGGTCCGGCGGGGCCTGGTCGGCGCGGGACCCGGACGGGGCCGAATCCGGCACGCGCGGAGCGAACGGAGGGGCCTGCTCAGACGTCGAAAACGAGGTCGAATGGCTGATCGTCGCCGTGGTCGTGCGGTCCGAGGACGCCGCGAGCGTGGTCGACTGCCAGTTCTCGCCGCGGGCGGCGGCGTCCATCGCCTCGTTGGCGAGCCGGTCGGCGTGGCTGTTGCGCTCGCGCGGAATCCATTTCCAGGTCACCCGGAGCCGCCGCGCCAGCCCCTGCGCTTCGAGCGCGAGCGGCCGCAGCCCTTCGTTCTTGATCTTCCAGCGGCCCGCCATCTGCTCGATGACCAGCTTGGAGTCCATCCGGGCCTCGACCGCGCGGCCCTCTCCGCCGAGGTCGAGCACGGCCTGGAGGGCGGCGATGAGCCCCCGGTACTCGGCGACGTTGTTGGTCGCGATACCGATGGAGGCGGCGGCCTCGGCGAGCACGTCGCCGGAGGGGTCGCGGACGACCGCGCCGTACCCGGCCGGGCCGGGGTTGCCACGGGAACCTCCGTCGGCTTCGCAGATGTAGTCGGCGGTCACAGTCCAGACTCGGGGGTGCGGACGAGGATGCGGCGGCATTCCTCGCAGCGGACGACCTCGTCGGCGGCGGTCGCCCTGATCTGGTTGAGGTCGGCGATGGAGAGCGTGGTACGGCAGCCCAGGCAGCGCCCGCCCTGCAGCATGGCGGCGCCGACGCC
The DNA here is from genome assembly GCF_016862995.1 of Acrocarpospora phusangensis. GTDB lineage: Bacteria > Actinomycetota > Actinomycetes > Streptosporangiales > Streptosporangiaceae > Acrocarpospora > Acrocarpospora phusangensis. The sequence continues at coordinate 25,291 of NZ_BOOA01000045.1, forward strand.
GGAGGACTCGCGCAGCTTCTCGTACAGGCCGAGCAGGTCGCCGGGGATCTCGGCGGCCACGGCGGCGCGCTGGTCGCGGACCTGGCCCGCGTCCTTGTCGATCTCGGCGAAGGACTCGTCGCGGCGGGCCTCGGCGGCCGAGAGGGTCCCGGTGAGCTCGTCGCGTTCGGCGCGCAGGTCGCCGACCTTGGTGTCGGCGGCCTCCCGGCGTTCCATGATCTCCAGGACGACCTCCTCCAGGTCGCCCTGGCGCCGCTGGAGCGAGGTGATCTCGGACTGGAGGCTGGCCAGGTCCTTGGGCGAGGACACCTGGCCGGAGTCGAGCCGCTTGCGGTCGCGCTCGGCCCGCTGCCGGACCGCGTCCACGTCGGACTCGGCCTTGGCCTGCTCCCTGCCGAGATCGGCGGCCTCGGTCTCGGCGGCGATGATCTGGGTGGAGACCTGGGCGAGCTGCTTGGACTGCTCCTCGATGCCGGCCAGCTCGGGGAGCGTGCGGCGGCGGTGCCGGAGCCGGTCGAGGGCCGCGTCGCGCTCAGCCAGGTCGAGGAGACGCTTCTGTGCTTCCGGTGCAGCCTTCATCCCAATCCTCGCTGTGCTGTTGTGGTCCAGGCGTCCGTGACCGTGTCGGATACGCGCGCCTCAACACTAATACCCTTGGCCGCCAGGCCGGACGTCAGCCGCTCCGCCGCCTCGGCCAGCCACGGCCACTCGGTGGCCCAGTGGGCGGCGTCGATGAGGGCGGGGCCGCCCGACTCCACGTACTCGCTGGCGGGATGGTGGCGCAGGTCGGCGGTGAGGAAGACGTCCACGCCGGCGGCGCGAGCCGTACCGAGCAGGGAGTCGCCGGAGCCGCCGCTGACGGCGACCGTCTTGACCAGCCGGTCCAGGTCGCCGGCGACGCGCAGGCCGCCCGCGGTGCGGGGCAGGCCCTGGGCGGCGAGGGCGGCGAACTTGGCCAGCGTCATGGAGACGGGCAGCACGCCGACGCGGCCCAGGCCGAGCCCGGGGACGACTCCCGGGCTGAGCGGCCGGTACGGCGGGTAGAGGCCGACCGCGCGGGCGAGCGCGTCGGAGACGCCGGGGTCGGCGACGTCGGCGTTGGTGTGGGCGGTGTAGAGGGCGACGCCGGCGCGGATCAGGCGGTGCACGATCCTGCCCTTGGCGGTGGTGGCGGCCACCGAGGTGGTGCCCTTCAGGTAGAGCGGGTGGTGGGTGACGATCAGGTCGGCGCCCCAGTCGAGCGCCTCGTCCACCACCGCGGCCACCGGGTCCACCGCGAACACGATCCTGCGGACGGGCTGCTCGGGATCCCCGCAGACCAGGCCGACGGCGTCCCAGGGTTCGGCCCACGCCGGATCGTAGGACCCCTCCAGCGCGTCGATCACTCCGGCCAAGGTCGTCTCGTTCACGTTGGGAGGGTACCGGTCCCTTGGTGTACGGGGCTCCAAGGTCTAACGTAAGTGAGTCCTGACACGAGGAGGGCGGGATGCGGGTCGCGATCATCGGTGCCGGTTTCGGCGGATTGTGCATGGCCATCCGGCTGGAGCAGGCGGGCATCCGGGACTACACGATCTTCGAGAAGTCCGGCGGCGTCGGCGGAACCTGGCACGACAACACCTATCCGGGCGCGGGCTGCGACGTGCCCTCGCACCTCTACTCCTTCTCCTTCGCCAGGTACTCCGACTGGTCCCGCCGCTACCCGGCCCAGCCCGAGATCCTGGCCTACCTCGACCACTGCGCCGACCGGTACGGCCTGCGCCCCCACCTCCGCCTCAACACCGAGGTCACCGCCCTCACCTACGAGGACGGCGCCTGGCGGGTGGACACCGCCGCCAACCCGGACGGCGAGATCTTCGACGTGGTGGTCGCCGCCGTCGGCCAACTCAACCGCCCCCAAATCCCCGAAATATCCGGAGATTTCGCCGGGCGGAGCTTCCACTCGGCGCGCTGGGAGGACCACGATCTGACCGGCCGGCGGGTCGCCGTCATCGGCAACGGCTCCTCGGCGGCCCAGCTCATCCCCAAGGTCGCCGAGCGCGCCGCCCACGTGGACGTCTACCTGCGCACGCCCAACTGGGTGGTCCCCAAACCCGACGCCGAGTTCGGCCCGCTGCTCAAGGCCGCGTTCCGCTTCGTGCCGCCACTCCAGTGGGCGTACCGCGCCTGGCTCTTCCAGTACTCGGAGCGGGCCGTCTTCCCCGCCCTCGCCGGCGGCTGGAGCACCAGACTGCTCCGCCAGCGCGCCCTCGGCCACCTCCACGCCCAGATCCGCGATCCGGACCTGCGGGCCGTGCTCACCCCGGACTACCCGGTCGGCTGCAAGCGCATCGTGCTCGACAACCACTTCTATCCGGCGCTGGCCAGGCCGGACGTCTCCGTGATCACCACGCCCATCGCGGGCCTCACCGAGGCGGGCGTCCGCACCGAGGACGGCCGGGAGCGCCCCGCCGACACGATCGTCTACGCGACCGGCTTCCAGGCCACCGAGTTCCTGATGCCCATGCGCGTCACCGGCCGCGACGGCGACGACCTCCAGCAGACCTGGAAGGAGGGCGCGGAGGCGTACCTGGGCATCGCCGTGCCGCGTTTCCCCAACCTCTTCCTCCTGTACGGTCCCAACACCAACGTGGGCCACAGCTCCATCGTCTTCATGCTCGAATGCCAGACCCGCTACATCATGGGCTGCCTCGGCCTGATCGAGGAGCACGGCCCGATGGAGGTACGGCCGGAGGCGATGGACCGCTGGCGGCGGGCGCTGGCGGAGGCCATGGACCGGACGGTCTGGCAGGCCGGGTGTGCCAGCTGGTACAAAACAGCGTCCGGCCGGGTGACCAACAACTGGCCGCGACCCATGTCCGTGTACCGGCGCGTCACCCGCAGACCCAACCCGGAGGCCTACCGATTCACTCCGGCGGGGTAACGTCCGGTACACGACCCCGGTGAAGGAGTGAGGGTGGCCGCTGACCTGCATCGCGACGCCGTCGTCGCGGACGCGCACAACGACTTGCTGATGGCCGTGTCGGCCCGTCCGCCGGAGACGTGGGCGTCCTTCTTCCGCGTACGCTGGCTGCCCCAGCTGACCGGCGGCGGCGTGGACATCCAGGTCCTGCCGGTCTTCATCGACTCGCAGTACCGCCCGGAGGGCTCGCTCCGGCAGACCCTGCGCATGATCGAGTGCGCCCACGCCATCGCCGAGGGCAACCCCGGCACCGTACGGCTCTGCCTGGACGGACCCCAGATCGACCAGGCGCTGGCCGACGGCAGGATCGCGCTGGTGCTGGCGCTGGAGAGCATGCCCGGCATCGACGACAGCGTGGAGCTGATCCCGACCCTGCACCGGCTGGGCGTACGCGTGGCGTCGATCGCGCACTGGGGGCGCACCCCGCTCGCCGACGGCAGCGGCGAGGACGCGACCGGATCCCGCCTGACCGCCCGCGGCGTGGAGGCCCTGCGCGCCCTGGAGCGGCTCGGCATCCTCTTCGACGTCTCCCACCTGGGCGCCTCCGGCGTCGGGCACGTGCTGGAGCTGGCCACCCGCCCGGTCCTGGCCACCCACTCCTCCGCCCGCGCCCTGCGCGACCACCACCGCAACCTCACCGACGACCAGCTCCGCGGCGTCGCCGCCACCGGCGGGGTCGTCTGCGTGAACTTCCTGGCCGCGTTCCTGACGGAGGACCCGCGCGCCGCCACCGTCGACCACCTGGTGGACCACATCGAGCACGTCGTCGGCGTGGCCGGGATCGACCACGTCGGCCTGGGCCCGGACTTCATCCGCGAGGTCATGACCGACCTGACCCCGCCGTGCTGCGAGACCGGCTCCGTCAGCGGCCTGGACGTGATCGCCGCCATCCCCGACCTGGACGGCCCGCTCGGCCTGCCGCTGGTCACCGAGGCCCTCAGCAAGCACGGCTTCGCCGACGAGGAGATCCGCAAGATCGTCGGCGGCAACCTGCACCGGCTGTTCCGGGCCGAGCTGGGCGTGGGCCGGTGAACGCCGATCCGGCGCGCGGCCCGCTGGCGGACGGCCAGTCCCTGGGCGGCGCCGTGGCCGCCCATACGGCCGAGCTGTCCCCGTTCCTGGCCGATCTGGCCGAGCTGGTCTGCTGTGAGTCGTTCTCCAGTGATCACGAGGCGCTGGCCCGCAGCGCGCGTACGGTCGCGGCGGTCGGCCGCCGGTCGCTGGGCGCCGAGCCGGAGACCGTGGTCGTCGACGGTGTCCCGCACCTGCGCTGGGTGTTCGGCGAGCCCAGGGTGCTGCTGCTGGGTCACCACGACACGGTCTGGCCGACGGGCACGATCCACCAGATCCCGTGGAGCGTGACCCACGGCGTCGCCCGCGGGCCGGGCGTGTTCGACATGAAGGCCGGCCTGGTCCAGATCTTCCACGCCGTGGCCGCGCTGCGGTCCCGGGAGGGTGTCGCCGTGCTGATCGTGGGGGACGAGGAGCTGGGCTCCCCCACCTCGCGGCCGCTCATCGAGGACATGGCCCGCGGCCTGGCCGCCACGTTCGTCACCGAGGCGGGCGGCGAGAACGGCGCCATCAAGATCGCCCGCAAGGGCATCTCCCGGTATGAGCTGCTCGTGCACGGCCGGGCCGCCCACGCCGGCCTGGAGCCCGAGAAGGGGGTCAACGCCGGGGTGGAGCTGGCCCACCAGATCCTGGCCATCACCCGGATCGCCAGCGCGGTCGAGTCGTCCTCCCAGGCCGGGCTGCTGTCCGTGACGCCCACCCTGGCCTCGGCCGGGACCAGCACCAACACCATCCCGGCCCTGGCGAGGGTGGCCGTGGACGTGCGGGTTCCCGATCTGGCGTCCCAGACCCGGGTGGACGAGCTCATGCGCGCGCTCACCCCGAAGACTCCCGGCGCCCGCCTGGAGCTCCTGGGCGGCCCGAACCGGCCCCCGTTCGACGAGGAGTCCTCCATCGGCCTGTTCCGGGAGGCCGTGCGTCTGTCCGCCGAGCTCGGCCTGCCGCCGCTGACCGGCGTCTCGGTCGGCGGCGCTTCGGACGGCAACTTCACCGCCGGGGTGGGCTGCCCCACGCTGGACGGCCTGGGCGCGGTCGGCGGCGGCGCGCACGCGGCCGACGAGCACGTCCTGGTGGACCGCATGCCCGACCGGGTGCGCCTGCTCACGGCCCTGGTCGAGTCGGTGCTGGCCAGATGAGACCGGAGGCGGCCGCCGCCGGGAAGGCGGGCGTCGAGCTGCGCGAACTCCACGAGATCCCCGAATTCGAGCAGGCGTTCCGCCTGTTCGACGACATCTGGCATCCCGAGCCGCTCAACGCGCCCGTGAGCGTGGAGATGATGCGCGCCCTCTCGCACGCGGGCAACTACGTGGCCGGGGCGTACGACGGGGAGGAACTGGTCGGGGCGTCGGTGGGATTCCTGGCCGCTCCCGTCGGCGAGGTGCTGCACTCGCACGTCACCGGCGCGGTCAGGAAGGGCGCCGGCCACGCGCTCAAACTGCACCAGCGCGCCTGGGCCCTGGCCCGCGGCCTGGACCGGGTGACCTGGACCTTCGACCCGCTGGTACGGCGCAACGCACACTTCAACCTGGCCAAACTGGGCGCGCGGCCGGAGGCGTACCTGCGGGAGTTCTACGGGGTGATGGCCGACGAGGTGAACGCGGGGGACGAGTCGGACCGGCTGCTCGCGGTGTGGCGGCTGACCTCGCCGGAGGCGGTGACGGCGGCGTCGGGGCGGCCGTACCAGCCGGGAAGGGCGGCGGAGGCGGAGCCGGGGCTGCTGGCGGAGTACGGCAAGCCGGTGGCCCGGGTCGCGGGCGGGCGGGTGGTGCTGGTGGAATTGCCGGAGGACATCGAAGCCGTCCGGCGGGCCGATCCCGGCGCGGCGAGGGCGTGGCGGCTGGCGGTCCGGGAGGTGCTGGGCGGCATGATGGACGAGGGCGCGACCGTGACCGGGTTCGCGCGCGGGGGCTACGTGGTGGAGCGGCAATGAAGATCACCGGAGTGGAGCTGCGGCGGATCGCGATGCCGCTGGTGGCGCCGTTCCGCACCTCGTTCGGGACCGAGCACACCCGCGAGGTGCTGCTGGTCCGCGTGGTCACACCGGAGGCGGAGGGCTGGGCCGAGTGCGTGGCCATGGCCGAGCCGCTCTACTCGTCGGAGTACGCGGACGGCGCCGCCGACGTCATGCGCCGTTTCATGGTCCCCGCGCTGACCGCCCGCCCGCACGTGGACGCGTACGCGGTGGGCCGGATCCTGGAGCCCTTCAAAGGCCACCGGATGGCCAAGGCCGCGCTGGAGACGGCCGTGCTGGACGCCCAGCTCAGGGCCGCCGGGGAGTCGTTCGGGGCGTTCCTCGGCGCGGCCGCGGACCGGGTGCCCTGCGGCGTCTCGGTCGGCATCATGGACTCCATCCCCGAGCTGCTCGGCGCGGTGGACGGCTACCTGGCCGAGGGCTACCGGCGGATCAAGCTGAAGATCGAGCCGGGCTGGGACCTGGAGCCGGTCCGCGCGGTCCGGGAGCGGTTCGGCGACATCCCGCTCCAGGTGGACGCGAACGCCGCCTACTCCCTGCTGGACGCGCCCCACCTGGCCAAGCTGGACGCGTACGGGCTGCTGCTGATCGAGCAGCCGCTGGCCGAGGACGACCTGGTGCAGCACGCCGCGCTGGCCGGGCGGCTGGCCACGCCGATCTGCCTGGACGAGTCGATCGAGTCGGCCGCGGACGCCGCCGCCGCGATCTCGCTGGGCGCGTGCTCGATCGTGAACATCAAGCCGGGGCGGGTGGGCGGCTACCTGGAGGCGCGCCGCATCCACGACCTGTGCCGGGCGCACGGCGTCGCGGTGTGGTGCGGCGGCATGCTGGAGACCGGCATCGGCCGCGCGGCCAACGTGGCGCTGGCCGCGCTGCCCGGCTTCACCCTGCCGGGCGACACCTCGGCCTCCCGGCGGTACTACGCGACGGACATCACGCCGCCGTTCGAGCTGCGCGACGGGCACCTGGACGTGCCGGCCGGGCCCGGCATCGGCGTGGAGCCGCTCGGGCACGTCCTGGACGCCATCACGACCTCCGTCGAGTGGCTCCCCAGCTAGGCCGGCCTCCGCGTCATTCGCCCGGCTCGGCCAGGTACTCGGCTCTGACCTTGGAGCGGGAGAGCTTGCCGGTCGGCGTTCTGGGCAGTTCGTCGCGGAATTCGATGACTCGCGGGTGCTTGAAGCGGGCCAGGCGGGGGCGCAGGTGTTCGAGCAGTTCGTCCGGCGTGACGTCGGCGGAGGGCTGGACGAGGGCGACCACGCGGTGGCCCCACTCCTCGTCGGGCACGCCGATGACGGCCACGTCGCCGACCGCCGGGTGCTCCAGCAGGGCGGCCTCGATCTCGGCGGGGTAGATGTTGACGCCGCCGGAGACGATCAGGTCGGTCCTGCGGTCGTGGAGGAACAGGTAACCGTCCTCGTCCATCGAGGCGATGTCGCCGGGGGCGTACCAGTCGTCGCGCATGCTGGCGGCGGTCTTGGCGGGGTCCTTGCGGTAGCTGAAGGTGCTCATGGCGGACCTGATGTAGACCAGGCCGGGTTCGCCGCGGGGGACCTCCACGCCGTTCTCGTCCAGGACGCGGGCCTCGAAGAGGGGCGCGGGGCGGCCGACCGTGCCGGGTCTGGCCAGCCATTCGGCGGGTTTGACGGCGAAGGCGATGGCGGATTCGGTGGAGCCGTAGTACTCGTACAGCACGGGACCCCACCAGTCCATGATCGCCTTCTTGACCGCGATCGGGCAGGCCGCGCCCGTGTGGATCACCTGCTGCAAGCTCGACAGATCGTGATTTTTCCGGTCTTCGGCGGGGAGCTGGAGCATGCGGTGGAACATGGTCGGGACCATCATGGCGTTGTCGACGCGGTACCGGTCGATCAGCTCCAGGATGGTGACCGGCTCGAACCGGGGCGCGATGACCAGCGTGTGGCCCATGTTCAGCGCGAAGATCGCGTGGGCGCAGGGCGCGGAGTGGTACATGGGCGAGGTGACCAGGTGCACCGCGTCGCCCGGCTTCAGGTCGCAGACCTCGCCGACGAACCAGGCGTAGAGCGGCATGATCTCCTCCGGCGTCTTGCCCGCCAGCGGGCGCTGCACGCCCTTGGGGAAGCCGGTGGTGCCGGAGGTGTACCACATGACCGCGCCGTTGGTCCGGTCGCCGGGGTCGTCCGCGGGCTGCCCGGCGGCGAGGGCGGCGACGTCGGCGGAGTCGTACACGACGACCGAGGCGTCGCAGTCGGAGAGGATGTAGTCGATCTCCGGGGCGGTCAGGTGCCAGTTGATCGGGACGTAGTAGAGCCCGGTCTGGCCGGTGGCCAGGAGCATGACCACCGCGTCGGCGCCGTTCGGGAGCACGCCCGCGACCACGTCGCCGGTCGTCAGCCCCCGGCCGCGCAGGCCGTGCGAGACCGCGTTGACCCGGGCCAGCAGGTCGCCGTACGAGATCTCCGAGCCGTCCGTGTCCACGACCGCGCGGCGGTCCGGGTGGGCCCGCGCGATCGCGTAGAAGCTGGGCGTCGCGGTGTAGTCGAACATCACAGCTCCAGAAGGTCGGCCAGCTTCGCACGGTGGATGCGCGGCGGTCCGAGGAGGACTTCGTCGCTCTTCGCGCGCTTGTAGTAGAGATGCGCGTCGTGTTCCCAGGTGAAACCAATGCCGCCGTGCAGCAGCAGGCTCTCCTTCGCGGCCTGGAAGCAGGCCCTCCCGACGTACGCCTGGGCGAGCGCGGCGGCCTTGGGCAGCTCCTCCGGGTCCTCGTCGGCGGTCCAGGCGGCGTACCTGACGATCGACTCGGCCTGCTCCAGCGCGCAGTGCAGGTCGGCCAGCTTGTGCTTGACCCCCTGGTATGAGCCGATCTGCCGGCCGAAGGCCACCCGGACCTTGGCGTACTCGACGATCGCGGCCAGTGCGGCGCGGAGCACGCCCAGCTGTTCGGCGGCCAGCGCCACCGCGATCAGGTCCGAGGCGCGCGCCGGCAGCTCGCCGAGGGCGAGCGCGGGTTCCCCGTCGAACCGGATGCGGGCCTGTGACCTGGTGATGTCCAGGGTCTCGACCGGACTGGCCGTGCCCCGGCAGGCGAAGACGCCCTGCGGGGTGCGGACGAGGACCAGTTCGGCCTCCGCGCCGTTGACGAACAGCGCCTCGCCGGTGAGCGCGCCGCCGGACTCGGTGACGCCGCCGCCCCAGAGCGGGCCGACGGTGGCCGGGGTGCCCGCGGCGATGGCGGCCAGCTGCTCCTTGGCGCCCAGTTCGCCGAGGACGATGGCCGCGAAGACGGTGGCCAGGAAGGGGCCGGGCAGCAGGGCGGCGCCCGTCTCCTCCAGGACCACGGCCAGGTCGCGGTGGCCCGCGCCGGAGCCGCCGTACTCCTCGGGGACGATCAGGCCGCCGAGGCCGAGTTCGCCGTTGAGTCGTTCGTAGCCGCTCGGGGCGTACCCGTCGCGGGGGTTCACCGTGGTCAGGAAGGAGCGCACCGCGGCCCGGAGCTCGCGCTGCTCGCCGGTGAGGAGGAGGTTCACGAGTTCACCTTCAGGTCCTTGAACGGCACGTTCTTGTCCACCCGCGGCTCCGGCGGCAGGTTGAGCACCCGGTCGCCGATGATGTTGCGCATGATCTCGTTGGTGCCGCCGCCCAGCGACAGGGCGGGGGCCAGCGCGAGCGCGGCGCCCAGCGGGTGCCCGTCGGCGACCGCTTCCGGGCCGGCCAGCGAGACGCCCAGGTCGGCGCCGAAGGAGGTGAGCTCGGCCAGCAGCAGCTTGGCCGCGCTCCCCCGCGCGCCGGGGAAGATGCCCGCCTTGGTCTCCTGGGCCAGCCGCTGGTTGAACAGGGCGAGCGCGCGGGAGCGCACGTACAGCTCGACCAGCTGGTCGCGGACGACCGGGTCGCCGGTGTCCACGGACGCGCTGAGCGCCTCGAAGGAGGACGGGTCGTCGCGCTGGCCGCTCATCCCCACCCCGCTGGAGATGGACAGCCGCTCGTGCAGCAGCGTGGTGACCGCGACGCTCCACCCGTCGTCGACGTCGCCGATCCGGTTCTCGTCCGGGATGTGCACGTCGTCGAAGAAGATCTCGTTGAAGTTGGACCGGCCGGTCATGTCCCGCAGGGGCCGTACGGTCACGCCGGGGGCGTGCATGTCCACCACGAACATGGTCAGCCCCTTGTGCTTGGGCACGTCCACGTTCGTCCGGGTGAGCAGCAGCCCGAGGTCGGCGTGCTGGGCCACACTCGTCCACACCTTCTGCCCGTTGACCAGCCAGCCGCCCTCCACCCGCTCGGCCTTCGCCTGGAGCCCGGCCACGTCGGACCCGGCGCCCGGCTCGGAGAACAGCTGGCACCAGATCTCCTCGCCCCGGAGCAGCCTGCGGACGTACCGCTCCTTCTGCGCGGGAGTGCCCCGGTCCAGCAGGGTCGGCCCGCACATGCCCAGCCCGATCGAGAACACGTACGTCGGCAGCGAGAAGTCCCGGGCCACCGCCGCGAACGCCCGCTCCTCGGCCTGGGTCAGCCCTTGGCCGCCCCACTCCGCCGGCCAGGTGATCCCCGAGTACCCGGCGTCGTGGAGAGCGGCCATGAAGGTCTTCGGGTCGGAGGCGGGCAGGTTCTCCGCCAGCCAGGCCCGTGCGGCGGACCGGTATTCGGCAAGATCCATATTCGCTCCAATCAGTGCTTACTTACTCTAACGATCGACAGAGCATTGCTCTAGACGGCACGTTTGCCCTTTTTTGACTCCCGTGAGCGTCCATCCGGCCGTGACGTGTGATCACCTGGACACTCAGGGGGAATCGGTGAGGACATGGCACAGCTGGTCGGTACGGGCCCGGCTGACTCTGATCGCCTGCGCGGTGATGACGCTGATCTGCTCTGCCGTCGGCGTCAGCGCCCTCATCGGCGTCCGCGACCTCGCGTACAACTACAGCACCAACCGGGTGGTCAAAGCCGCATTGAAGACCGTGCACCTGGTCAAGCGGGATGTCGTCAACGGGCTGGTCCCCAGCCAGGGCGTCGCCGGCGTCCAGATCATGCGGCCCGACGGCACGATCGCCGCCGCCAGCCCGAACCTGGTCGGCAGACCCCCGATGGCCGTCTTCCTGCCCGACGACTCCATCGTCCGCGCCGACCGCCTGATCTGCGACAGCCCCGTCTACCCCGACACCTGCATGATCATCGTCGCCTTCCGCGTCTACCAGCCCGACGGCGACTGGGTGATCTACGCCGCCGATGAGGCCGTCCCGTGGTACGTGGACTACCGCCTGCTCGCCGCCCTCATCGGCGGCAGCCTCCTCGTGGTCGGCATCACCGGGTACGGCGCCTCCTGGTCGATCGGCCGCGCCCTCGCCCCGGTCGACGCCATCAGCGAGGAACTCGCCGGCATCACCGTCTCCGACCTCGGCCACCGGGTGCCCGTACCCAAGTTCCGGGACGAGGTCAGGCGCATGGCCGAGGCCGCCAACCAGACCCTGGACCGCCTGGAGGAGGCCGTCGAGCAGCAGCGCCGGTTCGCCTCCGACGCCTCGCACGACCTGCGCAGCCCGCTCACCGCCATGCGCGCCGAGATCGAGGGCGCGCTGCTCCATCCCGAGGACGCCGACTGGCCGGTCATCGGGGAGGCGCTGCTGGTCAGCCTGGACCGGCTCCAGGCGCTCGTCACCGATCTGCTGCAGGTGGCGAGGCTGGACGCGCGGGCGCCGGGCCGTACCGATCCGATCGATCTGGGCCGGCTGGCCGCGACCGAGCTGGACCGGCGGCGGCGGCGCGTCAAACTGGTCAAGGACCTGGGCGAACACGTGGTCGTCCGCGGCGACCGGCTGCGGCTGGCCCGGCTGATCACCAACCTGGTGGACAACGCGGAGCGTCACGCGGCCAGCGAGGTCGCCGTCCGGGTCGCCCGCAACAACGACGGCGCGGTCCTGGAGGTCGTGGACGACGGCGCCGGGATCGCGCCGGACAAACGCGAGATGGTGTTCCAGCGGTTCACCCGCCTGGACGCCGCCCGCAGCCGCGACTCCGGCGGCACCGGCCTCGGCCTCGCCATCGCCCGCCAGATCGCCGAGACCCACGGCGGCACCCTCACCATCGAGGACAGCAATCGCGGAGCCCGATTCGTGTTGCGAATCCCCATCGCGCGCTAGGGTTTCGATGTGGGACGGGGAATGAGCCGCATGCGCCGGGAGGACCTGCTCCGCGTGGCCTGCGAGGTGATCGCGGCACAGGGCTTCGGGCACACCCGCACGGTCGACATCGCCCAGGCGGCCGGCGTGAGCCAGGCCCTGCTCTTCTACCACTTCGAAACCAAGGACAACCTGTTCGCGCAGGCCTTCGGCTACGCCGCCGAACGCGACCTGGACAATCTGAGCGCCCTCCTGGAATCCGCCGGCGGCCCGATGGAGAAACTCCGGGCCATGCTCAAGCTCTACTCCCCCACCGGCAAATCCAAATCCTGGGCGCTGTGGATCGACGCCTGGTCGGAGTCGATGCGCAACCAGGCCCTCGAAGACGTCTCCCGCACGCTCGACCTGCGCTGGAAGGACGCGCTCGCGTCGATCCTGCGGGACGGGGCGGACGAGGGCGTCTTCAAATGCCCCGACCCCGAGGGCGCGGCCTGGCGGCTGATGTCCCTCATCGACGGCCTGACCGTCCAGGTCACCGTCCACAAACGCATGCTCACCCGCGCCCGCCTTTTCGAACTGGTCCGTACGGCGGTCGCAATCGAACTCACCTTAGAGCCCGACCAACTGATCTGATCGGTCCGCGGCTCGCCACGCCAGGACGTCCCCCTTTCCCGGACAGGGCTCGACCGGGGAGTCCTTCAGCGGGTAGCGCCCGGTGTCGCGAGCAGGTCGAGGGCGAGGGTTCCCTCGGGCCTGGCGAGCAATGGGTTGATCTCCAGCTCGGCGAGGTCCGGGCGGGCGGCGAGGACCCGCCCGACGGCGACCACGGCACGGGCGACCGCGTCCACGTCGCACGGCGGCGCGCCTCGCCAGCCTTCCAGCAGGCGGGCCGCCTTCGTGCGGCCCAGCAGCCGGAGCGCGCTGTCATGATCGAGCGGGCCAAGCGCGGTCGCGGTGTCAGCGAGCAGTTCGGTGTACACGCCGCCGCTCCCCACGGTGACCAGCACTCCCAGATTCCGATCCCGGTACGCCCCGACGATGAGTTCCACACCTCCCGCCGCCTGCCGCTCCACCCAGAACCCGTCCAGCCGCACCCGCCCGGCCATCTGCTCAGCCTCGGCCCGCACAGCAGCCGCCAACGTCAGCCCGAGCACGACACCACCGACCTCGGTCTTGTGCGCAGGGCCGACCGCCTTGAGCACGACGGTCCCGCCGAGTCGCGCCGCAAGCCGGCCGGCCTCCTCGGGAGTGGGGGCGAAGCCGCCTTCGGGAAAGAGCACCCCTTCAGCCGCCAGCGCCGACCGGACGTCACCGCCGGATGACAGCTGCCCAGGCGTGACCACCTCGGAGTCGGTGGCTTCGCCAGACCGCAGAGCCGGGCGAATACGACGGTCCTCAGGATCGGCCGCTTCCCCAGATTGGCGAGCCGAGCCGATGCCATGGTCCTCGAAGCCGGCGGTGTCGTCGGTCTGCGGGGCTGAGCCTGTGGCGGGGTCGGCTCCGGGGTGTGGGAGTGGGCGGATGCCTTCGGTGGCTCCGGAGTAGGCGGCGAGGGCGTTGACCGGGGCGTCGATGGTGGCGAAGACGGGGATGCCGCCGGTGCGGAGCAGGTCGGCGGCGGGGCCGTCGGTGCGCATTGTGTGGACGAAGCAGGGAGTGCCGAGGAGTTGGCGGGCGGCGGCTTCCTCGGGCTCGCGGAGCGCCGGGCTGTCAGCCGCGTATGAGCCGAAATATCCGGTCAAAAGGAGGGCGTCGGCTTCGCGGGCTACCAATTCCGCCACACGAGGGTAGACAGTCAGATCGGCTTCTCCGGCACCCGCCAGGTCGATGGGGTTGGTCAGCCCGGCGTCGGCCGGGAGCAGTTCCCTCAGGGCCGCGACAGCCGCCTCGGACAGCGCGGGCACCACGAGCCCGGCCCGCTCGGCGAGCTCGGCCGCCAGCGCGCCCTGCCCCCCGCTGTCCGCCACGACAGCCAGACGCGGCCGGGCGGGAACGACCTCCGCCAGGCGGGTCTGGATGGCTTCTGCCAGGCAGATTTGGGCGGTGTGGATGGCCTGGGCTGGGGTGTGGACGCGGATTACGCCGGCGGCGTCGCAGAGGGCGTCTACGGCGGTGTCGGGGGTGGCGAGGGCGCCGGTGTGGGAGGTGATCGCGCGTTCGCCCGCGGCGGAGCCGCCGACGGAGAGGAGGATTAGTCGTTTGCCCAGGGATCTGGCCTGGTCGGCGAAGGTGATGAGGGAGCGGCCGAGGGAGAGGTCTTCCAGGTAGAGGATGACGACGCCGGTGGTGGGGGCGGTGATCACTGGGTGGAGGAGGTCGGCGGTGGTGAGGTCGGCTTGGGCGCCGACGGAGGCGAAGCGGGAGAGGCCGAGGCCGGCGCGGGCGGCGAGGTAGCCGATTTCGAGGCCGACGGAGCCGCTCTGGGAGATCACGCCGATGGGGCCGGGGGTGAGGGTGCCCCAGGTGAGGGCGAGGTCGGTCGCGCCGTCGTACACGCCCATGCAGGTGGGGCCGAGGAGGCGGGCTCCGGCGGCGCGGACTCTGGCCGCGAGGGCGGGGTGGCCGCCGGGGTAGGCGCGGTCGACGCCGGCGGTGATGCCGACGAGGTAGCGGGCGCCCGCGGCGAGCGCGTCCTCGACGACGGCCTGGTACGAGGCGGCGGGCGTGACGATCGCGACCAGTTCCGGGGCCTCGGGGAGATCGGCGAGCCGCTGGTAGGCGGGCCGGCCCTGCACCTGCCCGGCCCGGCCGTTGACCAAGTAGACCCCTCGCCGTCCGGCACCCTCCAGCGCGCCTCTGGCCAGCCAGTAGCCCCATTTGGCGGGATCGTCGGAAGCCCCCACCACCGCGACCGAACGCGGGTCGAACAACCCGTTCACCCGGCCCTCCGATCACTCACGAATCGAGCGAACCGTTCACGCGTGCCTCCGGTCGTTCTCGTCGTTCGGGGCCGGGCATGCCGGGGCGCGGCGTCGGCCGCGTACGTCCTCCAAACGCCCGCGGCCGAGTCGCCTGGATCGACAATGCGGGTCATCGGGGTGCCAGGTTGCGGTCGCTGATGGCGTGGGCGATCTCGCGGGGGAGGCGGCCGGTGGTGGCGGCTTCGGTGAGGACGTCGGTGACGACGCGGCGCATCCAGGAGCGGATTTTGGCGAAGGCCGCGTCGGATTCGGCGGGGATGTCGCCGAAGAGGGTCCACCACCACCAGGAGTTGGTCGCCGAGTTGGCGACCACGTCCGGTACGACGGTGACGCCGGAGGCGCGGAGCAGTGCTTCGGCCTCGGGGGTCACCGGGGAGTTCGCGGCTTCGACGATGAGCCGGGCCTTCACCCGGGGCGCCTCCGAGACGCCGATGCAGTACGACACCGCCGCCGGCACCAGAACGTCGCAGTCCAGGTCGAGCCAGGCGTCCCTGGGCAGCTTCTCGTCGGTGGCGCGCAGGCGGGACCGGTCGATGCGGCCGTGTTCGTCCCGGGTGAGCAGCAGGGTCTCCACGTCCAGGCCGTCCGGGTTGGCGACCAGGCCCTCGCTGTCGGCGATGCCGACGACCGGGACGCCCGCGCGGGCCAGGAAGCGGGCGGTCGCGCCGCCCATCGACCCGAAGCCCTGAATGACCGCAGTGGCCCGGCGGTCGGGGATCGTCAGGTCGATGGCGGTCAGGGCCGCTTCGGCGACGCCGCAGCCGCCGGCCAGGTCGGCCAGGCCGATCCCGTCCACGGTCACCGCGAACGCCTCGTCGAGGCCCTTCAGCGCGGCGTCGGGATCGGGCAGCAGTGGCAGAACGGCGTCGATGGAGGTGCGCAGCCCGGCTTCGTGGCAGGCGGCGTCGATGGCCTCCTGCCGCAGCCCGAGATCCTCCCCGGTCGCCCAGTAGCTCTGCAGCAGCGGTTTCATGGCGGCGATGTAGCGCCGCAGCATCCCGCCCGCGCCGGGGTCCAGCGGGTCGCAGTCGATGCCGCCCTTGGCCCCGCCCAGCGGCTGGTACCGCAGGCCCGGCTCGTACGCCAAAGCCTCCTTGCGGCTCATCCCGAGAGCCAGGTCGGCCACCTCGTCCAGCGTCACCCCCGCCCGCATCCGCAGGCCGCCGCTGCTCACGCCCCGGCCCAGCCGGTCGATGACCAGATATCCCGGCCGCCCGGTCACCTCGTCGATCCAGGTCACCTTCAGGTACGGCTCGCGCGTCATCGCGCCTCCCTCAAAACGATCACGGTGGGCACCGGCGCGCGCAGCGCCTTGCCGACCGCCTCACCAAGTTCTCGCGGCGTGTCCGCGGCGGCCCCGCGCGCGCCGTACGCGACGGCGAGCGCGACGAAGTCGGGGGTGTGCAGATCGACCGCGACAGGCGGCATGCCGCGGGCGAGCATCTCCGCACGGATCTCCCCGTATCCGCCGTTGACGGAGACGACGATCGGCAGCGGGAGCCCGAGTTCGACGGCCGTGGCCAGATCCTGGACGCTGAACTGGAAGGCGCCGTCCCCGGCGAGCGCCACGACCGGCGCCTCGGGACGGGCGAGCTTGGCTCCGATGGCGGCCGGAAGCGCGAAGCCGAGCGTGCCGTACCCGGTCGGGAACAGGAACCGCCCGGGCGGATCGACCGGCAAGCCACCGAGCGCACCGTAGTAACAGAACATCGAGTTGTCGGCGACCACGATCGTGTCCGCAGGAAGCCCGTCCCTGAGCGCTTCGAGCTGCGGCGCCCAGCGTGCCGCGAGGATGCCCAGCTCAGCGGCGGCCTCCGGCGGGTCGGCACCCAATCCAGCCGAGCCGACAAGCCCTGGCAGTTCGGCACCCGACCACGCCGAACCAGCGAACTCTGGCTGTTGGGCGGGCGACCCGGCTGGATCAGCCGAGCCGGCCAAGTCGCCTTGGGCGTTCAACGCTTCGAGGGCGAGTGTGGCGTCGGCCAGGAGGGGGACGGTGGCGGGGTGGTCGCCGTGCATTTGGGATGGGTCTAGGTCGATTCTGATGAGGGAGCCGGTCAGGCGGAAGTCGTCCACCCAGAGGTCTGAGGGGGCCAGTTCGGTGCCGACGGCGAGCACGACGTCGCGGGTGGCCAGCCACTCCCGGATGGAGCGCAGGTGGAGTGTGGCGCCGAGGACCAGCGGATGGGACTCGGGTACGGAGCCCTTGCCGTTGGCGGTGGTGACGATCGGCGCGCCGAAGCGTTCGGCGAGGGTCAGGGCGAGGGTGCCGGCGCGGGAGTGGTGGACGCCGCCGCCGAGGACGATCGCGGGGCGCAGGGCCGTACGGAGCAGAGTGAGGGCGGAGGTGACGGCGGCGGGATCGGGCGCGCGGGGCGGGACCGGGTACGGCGACGCCGGGACGGCCGGGGTGGGGAGGTCGAGGAGGTCGAGCGGGATTTCGAGGTGGACCGGGCGGGGGCGGCCTTCGGCGAAGGAGACGAAGGCGCGGGAGACGGCGGCGGGGATCTCGGCGGGTGAGGTGACGCGGTGGCTCCAGGCGCAGAGGGCGTCCAGGGCGCGCGACTGGTCCTTGGATTCGTGGAGGTAGCCGCGGGCGTGGCGCGGGTGCCCGAGCGGGACGCCCGGCGAGATGAGCAGCACGGGCGAGGAGTCGGAGTACGCCTGGGCGAGCGCGGTCGCGGCGTTGAGCACGGCCGGTCCCGTGGTGGTGAGCACGACACCGGCCCGCCCGCTCACCCGCGCGTAGCCGTCGGCCGCGTAACCCGCGCCCTGTTCGTGGCGGGTCGTCACGAAGCGTACGCCCGCCTCGGCCAGGGCCTGGTAGACGGCGAGATTGTGGGTGCCGGGGATGCCGAAGACGGTGTCCACGCCGTACGCGCGCAGGGACGCCGCCAGCACCTGGGCCGTGGTGTTCACGCCCGGCCCAGCGATCGGGAGATGATCAGGCGCTGGATGTCGGAGGTGCCTTCCTCGATCTCCTCGAGTTTGGCGTCGCGCATCCACTTCTCGACCAGGAACTCGCGCGAGTACCCCCAGCCGCCGTGCGTCTGCACGGCCGCCCACGTGCACCACATCGCGTTCTCGGAGGCGGTCAGCTTGGCGATGGCGGCCTCCTCGGTGACGGCGACCCCGGTGTCGTACAGCTCAGCCGCCCGCATGGTGACAAGTCGCGAAATATCGGTCTTGGTGGCCATGTCGGCGAGACGGAACGCCACCGACTGGTGCTCCAGGATCTTGACGCCGAACTGCTCGCGCTCCTTGGCGTACGCCAGGGCCGCGTCGAAAGCCGCCCGGGACAGGCCGGTACAGGCGGCGGCGATCAGGATGCGGGAGGCGTCGAAGGTGCGCATCAGGCCGTAGAAGCCCTGGCCCTCCTCCCCCAGCCGGTTCTCCACGGGCACCCGCACCCGGTCCAGGAACAGCTCCGCGCAGGCGATGCCGCGCTGGCCCATCTTCGGCATCGGCTTCCCGATGGTCAGGCCCGGCGTGTCCCGTTCGACCACGAACGCCGTGACGCCCTTCGACCGCGTCCCCGGCGCCACGGTCGCGAAGATCACGAAATAGCCGGCGAAAGGCGCGTTCGAGATCCAGGACTTCTGGCCGGTCAGCAGATAGCTGTCGCCGTCGCGTACGGCCCGGGTGGTGATGGCGGCGGCGTCCGAGCCGACGCCCGGTTCCGTGGTGGCCAGCGCGGTCAGCGGCGGCTCCGCCGAGCAGAGCGGCGTCAGGAAGCGTTTGCGCTGCTCCTCGGTGCCGAGTTCGAGCACGGGCGCGGCGAAGAAGCCGTTGGAGGTGACCAGGTTGCCGATCGCGATGTCGCCGTGGCACAACTCCTCCTGCACCAGGCACTGGGTGACCAGGTCCGCCACCCCGCCCCCGCCGTACGCGTCGGGGATCATGAAAGAGGTGAGCCCGGTCTCGGCGGCCTTGGCCCAGATCTCCCGGGGCAGGACGTGGTCGGCCTCGTCCACCTCCCGGGCCCGGGGGCGGATCTCGGCGGCGGCGAAGTCGCGGGCCAGCCGGACGGCGTCCGCCTGCTCCTCGCTCAGTGGCCGGGCGGTACGGGGGACGCGGGGCATGTCGCCTCCTCGGGGAGCCAGTCGGGCACGGTCGCCTCGCGCCGGGGCCAGGCGACCAGGATCATCGCGGCGACCACGCAGGTCCCGCCGACGAGGACGGGCCAGGTGAGCGCCTCGCCGTACAGGGCGAAGGCGAAGCCGGTGGCCCACAGGGGTTCCGCCGAGATGACGACGGCGGCGGCCGTGGGCGGGACGTGGGCCTGCGCCCAGGTCTGGGCCAGGAAGGTGAAGGCGCCGGCGATCGTGGCCAGGTAGAGCACACCGGCCCAGTCGCCCGCGCTCGCGGGCAGGGCCACGCCACCGGGCGCGGCGGCCACCCACATGATCACGGTCAGCGTGAGGATCTGGATGATCGCCAGCGGGTACGCCTCCGCCGGGCTCGACCAGCGGCCCAGGGCGACGATGTGCACCGCGTAGAGCACGGCCGACAGCAGGGTCAGCGCCACCGGCCCGGCCTCGATCACGCCGCCCGCGTCACCGCCGCTGAGCAGCGTGAACGCGGCCATGCCCGCGGTGGCCAGCGCGACCGCCAGCCAGGTGCTCCGCTCGGGCGCGTGCCTGGTCCAGAGCCAGGCCAGCAACGGCGTCAGCACCAGGTACGACCCGGTCACGAACCCCGACACCGACGACGGCAGCTCGATCAGCGCGAACGTCTGCACGACGAGGGCGGCCCCGTAGACCAGCCCGAGCGCGACCCCGGTCAGCCAGGTACGGCGGCTGAGCCCGGCCAGCGCCTTCGGCCGGATCGCCACCAGGACGGCGACCGCGATGGCGAAGCGCACCGCGTACAGGTCGGCCACGGGGAGGCGGAGCAGCAGGTCCTTGGTCAGCGGAAACGTGGAGCCCCAGATGGCCGTGACGCTGACCAGGCAGGCGATCCCGGCGAGGTACGTGCGGTTCACCCGAGCTCGTTCTTGACGACCGTGCCGCCCTTCATCACGAAGGGCACGTCCTGGAACTTCCGGATGTCGAGCTCGCCGGGGACGGCGACGAGGTCGGCGTACCGGCCCGGGGTTAGGGAGCCAACCCGGTCCTCCCAGCCCATGCACTCGGCGCTGGTCAGGGTGGCGGCGCGGAGGGCGGCCAGGGGGGTCATGCCGTACTCGACCATGGTGGCGAGCTGGCGGCCCTGGAGGCCGTGCGGGAAGCCGCCCGCGTCGGTGCCGAAGCCGATCTTCACGCCCGCCTTGACGGCCTTGGCGAAGGCGACGCGCTGGGCCTCGGCGGTCTCGTCGTTCTTGCGGAGCTGTTCGGCGTCGTAACCCTGGGAGGGGCCGGTCTCGCTGATCCAGTCGGCCCACCAGATGTCGGCGGACAGGTAGGTGCCGTGCTCGGCCATCAGCTCCACGCCCTCGTCGTCGAGGAAGCAGGCGTGCTCGATCGAGCGCACGCCGGCCCGGATCGCGCGTTTGATGCCTTCCGCGCCGTGGGCGTGGGCGGCCACGTGGCGGCCGTACCAGGAGGCCTCCTCGACGGCGGCGCGCAGCTGCGCCTCGGTGAGCTCGGGAGCGCCGGGGACGGTGCCGTTGGCGAGGACCGCGCCGGTGGCGATCACCTTGATCAGGTCGGCGCCGTTGAAGATGATCTCGCGGACCCGCTCGCGGATGTCGTCCACGCCCGAGGTCTGGCCGAACCGGAACTCGCGGGGCAGCTCGATGTCGGGGGCGAGCCCGGTGACCATGCCACCGCCGCCCTTCACGGTCACGTACGCCCCCGCGACCGCCATGCGCGGCCCGAGGATGTGCCCCGCGTCGATCGCGTCCCGCAGGGCCACGTCGAGGAAGGCCCGGAACGTCCCGACGTCGCGGACGGTGGTGAAGCCGGCCAGCAGGGTGTCCCGCGCGTTCGGCACGCCGGCCAGGGTCTGCTGGGCGGCGCTGTACTTGAGCTCCTGGGCGTAGTCGCCGCAGGCCGCGACGCCGACCAGATGGGTGTGCAGGTCGATCAGGCCGGGCGTGACGGTGACGTCGCCCAGGTCGATCGGCTCGCCGTCGAACGGCGTCGTGGCGGCGGGGCCGACGGCGGCCACGCGTTCGCCCTCGATGAGGATCAGCTGGTCTTCCAGCACCCGCCCGGCGACCACGTCAACCAGCCGGCCGCACCGCAACGCCTTGTCCGCCATCGGAGCTCCTTTCCTGATTGGCCACTCAAACACAGTGCTCTTTACCTTGGCAATAGCCATTCACTACCCTCTCATTCTGAGTCACTGATCAAGGGAGGACGCGGATGCGGCCACAGGATCTGGCAGCCGATCGCCTACTGACGGAACTGGACGTCTCCCCGGACGGCTCCCTGGTCGCGGTCATCGAGCGGCGGGTCGTGCGCGGCCGGGAACACCACCGGCTGCTCGTGGTCCCCACCTCGGGCGGCCGGGTCAGGGTGCTCGCTCCCGAGGCGTCGCTGCCCCGCTTCTCGCCGGACGGCCGTACCGTCGCGTACCTGGTGAAGGAGCAGCTCCACACGCGGCCGGCGCACGGCGGGGCCGCCACCAAGGTCACCTCGTTCCCGCGCGGCGTCGTGGACTACGCCTGGCTCGGCTCGTCGTTCCTCGTCCTGGCCCCCGACCAGGATTCTCCGGTCATGTCCGGCGGTTCGGTGGCCCGGGTGATCCGCCGCCTGGACTGGCGCGAGGACGGCCACGGCCTGCGGCTGCACCCCACCCACCTGCACGTGCTGTCTCCTGACGGGACCGCGCTGCGGCTGACCTCCGGTGAGTGGTGGGCGTCCGGCCCGCGGATCTCCCCCTGCGGCACGAAGGCCGGCTTCATCGCCGACCCCCGCGAGGACGCGGACCTCGACCCCAACCCCCAGGTCTACGAGGTGCCGCTCACCGGCGGGCCGATCTCGCTCGCCAGCTGGGTGGCAGGCCCGGTCACCCGCTTCTCGTACGACCCGGACGGGAGCGTCGTCTGCGTCGCGGCCCCGTCGCGCCGTCCGACCGACTTCGAGAACGAGCAGCTCTGGCACAACGTCCCCGGCCGGCCGCCGGTGTCGCTCACCGGCCACCTCGACCGTTTCTCCGGGCAGGCGCCGACCACGGACGAACGCCTCACGGTCACCTGCGACAACGGCCGGGAACCGGCCCAGCACGTGACCGGTGACGGGATCGCCGACCTGACGCCCGCGCGGCTCGACCCCGTCGTGCACGCGCTGGCCGCCGCCGGCGGCGTGGTGTGCGCGATCGCGAGCCTCGGCGGCGCGGCCCGCCCCGACCTGTACCGGCTCGCCCCGGACGGCGACCCCGAGCTGCTGTTCCGGTCCGGCTCCGCCTGGCTGTCCGGCTTCGAACCCCCGCTCCAGCAGGAACTGGAGATCGGCGGCATCCAGGTCTTCCTCGTCGGCCCCCAGACGGACGGCCCGCTCCCGGTGGTGCTCCAGCTGCACGGCGGCCCCGCCTGGGCCTGGCCGGTCGAGCCCGACCTCGACGCCCTGCTCCTGGCCGCCGCCGGCTTCCTGGTGGTCCGCCCCAACATCCGCGGCTCCTTCCACCGCGGGTACGCCTTCGGCGCCGCCCTCGGGGGCGACTGGGGCGAACCCGACGCCGAGGACTGCCACACCGTCCTGGACGGCCTCGTCGCCCGCGGCCTGGCCGACCCCGCGCGGATCGGCTGCTACGGCAACTCGTACGGCGGCTTCCTGACCAACTGGCTGATCGGCACCTCCGGCCGGTTCGCGGCGGCGGTCAGCCAGAACGGCGTCACCAACCAGGTCTCCGGCTTCGCCGCCTGCGACCTGGGCGCGATCTACGACGTGGACTCGGGCCTCGGCGACGTCTGGACCCCGGAGGGCGTCGAGCACCTCTGGAAGATCTCACCGCTCCGCCACGTCGGCGCCATCACCACCCCGCTCCTGCTCCTCCAGGGCGAGCAGGACCACCGCTGCCCGCCCTCCGACGCCGAGCAGATGTTCGTCGCCCTGCGCCGCCTGAACCGCACCGTCGAGTACGTGCTCTACCCCGACTCCGACCACTCCCTGGCCCACACCGCCCGGCTGGACCGCAGGATCGACCGCGCCGAACGCATGATCGCCTGGTTCCGCACACACCTGCTCGGCTAGACCGCCCGGTACTCGAACCAGTCGAAGGAGGCCGTGTTCGCGCTCGGGGCGCCGTTGGAGGTGGCGTAGAGGGCGATCATGGTGCCGATGAAACCGCCGGCGGTGGTGGAGCCGAGGATGCGGCCGTCGGCGGGCGCGCCCAGGTCACGCCACTCGTCCGGTTCGAGTGCGTACCGGAACTGGTAGTCCTGGCCGTGGGCCTCGACGGCGAGGTGGACGCGGCCCGCGTCCGCCGCCGCGGTGGCGAGCAGGGTGTCCTCCCCGGCGGCGCGCCTGATCAGGTCCAGGCCGCGGGTCGAACGCTCCAGCCGCAGCTGGTAGGCGTCGTTCTGGATGAGCGCGAGCCCGGCGCTCTCGTCGCCCCGCGGCCGGAACTCCAGCACGGTGTGGGCGGCGAAGTCGATGTGCTGCTGGCGGCGGGCGACCAGGCTCGGGTTGGCCCGCTCGGTCAGCGACTCGGGGCGCAGCCGCAGGGTCAGGCGGCTGTCCGCGAGACTCCAGTACGGGGTGCGCGGCGTGCGGAGGTGGTTCCACTCGGGCGCGAGCCGTACGCCGTCGAAGTGGTCGCAGGCGGGGCGGGCGGGCCAGCGGCGGGGAGCCAGGGCCGGGGCGGGCATCTCCGGTTCCACCAGGTCGTAGACCGGCCAGCCGTCCTCCCAGCGCACGCTGGTGAGGAAGGTCTCCCGGCCCAGGTTGTAGCCGCTGTCGGCGCGTACGGCGGCCATGGTGAGGGGGCTGTCGGGGTGCCCGCCGTACGGGCGGGTGGCCAGCAGGACCGACCACCAGTCGCCGTTCTGGGTCCGCACCAGGTCGGGGTGCCCAGTGCTGGTGATCGGGTGCCGGAGGCCGAGGTGCCGGTGGGTAAGGATGGGATTGCGCGGGTTGTTCGTGTACGGCCCGGTGATGGCGTCGGCGCGGGCGACCATGACCGCGTGGTCCTCGGCGGTGCCGCCCTCCGAGGTGAGCAGGTAGTAGCGCCCGTCGACCAGGTAGACGTGCGGCCCCTCCGCCCAGATGCCGCCGCGCTGCACGGGCTCCCAGATGACGTGCTCCTCGCCGACGAGCTTCATCGAGGCCAGGTCCAGCTCGCGCAGCCAGATCTCGGTGTCGCCGTCGTAGCCTTTGGCGGCCTTCTCGCGGGTCCCGCACATCCAGGCGCGCCCGTCGTCGTCGAAGAACAGGGACGGGTCGAAGCCGCCGGCCTCGGGGAACCAGATGGGGTCGCTCCACGGCCCGGCCGGGTCGGTGGCCGTGACCAGGAAGTTGCCGGGCTCGTCCATGAGCGTCGTGATCATGTAGAAGACGCCGTCGTGGTGGCGGATGGTCGGGGCGTAGATGCCGCCGGACGGCCGTACGCCGTCGAGGTCGAGCTGGGAGGGGCGGTCGAGCACGTGCCCGAGTTGCCGCCAGTGCACCAGATCCCGGCTGTGGAAGATCGGCACCCCGGGGAACCACTCGAACGAGGAGGTCACAAGGTAGTAGTCCGCGCCCACCCGGCACACCGAGGGGTCCGGGTGGAAGCCTGGAATGACTGGGTTCGAGAACATGGGTCTCCCTGGGGCGCAGTTGCCGGGCCCCGCACGCTGCGGAAGGAGGGGCCCGGCAACTGGCTTTATTTGAACATGTTTACTTCGCTAGTTGTAGGACGCCCCAGCGAGAGGTGTTCACGTAACTCTGTCCGGTCGGGTCGTTCCAGGTCACAGCCGCCGTACGGGCAGGCCCGGTGGCGTCGTTGACCTGGACGTCGAAGCCGAGGAGCGCGTCCTTGGCCAGCGTGACCGTCGGCAGCTCGATCGCCGCCTCCACGAGGTAGCCCGTCGGGGTGAGCGACACCGCGCTGGTCAGGTTGTCCCGCACACCGAACGCGTCGAACGTGCCGCCGATCGTCTGGTGGTTGGTGAAGCTGATCCGGTACTGCCCGTCGTCATCGTCGTAGCCCTTGTTCTTGTTGTTCTCCGGGTCCACGAAGATCTCGACCGAGTCCTCCTCGTACGCGTTGGGCGACTCCTCGCTCAGCACCGGGTCGGTGACCCGGGCCAGGACGTACAGGGTGCCGTCCTTCCACAGCGCCTTCACCTTGGCGGTCGCGCCCGAGGAGCCCTGCACCCAGGTCCCGGTGGTGATCTCCTGGGCCTTGCTCCACGCGGAGTCGACGGCGCCGTCGATCACCGGCGCGGTCTTCGCCTTCGGCGCGGAGGTCGTCTTGATCGCCGGCAGCGCGGTGACCGTGCCGTTCCACGAGGTCTCGGGACCGGTCGCGTCGTCGACCACGACCTTGACGCCGGTGGCGGAGCCGGAGGGCAGCCTGGCCTCCACCCGGTAGCCGGTGGCGCTGGTCCACTTGACGTCCGCCGTGAATCCGGGCGCGTGCTGGCCGTTCCGCCGGACGCGGTAGTCGGTGCCGCCCACGGTGAAGGTGACCGAGTCGTTCGTGCTGTAGCTGGCGTCGGACACCTCGGCCAGCACGTACAGCCCGGTGGCGGTGCTGCGCGCCTGGAACCCGGCGGACACGTCGCCGACCCGGGCGATCGGCGCGTCCGGCAGGTAGTCCCACGCGAGGTCCCGCTTGCCGTCCACCTGGATGCTCGCCGCGGGCGCGTTCAGCTTGCGCAGGAGCGGAGGCAGCTGCGACGGGTCGGCGATGCCCCAGAACGCGGGCTTGGCCTGGAGTTCGTCGTCGAACGGCAGCGGCGGGTTGAGCCGGGTGATCGGGAAGGTGGACAGCCAGGTGGCGTCGTCGGCCACGCCCCAGATCGTCACCGAGGACAGCTTCGACGCCTGCCGGCGGAACACGTCGAAGATCTCCTTGTACCGGTACCCCTGCTCGGCCAGCACCTCCGCCGGAACGGTGGCGTAGCTGTTCACGAAGTCGGTGTAGACGCTCACGTCCAGCTCGGTGACCTGCTGCTCGACACCGAGCTGGGCGAACCGCTCGATGCTCGACTCGATCCAGGAGGCGGGCGCCTGTTCGATGTTGACGTGCAGCTGGTGCCCGACGGCGTCGATCGGCACGCCCTCCTGCCGCAGCTGCTTGACCACCTTGAACATGGCCTCGCGCTTGCGCGGGAACTCGGTGTTGTAGTCGTTGAAGACGAGCGTCGCGTCCGGGTCCACCTCACGGGCCACCCGGAAGGCGGTCCGGATGTAGTCCAGACCGGCGATCTCGAACCACGGCGAGCGGCGCAGCCCGTCGGGCTGGTTCTCGTCGATGACCTCGTTGACCACGTCCCAGGTGCCGATCCGGCCCTTGTAGCGGCCCATCACGGCGCGGATGTGGTTCTCGATGCGCTGGAGCAGGATCTCCTTGGTCGCCCCGGCGAACACCCAGGCGGGCGTCTGACTGTGCCACACCAGCGTGTGGCCGCGGAATTCCAGGTCGTTGTCGGTGGCGAAGTCCACCAGCGCGTCGCCCTCGTCGAAGGTGAAGACGCCCTCGGACGGCTCGGTGGCGTCCCACTTGAGCGCGTTGCCCGGGGTGACGCTGTCGTAGTGCTTGTTGATGAGCTTGGCGTGCTCGCCCAGGGTCGCGCCCCGGTAGAAGGCCGCGCCCAGCGTGAACGGCACGGTGTCCTTCAGCGACGGGATGTCGGTCTGGATCGGCTTGGGCGCGATGTAGGTCAGCGAGAAGTCGTCGATGTCGAACGGCAGCGTGCCGGTGTCCGACTCCACGTACGCGCTGAGGAAGTCGATGTCATGGGCGAGCGTGTACGTCCCGGACAGCTTGGTCCACACTCCGGCCGCGATCGGCGTGGGGGCGGCGACACGCTCGTAGCTGGGCGTGCCGGCCAGCCGGCGCTCGATGGAGAGGCCGAGGTTCTGCGCGGTGGCCGTACGGACCCAGACCTCCAGGGCGTACTTGGAGCCCTTGGCCATCTTGCCGAGGATGTTGCGGGCCGGGCCGTCCCAGGAGGCGGAGCGGTTGCTGACGGCCAGACCGTACGAGCCGGCGTGGGCGGCGGCGGTGGAGGCGGCGAGGGTGGCGGAGCCGCGCGGCGCCCAGCCCTGCGCGGCGCCGGTCTCGAAGTCGGTGACCAGGCCGGACTGGGTGGGGTCGGAGTCGGAGCTGACGACCACGTCGTCGAGGTAGAACGCGACGGTGTCGCCCGAGCTCTCGAAGTACAGGTTGAGCGTGGAGTCCACCGAGAACGAGTACGCCCCGGAGATCTCCACCCAGGCCGCGTCGGTGACGGTGGCCGCCCCGATGCGCTCGTAGGTGGTCGAGCCGCCCGACGGCGTGCGCTCCATGGTGAGCGCCACGGTCGAGGACGGCTGGCCGGGCAGCGCCCGCGCCCAGGCCGTCACGTTGTACGTGATCCCCTTCTCGAACGGCGGGGTGATGGAGGTGCCGTGCCAGTTCGCGGACCTGCCGGTGACCGACAGGGACCGGGCGCCGCCGTGGGCTGCGTCCGCGGTGGTGGCCACGGTCACACCCCCTCCGCGCGGCGCCCAGCCCCCGGCGCTGGTCTCGAAGTCGTAGCTGGCGATGGTGACGGGGGCGGCCAGCGCCGGGGGCGCGAGCAGCCCGGCTAACAGGCCTAGGAAGGCAGGGATCACCCAGTATCGGGCCGTGCGCATGGAGGGGCTCCTGGTCAGATGGGAGTGTTACGCGTACTACGGGTTCTGCGAGATGTTGTCGGTGAGCAGGTCGATGAGGGGTTCGCGGCGGACGCAGCCGGCCAGCGCGAAGGAGTCGGCGAGCGCGATCAGCTCCTCGGGGGAGCAGCCGCGCAGCAGGTCGGCGTACTCGGGCACGAGCGCCTGCGCGATGAGGATGTGCCGGACCAGGTCGTCGATCTGGTAGCGGGCGCCCCACGGGTAGGGGTTCCAGGACGGGAACTCGGTGTCCATGAGCCGGTGCAGCGGCGCCAGGTCGCTGGCCGACTCCTCCATCGTGGAGCCCCAGCGGTCGGCCCCCAGCCGATGCTTCTTCTGGATGAACGTCCCGAACCTCTCCATGTACGGCCCCGCGGCCCCCACCAGCCCCTGCAGCCCGACGTCCTTGTAGGTCCAGATCGACCAGCCGGCCCCGTGCGCGTCGAAGATCTCCAGCTGGTCCCTGAGGATCTGGTACCGCTGCGCGTCGGTCTCGGGGTCGCCGGTGTAGACGGGCCCGAACTCGCCCACCCAGATCGGCGTGCCGGTCTCCCGCTGGAACGCGGTGCGCTTCTCGAAGGCCCGCTCCAGCTGGTCCCTGTCCACCCACTCGCCCCGCGTGTACCCCGGGTACGGCCCGCCGTGCGCGAAGCCGGCCAGCGCGTAGTCGTGGCAGACGAACACCGTGTTCTCGTACACCTCGCGGAAGATCGAGAAGTCGGTGGAGTAGGTGTTGCCGTCCAGGAAGAGCACGTGCCCCGGGTCGACCGCCCGGATCGCCTTGACCAGCCGGTCGTAGTACGGGCCGACCACCTGGCCGCGCACGTCGCCGGGCTCGTTGATGGGGTTGTAGCCCGCCACCCACGGGTTGTCCTTGTACCGGTCGGCGATGGCCTCCCACAGGTGCACGGCCCGGTCCTGGAAGGTCCGGTGCTGCCAGAAGGCGGCCACGTGCGTGGGGTTGTCGCTGTGCCAGTGCTGGTTCTGCGAGCCGGGCAGCGCGTGCAGGTCGATCACGCTGTAGATGCCCCGCTCGGCGAGGAGCGCGATCACCCGGTCCAGGTGCTTGAAGCCCTGCTCGATGATCTCGAACGGCTGGTCGTCGGCCTCGAAGTGGTGGTAGTTCACGGGGATGCGCACGCAGTTGGTGCCCATGTCGCGGAGCAGGTCCGCGTCGGCGGCGTCGAAGAACGACGTCAGCAGCCGGTCGAAGAATATTTCATAACGTTCCTCGCCCAGCGCGTCCAGGACGGCCAGGCGCATGGCCGATTCGTTGGCCGAATAGCCGGTGATGAAGTTCTCCATGTTCAGCCAGCCACCGAGACCGACGCCCCGAAGTCGTACCGGCCGTCCGGAGGAGTCGGTGAGGTGGGATCCGGTCACGCGCAAGTCGGGCATCGAAGCTCCTGACTGTCTGAAAGTTTCGGATGTCAACCGAATATTTCGCAAATCGCAGAATAGGTACCAGGCAGGTAACACGTCAACAGCTGGTGGGAGCGGTTCACATGCCTATTCGACCTGGGGAAGCGGTGCCGAAAGTTTTCGGCTATGATCCGTTCCATGCCATCGAAAAGGCGGGTGACAATCGCCGTAATCGCCGAAGAGGCCGGGGTGTCCGTGCCCACCGTCTCCAAGGTCATCAACGGCCGCCCAGAAGTCGCCCCGGAGACCCGCCAGCGGGTGGAACGTCTCCTTCACAAGCACGGATATCAGCGCAGGGTCAGCCCCGGCGACGGCCCGGTCGGCCTGATCGACCTGGTGTTCGCCGAGATAGAGAGCCCGTGGGCGATGGAGATCGTCCGCGGCGCCGAGACCGCCGCTCGCGAGGCCGAGGCCAGCGTGGTGATCTCGGTGCTGCACACCCACGCGGGTCCCGGCCGGGACTGGCTGGAACGCATCGCCGCCCGCAGGACCGACGGCGTCGTCATCGTCGCGTCGAGACTCTCCACCGGCCTGCAGGGCCAGCTGAGCGCCCGGTCGATGCCGTTCGTGGTGGTCGACCCCGAGGGCGAGCCCGCCAACGGCGTCGCCTCGGTGGGGGCCACCAACTGGCACGGCGGCCTGTCGGCCACCCGCCACCTGCTCGAACTCGGCCACCGGCGAATCGGGATGATCGGCGGCCCCGGCGACATGCTGTGCAGCCGGGCCCGGATAGACGGCTACCGGGCGGCCCTGGAGACGGCCGGCGTGCCGGTCGAGCCGGAGCTGATCCGGCACGGCGACTTCCTGGTGGACTCCGGCCACGACCAGGGCCACGCCCTGCTGTCCCTGGCCGACCCGCCCACCGCCATCTTCGCCGGGAGCGACATGCAGGCGTTCGGCGTCTTCGAGGCGGCCAGGCAGCGCGGGCTGCGGGTGCCGGCGGACCTGAGCGTCGTCGGCTTCGACGACCTGCCGCTGGCCCGCTCGGCCTGGCCCCCGCTGACGACCGTCCGCCAGCCCCTGCAGGAGATGGCCGACCTGGCTACCCGGATGGTGCTGGCGATGGGCCGTGGCGACTCCGCCGAGGCCCGCCGGGTGGAACTCGCGACGGACCTGGTGGTCCGCGAAAGCACCGCTCAGCCATCGCTCACCCCTTCGTCGAGCCAGTGGTGAGTCCGCCGACGAGGTGGCGCTCGGCCACCGAGTAGAACGCGAGCGCCGGCACCATGGCCAGAACAACGTAGGCCAGGATGCGGGCCGTGTCCGAGCTGTACTGCCCCTGGAACTGCTGAACCCCGACCGGCAGCGTCCACAGGCCGGGATCGTTGAACACGACCAGGGGCAGGAAGAAGTTGTTCCAGCTCCCCACGATCGCCAGCACCGACACGGTGGCCAGCGCCGGCCGCGCCATCGGCAGCAGGATGCGCCAGAAGAACCCGAACGGCGTGCAGCCGTCCAGGGTGGCCGCCTCCTCGATCTCCCCCGGGATGGACCGGAAGAACTGCCGCAGGATGATGATCGTCAGCGACAGGCCGAAGGCGGCCTGCGGCAGGATCACGCCCAGCGGGTTGTTCAGCAGCCCGAAGAAGCGCAGCAGGAGGAACAGCGGCAGGATCGCCACCGCGAACGGGAACATCAGCCCCGCCGCGAAGACGGTGAACAGGAACTCCCGGCCGCGGAAGGCGAACCTGGCGAACACGAACGCCGCCAGCGCCGAGACTCCGACCGTGATGAAGGTCGTGGCCAGGGCGATGAACGAGCTGTTCCAGACCTGGATCCAGAAGTCGCCGGAGAGCAGCACGTCGGTGTAGTTGGACGGCACCCAGGGGCTCGGCAGGCCGATCGGGTTGGTCGACAGCTGCTGGTTGTTCTTGAAGCCGCCGAGCACGCCGTACAGGATCGGGAGCAGGACGAAGATGCCGATCACGATCACGACGGTGTGCAGCGCGATCGGCCTGACCACCTGGATGGCGGGCTTGTCCCGCGCGTGTGTGCTCATCGTTTGGCTCGCATGTTGGTGATGGCGCCCTCGGTGTCGCGGCGCATGACGAATCGCTGGTACCCGATCGCGAACACGAGGCTGAGCAGGAACATCACGACGCTGATGGCGCTGGCGTAGCCGACCTGGAACCGCTTGAAGCCGAACTCGTACATGGTCACGCCCATGGTCTCGGAGGCGTGCACGGGGCCGCCGCCGGTGAGCACGTAGACCAGGTCGAACAGCTGGATGGTGCCGATCACCGAGAGGAAGATGGTGATGCGGATGGTGGGGCCGAGCAGCGGCAGGGTGACGTGCCAGAAGACCCGCCACGGGGTGGCGCCGTCGATCTGCGCCGCCTCGGTCAGCTCGTTGGGGATG
This sequence comes from Acrocarpospora phusangensis, assembly GCF_016862995.1. Lineage (GTDB taxonomy): Bacteria > Actinomycetota > Actinomycetes > Streptosporangiales > Streptosporangiaceae > Acrocarpospora > Acrocarpospora phusangensis. The sequence continues at coordinate 56,827 of NZ_BOOA01000045.1, forward strand.
GACTGCCGGCCGGCCAAGTACAGGATCATGTGGAACCCGAAGTACTTCCAGGTCATCACGATCATCAGCGAGTACATGACGGTGGACGGCTCGGACAGGAAGGTGGACTCCAGCGACTCCAGCCCGACGAAGGCGAGCAGCTCGTTGGCCAGGCCGCGCTCCGGCGAGAGGATCATCGTGAACAGCACGGCCGTGATGACCTCGGACAGCACGTACGGCATGAAGAAGAGCAGCCGGTAGAACGCGCGCCCGCGCATCTTCTGGTTGAGCAGCAGCGCGATGGCCAGCGCCAGCGGCAGCTGGATGACCAGCGAGAAGATGATCAGAAGCAGGCCGCGCCAGAGGTCGCCGAGGAAGACCTCGTCCTCCAGGAGCCTGGTGAAGTTGTCGAGCCCGATGAAGTTCGTCGGGAACAGGCCGAAGCCGTTCCACTTGAAGAAGCTGGAGTACGCGGCCAGCGCGATCGGCGCCAGCACCAGCAGCATGAACAGCACGAGGGCCGGGAGGATGAACAGGACGATCGTCACCCACGCGCGACGCCGACGGGCGGCGGGCGTGCCGCCCGCCGCCGGTCGCTTAGGTGGGGACGAGGCGACCGCTCCACGCGATCGCGCTCGGGGAGGGGCCGGAGGCGAGGTCGCGCCCTCCGGCCCTTTCGTCGTAGCCACTACGCCGTTACTCCGACTGTGCCGTCTCGGTGATGGCCTTCACGACCTCTTCGGGAGACTTGGTCCCCGCGATGAGCTCGGCCACGCTGTCGTTGACCTGCTGGCCGACCGCCGGCGGGTAGGCCTGGTCGAGGTAGAGCTGGAAGTCGGTCGCCTGGGCGAGGGTGTCGGCCACCATCTTGCCGGTACGGCTGGTGACGGCGTCCTCGGTGCCCTTGATGACCGGGAGGAGCGCGCCGGTGGCGATCTCCTTGCGGTGGTTCTCGGCGGAGAGGATGAACTTCAGGAAGTCCGTCGCCGCCGGGGGCGCGTCAGCGCCGACCGCGAAGCCGCCGCCGCCGCCGAACGCGTCGGTGGCCGAGCCCTTGCCGCCCTCGACCATCGGGAAGGGGAAGAAGGCGAGGTCCTCGCCGAGGTCCTTCGCGGTGTCCTTCTGGACGGTGGGCGCCCACTGGCCCATCAGCTCCATGGCGGCCTTGCCGTTGCCCATGGTCGCGGCCTGGCCGTCGGGGGTGTCGTAGTTGGCGCCGAGGAACCCGTTCTGGAACGGCTTGAGGTCGGCGAGTTCCTTGAGCTTCTGGCCGGCCGCGATGAAGTCGGGGTTGTCGAACGACTTGGCGGCCGCCGCCTGCTTGAGCGCGTCCAGGCCGGCGATGCGCATCGCCAGGTAGGCCCAGTAGTAGTGGCCCGGCCACTTGGCCTTGCCGGCGAGCGACAGCGGCGTGATGCCGGCCGCCTGGAGCTTCTTGACGTCGTCGATGAACTCGGTCCAGGTGGCCGGGGGCGCCGTGATCCCCGCCTTCGCGAACAGCGCCTTGTTGTACCAGAAGCCGACCATGCCGATGTCGTACGGAACGCCGTAGGTCTTGCCGTTCAGCTTGTACGCGGCGGCCGCGGCCGGGGTGATGGTGTCGGCCCAGGACGCGATGTCGGCGGTGATGTCCTTCGCGATGCCCGCGTCCGCCTGCTGCTGGAGGACGCCGCCACCCCAGGTCTGGTAGATGTCAGGGGATTCGCCCGACTGGGCGACGGTCGTCATCTTGGCCTTGAACGCCTCGTTCTCCAGGGCGGTGATGTTGATGGTGACGTTGGGATTCGCGGCCATGTACTCCTTGGCCATGGCCTCCCACACCGGCTGCATAGGCTCGATGTTCTGAATGTGCCACCATTCGACGGTGACCTTCTCCTGTGCCGCAGCGCTCCCACCGGGCGCGGGAGTTTCCTCGCCCGAAGAGCCGCAGCCCGCCAGGAGCAGCGCCGTCGCTGCCAGTGTGACCACTCCGCGTCGAGTTAACGACATATTGGTGGTTCCCTTCCGTCTAACCGCGGGGACGAGGGGGTCGGGGGCCGCGTCGCCGCCACGGGATCGGTCTTTGAAACTTTCGACATTAATCCGATAGTTTCTATCGATGGCGCTGAGGTTACATCGGCTTTACCACGGGATCAACGGTCGTTGTGGAGCTGTTACTCGGCCGGGAACGCTAGGGTTCTGCCGTGATCGACGGATATTTCGTAAGTCAACGCGAGATCTCCGATCAGTACGGATCTGGGCAGTGAGGCTGAACCGGTGCGCCAGTGGATGACGCTCTTGACCGTGACCCTGGCGGTCGTCGGTTCGCTTGGCCTTTCCGGCCCGGCCGCCGCCGACTCCGCCATCGAGGAACGGCCCTGTCCCGTTCCGGTGCCCGACGGCACGACCTGCGGGTTCCTGCTGGCTCCCGAACGCAGGGACGTCTTCGGCAGCGCCACCGTGAAGGTCGCGTACGCGGTGCACCGGGGTGACGGCGAACTGCCCGACCCGGTGGTCTTCACCAGCGGCGGCCCCGGCTCGGCCTCCGCGCCGCTGCTGAGCACCCTGGTGGACCTGGCCCCGGGCCGGGACGTCGTGGTGATCGAACAGCGCGGCGGCAGGTACTCCGAGCCCCGGCTGGAGTGTCCGGAAATTGCCAGCGGAATCGTCGCCGGTCTGAAAGGTTCGCGCGCGGAGGAGGTGACCGTGGCCGCCGCGACGTGCCGCGCCCGGCTCACCGCCGACCTGAGGGGCTACCGCACCCGGGAGATCGCGGCCGACGTGGTGGACCTGCGGCGCTCGCTCGGCTACGCGCAGTGGAACCTGTTCGGGGTCAGCTACTCCACCCGCGCCATGCTGCTGGCCGCCACGATGGACCCGGAGGGCACCCGCAGCGTCGTCCTCGACTCCTTCCTGCCCGAGTCCACCCCCTGGTACGACCAGGCCGTGCCGTCGCTGCGCGCCTCGATCGCCAAGCTCGGCGTGGCCGACCGCTTCGACGCGATGATCGCCAGGCTGAACCGCGTCCCCGCGGTGCTGGACGTCCGCGACCCGGTCACCCGGGCCAAGGTCGAGGTCCATCTCCGGGGCGACGACGTGGCCACCATGATCGGCGAGGCGCTCCAGGTGAGCGACGTGGTGCCGATCGTGCCCGCGCTCGTGGACGGCGTCGCCGGCGGCGACTACACCCTGCTCGAACCCCTGGCCGACCAGGCCGCCGACGCCCTCACCAGCCACGAGTGGGGCCAGTACTACGCGGTGCAGTGCCAGGACGAGGCCCCCTCCAACACCTTCGAGGACCGGCGCCTGATCACGGTGGCCGCGGACGCGGCGGTCTGCGGGCAGTGGCGGCTGTCCAGCTCGACCCCGGAGCAGGCGACCACGGCCGCGCCGGTGCTGGTGCTCGGCGGGCAGTACGACCCGACCACCCCGCCGGAGGCCGCCAGAACGGCCGTACAGGCCCTGCCGAACGCCCGCTTCGCGGAGTTCGCCGGGATCGGCCACGGCGTCTTCCTGGGCAGCCTGTGCGCCCGGCAGACGGTCACGGCGTTCCTGGCCGACCCCCAGGCCGCGGCGCCGTGCGACGCGGCCGCGCCGCCGCACCGGAACGTGCGTCCGGGCGAGCTGCACCTGACCACGCTCGGCTACACGGCGCTGGGCGCGCCCTGGGTGCTCGCGCCGCTGGGGCTCTTCCTGCTTACCGCCGTCCTCCAGTTGCTGGGAGGCACGCTGACCGTGCGGCGGGGCGGCGGCTACACCGCGCTGGCCGGTCTGTCCGGCCTCGCCTTCGGCGGCCTGGCCGCGCTCAGCCTGAGCGGCATGGCCGGCGGCGTGGCCGCGCTCGCCATCGGCGTCCCCACGGCCGTCGTCTGGTACAGCGGGCTCGCCGTCGCCTCGGCCGCGCTGTCGATCGTGGCCGCCTTCCGGCTCCGCGCCCCGGCGATCAGCATCGTGCCGGCCGCCGTCGGCATCGTCTTCGTCGCTTGGCTGTACGGCTGGGCGCTCTGACCCGACCGTCCGGCGACCATCCCCCGCGCCACGGGTTGACGCGCTTGACCGGCAACATCTACGTTACGTGACACGAAAAGTCTCGGTAATCTTGTGAAACTTTCGGAAAGCGGGTCTCCGCATGTCGCGACGTCACAAGGCACTACTCGTTCCGATCCTGGGCTTACCCTTGGCGGGCATCACGCCCGCCGTTGCGGAAAGCGCTTCCCATGGATCGCGGATCGAGGTGGAACACCGAACGGTTCATCAGAAGATCGACGGATTCGGGATCTCCCAGGCGTTCCGCCGGATGGAGCTCATCGAGCAGCTCTCGCCGCAGCAGCAGCGGGAGATCCTCGACCTCTGGCTGAGCAGGGAGAAGGGCGCCGGGATCAGCATCCTGCGGCTGGGCATCGGCAGCTCGCCGACGGGCAGCCCGTACGACCTCATGGAGTCGATTCAGCCGGTCGACCCCGGCGGCCCCAACGCCACGCCGAACTATGTGTGGGACGGCAAGGACGGCGGGCAGGTCGCGCTGGCCAAGGAGGCCAAGAAGTACGGCGTGAAACGGTTCTACGCCGACGCGTGGAGCGCGCCAGGCTACATGAAGGACAACGGCTCCGACAGCAACGGCGGCAGCCTGTGCGGCCTCACCGGGGTCACCTGCGCCAGCGGCGACTGGCGCGCGGCGTACGCCAAGTACCTGGTGCAGTACGCCAAGTTCTACAAGCAGGAGGGCATCAAGATCACCGACATCGGGTTCACCAACGAGCCCGACTGGACGGCGACCTACGCCTCCATGCGCTTCACCCCGGAGCAGGCCACCGAGATGGTCCGGGTGATGGGCCCGTACGCCCGGCAGGCCGGGCTCAACCTGGTCTGCTGTGACTCCTTCGGGTGGAACGAGTCCAGGGCGTACACGGCGTCGATCGAGGCCGACCCGCTGGCGCGGCGCTACGTGGACGTGCACGCCGGGCACACCTACGCCAGCCCGGTGGACGGCCCGCTGCCGACGAACCGGCCGGTGTGGATGTCGGAGTGGAACCCGAACGGCGACCGCTGGAACGAGAGCTGGGACGACGGCTCCGGCTTCGACGGGTTCACCATCGCCTCGGCCATCCATGACGCGATGGCGGTGGGCAACGCCGCGGCGTACGTGTACTGGTTCGGGGCCTCGCGGGGCGCGACCAGGGCGCTGCTGCAGGTGGACGTGCCGAACCAGACGTACGCGGTGTCCAAGCGGCTGTGGGCGCTGGCCGCGTACAGCAGGTTCATCCGGCCCGAGGCGGTGCGGATCGGGGTCTCGGCCACCGACCCGGCGCTGCGGGTGTCGGCGTTCCGCAACAAGGACGGCTCCGAGGTGGTCGAGATCCTCAACACCGCCACGACCGCCGTGAACACCACGCTCAAGACGAAGTCCGGCAAGGCCACCCTCTACCTGACCGATGGTGGAAACTCGCTGACTCCGACCGCACTGCCCGGCAGGCACGGCCACCGCCCGGTGACCCTGCAGCCGCGTTCGCTCACGACGATCGTCGTGAGATGACCCTCTGACCCCGGGAGGGCGCCCCTGGGAGCGTGGGCGCCCTTCCGGTCTTACTCAGCAGCTCCCGCGTACGAGACGAGCCGCCGGCGACTTCTCCTAAACATCGGGGTGATCGGGATGATCCGGGTAGCGATCGTCGGCGCGGGCGGGATCGCGAGCGCCTGCCATCTGCCCGCGTTGCGCGCGCAGGCGCACCGGGCCGAGGTCGTGGCGGCCGTGGACGTGGACGAGGAGCGCGTCAAGGCGTTCTGCGTGGAGCACGGCATCCGGGGCGCGTACACGTCGCTGGCGGACATGCTGGACAGCGAGCGGCCCAATCTCGTGCACATCTGCACTCCCCCGCATCTGCACGCCGTGCAGGCCGTGGAGTGCCTGCGGGCGGGGGCCTGGGTGTGGATCGAGAAGCCCGTCTGCCGGTCGCTGGCCGAATACGACCTGATCTCCGCGGCGGAGCTGGACGGGTTCGCCTCCGTCGTCTCGCAGCACCGGTTCGGCTCGGGGGCGCGGCATCTGCGGGAGATCGCGCCCGAACTGGGGCGGGCCCTGGTGGCGCTCTGCGTGACCGCCTGGTACCGGGACCACGCCTACTTCGAGGTGCCCTGGCGGGGCAGATGGGAGACCGAGGGCGGCGGCCCCACGATGGGGCACGGCATCCACCAGATGGACCTGATGCTCGCGCTGCTCGGCGACTGGGCCGAGGTGCGGGCGATGACCGGCACCCTGGACCGGCGGGTGGAGACCGAGGACGTCTCCATGGCCATGGTCCGGTTCGAGTCCGGCGCGATGGCCTCGGTCCTCAACAGCGTGCTCTCCCCCCGCGAGGAAAGTTACCTGCGTTTCGACTTCACCGGTGCCACCGTGGAGCTCCGCCACCTGTACGGCTACCGCAACGCCGACTGGACCTCCGCGTCGCCGCTGTGGCGTCCCGCGCAGGACGTCCCCAGCTCCCACGAGGCGCAGCTGGCGGAACTGCTGGACGCGTTCGAGCGCGGCGAGGCACCCCCGATGAGCGGCCCCGAGGGACGCCAGGCGCTCGAACTGATCACCGGCCTGTACGCGGCCGCGTTCACCGGCACGCCCGTGTTCCGCGGCGAACTCACCGTGGATCACCCCTTCTACCACCGGATGGACGGCAAAACGTGGAGCTGAGCTTCGCCGAGCGCGGGGTGGAGATCCTGCGCTACACCTACAAGCCGAATATGCCGGTTTTCGAATCTCCGAAGCCATTTTTTCACCCGATAAAGACATTGGCGGGAGATGTCGTCAGCGCTTACCGGCCGCACGACCATCGCTGGCACAAAGGATTACAACTGACTGTCTCCCATTTATCCGGGGAGAATTTCTGGGGCGGCGGAAGTTATGTTCGTTCGGAGGGCGGATACGTGGATCTGCCCAATAACGGGACCATGCGGCATGAGGAATTCCTGGCCCCCGGAGTCGAGCGGCTGACCTGGCACACCCAGGCGGGCGAGCACTGGGCGGACGAGGAGCGCGCGTTCGCCGTCCGGGACGTCCAGGCCGACTCGTGGGCGCTGGACTTCAGCACGGCGATCACCAATGTGCGCGGCGCCGACCTGGTCTTCGGCAGTCCGACCACCAACGGGCGGCCGATGGCAGGCTACTGCGGGCTGTTCTGGCGGGGACCCCGCTCGTTCGAGCACGGCGAGGTGATCGCCTCGCACGGCGACGGCCCGGAGATGATGGGACGGCGGTCCGATTGGCTGGCCTACGTCGGGCGGCACGACGAGGTGGACCGCAGTTCGACCCTGCTGTTCATGAGCGCGCGGCCGACCGAGTGGTTCGTGCGCACGACGCCGTTCGCGGCCGTCAACCCGTCGATCGCGTTCGACCGCGAACTGGTGCTGCCGCCGGGTGAGACGCTGTCCCTGCGCTACCGCGTGGTGGTGGCCACCGGCGCGTGGGACCGGGCCCGGCTGGAGGCGTACGTGAAGGAGCATCCGTGTTCGGCGTAGGCGTCTCCGGCCTGGCCGTCTACGACTGGCCGACCGCGGACGGGCGCTGCGGCGGCTCTCCGCACCTGCACACGCTGTGCGCGGAGGCGTACGTGGTGGTCGGGGGCGCCGGGAGCGTGCAGACGCTGACGTCGTCCGGGTTCGAGGAGACGCCGCTGGAGCCGGGGGCGGTCGTCTGGTTCACGCCGGGCACCGTGCACCGCCTGATCAACGACGGTGATCTCCGGATCGTCGTCCTGATGCAGAACAGCGGGCTCCCCGAGGCCGGCGACGCCGTCTTCACCTTCCCGCCCGGCGTGCTCGCCGACCCCGTCCGGTACGGCCAGGCCGCCGCGGGCGACGTGAGGAAACGCCGCGACCTGGCCGTCGAAGGATTCCTGGCGATGCGCGCGGAGGATTCCTTCGAGGACTTCCTCGGGCACGCCGCCAGGATCGTGGGCGCCCGGCTGGACGCCTTCGAGGAGCGCTGGCGCGAGGGCCCGCTCAAGGCCGCGCTCGCCACCGGCGATCAGCTGTCCCGCCTCAGGGAGGGCGACCTGAGCCACCTGAGGGAGGGCGCGGTCACCCGCCTCTCCCCCGCCCCCAAACAGGGCATGTGCGGAAATCTGCAGGTCTATCCGTCGCCGTAGCGGGTAGCCGTCGGCATATGACCAGAGCTTCCCTGACGTTGTGGGCCGTGACCTCCCTGACCGCGCTGGGCGCGCTGACCGGGCTCGCCGGCGAGCAGGCCGACCCGGCCCAGCCGCGGCACCCCGACGTGATCACCCAGACCGGCTCGGCCGGCACCGAATAGCGCCCAACCGCACGTCAGACGGTACGCGCACGCCACGCGACGACGGTCCGCGATCCTGATCAGACGCTCAACCCCGGCTTAAACCTGACTTAAGCACCCAACTATCAGGAAACTTTCTTAAAAGAAGCCATTGACTGGCCTGATCAGACGACTTAGGTTCGCGATCAATCCCCTGGGGGCGGGGTGGAACCAACCGTTCTGTCGCGAGTCGCCGGATTCCGGGGTCTGCGACCGTCGCCAACCGGAGGTGGCACGTGCGCCTGCGCGCAGCCGCCGCGGGAGCCTCGCTCGCTCTCGTGGCCGCACTCCTCACCGCGTACGGCACCGTTCACGGCGCCAGCGCGGCCACCGACCACGAGACGTGCCGTCCCGACGGGCTCTACCGCACGCCGGGGCTGGACGTGCCGTACTGCCTGGCGTACGACGAGAACGGGCGGGAGAAGAACGGCGCGGACCACCCGCGGCGGATCATCGGTTACTTCACCGGCTGGCGGGACGGCGCCAACGGGCAGACCCGCTACCTGGTCAACGACATCCCGTGGGGCAAGGTCACCCACATCAACTACGCGTTCGGGCACGTCGGCGCGGACAACCGCCTCTCGGTCGGGAGCGACGTCCCCGCCAACGCGGCCATCGGGAAGGAATGGCCGGGCGTCGCCGGAGCCGAAATGGACCCGGCCTTCGCCTACAAGGGCCACTTCAACCTGCTCGGCAAGTTCAAGAAGCAGTTCCCCGCCACCAAGACGCTCATCTCCGTCGGCGGCTGGGCGGAAAGCGGCGGCTACTTCGACGCCAGCGGAAACCGGCAGGCGTCCGGCGGCTTCTATTCGATGACGGTCAACGGCGACGGCTCGGTCAACCAGACCGGCATCAACACCTTCGCCGACTCGGCCGTCGCGTTCATCCGCCAGTACGGCTTCAACGGCGTGGACGTCGACTACGAATACCCGACCTCGATGCGGGACGCCGGAAACCCGCTCGACTGGAGCATCGCGAACGGGAAACGCGCGCACCTGATGAAGGGCTACGTCGCCCTGATGCGGACGCTGCGCGCCAAGCTCGACGCCGCCAGCGTGGCCGACGGCAGGTACTACCTGCTGACCGTGGCCGCGCCCTCCAGCGGATACCTGCTGCGCGGCCAGGAGACGTTCCAGGTCACCCAGTACCTCGACTACCTGAACATCATGTCGTACGACCTGCACGGCGCCTGGAACGAGTTCGTCGGGCCGAACGCGGCGCTCTACGACGACGGCAGGGACGCCGAACTCGCGGCGGCCGGCGTCTACACCGCCCAGCAGTACGGCGGCATCGGGTACCTCAACACCGACTGGGCCGCCCACTACTTCCGCGGGTCGATGCCGGCCGGGCGGATCAACATCGGGCTGCCGTACTACACGCGGGGGTTCCGGAACGTCACCGGCGGCGTGAACGGCCTGTGGGGGCGCGCGGTGGGGACCACCTGCCCGACCGGGCTGACCCGGTGCGGCGACGGCGCGGCCGGGATCGACAACCTCTGGCACGACGTGGAGAACGGGCTGGAGATGCCCGCCGGGTCGAACCCGATGTGGCACGCGAAGAATCTCCAGCAGGGGATCCTGGGCGACTACCTCGCGTCGTACGGGCTCGGCGGGGCGACCCTCCAGGGGACCTACACGCGGTTCTACGACGCCGGGCTGGTCGCGCCCTGGCTGTGGAACTCCGCGAAGCGGGTCTTCCTGTCCACTGAGGACGACCAGTCGGTGGCGGCCAAGGCCGACTATGTCGTGGCGAAGGGTCTCGGCGGGACGATGATCTGGGAGCTCGCGGGCGACTACGCCTTCAACCAGGCGAAGGGGCAGTACGAGGCCGGGTCCACGCTGACCACGCTCATGTACGACAAGTTCAGGAACGCGGCGCCGTACGGGGCCGTGCGGGCGACCACCGCGATTCCCGCGCAGAAGCTGGACATCGGCGTGGAGTTCCGGGACTTCGCGCTCGGGGACAACAACTACCCGATCAACCCGAAGATCCGGATCACCAACAACTCGGCGTTCACGCTGCCGGGGGGTACGGCGTTCCAGTTCGACTATTCGACCTCCGCGCCGGGGAACGCGGCCGACCAGTCCGGGTTCGGGTCACAGGTGATCCGGAGGGACCACACGGCGGCCACCAACATCGGCGGGCTCAAGGGCGTGTACAACCGGGTGTCGCTGAAGCTGCCCGGGTGGCAGTCGCTGGCGCCCGGGGCTTCGGTGGACGTGGCGTTCGTGTACTACCTGCCGACGTCGACGCCGTCCAACTGGACGGTCGGCTTCGGCGGCAACACGTACGGGATCCTCCAGGACTACGCCCGAGGCGGCGTCGCCGGCCCCTCGCCGTCCGCCTCGCCGTCTCCGTCTCCGTCCGGTGGGACCTGTACGGCGCCCGCCTGGTCGGCCACGCAGGTGTACACGGGTGGGATGCGGGTGTCGTTCGGCGGGAAGACGTGGGAGGCGCGCTGGTGGACCCAGAACAACCAGCCCGGCACCAACGAGGTCTGGCGCGACCTCGGCCCGTGCACAGGCAACCCCTCCCCTTCACCCTCCCCGTCCCCTTCTCCATCACCGTCCCCGTCGCCCTCGCCTTCTCCCTCGCCTTCTCCCTCGCCTTCGCCGTCTCCGTCCCCGTCGCCCTCCCCGTCTCCGTCGGCTAGTCCCACGGGGCAGTTCCCGGCCTGGGCTGCCGGGACGGCGTACGCGATCGGGGCGAAGGTGACCTATGCGGGGGCCACCTACGAGTGCCGCCAGGCGCACACGGCGCTCACCGGCTGGGAGCCTCCCAACGTGCCCGCCCTCTGGCGGAGGCTCTAGCCCCTGAACCCCCGGGTCGCGTGAGAAAGGTGACGCTCACGCGGCCCGGGCTTTTCTCCCGGGGAATCCGGCGGATCACGGACCTAAGGCTGTTGGTGGCACGATGGGCTCCGTACCACCCATGCCCAACGGAAGGTCATCGACAGGTGAGGCGTCTACTCACGGTCCTGCTGCTAGCGAGCACCGCGACCCTGGCGGTCCCGCTCTCCGCCGCCCAGGCCCACAACATCCTGCTCGGCAGCAACCCGTCCAAAGGCTCCAACCTGACCACGGCCCCGACCGAGGTGCGCCTCACCTTCGACCAGCCGGTACGCGTCGAGTTCGCCAAACTCGCGCTGACCGACGCCAACGGGGTCCACTACGTCTCCGGCCCGATCACCGTCGAGAAGAACGACGTGGTCGCCCCCGTGAAGCCGCTGACCGCCCCCGGCTCCTACACCATCGGCTACCAGATCCTCTCCAACGACGGCCACCCGGTGACCGGCCAGATCCCCTTCACCTTCACCCCCACCGGAGCCGCCACGACCCCAGCCCCCACCCAGTCGGCGGCGGCTCCCGCCTCCTCGGGCGCGACCCTCCCCTCCGGCGGCGGCACCTGGGTCTGGTTCCTCCTCGCCGGCACGGCGGCCCTGCTCGCCCTCACCGTCCGCGCCCTGGCCCGCCACGACCGCCAGGCCCGAGGTGCCGCATGACCACCACCCCCGACCACACCCTCAACACCGGCACAGACACCGGCACCAGTTCCGGCGGCGAACCGACCACGACAGGCACGGCCGCCTCCCCCGAGCCGACGTCGCGACCGCCGTCGGGCGCGGACCAGTCCGCCCCGGCCGGCGTGGACGACGGGCCTCGGCGACCGCTTCCCTTGGCGGCGCTGGCGATCGCGGGCGTGTTCGCCGTCGTCATCGCGACCTGGGTGACCGCTCCGGAGGAGGCGCTCGGTATTCCGGTTCCGGGCGTCTTGGTCGACTACGGGCTGCCCGTCACCCGGTTGATCCTGGACGTGGCCGCCCTGGCGACCGTCGGGCTGAGCCTGCTGCCGAAGCTGCTGGGGTTCGACGACGCGGAGCGTACCGAGCCGGTGGCCGCGCGGGCGCGGTACTGGGCCGTGGTCTCCGCCGTGGTCTGGTGCGCGGCGGCCCTCGTCGCGACCGTGCTCAGCGCCGCCGAGGTGATGCCGGGGCAGATCCCCGACGTCGGGGCGTACGTGGAGGCGATCGGGTCGGGTCAGGGGCTGGTGGTGAGCGCGTCGGCCGCGCTGGTCAGCGCCACCGTCGGCACGCTGGCCGTGCGATTCGGCGAGAAGGTCCCCGCCGAGCTGCGGATCCTGGTCGCGACGTTCGGCCTGCTGCCCCTTCCGGTGACCGGCCACGCCTCCAACTGGTACTGGCACGACCTCAGCATGGTCTCCATGGAGCTGCACGTCATCGGCGCCTCGGTCTGGACGGGCGGCCTGCTGGCGGTGACGATCTTCCTCGCTGCCAACCGTCCCCTGCTGGCCGCCACGCTGCCCCGCTTCTCCCGGCTGGCCACCGTCTGCCTCCTGCTGGTGGGTCTGTCCGGCCTCTTCAACGGCATCGTGGAACTCCTGCTCACCCCCACGGCGCAGTTCCCCGCCTCCCTGGTCACCACCGGGTACGGCCAGCTCGTGCTCGCGAAGACGGCCTTCGTCGTGGCCATCGCCCTGCTCGCCGCCAACATCCGCTGGCGTCTCCTCCCGGCGATCACCCGCGCCCGGCCCACGGCCTACGCCGGCTGGGCCGCCGTCGAACTCACCGTCATGGGCTTGGCGTACGGGGTGGCCGTGGCCCTCACCCGCGCTCCCGTCGCCTGACTCACTCGGCGGTGCGGTAGTGGTAGGCGGAGATCTGGGTGAAGCCCATCCGCGCGTACAGCCGGCGGGCGGGCACGTTCTCGTGCTCCACCTGGAGATACATGCGCGCCATCCCCTGGCCGTCCGCCCAGCCGGCCAGGGCGGTGAGCACGTCGCGGGCCGCGCCCTTCCCGCGCGCCTCGGGCAGGGTGGCCATCCCGAACACGCCCGCCCAGCCGTCGTCGGCGGCCACCCGGCCCACCGCGAGCACGTCGTCCCCGGCCATCGCGCAGGCGTACACGCCCGGCCGGTCCACCCGCGCGAGCATGTCCCACTCGGAGCGCGGGTGCCCGCCGTTCACGGCGTGCCACACGTCGAACCACGCGCGGGTCGGCCGGTCGTGCAGCCGTACCTGTAGCGAGCCGGTCGGCGTCTGCTCCAGGACACGTTCGGCCGCCGCCGTCTGCAACGAGATCAGGCTCTGGCGCTGATAACCGCGATCCGCCAGAAAGGCGTCGAGCCCGCCGGGACACGCTCCCGGGGTGATCTGGAATCGCGCGATCGTGTCGCGTCCGGCGTAGAACTTCTCCGCCGTGGCGACCCTCTCCTCCAGTTCGCCGGGCGCGGACTCGCCGTGCGGCAGCACCGTGCCGATCCACCAGGAGCAGCTGGGCGCGTGGCGCAGCCACCACCCGCCGGCGTCCTCGACGTACTCGGCCGGAAGCGCCCGCGCCGCCCGCTCCTGCAACCCCCGAACCATGGTCATCGCTGGAGCGTCCAGGGCAGGGGAAGCGCGTCGCCATGCGCCCTGGGCACGACGTGCAGGTGCAGATGGAAGATCGACTGGGTGGCGGCGGCGCCGCGCGAGGTGATGATGTTGGCGGCCGGATGCTCCGCGGCCAGTTCGGCGGCTCTGGTCATGGTCAGGCCTGACACGTCGGGGTCGTCGGCGACGTCGGAGACGTGGGTGCGCGGGAGCACCAGCACATGGCCGGGCGTCACCGGGGAGATGGGTGTGATGGCGATCGTCTCGGGCCAGGCCCGGATGACGGTCGCGGGAGCCCGTTCGGCCACGATGTCGCAGAAGACGCAGGATTGATCGATCATGACCGTGGTGCTCCAGAAAGAGATGGCCTCAACTCCGGCGGCCGGAGTTGAGGCACGAGCCGTACCAGAGGGGATCAGTGGACTGCGGCTACGGCGTCCTCCGCGCGGAGACGGTAGCGGCGGGTGAAGACCTCGGCGAGGAGCCAGACCGCGACCAGCAGCCCGGCGGCCAGCGGCCAGGACGACGGCGCGTACGGCGGGGCTTCCAGCAGGAGATCCTGAAGGTACAGGCCGCCGTAGACCCCCGCGGTGACCAGCGCGGTCCCCACCAGAGGCCGGACGTACGCCGGCAGCGGCACCAGGAACGCCAGATCGACGGCGAGCGCCGCCAGCAGCAGGAAGAACGGGATCGCGGACCCCGGGAAACCCCCGGCGACCAGCAGCGGCCAGATCAGCATGCGGTACGCGAGATACCCGATCGCGATCATCGTCGCGGTGCCGGTACGGCCGACCATGATGCGCGCCATCACCAGGATGATCATGCCGACCACGCCCGCGTAGACCGAGTAGACGGCGTCGGGCACGGGCAGCGAGAAGTTCTGGATGGCGACCAGGTCCACCGGGCGGCCCAGCGACTCGGCGGCGAAGTTGAGCAGTTGCGGCTCGGCGTCGGGTTCGCCGCGGATCCAGGCGGCCAGGCCGAGCACGCCGTACTCCTGGTGCTGGCTGGGGAAGATCGCGTTTTCCAGGAAGAAGCCGAACAGGCAGGTGAGCACGACGGTGCGCAGCCGTCCGGCGGGCGCGGTGACGAACCAGCCCCGGATGACCCCGGCGATCATGAGCGCGGTGCCGATGAACAGCAGCGCGTGGGAGGGGCTCCAGGCGGTGATGTCCAGGCCGTTGATCCGGTGGTTGATCAGGTCCAGCGGGATCGCGATGAGGAAGGTGCCGGTGCCCCACTGGATCAGCCGGGAGGCGGTGCGGTCCACGCCGTAGCCGGTGTACCAGTGCACGATGGTGAGGGCCACGGCGAGGACCGTGCCCACGGTGTTGAGCAGGTGCGGCGGTGCCAGGTCGTCCCGCAGCCAGCGGAAGTGCCAGGAGACGTCCCAGGACGCGCCCAGGACTTTGAAGACGAATGCCACCAGCCAGCCGAAGTAGAGGACGCGGAACAGCTCCTCCGGGGTCTCCCGGCCGGCTGCCCCCCGCGTCCAGTAGGGAAGCGCCCACCCGATGATCCGGGCAGGGGCTTGCTTGAGCGACATTCCAGAGTTCACGCGCGAAATGATGCCGCTGTTTTCGTCCGCCGCGCAATCATGCCTCCTGATTCGTGGCCGTATCGGATGCTGACGGCGACGAAGGAGGGATTGTTCGCTTCGCGCCTGGCGCGCCTGAAAAGTCGGTGCGATCGTGAGGCGATCGGGTAGCGCGATCATCCCGCGAACACCCAAGGAGTCGTGATGGACGAAGTTGAGCAGGCGTTGCGGAAGCTCGATCTCGACACGAAGGCCGCGCTGCTGGCGGGGCAGGACATGTGGAGCCTGCCCGCCGTCCCGGAGATCGGGCTGGACTCGCTGGTGATGTCGGACGGGCCGATCGGGGTCCGGGGCATGGAGTGGACGGCCGCGGATCCCTCGCTGGCGCTGCCCAGCCCGACCGCGCTGGCGGCGACGTGGGACAGGGAACTGGCCGGGCGGGTCGGCGAGGTCCTCGCGCAGGAGGCCCGGCGCAAGGGGGTGCACGTGCTGCTCGCGCCGACGGTGAACCTGCACCGGTCGCCGCTGGGCGGCAGGCATTTCGAGTGCTACTCGGAGGACCCGCTGCTCACCGGCGAGATCGCGACGGGCTACGTGCGCGGCGTGCAGGGTGGTGGCGTCGGGGTCACGGTCAAACACTTCGTGGCCAACGACTTCGAGACCGAGCGGTTCACGGCGAACGTCCTGGTCGGGGAGCGCGCCCTGCGCGAGCTGTATCTGGCGCCCTTCGAGATCGTCCTCCAGGCCGGTCCGTACGGGGTGATGGCCGCCTACAACTCGGTCAACGGCCCGACGATGACCGAACACGACGAGCTGCAGAACCGGGTGTTACGGGACGAGTGGGGCTTCGAAGGCTTCACGGTCTCGGACTGGACGGCGGCCCGCGACACCGTACGCGACGCGAACGGCGGCCTCGACGTGGCCATGCCCGGCCCCACGACCGTGTACGGCCCGGCGCTCGCGGACGCCGTACGGGCGGGCGAGGTCAGCGAGACGGTTCTGGACGACCATGTCCGCCGCGTCCTCGTCCTCGCCGCCAGGACCGGCGCCCTGCGGACGAACGCGCACGGACGCCCCGAATACCGCGACGTCGACGGGCCGGCGCTGGCCCGGGAGGTCGCCGCGCGGTCGTTCACGCTGCTCCGCAACGACGGCGCGCTCCCCCTGGCGGCCGGAACCAGGATCGCGCTCATCGGCGGCCTGGCCAAGGACGCCCGGGTGATGGGCGGCGGCAGCGCCCAGGTCTACCCCGAGCACGTGGTCTCGCCGCTGGAGGGCCTGCGCGCCGCCGGTCTCGACGTCACCTACGCCCGCGGCGCGGACCCCAGCCCGAACCTCAACCCCGCCCGCGAGGGTTTCTCGATCACCTCCACCGCCAGGGCCGCCGACGGCCGGGTCCTGGGGACGTTCCCGCAGGTCGACGGCATGCTGACGTGGATCGGGCAGACGCCGGTGCCGTACGAGGAGCTGCACACCGTCGAGATCGGCGGCACCTTCACCCCCGACGTGGACGGCGTGCACGAGTTCGCCATCGACGGCCTCGGGCTCTTCCGGCTGGAGATCGACGGCGCGGTCCTGCACGAGGGTGTCGTCAGACCACCCGCCGACCGCAGGCCCGACGCGATCTTCGTGCCCACGCAGACGGTCCACCCGGTGGAGCTGACCGCCGGCCAGGCCGTGAACGTCCTGCTCACGCACACCGTCTACAAGGGCCAGATCGGCGAGATGCCGCTGGCCTACGTCGGCTTCGGGCTGGCCCACCGGGAGCCGAGGCCGGACGCCGAGACGCTGCTGGCGCAGGCCGAGGCCGCCGCCCGGGAGGCCGACGTGGCCGTCGTCGTGGTGGGCACCTCCAAGGAGGTCGAGAGCGAGGGCTTCGACCGCGGCTCGCTGCGCCTCCCGGAACGGCAGGACGAACTCGTCAGCCGGATCGTTGCGGCCAACCCGAGGACCATCGTGATCGTCAACGCGGGCTCTCCGGTCGAGATGCCGTGGCGGAACGACGTCGCGGCGACGCTGCTCACCTGGTTTCCCGGCCAGGAGGGCGGCCACGCGCTGGCCGACGTGCTGACCGGCGCGGCCGAACCCGGCGGGCGGCTGCCGACGACCTGGCCCGCCGCGATGGCGGACTGCCCGGTCATCGACGTCACCCCGCGCGACGGCGAGATCCGCTACGACGAGGGCGTCTTCATCGGCTACCGCGCCTGGGACCGCACGGCCACCGAACCCGCCTATCCGTTCGGGTACGGCCTCGGCTACACCACCTGGGCATACGAGTCCATGGAGTACGCCGACAGCACGGTCACCGTACGTGTGCGCAACACGGGCGCCCGGCCGGGCCGGGAGGTGGTCCAGGTCTACCTCGCTCCGGTCGAACCGGACGAGTCACGCCCGGCGCGATGGCTGGCCGGGTTCGCCGTGGCCGAGGCGGAACCCGGCGAGGCCGCCGAGGTGACGATCGGGATCCCGCCGAGAAGCATCGAGATCTGGGCCGAGGACGGCTGGCGGCGCGTCGCGGGTGACTATGTCCTCACCGCCGCGCACTCCCTGGCCGAACCCCGGCTCACCACTCCCGTCACATTCCATCCTTCTCCGTCCCACTGACCACTCCGCCCGCCGGATGATCTCAGCTGGCTCTCAGCCGTTCTCAGTAAGCTCTCGCTATGACGTTCCCTGGTGGGCGGCGGGCCGTGACCGCCGTGATCGCGATTGCGGTCCTTGCGGTGGCGGCGATCACGTGGGCGGTCTGGCCGTCCGAGCCCCTGCCGCCCGGCCAGGACGTGACGATCAACGTGGTGGACGGGCCCGCCGGTGACCAGCGGGTCGCCATCGACGCGACCTTCTTCACCCCGGCGACCGGCGGCCGTGCCCCGGCCGTGCTGCTCGGGCACGGCTTCGGCGGCAGCAAGGCGAGCGTCCGCGACCAGGCCCAGCGCCTGGCCCAGCACGGCTACGCCGTCCTGACCTGGTCGGCCCGCGGCTTCGGCCGCTCCACCGGCGAGATCGCCCTCAACTCCCCCGACTACGAGGTCAAGGACGTCCAGCAACTCATCGACTGGCTCGCCACCCGCCCCGAGGTACGCCTCGACGCCTCCGGCGACCCCCGCGTCGGCATGGCCGGCGGCTCCTACGGCGGCGCGATCGCCCTCATGACCGCCGCCTACGACACCAGAATCGACGCCATCGCCCCCCAGATCACCTGGTACGACCTCGCCGACGCCCTCTTCCCCAACGCCACCGGCCAGGGCCCCGCGAGCGGCGTCTTCAAGAAGATGTGGGCGGGGATCTTCTTCAGCGCGGGCGGCAACCGCCTGGCGGGCCTCAACTCCGGCGGCGCGGCCGGTGCCCTGGCGGGCCTGACCGGCGGACCCGGCGGCGCGGGCGGAGTCGGTGGTCCAGCCACATCCGGCGGCCAGGGCGGATCCGGTGTCGCTCCAGATGCGTCAGGGGTTCCGGCGGCTGGTTCCGGCCGGCCGGGGATGGCGTTGACGCCGCAGCAGGTGCAGTGTGGGCGGTTCCTGCCGGCGATCTGTGACATCTACCAGGAGATCGCGGAGAGCGGGCGGGCGACGCCGCAGGCGATCGAACTGCTGCGGCGGTCGAGTCCCGTCTCGGTGCCCGGGAAGATCCGGGTCCCCTCGCTGATCATCCAGGGCCAGCGCGACTCCCTCTTCCCGCTCTCGCACGCCGACGCCAACGCCCGCGCCATCGCCGCGACCGGCGCACCGGTCGAGGTGGCCTGGATCAGCGGCGGCCACGACGGCGGCGACAGCGAGGCCGACTTCGTCTTCGACCGCACCAGCGCCTGGTTCGACCGCTGGCTCAAGGACGCCGCGACGCCCGGAAACCCGGCCGCCGCCCAGGGCGTACAGGCTGCGGCGTCGACCGGGGCGGCGTTCACGGTCTCCAGGGACGGTGGCCGCGACCCCGGCACCCGGCGCAACACCATCGTGCACGCCGAAGGTCCCCGCTACTCGGGCCTCGCCGGTAGCACGCAGACCAGGATCGCCCTGGCCGGTCCCGAGCAGGTGGTGGCCAACCCGCCCGGCGGCTCACCGGCGTCGATCTCCTCCATCCCCGGCTTCGGCGGCCTGCTCGGCAACTCCTCCACCGGCCTCGGCGCGGCCCTCGACCTCCCCGGCCAGGCCGCCGCCTTCGAGTCGGCCCCCCTCACCGCCCCGCTCCACCTCACCGGCTCCCCCACCGCCACCATCCGCGTGTACGGCGAGGGCGAGGTGACCCTCTTCGCCAAGCTCTACGACGCCACCACCGGCCAGCTGGCCGTGCTGCCCGGGAATCTGACCGCGCCGCTGCGGGTCACCGCCACCCCGGCGGGAACCACGGCCACGATCGCGCTCCCGGCCGTGGACCGGCTGTTCGACACCGGGCGCACGCTGCGGCTGGTCCTGTCCACGACCGACATGGCCTTCTCGACGCCCGCCGCCCCGGCCGTCTACCGCGTCGGGCTGGCCTCACCGGAACTGGTGCTCCCCACCGACGCCGCCCTGTCGGCCCCGGCGACCGGACCGGCCTGGTGGACCTGGGCGATGCCCCTCTCGGCGCTCGTCGTCGCGGTGGTCCTCCTGCTCGTCGGACGGGTACGCCGGGCCGACAGCGCCCAGGACCCCGAGCTGGCCGACGT
>NZ_BOOA01000046.1 GCF_016862995.1 Acrocarpospora phusangensis
TCCCAATCTCAGCCAACCAGCAGAGGAATCACGACCTCATCCACCCACAGCCCTCGCGGCAGCAACCCCGGTTTCAGCTGGCCGGGAGAGGGATGACGACCTCGTCCTCCAGGGGCGGGTTGAGCTCCTGGGGCAGGCAGCCGGTGGCGGCGAAGCAGCGGATGCGGAGCTCGTCCCCGACCACGGACACGTGGAGGAAGCTCTTGAAGAACGGTGGTGTGTCCCAGTCGGACAGCTCGGAGATCCAGCGGTGGAAGAATCGGCCG
Source organism: Acrocarpospora phusangensis (assembly GCF_016862995.1). Taxonomy (GTDB): domain Bacteria; phylum Actinomycetota; class Actinomycetes; order Streptosporangiales; family Streptosporangiaceae; genus Acrocarpospora; species Acrocarpospora phusangensis. The sequence continues at coordinate 267 of NZ_BOOA01000046.1, forward strand.
ACCGGGAGGCGGAACGGGAACGGCCAGCCGCCCAGGAGGCGGGCGGCCCACTTCATCCGGGCGGTGATCCGGACGGGTTCGGCCATGTCCCTCGGCGGGGTGTTGCCGACTCGCTCGGACATCAGGGCGAGCCCCTGGTCCGGGGTGAGGTAGAGCCACTTCATCCGGAACCTGCGGCTGTAGAGCAGGCTGTAGAAGGACAGCGAGTCGCCGCGCAGCGGGTAGCACTTGAAGCTGTCCTCGGGGACCCGGGTGACCCGCGGGATCGTGTGCGTCGCGTGCATGAAGGCACCGCCGCCCCCGGCCACCAGGTACTGGATGACCCGGTCGCCGGCCTTGACCGGGAAACGCTGGTAGTTGTGCACGTCCCCGCCGATGGCGGCCAGGTAGTTGTGCTTCGGGTCGGTGACGATCTCGTCCACCGTGCTGCCGCCCTCGATCGGGCAGGGCTTGTAGTCGTCCCGTACGTAGATGGGCTTGCCGGTGATGAGCACCTTGGGCCGGGGATCGGCGGAGATGTGGCGGAGCCACTCGCCCTGCTCGCGGTCGAGGGTGCCGCGGATGCCGGTGTCGATGCCGACGACCAGGAGGCGGCCGAGGTCCAGCACCCAGTACGAGGACGGCTGGACCGCCTGCTGGGACGGCCGCCCGCGCATCTTCCAGGCCTCGGCCAGGGCGGGCTCGTCGATCGCCTCGGGCTTCTTCCAGAGCAGGCCGCGCAGCCCGGACGGGGACAGCCGGAAGCCCTCCCGCTGCACCGCCAGCGGCTTGGACCCGCAGAACACCCGCATGAAGCCGCCGAGCCCGTCGTACCAGTCGTGGTTGCCGGGGATGGCGTAGATGGGGGCGTCGTAGTCCTTGAACGGGCGGAAGAACTTGTCGCAGTAGTCGCCGGCCGCGCCGGTCGGGTAGATGACGTCGCTGGCGATGATCGCGAAGGAGGTGTCCGCGCCGAGCTTGAGCAGGCCGGGCACGACCGCGTACTGCGAGGCGTCGCCCTCGCCGGTGTCGCCCACGACCAGGAAGGAGAAGTCCCTGCCGACCTCCTTGACGATGCGGAAGTCGGGGTCGGCGCCGTTCTCCCGCTGGGAGGCCACCCAGCGGCGCCGTACCTCGGCGGAGGGGTCGCCGAACAGCCCCGCCAGGATCTCGTTCCTGGAACGCCAGAGGGTCTTGGGGTTGAGCCAGGTGAAGGTGTCCTTGCTCGGGCGCAGCGCCTCGAACGCGCCGACCTGCGCGCAGGCCCACCCGGCGCCCTCCTCGGACACCCGGGACGAACCCTGCTTTCCCCGTGCCGCCGCGACGTCGACCGTGACCATGAGGCAATCTTGGCGCTTTCTAGGGGATCAGGACACCCGGGTTGAGAATCCCGTACGGGTCGAGCCGTCCCTTGATCGCCCGCATGATCTGCACGCCCAGCTCACCGATCTCGTTCGCGTACGCGTCCCGGTGGTCGCGCCCCACGCCGTGGTGGTGCGAGATGGTGCCCCCCGTGAGGACGATCGCCTTGTTGACGGCTGCTTTGGCGCGTTCCCACTGGGCGAGAGGATCTTCGTCCTGGGCCGCGACCACGGTGAAGTACAGCGACGCGCCGGTGGCGTATACGTGGGAGACGTGGCACATCACCAAGGGATCGTCCAGGGTCGCCCGCAGCGCGAGCCGTACGGCGTCGTAGAGGCGCGGGAGGTCGGCCCAGAACCCGGCGGTCTCCAAGGTCTCCACGGTGGCCCCAGCGGCCAGCAGGGAGTCGCGCAGGTATGGCGCGGAGTAACGGCCCTCGTCCCAGCGCTCGCCCGGCTCGGTGCCCCGGTAGACGCCGCCCAGCTCCGACAGGAGCGCGGCCACGGCCTCCCGCCGGTGCGCCACGTCGTCCTCCGACCCCTCGAACCCGGTGATCATCGAGCATCCGGCGTCGGCCAGCGTGCCCAGCTCGGCCGGGCGGGACAGCCCGATCATGCTCTCGGTCTCGTCCGAGAGCCGCAGCACCGTCGGCAGTGGCCCTTCCTGGGCGATCCGCCGCATCGCGGTCTGCCCGGCCGTGAACGAGTCGAACCGCCAGCCTTCGTACACCTTCGCCCGGGGCGCGGTCCTGACCCGCAGCTGGAGCGCGGTGATCACGCCGAACGCGCCCTCCGAGCCCAGGATGATCTGGCGCAGGTCGGGTCCGGCCGCCGACTTGGGGGCGCGGCCGAGTTCGAGGGTGCCGCGCGGGGTGGCCACGGTCATGCCGACGACCATGTCGTCGAAGCGGCCGTACCCGGCGGAGGCCTGGCCGGAGGAGCGGGCGGCGGCGAAGCCGCCGAGGGTGGCGTACTCGAAGGACTGCGGGAAGTGGCCGAGGGTGAGGTCGTGCCTGGCCAGAATCTGTTCGGCCTGGGGGGCGCGCAGGCCAGGCTCGAACTCGGCGATCATGGACACCTTGTCGACCGAGAGCACCCGGTTGAGCCGGGCCAGGTCGAGCGCGATCACGCCGCTGTAGTTGGTCCTGGAGGCGACCAGGCCGCCCACCACGGAGGTGCCGCCGCCGAACGGGACCACCGCCACCCGGTGCTCGGCGCACAGCTTGAGCAGGTCCAGGATCTCGCTGTGCGAGCCGGGCAGCACGACGGCGTCGGGCGCGTCCGCGCCGTCGCCCGCGCGCATCCGGAGCAGGTCGGGGGTGGACTTGCCGCGGGTGTGCCGGATCCTGGCGTCCTCGTCGCAGCGCACGTGCTCGTCGCCGACCAGGGTGCTGAGCCGGGTCATCACCGGCGCGGGCAGCGCCGAGATGGGCAGCTGGACCTCGCCGAAGCTGGCGGGCGGGTTCTCGGGGTCGCTCACCCCGAGCAGGTCGCCGAGGAGCTTGCGCACCTTGGGCGGCAGCTCCCTGGCTTTCGCCGGATCGCCCCATCCGGACCAGAGCATGGGTTCGGCGGCGCTGCTGGGAGTTTCCACGGAGACCGGCCTTTCGGTTAGGTTACCAAAGAGTAATACGCGGGATTGAGGGATGACCATGGACTCCTCACTCAACGCCGCCCGCCGCGCCAGGGAACTCGGGGAGGTGCGGGAGCGGGTGGTGGACGTGCTCGTGGTGGGGCTGGGCGCCACAGGGGCCGGCGCCGCGCTCGACGCGGCCTCGCGCGGCCTGTCCGTCGCCGCCATCGACGCGTACGACCTGGCCTTCGGCACCTCCCGGTGGAGCTCCAAGCTGATCCACGGCGGCCTGCGCTACCTCGCCAGGGGGCAGGTCGGCGTCGCCAAGGAGAGCGCCGTGGAGCGCGGGGTCCTGCTCCGGCACACGGCTCCGCATCTGGTGCAGGCGCATCCGTACCTGCTGGCCATGACGCCGCGGGTGTCCCGTACCCAGGCGCGGCTGGCGATGACCGGCTACCGGCTGGGCGACGCGCTGCGCACCGCCGCGGGCACGCCGCGGCGGCTGCTGCCAGGACCGTCCCGCATCCCCGCGGAACGGGCGCTCGACCTGGTGCCGTCGCTCGACCCCGAGGGCCTGCGCGGCGCGCTGCTGTCCTGGGACGGCCGGGTGGTGGACGACGCGCGCCTGGTGGTGGCGATCGCCCGCACGGCCGCCGCGCACGGCGCCCGCGTGCTCACCCGCTGCCGGGCGCTCGCCCTCACCGGCGACTCCGGGCTGGTACGCGACGAGCTCACCGGCGAGGAGTTCACCATCAGAGCCAAGGCGGTCGTCAACGCCACCGGCGTCTGGGCGGGCGGCCTGGTGCCCGAGGTGGAGCTGCGGCCCTCCCGGGGCACGCACCTGGTCCTGCGCCCCGGCACGCTGGGCCCGCTCAAGGCCGGCCTGCACGTGCCCATCCCGGACGCGGGCAACCGTTTCGCCCTGGTCCTCCCGCAGCTCGACGGCCGCGTCTACGTGGGCCTCACCGACGAACCGCTGGACGGGCCCGTGCCCGAGGTGCCCGAAGCCCCCGAGAGCGACGTGAGCTTCCTCCTGGACGTGCTGGGCTCGGTCCTGGCCACGCCCGTGCGGCGGGACCAGGTCGCGGGCGCGTACGCGGGCCTGCGCCCGCTGCTGGCGGGCGGCGGGGGCACGGCCGACCTGTCCCGGCGGCACGCCGTGCTCCGCTCCCCCGACGGCGTGGTGACCGTGGTCGGCGGCAAGCTCACCACCTACCGCAGGATGGCCGAGGACGCCATCGACGCCACCGGCCTGCCGGCGCCGCGCAGTTCCACCGCCCGCCTGCCCCTGGTGGGGGCCGCCCGCAGCGGCGACGGCCTGCCGCCAAGGCTGGTGCGGCGGTACGGGTCGGAGGCGGCCGCCGTACAGGACCTGGGGGCGCGGGAGCCGGAGCTGCGGCGCCCGGTCATCGACGGCCAGCCGACCACGCTGGCCGAGCTGGTCTGGGCGGTGCGGCACGAGGGCGCCCTCGTCCCCGACGACCTGCTGGACCGCCGTACCAGGATCGGCCTCATCCCGGAGGACCGGGCCGCCGCGCTGCCGACGGCCGAGGCGGCCTTCGGGATCAGTGAATAAAACCCGGGCCGGATTCCGGTATACGGGAGGTTTGACACCCTCCGCTAAGGTTAGGATTACCTAATTCAGCGAGGGCGTACACACGGGGGCGAAGCGGGCATGGCCAATGGGTGCGAGCATCCCGCCGGACTGCACACCGGCGCGGCGCCCGTTCTCGCGAGCGCGACGGTGGGCGCTCGGTTCTGGCTGCTCATCGAGCATTCCGGGCCCTGGGCGGCGTACCTGGACGAGTGCAAGCTGCCGGACGCGACGCGGGCGCTGATCGACCGCGCGACGGCCCTCGGCGTGCGCCCGCAGCTGATCCGCAGGACCGGCAAGCGCAACGGCTCCGGCGGCCCGCTCCACGTTTTCGTGGCCTCCTCGGCGGGCGCGGAGCCCTGGATGGCGGAGGGCCGCTTCGACAACCCGGACGATCTTGACCTGGACGCACTCGTGCACGGAGTGGTTCCAGAGTCCTGCATACTTGTCGGAGAGCCGGTATTTCTGGTCTGCACGCACGCCAAGCGCAACGCGTGCTGTGCCCGCATTGGACTGCCGCTCGCGAGATTTCTCGACGAGCAACTGCCCGGCCAGGTGTGGGAAACCACACATGTAGGCGGCGATCGATACGCCGCTAACCTCGTGTGCTTGCCACACGGGCTTTACTACGGCAGCATGTCTCAGGCTGCTGCGATCGCGGCGGCAAACGCGTACCGGCACGGCGAGGTCGTCCTCGACCGTTTCCGGGGGCGCGCGGGTATCCCTGAGCCATCGCAAGCCGCCGAGCATTTTGTCCGGTCCCACACGGGCGAGCTCTCGGTCGGCGCAGTGGCCGTGGAATCCTCCCGGTCGGATGGCGACACCACGGTGTGCATTGTTGTTCACAATGCCCCTGTTGGTTCGTCGCGGTTTCGGGTAGTGGTCGAACCTGCGGTGTTCGCGGCACCGTGCGGTCTCGCCTGCACCGAAGATGTCTCGACCTACAGGTTGGCCGAGCTGAGCCTGCTCACCCCGGCCTTGACCTGAGGCTCCGCCAGGAGCCGGGAACACCACGGGCAGTTATTGCGTTGGATGCAGGGACGCCATAAGCGTCCAATGCGGCACAAACTCTGAAATACCTCTCACCAAAGGTGGTTTCTCATGTCTCAGGTACGTCGGCAGCTCGCCCGCCCGCGCCCCAGTTGGGGTTGGCAGGATGATGCCGCGTGCCGGGGAGAGGACCTTGTGCTGTTCTTCGGCCCCGACGGCGAGCGTCAGCCGGAGCGTGACATCCGCGAGCGCAAGGCCAAGGCCATCTGCGCCCAGTGTCCGGTCCGCGCCGAGTGTCTCGACTACGCCCTGTCCAGGCCTGAGAAGTACGGCACGTGGGGCGGCCTGAACGAGGACGAGCGCGCCTCCGAGCGTCGTCGTCGCATGCGGCGCGCCGCGAGCGCCGGCATCAGCGCCGTCGCGTAACGAACCCCTGGGTCGCCAACCCTCCCCGCCACGCTTTCCGGGGCCCACCGGGTAAGCCGCTCCGCCGATCCGGCGGAGCGGACACCTGGTGGGCCCGGCTCAGCTTCACGGCCAGTCTAAGGCAGCAAACACAATGGAAATCGCCGCATACGCCCTGTCTGGGCTGGTCGCCGCCATCCACGTCTACATCCTGGTCCTGGAGATGTTCCTCTGGACCACTCCCCGGGGCCGCGCCGCGTTCGGCACCACCCCCGAGTTCGCCGCCCAGTCCCGGACCCTCGCCGGCAACCAGGGCCTCTACAACGGCTTCCTCGCCGCCGGCCTCATCTGGGGCCTGATCGGCCGCGACCCCGCCGTCCTCACCTTCTTCCTGGCCTGCGTCATCATCGCCGGCCTGTACGGCGCCGCCACCGTCAGCCGCCGCATCCTCTACGTGCAGAGCGTCCCCGCCGCGCTCGCCCTCGTCTTCGTCCTGCTCAGCCGCTAGCCCCGCGCCGCCCGGCCAGCAGCGCCAGCACGTCGGCGTCGGTGAGCTGGTCGAACGACAGGTAGTGCTGGCCGACGGCCCGGAACACGGCCGGCTGGGCCAGCACCACGAGCCCGTCGGCCTCCCCCGTCAGCGCCCGTACGGTCTGCCGCGCGGCCACCGGAACCGCCAGCGTGACCGTGCCCGGGTCCTCCCCCGGCTCCCGCTGGCCGGCCCGCATGGCGCGCACCGCGCGCAGCGCCGCCCTGGCGGTGCCGCCCGTGGCGAGGCCGTCGTCCACCACGACGACGGCGCGCCCGGCCAGGCGTGGCAGCGCCCGGCCGCCGCGGTAGACCTCGACCCGGCGGGCCAGTTCGCGGCGTTCCCGCTCGGCCACCGCCGCCAGGTCCGCCGCCTTCAGGCCGACGGCGCGCAGCATGTTCTCGTCGAACACCGGCTCGCCGCCCTCGGCGATCGCGCCGAGGCCCAGCTCCGGCTGGGCCGGATGGCCGATCTTGCGGGTGACCAGCACGTCCACGGGCGCGTCCAGGGCCGCCCCGATCGGGACGGCCACCGGCACTCCGCCGCGCGGCAGCGCCAGGACGAGCGGGCGGGGCAGCCGCAGGCCGGCCAGGACCTCGGCGAGCAGTTCGCCCGCCTCCTCCCGGTCCACGAACGGAAGCGCGATCTCCATTCGAGCCATATCCCTTGACATACCCGGCCCAATCACCCGGACACGCCTCGCGCCACCGGCCGACGGCGCACAACGCCGGAGCCCGGCCCAACCGCCCGAACACGCCCCGCGCCATCGAGCGCCTTAGCACAACGCCCGGAGCCCGGCGCAACCGCCCGACACGCCCCGCGCCATCGAACGCCCTCGCACACGCCTCGCGCCATCGAGCGCCATCGCACAACGCCCGGAGCCCGGCCCAACCGCCCGGACACGCCTCGCGCCATCGAGCGCCATCGGAACGATGCCGGGGGCGAGCCGGGCAGGTGGACCCCTCGCGCCGCCGGGCCGCGTCACGGCCGGTTGCGGCCCCGCATGGACTTGTGGATGATCTTCCACTGGCGGGTCGCCTCGGAGCGGAGCCTGGCGTCGCTGCGGCGGGCCATCCAGGCGGCCTCCCGCTGCAGCTTGAACCAGCTCTCCAGCCGCCGCTCCGGGAGCACGCCCGCGTCGACGGCCTCCACCACGGCGCAGCCGGGCTCCGAGGTGTGCGAGCAGTCGTCGAAACGGCAGGCCGCCGCCAGCTCCTCGATGTCGGAGAAGACCAGGTCGACGCCGTCGCTGATGTCGTACAGGCCGACCCGGCGGATGCCCGGGGTGTCGATGATCAGGCCGCCGCCGGGCAGCGGGATCAGCTCCCGGTGCACGGTGGTGTGCCGGCCCCGGCCGTCGCCGGCCCGGACCTGCTGCGTCTCCATCACGCCGTCGCCGGCGAGCGCGTTGACGAGCGTGGACTTGCCGGCGCCGGACGGGCCGAGCACGACGGCCGTCCTGGAGCCGTCCAGGTAGGAGCGGACCACGTCCACCCCGTCGCCGGTGAGCGAGGACACCGCGTGCACGTCCACCCCGGGCGCGACCCCGGCCACGTCGGCCAGGAGGTCGTCCAGGCCCCGGTCGAACAGGTCGGCCTTGGTGATGAGCACGACCGGTGTGCCGCCGCTCTCCCAGGCGAGCGCGACCATGCGCTCGATCCGGCCGAGGTCGGCGAAGTCGGTGGCGTGCATGGACGGCTCGGCGACGAAGACGACGTCCACGTTGGCGGCCAGCACGTGGCCCTGCCCGTCGCCGGACAGGCCGCCGCGGGAGACCCGGCCCACGCCGCCCCGGACGAAGGCGCTCGTCCGGGGCAGCACGCTGTCGAGTTCGTACCGGCCCTCCGGCAGGTACCGGAGGGCCACCCAGTCGCCCACGCAGGGCAGTTCGACCGGGTTCTCGGCGGAGGCGCGGCGGATCCTGGCGCCGTACTTGGCCTGGTGCTGGCCGTCGGCGGCGAGGACCTCGGCCACGCCGCGGTCCACGCGGGCGACCCGGGCGGGAACCATACCCTCAGGCAGGTCGGCGGTCTCCCGCCAACCGAGTTTTACAAGATCGAAAGAACCAGAGAATTCTGGCGAGAACAATGGAGGAAACCCTTCGGAAACCCGGGTCCTCGAATCAGAGGCGCACCCGGAGGCTGATGGACGGCAGGCACGACAGAACGACCCGCATAGTCCTCACCTCCCTGTCCTCCACGGCGGCCCTCCACCGGGCGGCCAACGCGGAACACCCTACAGAACCGCCCGGCCCCGCGACAAACGAATAAGGCCCGCGCCGGAGCGCGGGCCTTACGAAGCGTCTGGGCCTAGCTGAGGCCGGGGGCGGGGAAGTGCGAGACCATCTCGCGGACTTCGCCGTGCACCCGCAGGATGACGTGCTTGGCCTCGTCCTCGTCCTTGGCCAGGGCGGAGACCACCTGGTCCATCCACGCGGCGATCTGCCGCATCTCGGTCACGCCCATGCCCCGGCTGGTCACCCCGGCGGTGCCGATCCGGATGCCGGACGGATCGAACGGCTTGCGCGTGTCGAAGGGGACTGAGTTGTAGTTGGTCTCCAGGCCGGCCTTGTCCAGCGCCTGGGCGGCCGGCTTGCCGCCGACGCCCTTGGGGGTCAGGTCCATCAGGATCAGGTGGTTGTCGGTGCCGCCGGAGACCAGGTCGAAGCCGCGCGCGATCAGCTCCTCGGCCAGGGCCCGCGCGTTCAGCACGACCTGGCGGGCGTAGTCGCGGAAGTCCTCGGTGGCGGCCTCGTGCAGGGCCACCGCGATGGCGGCGGTCGTGTGGTTGTGCGGGCCACCCTGCAGGCCGGGGAAGACGGCCTTGTTGAGCGCGGTGGCGTGCTCGTCGGAGGTGGCCATGAGCATCGCGCCGCGGGGGCCGCGCAGCGTCTTGTGGGTGGTCGTGGAGATAACGTCCGCGTGCCCGACCGGCGAGGGGTGGGCGCCGCCCGCGACCAGGCCGGCGATGTGCGCGATGTCGGCGGCCAGCACCGCGCCGACCTCGCGCGCGATCTCGGCGAAGGCCGGGAAGTCGATGGTGCGCGGGATCGCCGTGCCGCCGCAGAAGATCAGCTTGGGGCGCTCCTTGAGGGCCAGGTCGCGGACCTCGTCCATGTCGACGCGGCCGGTGTCCTGGCGCACGCCGTACCGCACCGGGTTGAACCACTTGCCGGTGGCGGAGACCGACCAGCCGTGGGTGAGGTGGCCGCCGAACGGGAGGCCCATGCCCATCACGGTCTCGCCGGGCTTGAGGAAGGCCAGGTAGATGGCCAGGTTGGCGGGCGAACCCGAGTACGGCTGCACGTTGGCGTGGTTGACCCCGAACAGGGACTTGGCCCGCTCGATGGCGAGGGACTCGATCTGGTCGATGACCTGCTGGCCCTCGTAGTACCGCTTGCCCGGGTAACCCTCGGAGTACTTGTTGGTCAGCACGGTGCCGGTGGCCGCGAGGACGGCCTTGGAGACGTAGTTCTCCGAGGCGATCAGCTTGACGGTGTCGGTCTGCCGCCGCTCCTCCGCCTTGATCAGCTCGGCGATCTGCGGATCGACGACGTGCAGCGAGTTCTCAGCCATGGCGCCTTCCTTGTCCACGTTGACAGCCGCGGTGACCCAGGCGCACGGCCTCCGCAGGTTCGCTTCCCGGTGGTGCCCCACCTAGCGACGCGCCCGCAGGGCGACGTCAGCGCCAGTCGCGACCCTGCCACCCTATCGGAGCCGTCCGCACGGCCGGGACTACTCGGAGACTACTCGGAGACTACTCGGCGCTCCCCTGGCGACCGGATCCGGCCAGCGGCCAGAGCCGGTCCACCTCGGCGTTGAGGGTGGCCCCGATGAGCACGGCCAGGGCCGTGATGTACAGCCAGAGCAGCACGGCGATCGGCGCGGCCAGCGAGCCGTAGATGGAGAGCGGCTGGAACCAGGCGGCCAGCACCTCGCGCAGCACGGCGGCGCACAGGATCCAGATGACCAGCGCGAGCACCGCGCCGGGCACCTCCCGCCACCAGCGGGTCCGCATCGGCACGCTGACGTGGTAGAGCATGGTCAGCATGAGCACCGAGCCGACCACCACGACCGGCCAGTACAGGATGCCGACCAGCCCCTCGTAGCCGGGCAGCGCGTTGGCCAGCAGGGTCGGGCCGATCACCAGGATCGGCATCACCACCAGGCCGATCAGCAGGGCGGCCAGGTAGAGGCCGAACGACATCAGGCGGGTCCTGATGATGCCCCGGGTCTCCCCCAGTCCGTACGCGATGGAGATCAGGTCCACGTACACGAACAGGGCGCGGGACCCCGACCAGAGCGAGAGCAGGAAGCCGACCGATATCAGCGACACCTCGCCGCCGTCCAGCACGTCGCTGAGCAGCGGTTCGACCACGCTCTTCATCGCGTCGGGGCTGAACAGCAGGTCGGCGTTCTGGATCACCGACCGCCGGATGGCGACGATGGTCTCGTGGCCCAGCATGCCGCTGAGGTGGCCGAGCACGCCCAGCAGCCCGAGCGCGAACGGCGGCAGCGACAGCAGCGCGAAAAAGGCGGCCTCGCCCGCGAGGCCGGTGACCCGGTAGTTGACGCCCGCCAGGGTCGTGGTCTTGACCAGTGACCAGAACCCCGTGCCGGCCAGGCGCTCCATCCCGGCTCTGGCGCGCGCCATGCCGAAGCGTGACTTGTGCCCCGCCGGATGGCGGGGCCTACGCGACGGCGCGTCGGTGGACGTCATGGCACCCAACCGTGTTCGTGGGAATCCCGGGCTCGACCATGGACTACCCGCTACGTGGCCGGATAGCACGGATCATTAGCAGCCCAGAATACGGTCCCGGGACCGCTCAGGGCAGCAGCGCGCACCGAAACCGGCGGCCGGAAGCTCGGGCGGCCCTACACCACCGGGATTTCCCGAGGTCAAGTTTTAACCAACCCGGCCCTGGACCGGCGTCCCAAACTGTGGGACCGAACTTGGACATCTGTGGTACGCGAGGTATCGTTTGGGACATGCCTGCGGATCCGATGCTCGTCGTGCGACGCCACGTCGACCTTCTGCGTGTCCGCAGCGCCATCTGTTACGACGCCCGTTGACCGTCGCCCCCTTCTCTTGATCGTGGGCGCGTGAGCAGGCGTCTTTTTTGTGCCCCCGCACTCGACGGCGAGGCGGGAGGAAGCCTGCTACTGCGCCGCCCGTGCCCCAGCTCCTTCGAAAAGGACCAGCCATGAGCACCCCGGCCCGCCCAGGCAACCGGCACCACAAGCGCCCGCGTGGCGAAGGCCAGTGGGCCCTCGGCTATCGGGAACCGCTGAACAAGAACGAGGAGAACAAGAAGAACGACGACGGCCTCAACGTCCGTCAGCGGATCATCGACATCTACTCCAAGCGCGGCTTCGACTCCATCGACCCCGCCGACCTGCGCGGCCGGATGCGCTGGTACGGCCTCTACACCCAGCGCAAGCCCGGCATCGACGGCGGCAAGACGGCGATCCTGGAGCCGGAGGAGCTGGACGACCGCTACTTCATGCTCCGTATCCGGATCGACGGCGGCCAGCTGAGCCTGCGGCAGCTGCGGGTCATCGCCGACATCTCCAACGAGTTCGGCCGGGGCACCGCCGACATCACCGACCGCCAGAACGTGCAGCTGCACTGGGTGGAGGTGGAGTCGGTCCCGGAGATCTGGCGCCGGCTCGAAGAGGTCGGCCTGTCCACCACCGAGGCCTGCGGCGACACCCCGCGCGTGATCCTCGGCTGCCCGCTGGCGGGCGTGGACGTGGACGAGGTCATCGACGGCACCGAGCAGGTCGCCGAGATCTACGAGCGGTTCATCGGCGACAAGGCCTTCTCGAACCTGCCGCGCAAGTTCAAGTCCGCGGTCAGCGGGTGCCCGGCCCACTGCACCGTGCACGAGATCAACGACGTCGCCTTCGTCGGCGTGGTCAACGAGGCCGGCGAGGCCGGTTACGACGCCTGGGTGGGCGGCGGCCTGTCCACCAACCCGATGATCGGCAAGCGGCTCGGCGTCTTCGTCCGCCCCGACCAGGTGGCCGACGTGTACGGCGGCGTGGTCGGCATCTTCCGCGACTACGGCTACCGCCGCCTGCGCCACCGCGCCCGGATCAAGTTCCTGATGAACGACTGGGGCCCCGAGCGTTTCCGCGAGGTGCTCCAGAAGGAGTACCTCGGCTACGAGCTGCCCGACGGCCCCGCTCCCGCGCTGCCGCGCGGCGGCCGGCGCGACCACGTGGGCGTGCACCCGCAGCGGGACGGCAACTTCTACGTCGGCTTCGCCCCCAAGGTGGGCCGCGTGGACGGTGACACCCTGCACCGGATCGCCGACATCGCCGAGCGGCACGGCTCGGACCGGGTCCGCACCACGGTCGAGCAGAAGATGGTCATCCTGGACATCGCGCCCGGCCTGGTGGACTCGGCCGTGGCCGAGCTGGAGGCGGCCGACCTCCAGGTCAACCCGTCCACGTTCCGCCGCCAGACGATGGCCTGCACCGGCATCGAGTACTGCAAGCTCGCCATCGTCGAGACCAAGGCGACGGCGACCACGCTCATCCACGAGCTGGAGAACCGGCTCCCCGACTTCAAGGACCCGCTGACCATCAACGTCAACGGGTGCCCCAACTCCTGTGCCCGCATCCAGGTCGCCGACATCGGCCTGAAGGGCCAGCTCGTCGTGAACGACCGGGGCGAGCAGGTCGAGGGCTTCCAGATCCACCTGGGCGGCTCGCTGGGCGCCACGCCCGGTTTCGGGCGCAAGGTCCGCGGCCTGAAGGCCACCGCCGAGGAGCTGCCCGACTACGTGGAGCGCGTGGTCTCCAACTTCGGCAAACAGAAGAACGACGGCGAGACCTTCGCCGAATGGGTCCAGCGGGCCGACGAGAGCGACCTCAAGTGAGCGAGCGCGCCGTCCCGTTCTACTGCCCGTACTGCGGCGACGAGGACCTGGAGCCCTACGTCTCCGACGAGGAGCCGTACGGGTGGTACTGCCGGGCCTGCGCCCGCGCGTTCCGGGTGAAATTTCTCGGTATAGGCGTGCGTTCGTAACCCCCACGACGTGATGAGGAGTAATTGAGATGACATTGGTGGACATCGAAGTCGGCTTGGAGCGCCAGCGCGGCGTCCTCGACCTGCAGAGCATCGTCGAGTCGGCGTCCGAGTTCCTGGAGGACGCCCCCGCGCGCGAGATCATCCGCTGGGCTGCGGCCACGTTCGGCGACCGCCTCTGTCTCACCTCCTCGATGAGCGACGCCCTGCTGATCGACCTGGTCAGCCGGGTGAAGCCGGGCGTGGACGTGCTGTTCATCGACACCGGCTACCACTTCGCGGAGACGATCGGCACCCGGGACGCGGTCGAGGCCGTCTACCCGGTCAACGTGATCAACGTGACCCCGTCCCGGACGGTCGCCGAGCAGGACCGCGACCTGGGCCCCCGCCTGTACGGCCGCAACCCCGACCTGTGCTGCTTTCTCCGCAAGGTGGAGCCGCTCAACCGGGCGCTGGAGCCGTACCTGGCGTGGGTGTCGGGGATTCGGCGGGACGAGTCGCCCACCCGGGCGAACACCCGCGTGGTGGAGTGGGACGCGAAGCGGCAGATGGTCAAGGTCAACCCCATCGCCCGCTGGACCCAGGAGGACGTCGACAACTACATCGCCGACAACGGCGTCCTGATCAACCCGCTGCACTACGACAACTACCCCTCCATCGGCTGCGCGCCCTGCACCCGCCAGGTCGCGCCCGGTGAGGACCCCCGCGCCGGCCGCTGGGCCGGCCTAGGAAAGATCGAATGCGGCATTCACCTGTAATCCCGCTGGTGGCGGTGGCACACGGGTCCCGCGACCCGCGCGCCGCCGCCGTCATCGCGACCCTCCTGGACCGGGTACGGCTGACGCGTCCCGGCCTGGACGTCCGCACCGCCTACCTGGACCACGCCCCGCCCACCCTCGCCAGTGCTCTGGCCACCCTCGACACGGCCGTGGTCCTGCCGCTGCTGCTCACCGCCGCGTACCACACCCGGGTGGACATCCCGGCCGCCCTCCGGGAGGCCGCCTGCCGCCGCCCGCGCCTGTCCGTGCACGTGGGCGACGCGCTCGGCCCGGACCCGCTGCTGGTGGCCGCCCTGGAACGCCGCCTGACCGAGGCCGGCGTCCCCCTCGGCGATCCCGAGACCGCCGTCGTGCTCGTGTCGGCCGGTTCGAGCGACCCGCGCGCCAACGGCACGATCACGCGCATGGCCGCCGAGTGGTCCCGTACCCGATCCTGGTGGTCGGTGACCCCGGCCTTCGCCTCCGCGACCGCTCCCGACCCGGCCACCGAGGTCACGCGCCTGCTCCGCGCCGGCGCTCCCCGCGTGGTCGTCGCCCCCTACCTGCTGGCTCCCGGCTACTTCGCCGACAAGGTCACCCGGCAGACCACGGCCGCGGGCGCCCACACGGTGTCGGACGTCCTGGGCGCGGCCCCGGAACTCACCACGCTGATCCTCCGGCGGTACGAGGAAGCCCTTATCCGGGGAAGCCGGGCCGTTTCCGCCCGGGACGGGCTCCACGCCGTCACCGCGTGACGGCCGTTGCCTATAAGTCAGTGGCATGTTGGTAACGGTTGGTAATCACGGCTGCCCGGGCCGCGCCGGTTCGCCACCCTGGTGGCGTGAGCAGCTCAGGACGGCAGGCCGACTCTCCTGGCCCATCTGAGGGCGTCACCCTGACCCACTCCACGGTCGGCGGTGGCGCGTACCGGATCGGATCGGCGCGTGATGTGTCCATCAGCGCGCCACAGCTGTCCGCGCGCCCTCCGCTGCCGGACGCGATCACCACGGTCGCGCCCGCCGGCCTGACCGGGTTGCCGCGCCGGCCGGCAGCGGTGTTCGTGGGCCGCGACCAAGCTCTGGAGCGGATCGGGCGAGCTCTGGTCCCCGCGAACGCGGGCGGCGGCGCGGGCCGGGTAGGCGTGATCGCCCAGGCGGCGTTGCTCGGGCTGGGCGGGATCGGCAAGAGCGAGCTCGCGTTGCAGTACGCGACCCGGTACCGGGACCGGTATCGGGTGGTGTGGTGGGCCGAGGCGGACAGCCCGGAGCAGATCGAGATCTTCCTCGCCGGTCTGGCGCGCGCGATCTGCGCGGGATCGCATTCGGTGGCGGCGGGCCAGGCGACCGTGGACGAGGCCGCGGCGTGGGCGCTGGCGTGGCTGACGAACCATGACGGATGGCTGCTGGTCCTCGACAACGTCGAGGATCCCGCGCACGTGCAGAGCCACCTCGCCCAGCTCAGCGGCAGAGGCCATATCCTCATCACCACCCGGCTGGGAGTCGGCTGGCGTGAGCACGGCTGCACGCCCATCGACCTGGACGTCCTCACCCCCGGCGCCGCCGCGCGGCTGCTCGCCGATCTGATCGGCACGGACGCGTCCGCCGAGGAGCTCGCCGAGCTCGCCCACGACCTGGGCTTCCTGCCGCTGGCGTTGACGCAGGCGGCCGCGTTCATCGCGCACACCCCGGGGATCGGCGTGACCGCCTACCGCTGGCTGCTGCGTGACTCGCCTGCCCGCGCGCACCAGGTGACCGCCGTCGGGGAGGACGCCAAACGCGTCATCGCCCAGGTGTGGGCTCTCACCCGGACCCGGATCGCCGACTTGGATCCGCTCGCGCCCCAGCTGCTGGAGCTGCTGTCCTGCTATGCCCCGGACCAGCTGCCCATCGGTGTTCTCCATCAGCTGCGTGGCAGCGACGAGGTTCAGATCGGGAGCGCGCTCGGGCTGCTCGCCTCGTACAACATGATCACCATTGGTGAGGACACGGTCACGGTCCACCGCCTGGTCCAGGCCGTCACCCTGGTCGGTCTCACTCCCAAGGAGCAGGCCGTCGTCCGGAGTCAGGCCGCCGACCTGCTCACGCAGGCGCTGCCCGCCGACCCGAAGGCGATTGGCAACTGGCCGGCGTACGGGCGGCTGCTGGCCCACGCCCGCAGCGTCCTGCCCCCGGGTTCGCCCGCCATGAAGCAGGTCATCGGCTATCTGGGCGCCAGCGGCGACTACACCACGGCCAGGACCCTGCAACAGCAGCGGTACGAGGCCATCCGCGACGCGCGGGGACCGGAGCACCACGACACGCTGGCCGCGCGGGCCGACCTCGCCACCTGGACCGGCCTGGCCGGAGAGGCGCTCCGCGCCCGAGAGCAGTACGGCGACCTGCTGCCCGTGTGCGTACGGGTCCTGGGTGCCGAGCATCCGTACACGCTCACCGCGCAGGCGAACCTGGCGTACTGGGCGGGACAGACAGGGGACGCCGCCGCCGCGCGGGACCAGCTCGCCGCGCTGCTGCCGGTCCGCCGGCGTGTCTCGGGCGACGCGCATCCCGACACCCTGGGCACCCGCGCCCACCTGGCGACGTGGACGGGCCGGGCGGGGGACGCGGCCGACGCCCGGCAGAGGTTCACCACGCTGCTCCCGATCATCGAACGCGTGCTCGGCCCGGAACATCCCGAGACGCTCGGCGCACGGGCCGAACTGGCCGGCTGGACCGGAGAGGCGGGGGACGCGGCCCGGGCGCGGGAGGAGTACACCGCGCTGGTGCCGATCCGCACGCGTGTCTCGGGCGCCGGGCATCCTGACACGCTCGCCGCGGAGGCGAACCTCGCCCACTGGACGAGGCAGGAGGTCATCGCCCGGGGCGGAGACCACCAGAGTCAGGTCGTCTCCTGGCCCCGGGACAGCTTCATGGGCATGCTCCCTCCCGACCTGCGTGACCCTCTCCTCGCCAGGGGCATGCGCCGGGTCTTCGGCCCCGGCGACCACCTGATCGCCGGCAACTCCTCCGTCTCCGCGGCGTTCCTGGTGCTGGAGGGTTTCGTCAAACTCCACGGCACCTCGGACGACGGGCGGCCTGTTCTCCTGACCGTCGCGGGGGCCGGTGACATGATCGGGATGGAGAGCTCGCTGGACGGCGGTCCTCAACTGGAGGCCGCCGTGGCCGCGTCACGAGTGGTGACACAGGTGCTCCACGGGAAGAACCTGTCCCTCTTCCTCGACCATCATCAGCAGGCGGAACGGGCGATGGCGCGCTTCATCGTCAGGAAGCTCCGCCTGATCGTGCGGCAGAGAACCGAGTTCTCCGGCGTGTCGGTCCTGATCAGGCTCGCGCGAGCACTCGACGCTCTGGCCGCCGCGCACGGTCGCCGGACAGAGTCGGGAATCAGGATCGAGGTGCCCTTGAGCCATGCGGACATCGCCACCTTGATCGATGCGACCGAGCCCAGCGTTCAGCGGGCGATAAGCGACCTACGCCGGAGAGGCATCATCGTCACCGGCTACCGCCACATCGTCGTCACGGACTCAGCGGCGCTGGATGCCATCGGCCGGGCCGAGGAGGTACCTCCGGCCGGCTAGCACGCGCCGGCATGCGGGTCCCGGGGTCGTTTTGGGACGGCGATCACATGCCTGGTGAGACGGCGTTCCGTGGAACATCTGGGGATATCGTGTCCGTGGTTTGGCTGTCCGGAGACGCTCATCCGGGGAGACCGCCGATCATGACGATCAAGCACTCAGTTCGTACTGCCGTGATTTCCGCGGTGACCGCGGGTTCCCTCATGATCACGGGAGTGTCGCCGGCGCTGGCGGATGCCGGTTTGCCCGGTTTGCCCGGTTTGCCGGGCACGAATGCCAAGGCCAACTGCGGCATCCTCACCTGCGATGTGATCTTCTCGCGGGATTTCACCAGATATCTGAAGGACCTGAGCGGTGACGTGACCTACATCGCCGGTGCGGTCTGCGGCGGCATCGCCGTGGCCGCGACACCGCTGGCGGGCGGCGTGTGCGTCCTCGCGGTCGCCGCGAAGTACGCGATGATCGCCCCGGTGCTCAAGTACGCGGCCCACACGAACCGGTGCCTCAAACTGCGCTGGCCGATCCCCAGCCCGGAACTGATGTGGGCCGAGTACACGGGCGGCGGCGACTGCTTCGACAACTGACGGTTTACCAGCGAGACGGGTCGGGGGCAGGCGGCGGAGGCGGCGGAGGGGACGGTGGAGGGGGCTGGGGTGGGGGCGAACCGCGGTTGATCTGGAGCCAGGCGGTGTGGGCGTCGCGGAGGGCGTTGTGGGCGGGGTTGCCCAGTTCGTGGTCGGCCTGGCGGCGGCGGTCGAGCCACCAGTCGCTCCAGGCGGCCCAGGTGCGCTTGATGGGCTCGGCGCGGGAGTCACCGATGATCTTGATGTCGCCCATGATGGCGTAGCCGCGGACGCGGACGACCGGGACGTTCTGGCCGGGCGGCGCCTCGACGACCTTGACCTTCTTGTCGCCCATGATCGACATGCCGGACAGCTCGACGTCCACGCCGTCCGGCACGATGATCTTGACGTCGCCCATCACGCTGGTGGCGACGATGTCCACCTCGTTGCTGCGGACCTCGGCCTCCCGCAGGTCGAGCACGACGTCGCCCATCACGCAGACGACCCCGATCTCCTGGTCGATCCGCCATTTGCCGCGCCGCTTGGTGTCGCCCATCACGGCCACGAACCAGCGCCTGGCCTTGCCCTTGGCCGGGGGCGTGACCGGTAACGGGGCCGGACCGCCCGCGCCGGCGGGCAGATCGGCGGTGATCTGCGCCAGTTCGGCATGTGTCTGGGCGAGATAGGCCGCCTCGGTCCTCTCGGTGAGCTCGGCGAGGGTCAGCCGCCCTTCCACCGACGCGTCCCGCAACCGCTCGACCACGGCTTCGCGCTCCGCGTCCGAAGCGCGCATTCCGCCTGGCTCGTTCATACCCACGAATCTAGCCCCCGCCCGCGGCAGACTCTCTCCTCCCTAGGAACGATTCCGGGCGCTGGCGTGAGGAGCTTCGCGACTGTGTGACGATGGAACCGTGACAGGCAGTGAGCTGATGACCGCGGTGGCGGAAGACGACCTGGTCCGGGTGCGTGCGCTGCTCCGCCCGGGCGTGGACCTGAACCCCGATCGCGGCACCACCCCGCTCTACGAGGCCGCCGTGCACGGCAACGGCGACATGATCCGCCTGCTGCTGGAGTACGGCGCGGATCCCGACCTGCCCAGTCACGGCCCCGACGAGGGCCTGCCGCTGTGCGCCGCCGCCTGCTGGGACCACGACGAGGCCGTGCTCGCCCTGCTGGACGGGGGCGCCAACCCCGACGCGGCCGAGGACGGCTGGACGGCGCTGCTCTGGGCGGCCGGCCTCGGCCACCTGGCCACGGCCGACGTGCTGCTCGACGGCGGCGCGAACCCCGACGCGGGCTGCCCGCACACCCCCCTCACCGCCGCCGCCCGGTTCGGGGCGTACGGGATCGTCTGGTCCCTGCTGGAACACGGCGCGGACCCGGCGAAACCCGATGACGGCGGCCTCACCGCGCTGGAGATCGCGCGGGAGCTGTCGGAGGCCGACCTGGAGGCGCTGCTGACCTCGCGCATTGACGCCAACGTCGAGGCGAAGGAGTCGGCGGAGTCCGCCGACCAGGAGGGCAGGGTGATCGTGGTCAGCCGGTCGCACGCCGCCGACGGGACCGAGCTGGTGGAGGTCGAGGCGGACGGCACCCGGCTGGCCATCCAGCGCGGGCACGCGGCCGTGGCGACGATCCTGGAGGACGCGCTGGGCATCCGGACGCCGGTCGCGGAGCTGATGGCGCGGGCCGTGCCGTACCGGGATCGGGATGAGGGTGGGGAGACGTGGTGGGCGGCCGTGCATTCGGTGCAGAACCGGCATGACGAGGAGACGTTCGGGGCGGCGGTGGAGTTGTGCGCCTCGTCTGATCCGGTGACCCGGGATTTCGGGGTGGACGTGCTGTCGCAGTTCGGGTTCACGGCCGACGACCGGCCGTATCTGGAGCGCACGCTGCCGGTGTTGCAGGGGCTGGCCGAGCGGGAGCAGGATCCGCGGGTCGTGGAGTCGGTGCTGGGGGCGCTGGGGCAGCAGGGCGACCCGAGAGCGCTGCCCGAGGTCCTGGCGATCATCGGCAGGCCGGGCCGGGAGCACTCCGTCCGGGATGCAATCGCCCTGTCCGCCGTGCTGACGCCCGGCCACGCCGAAGGGCTGACCTGCCTGATCGGCCTCTCCCGGCATCCGTCGGCCGAGATCCGCGACTACGCCACCCATGGGCTGGCCGCCCTGGGTGACGGCTTCGACGGCGACGCCGTCCTGGAAGCGCTCCACGACCGCGTCAGTGACCCGGACCTGAGCACCACGGCCGAGGCCGCCGCCGCGCTGGCCGCCCGCCACGACCGCCGCGCCATCGACGCCATCCACCGCGTCCTCTGCGAGACCGACCAGGACGACCCCGACGACGAGTACATCCGCGAGCTGGCCCTGGAGGCCGCCACCCTGCTCAACCTGGATCTCCCCGACCTCACCCACTGAGCAGGGAACCCCAGCGGGCTTCGAGGCCGGCGAAGGTCGGGTCGTCGAGGCCGTAGGTGGTGAGGACGAGCATCGCGTTGCCGCCGCTCCCCCGGCCGGCGACGAGGAGGCCGTCGCCCCATTCGGCCACGGTCACGCCGAGTTGGTTGGCCGAGCGGTACCAGATCTCGCCGGTCAGGCCGCCCGCCGCGTACGGGGTGCCCGGGGGCAGGTCGGCGACGGCCGTGAGGCCGGCCAGGTCGAAGACGTCGGCGGGAGCCGTACCGGAGGAGAAGACGGTGCGGCGGTCGGCGGCGGGGTGGCGTTCGAGGGCGAACCTGAGCTGGTGGAGGAAGGTGATCCAGCCCTCGTTGATGTCGTCGTAGTAGGCGTCCCAGTCGGGATTGTCGCCTTTGGGGGCGCGGGTGAGCCTGAGGCGGGTCGTCTCCCCCAGGTCGGTCAGCTCGAAGCGGTCCTTACCTTGGAGCTCCAGCCAGCGCTCCGCCGCGGACTCGGTCACGTTCTCCTGGTAGATGACCTCGATCTCCTTGTCGAGGCCGTCGAAGTGCCAGCCGTGCCAGCGCCGGATCTCCTCGGGCTCGCGCAGGGCCCGCCACACGGCGTCCACCGGCGCGGCGATGGTGACATCAACGACGAATCGCTCTTCGCTCATCTGGGTTCCTCGGGTCGGGACGGATGGGGCGCCGGGTGCCCACCGGCGACCAACCGGTAGGGGCGGCCGCCGGGACGGTCGAACCGCGCGGCCACCTGGGCGATGGCGGCGGCGAGCTGGTCGGTGAACTCGTGCACGTCGCCGGGCTCCCCGAACCGCACCTCGGCCTCCAGGGTGAAGGTGAGCAGCCGGACGCCCTGCCGTTCGGCCGCGGCGCTCATCCGGGCCACGTCGCGGACGGTCCCCGCCGCCACGTCGACCAGGTGCTCGGCGGCGTGCCGGTCGGCGATCGCCGTGAAGGCGTCCCGGACGAGCACCCCGGGGTCCACGAGGAGGGCGTTGGCGCTCGCCCGCATGATCCGCTCGACGCAGCCCCGGCGCGGGCGCTCCTCGACGAGTTCGATCAGCCCGGCCTGCTCCAGCACCCGGAAGTGGTACCCGACGCGCTGGCGCGGCAGGCCCAGCTCGGCGGCCACCTGGGCGGCGGACCCGGGTTCACGCAGGCGTTCGAGGATCTGCCGCCGCGGCGGCGACAGAGCCGTCCGCACCCGCTCCGGCTCGTCCATGAGCACCATCTCAGCCACCCGCCCATGCAATCATTTGACAAAATAATCTGTCAATTGCGCGTACGCCCGAGGGCGCGGCCTGAGCCGGGAGGATCAGGGGCCGGACAGGGCCGGGGCGGCGGTGAAGAGGTCGGCGGCGAGGGACTGATCGCCTTCGACATCCCAGGTGAAGCCGTCGCCACGGCCGCCGAGCAGGAAGCAGAAGCCGACGACGTCGCAGGTGAGCGTGACGTCGGCGGACTCGCCCCGGTACGGCGCGGCCACGTGGGACACGTCCAGGGGCACGTGCCAGTCACCGCCGCCGGGTCCGGTGAGCGTGAGCCGTACCGTGCGGGATGTCGCGTCGAAGCCGGTCAGGAGCATCGTCCAGGGGACGAGGCGGGCGCAGAAGTCGGCGGTCGGGTGGATGTGCTCGGCGACGGGGTGCGGGAGCCGCAGGCCGTTGAGGTTGGCCGCGTCGTCGGTGTGGATCCAGGTTTCGAGCATGCGCGCCAGCAGGTGGTCACGGATCGCGAAAGGGGTGCCGCCCGGGGCCACGACCTGGTCGGGGTCGACTCCGGGGAGGTGGGCGCAGATCGCGTCGGCCTGGTCGCGCCAGGAATGCCGGGTCTGCTCGGGCGTGCGCTGCCGCTCGAAGTCCTGGAGTTCGTGGGTCCTGGCCAGCGCCTCGTTCACGCCGATCGGAGGGCCGAGCACGGGGGCGCCGATGGCGTCGGCGAGCAGCCCGTCCTTGGCGGCCAGGTGGGCGACCAGTTCCTGGAGCGTCCAGCCTTCGACGACGACCTGGTCCCAGCGCTCGGCGGAGGCCAGCAGGGCGTCCATGGCGGCCACCCGTCCCGCGTACGGCGAGGCCCAGGCGGGAACGGACGCGGCGGGCCGGCGGCGCGAACCGGCGGCGGCCAGCAGGCGCGCGCGGGACGACGGCGCTTCGGGCGTCTCGGCCAAAGCGTCCAGGTAGAGACGTTCAAGACTCATCGCCGCCTCCTCATGGTTGCTCCCCTCCCAGGGATTCGGCGAGTTTTCGCAGGCCGAGCCGGATACGGGACTTCGCGGTCCCCTCCGGGATGGCCAGTTCCTCCGCTACCTGACGATAGGTCCGGCCCTGGTAGTACGCGAGTTCGATCACCGCGCGCAGGGCGTCGGGCAAGGTGGCCACCGCCTCCCGTACCCGGGTCGCCTCGTCGGCGGCCAGGACGGTGTCCTCCAGTTCGCCCGGGCGCTCGTACACGCGGGGCCCGAGCACGCTGACCTTGCGCCGCTCCTCGGCGCGGACGTGATCGACGGCCCGCCGGTGCGCGATCGTGGCCAGCCACGCGCGCAGCGAGCCGCGTTCCGGGTCGTACGCCAGCGGACGCTCCCAGAAGGTGACGAAAACCTCCTGGGCGATGTCCTCGGCGACCGCCCGGTCCCGGGTCACGCGTACGGCCAGACCGAAGATCAGTGCGGCGAAGCGGTCGTAGAGTTCGCCGAGGGCGGCCTCGTCTCCACCCACGACGCGCTGGTGGAGCAGACGGTCGTCGACAACCGGTGCCTCCACTGGCACCTCCCCTGCTGAGCATCGGTTCGTCCGCGCGACCCGAGCATCGCACTATTCGCGTGAGATGTTGAGATGGATGAGGACATTTCCGGTTAGGAGTCGATCAAGTGACACATGAAGTGATCAATCAGCCGCCTCCGTATGTCGGACACGATATCTCGGCTGATCCAACTCTGCTGTCGTCGCTTGACCGGGAGGGCGCCGGCTGGGCCGCCGGGGAGCTGCGCCAGCTCGGGGTGCTGGGCGGATCCGAGCGGGCGCAGGAGTGGGGGCGGCTCGCCAACGAGTACCCGCCGGTGCTGCGGACGCATGACCGTTACGGGAACCGCATCGACGAGGTGGAGTTCCATCCGGCCTGGCACGAACTGATGGCGGTCGCCGTCGAGAACGGGCTGCACGCGGCGCCGTGGACGTCGGCGCGGCCGGGGGCACATGTGGCGCGGGCGGCCAAGTTCTTCGTGTGGTCGCAGGTCGAGGCCGGGCACGGGTGCCCGATCTCCATGACGTACGCGTCGGTGGCCGCGTTGCGGCATTCGCCGGAGCTGTGCGCTTCCTGGGAGCCGTTGCTGGCGTCGCGTACCTACGATTCCGGGCTTCGTCCCATGTCGGAGAAGCGCGGTGTGCTCGCCGGAATGGCGATGACCGAGAAGCAGGGCGGCTCCGACGTACGCGCCGGGACCACCGTCGCGGAGCCCCTCGACGACGGCACCTACGCCCTCACCGGGCACAAATGGTTCAACTCCGCCCCGATGTGCGACGCCTTCCTGGTCCTCGCGCAGGCGCCCGGCGGCCTGTCCTGCTTCCTGCTCCCCCGCGTGCTCCCCGACGGCTCGCTCAACACGATGCGCCTGATGCGGTTGAAGGACAAACTGGGCAACCGTTCGAACGCCTCCGCCGAGGTCGAGTACTCGCGCGCGATCGCCCACCTCGTCGGCGAGGAGGGCCGCGGCGTCCGGACCATCATCGAGATGGTCAACATGACCCGCCTCGACTGCGTGATCGGCTCCGCGGCCGGCATGCGCCTCGGCGTCACCCGCGCCGTCCACCACACCCGCCACCGCCACGCCTTCGGCCGCGCGCTCGTCGACCAGCCGCTCATGCGCAACGTCCTCGCCGACCTCATCCTCGAATCCGAGGCCGCCACCCTCCTGATGACGCGCCTCGCCGGCGCCACCGACCGCGCCGTCGCCGGTTCCGCCCCCGAAGGCCTCTTCCGCCGTACGGCACTGGCCGCCGCCAAGTACTGGATCTGCAAACGCGCCCCCGGCCACGCGGCCGAAGCCCTCGAATGCCTCGGCGGCAACGGCTACGTCGAAGAGTCCGGCATGCCCCGCCTGTTCCGCGAATCCCCCCTCAACGGCATCTGGGAGGGCTCCGGCAACGTCGCCGCCCTCGACCTGATGCGCGTGCTCACCCGCCAGCCCGAATCCGTCGAGGCCTTCTTCGCCGAAGTCTCCCTGGCCGACGATCCTCGCGTCACCACCGCCGTCGCCGACACCCAGAAGACCCTCACCACCGCCACCGAGTCCGACGCCCGCCACCTGGCCCAGCAGATGGCCCTGCTCCTCCAGGCGTCCCTCCTGATCCGCCACGCCCCGGCCCCGCTCGCCGACGCCTTCTGCGCGTCCCGCCTCACCGGCAACCACCCCGGCGCGTACGGCACCCTGCAGAACGCCGACGTGACCGCGATCATCGACCACATCCCGCACCATGGCTGAGCCGCTGCTGGTGCTCTGGGACATCGATCACACGTTGATCGACGCCGGTTCCGTGGCGCGCCCGGCGTACGCCACGGCGTTCCAGAAGGCGACCGGTCTCGTACTGGATCAGCCCTGGCAGTTCGACGGGCGTACGGAACTGGCCGCCGCGACGGAGGTGATGCGGATCCACGGTGTGGAGCCCGTCGCCGACCTGGTGGCGGCCTTCATCGAGCTGCTGACCCTGGAGCTGCGGGCGCGTGCCGCCGACATGGCCGCCAACGGGTACGTGCTGCCCGGCGCGGCCGACGCGCTGACCGCGCTGGGCGACGTCCCGGGCGTGCGCCAGTCGGTCCTGACCGGCAACCTCTACCCGCTGGCCGTCCTGAAGATGGAGGTGTTCGGCCTCGACCACCACGTCGACTTCCGCCTCGGCGCGTACGGCGGCGACGCCTTCGAACGCACCGACCTCCCCGCGTACGCCTTCGACCGCACCGAACAGCACCTCGGCTACCGCCACAGCGGCCCCGACACCGTCATCGTCGGCGACACCCTCCGCGACATCGCCACCGCCCACGCCGCCGGCGCCCGAGTCGTCGCGGTAGCCACCGGCGCCACCCCCGCCCCCGCCCTCCTGGCCGCCGGCGCCGACGTCGTCCTCCCCGACCTGTCCGACACCACCGCCGTCCTGCGAGCGATCGGTAGGTAGGTAGATGGAATCTACGCAGATTCCATCTACAGAATCCTGAGGATGTCCGCTGCCGGGAGTCATCTGACCGCTACTTGGGAGAAACACGGGCGAAACAGCTCGGCGGTGTCATGAAGGGGACTCACCTGGAGGGTGGGGCGCACCTAGGGTTCCGCTCCGGAGGCCGGAGGCTGGTCCGAGAGGTGCAGGCGGTCGCCGGAGGGCGGCCGTTCCACGGCGGGAGAAAAGCCCGGGAGACAGTCATTCAGGCTGCCTCTCTGTTTGAGGCTTTCCCGATGAGGAGTGACCGTGGGGCATCTCCACCACAACTACGGACCCGAGGCCCGGTACGCGGTCGAGCGTGAGGCGTCGCTTCCGACGACGATGCACGAACGCGAGATCGCCCGCGGCCTGGAGTACGGCCTGCAGGGCGCGGACTCCATCGTGGACCGCACGATCCCCACGTTCTCCCGGGGGGAGTTGCCGCACTTCGCCGGCATCAACACCTTCCTCAAAGCGCCCTACGTCGAAGACGTCAGAAAGTGCGGCGAGTACGACGTCGCCGTACTGGGGGCGCCGTTCGACGGGGGCACCACGTACCGGTCGGGGACGCGGTTCGGGCCGCAGGGCATCAGGAAGATCTCCGCGCTGTACGGCCCGTACAGCTTCGAGCTGGGGGTCGATCTGCGGGAGTCCATCACCGTCTGCGACCTGGGCGACATCTTCACCATTCCCGCCAACATCGAGAAGACCTTCGACCAGATCTCGAAGGGCGTCTCGCACGTGTACGCCTCCGGCGCGTTCCCCGTCGTCCTCGGCGGCGACCACTCCATCGGCTACCCGACCGTCCGGGGCGTCGCCGAGCACCACGCCGGCAACATCGGGATCATCCACTTCGACCGGCATGTGGACACCCAGGAGACCGACCTGGACGAGCGCATGCACACCACGCCGTGGTTCCACGCCACCGACATCCCCAACGTGCCCGCCAAGAACCTGGTGCAGATCGGCATCGGCGGCTGGCAGGCCCCCCGGCCCGGCGTGAAGGTGGGCCGCGAGCGCGGGACGACGATCATGACGGTGACCGACTGCGTGGAGATGGGGATCGAGAACGCGGCCGAACGCGCGCTGGAGGTCGCCTGGGACGGCGCGGAGGCGGTCTGGCTGTCGTTCGACGTGGACTGCCTGGACGCCGCGTTCGTGCCGGGCACCGGCTGGCCGGAGCCGGGCGGGTTCCTGCCGCGTGAGGTGCTGAAGTTCATCCAGCTCATCGCCGACGCCCGGCCGCTGGCCGGGATCGAGGTGGTGGAGTGCGCCCCGCCGTACGACAACGCCGACATCACCTCTCTTATCGCCACCCGCGTGATCTGCGACACCCTCGGTTGCCTGGTCCGCGCGGGTCACCTCCCCAAGAAGAAGGGAGCGGCGTGATGTTCCGTCGCTTACTGCCCGCCCTGGCCACCCTCGCCCTGTTAGGGACGGCCTGCGCCGCCGAACCCGAGGCCGCCCCCTCGGCGGCCCCGGCCGCGCAGAAGATCACGCTGGGGTTCAGCGCGTGGCCCGGCTGGTTCCCGTGGCAGGTCGCCGCCGAGCAGGGCCTGTTCGAGAAGAACGGCGTGCAGGTCGAACTCAAGTATTTCGACAGTTACACCGACTCCCTGAACGCCCTGGCCACCGGCACCATCGACGCCAACAGCCAGACGCTCAACGACACGCTGGCCTCGGTCGCCGGCGGCGCGAAGCAGAGCATCGTGCTGGTGAACGACAACTCCACCGGCAACGACCAGATCATCGCGGGGCCGGGGATCGAGACGCTGACCGACCTCAAGGGCAAGACGGTCGCGGCCGAGCAGGGCACGGTCGACCACTATCTGCTGCTGCTCGCGCTGCGCAAGGCGGGCCTGACCGAGGCGGACGTGCGGTTCACGCCCATGCTGACGGACGCGGCGGCGGCCGCGTTCGTGGCGGGCCAGGTGGACGCCGTGGGCGCGTTCGCGCCGTTCACCTCGACCGCGCTCCAGCGGGAGGGCAGCAAGGCCATCGCCACCTCGGCCGACTTCCCCGGCGCCATCCCCGACCACCTGGTGGTGACCAGGGATCTGCTGGGCCGGGACGAGAAGGCCGTGCAGGCCCTGGTCTCGACCTGGTTCGACACGATCGAGTGGATCGCGGCGAACCGGCCCAAGGCGCTGGAGATCATGGCCAAGCGGGGCGGGGTGAGCGTCGCCGACTACGAGACGTACGACAAGGGCACGACGATCTTCAGTCTGGAGCAGAACCGGCAGGCGTTCGCGAGCGATCTGCCCGCCCAGGCCAAGCTGATCTCCGAATTCCTGGTCTCCACCAAGCTGGTGGACAGCCCCCCGCCGCTGGACGGCCTGTTCGAGCCCAAGTTCGTGCAGGCGGTCCAGCCGTGAGCGCATGGTGAGCACCGCCCCGCCGCAGGTCGCGCCCAGGACGGCGGCGCGGCGGGTCAAGCTGCTCAAGACCGAGGTCTCCCGCGGGACCGCCTGGGTCCTGCGGGCGGCGTCGATCCTGGTGCCGCTGGTGGCCTGGTGGGCGCTGAGCGCGAGCGGCGTCGTGGCGGACACGTTCCTGCCCTCCCCGCCGGACGTGTGGGCGGCCGGCCTGGCCATGATCGAGAGCGGCGACCTGCCCGGTGACCTGCTGGCCAGCCTGGGCCGCATCGGCGCGGGCTTCGGCCTGGCCGTGCTCATCTCGGTGCCGCTCGGCTTCGCGATGGGCACCCTGGGCTGGGCGCAGCCGCTGCTGGAGCCGGTGATCGGCATCCTGCGCTACCTGCCGGCCTCCGCCTTCATCCCGCTGCTGATCATCTGGCTCGGCATCGGCGAGACCTCGAAGATCGCGCTGCTCGTGCTGGGCGTGGTCTTCTTCAACACGCTGATGACCGCCGACGTGGTCCGGCAGGTCCCGGCCCGGCTGCTGGAGGTCTCGGCCATCCTCGGCGCGGGCCGGGCCCGGGTGGCCTCCCGGGTCGTCTTCCCGTACGCGCTGCCGGGCATTCTCGACGCCATGCGGGTGAACGCCGCGGCGGCCTGGAACTTCGTGGTCGTGGCCGAACTGATCGCGGCGACCTCCGGCCTCGGCTACCGGATCACGCGGGCGCAGCGTTTCCTGCAGACCGACCGCATCTTCGCCATCCTCATCGTGATCGGGCTGATCGGCCTGACCATCGACATCACGCTCCGCCTGGTCCGGGGCCGGGTCGGCCGGTGGTCCCAGTGACGTTGCGGCTGACCGGCGTGAGCCGGGAGTACGTCCCCGGGGTCCCCGTGCTCTCCGGCATCGACCTGGCCATCGAGCCCGGCGAGTTCGTCACCGTGGTCGGGGCCAGCGGATCCGGCAAGTCCACCCTGCTCTGCCTGATCGCCGGGCTGGCCCGCCCGACGACCGGCCAGGTGCTGCTGGACGGCCAGGAGGTGCTCGGCCCGGGACCTGACCGGGGCATGGCCTTCCAGACGGCCTCGCTCTACCCGTGGCGGAGCGTCGCCCGCAACGTCGCCTTCGGCCTGGAGTCGATGCGGATGCCCCGTGCGGAACGGGACGAACGAGTCCGGTGGCTGCTGGAGGAGGTCGGCCTGACCGCCTTCGCCGGCAGCCTGCCCGGCCGGCTCTCCGGCGGCCAGCAGCAGCGCGTCTCGATCGCCAGGGCGCTGGCCTGCCAGCCGCGGGTGCTGCTGCTCGACGAGCCCTTCGGCGCGCTCGACGTGCAGACCAAGGAGGACATGCAGCTGTTCATCCGGCAGGTCTGGCAGGACGTCGGCACCACGGTCGTCATGGTCACCCACGACGTCGAGGAGGCCGTCTTCCTCGGCCAGCGGGTGCTGGTCCTGTCCAGCGACCCCGGCCGGATCAGCCAGGACATCCCCGTCGACCTCCCCGAACCCCGCACCCTGGAGGTACGGCGCGGCCCCGCGTTCCTGGCGCTGCGCGCCCGCGTGGAGGACCTGGTCAGAGCCGAGCACCGCGCGCACCAGGCCGCCCAGGCCCGCAAGGGGCATGCCGGTTCGGCATAGCCCCACCCCACGGCGTTAGGGTCAGCGGTGACAGTCTCTGAACTGAAAGGGATATCGACCATGGCGACCACGCGTACCGCGACGACCCAGTGGAAGGGCGCGCTCCTCGACGGCTCCGGCACGGTGTCGCTCGACACCTCCGGGGTCGGCACCTTCGACGTGACGTGGGCTTCGCGCTCCCAGGACGCGAACGGCAAGACCAGCCCGGAGGAGTTGATCGCGGCGGCCCACTCGTCCTGCTTCTCGATGGCGCTGTCGCACGGGCTGGCTCAGGCGGGGACCCCGCCGCAGTCCGTCGAGACCAAGGCGGACGTGACGTTCCAGCCGGGTGAGGGCATCACCGGCATCGTCATCTCCGTCCGGGCGCAGGTTCCCGGCCTCACCGCCGAGGAATTCCAGGCGGCGGCCGAGACGGCCAAGGCCAACTGCCCGGTCAGCAAGGCCCTCACCGGCACCACGATCACCCTGAACGCCGAATTGCTCAGCTAGGACCAGTTCGGCCCCCGTCGCGAGTGACGGGGGCCGTTTCGGTTCCCGGGGCCTCAGCGGGCCAGGATGTCGTCCAGGTTGTACGCGATCGGCTTCTCCAGCTGCTCGTACGTGCACGACTGCGGCGTGCGGTCGGTCCGCCAGCGCCGGAACTGGGCGGTGTGCCGGAACCGCTCCCCCTCCATGTGGTCGTAGGCCACCTCGATCACCAGCTCGGGCCGGAGCGGGATGAAGGACAGGTCCTTCTTGGCGTTCCACCGGGAGATCGCGCCGGGCAGCCGCTGCCCCTCCGGGCCGTTGCCGGGCCCGTTCGGCGCCCAGGACGCCCACTCGCCCCACGGATGCTCCGACAGCTCGGCGAGCCGGTACGGGGCCAGCTCGGCGACCAGCTCCTCCCGGCGCTTCATCGGGAACGACGCGGACACCCCGACGTGGTGCAGCCGCCCGTCCTCCCCGTACAACCCCAGCAGCAGGGAGCCCACGATGGGGCCGCTCTTGTGCTCCCGGTAGCCGGCGACCACGCAGTCGGCGGTGCGCTCGTGCTTGACCTTGAACATGGTCCGCTTGTCCGGCTCGTACGGCAGGCCGGCCGGTTTCACGATGATCCCGTCGAGCCCGGCGCCCTCGAACATCTCGAACCATTCGAGCGCCCGCTCCTCCACGGTGGTGATGGGCGTGAGCCGCACCGAATCGCCGGCCTTGGCGGTGATCTCCTCCAGGCGGGCGCGGCGCTCGGCGAAGGGGGCGGCCATCAGGTCCTCCTCGCCGACGGCCAGCAGGTCGAAGGCGATGAAGGAGGCGGGCGTCTGCTCGGCGAGCAGCTTGACCCGGGACGCGGCGGGGTGGATGCGCTGCTGGAGGGCGTCGAAGTCGAGGGTCTGGCCGCGCATGACGACGATCTCGCCGTCCACCACGCAGCGTTCCGGCAGCTCGCGCCGGACGGCCTCGACCACTTCCGGGAAGTAGCGGGTGAACGGGCGCTCGTTGCGGCTGCCCAGGTAGACCTCGTCGCCGTCGCGGAACACGATGCAGCGGAAGCCGTCCCACTTGGGCTCGTAGTAGAGCGAGCCGTCCTGCGCCGGCATGCCCTTCACCGCTTTGGCCAGCATGGGCGAGACCGGTGGCAGCACCGGCAACGTCAAATCCGAAATCTCCGTCATGATGCGCCCTCCCGGACATAGCGGCAGAAAAGAAAGCCGTCTTGCTCCAGCACGTGCGCCAGGTCCAGGGCGTGCTGGGCGGCGACCCCGTTGAAGATCCGGGCCGCGTCACCGCCGATCAGCAGCGGACTGACGGTCAGGCACAGTTCGTCCACCAGACCGGCCGAGGACAGCTGGGCGTTGAGCCGGGGCCCGCCCTCGCACAGGACGCGCCCGAGCCCGCGCTCGTGTAACTCGCGGACGGCCCGGCCCAGGTCCACCCGCTCGTCGCCGGTCACGATCACGTCGGCGTGGCGGGCCGCCTCCAGCCGCCGGTCCTTCGGCGCGGCCTCGGTGGTGAACACGATCGTCCGCGCGGTGGGCGCCGCGGCGGTGAACAGCGGGCCGCCGAGATCGAGGTCGAGCCTGCGGGTGACGACCGCGATCGGCGGCGCCGGCGCGCGGCCGGCCCGGAGGCCGCGCCAGGACTCCCGCGGCTCGACCGGCCCGTAGCCCTCCGCCCTGGCGGTCTGCGCGCCGGCCAGGACCACGTCGGCCATGCCGCGCAGCAGCCCGAAGACCCGCTTGTCGGCCGCCCCGGACAGGCCGCCGGAGACGCCCCTCAGCCAGGCTCCGCCGTCGGCGCTGGACACCATGTTGAGCCGCAGCCACGGGGAGCGCGGATAACCGTAGGCGGCGACGAGATCCGGATCCTCGATCGCGTGAGGAAGTATCTGACGCACGTTTCTACAGTGGCACAGTCCACCGACAGTCCGGCAGCCCGGTAGCCCCGCGTAACGGTTTGATGTCTCCTGATACCCGAATGTCAAGATCGGTGTTGGATCGAGACAGATGCGACCGATGGGTGGGGAGACTTATCGGGAGGGGGCATTCGTGCCGATTGTCGCTTTGGCGGCGTGGCTGCTGGCCGCGTTCGTCGGGATCTATCTGCTCTACCGCTGGCTCAGCGGCGGCGGCCTCCGCCGCCAGGACACGAAGGTCACCCGGTTCCCGATCGCGCTGATCTTCAGCCACCCCGTGCTGGCGGTCACCGGTCTCGGCGTGTGGGCCGCCTTCCTGACCACCGGCCAGCGCTGGTACGCCTGGGCCGCCTTCTTCGTGCTCACCGTGGTCGCGCTGCTGGGCTTCACCATGTTCACCCGCTGGCTGGGCGGCGGCCGGCACGCCCGCGGGGCCGAGCGGCGGTTCCCGACGCTGGCCGTGACGCTGCACGGCCTGGCGGGGGTCTCCGCGTTCGTACTGGTCCTGCTGGCGGCGACGGGGATCCCCCGTTAGACGGCGCGCAGGATGCGCAGGGAGCGCCCGCCGACCTGGACGTCCGAGCCGTAGGTCCAGGCCACGTCGGGGAACGGGTCCTCGCTGACCCGCTCCTCCGTCGTGTCCAGCACGACCTGCCAGCTGAGGCCGTACTCGGCGCCCGGCAGGGTGAAGGCGAGCGACTCGTGGTGGGCGTTGATGAGGAGCAGGAAGGACTCGTCGGCGATCTTCTCGCCGCGCGGCCCGGGTTCGGTGATCGCGTCGCCGTTCACGAACACGCCGATGGACTTGGCGTAGCCGGCGTGCCAGTCGCCGTGGTCCATCTCCCGCCCGGCGGGGGTCAGCCAGACGATGTCGCGCATGCCCTCGGAGTCCCTGCGGCCGGAGAAGAAGCGGCGGCGGCGGAAGACCGGGTGGTCGCGGCGGAAGGCGGCGATGGTCCTGACGAAGTCCAGCAGGTCGCTCTCGGTCCTGGCCAGCGACCAGTCCACCCAGGAGATCTCGTTGTCCTGGCAGTAGGCGTTGTTGTTGCCGAACTGGGTGCGGCCGAACTCGTCCCCGGCGGTGAGCATCGGCACGCCCTGGGAGACGAACAGGGTGGCCAGGAAGTTGCGCCGCTGCCGGCGGCGCAGCCGGACGATCTCCGGGTCCTCCACCGGGCCCTCCGCGCCGCAGTTCCAGGACCGGTTGTCGTCGGAGCCGTCCCGGTTCTGCTCGGTGTTGGCCTCGTTGTGCTTGTGGTTGTACGACACGAGGTCGTTCAGCGTGAAGCCGTCGTGCGCGGTGACGAAGTTGATGGAGGCGATCGGGCGGCGGCCGCCCGTGGCGTACAGGTCGCTGGAGCCGGTGAGCCGGGAGGCGAACTCGGGCATGGTGGCCGAGGCGCCGCGCCAGTAGTCCCGGACCGTGTCGCGGTATTTCCCGTTCCATTCCGTCCAGAGCGGCGGGAAGTTGCCGACCTGGTAGCCGCCGGGCCCGACGTCCCACGGCTCCGCGATCAGTTTCACCTGGGAGATGACCGGATCCTGCTGGATCAGGTCGAAGAACGCCGACAGCCGGTCCACGTCGTGCAGTTCCCTGGCCAGGGCGGCGGCCAGGTCGAAGCGGAACCCGTCCACGTGCATCTCCAGGACCCAGTACCGCAGCGAGTCCATGATCAGCTGGAGCGCGTGCGGGGAGCGCACGTTGAGCGAGTTGCCGCAGCCGGTGTAGTCCAGGTGGTAGCGCTTGTCCGCGTCGAGCAGCCGGTAGTAGGCCGCGTTGTCGATCCCCCGGAAGCCCATCGTCGGGCCCATGTGGTCGCCCTCGGCCGTGTGGTTGTAGACCACGTCGAGAATGACCTCGATGCCCGCCTCGTGCAGCGCGCGCACCATGCCCTTGAACTCCAGCACCTGCTCACCGCGCTGCCCGGCGCTCGCGTAGCCGTTGTGGGGCGCCAGGAAGGCCATCGTGTTGTAGCCCCAGTAGTTGGTGAGGCCGCGCGCCACCAGGAAGTGCTCGGGCACGAACTGGTGCACCGGCATCAGCTCGACGGCGGTCACCCCGATGGACTGCAGGTGCTCGATCACCGCCGGGTGCGCCAGTCCCGCGTACGTGCCGCGCTCCCGCTCGGGCACCTGGGGATGGCGCATGGTGAGACCCTTCACATGGGCCTCGTAGATCACGGTCTCGTGGTACGGCGTGCGCGGCGGCCGGTCGTTCCCCCAGTCGAAGAACGGATTGACCACCACGTTCTTCGGCATGTACGGCCCCGAGTCGTCGCTGTTCAGCCGCCCCGGATCGGCGAGATAGTACGAGAAGAGCGACTCATGCCACCGCACCTCGCCCTCGATCGCCTTCGCGTACGGGTCGAGCAGCAGTTTCGCCGGGTTGCAGCGGTGGCCGCGCCGCGGATCGTAGGGGCCGTGCACGCGGTAGCCGTACCGCTGGCCTGGCATGACTCCGGGCAGGTAGCCGTGCCAGACGAAGCCATCCATCTCCGGCAGATCCACCCGGGTCTCGGTCAGGTCATCGTCGAAGAGGCAGAGCTCCACCCGGTCGGCGATCTCGGAGAACACCGAAAATCCCGTGCCCACCCCATCCCAGGTGGCGCCGAGTGGGTACGGCTCTCCAGGCCAGACGTCGCGCATGTATCCCCATTGTCCACTGATGAGCCCCCTTCTGCACCCCGTCAATTTCCCGGTCGATAGTCTGTTTTGGCAGTCCGTATCGACGAGCATCGGGGGAGCTCATGAGGTACGCAGGGTTTCTTCCCCTGCTGTCGGGCGGCATTCTGCTGCTCGGCTGCGCTCACGAAACGCCCACCATAGCCCTTATGGCCGCATTCCACCGCATAACTCCGGAAAGCTGGTGCCGCGACCAGGGCGGGACCGTGCGGACCTACGTGCCGAGGGACCCCGAGGCCCCCACCGTCGAACGGCCCATGTGCGTCTTCCGCGCCCCCGGCGGCGGCCACGTGCTGATCGGCGCCGCCACCCTGGCGTCCCCGCGCGCCACCCTGGCCGCCGTCGCGTACGTCCACAGCCCGCCGCCCCCGCGCGTCGACAGCGCGATCAACCCCGACATCGGGTACTGCCTGGCCCTGGGCGGCAAATCGGACCCCGCGGGCTGGTACCCGATCGACGACGCCGACGCCAGGCCCATCCCCTTCTGCGTCTTCGCCGACGACTCGGTGATCGACACGTGGGGCCTGGCCTCCCGCGCCGTCAGCCCCGCGCGCGCCCCCGACCTGCGCGCCAAGTTCCGCTACCGCGCGCCCTCCCCGAGCCCGGTTCACTCGGTGTCGGGCCGCGCCTTGGACGGCTGGACCCGTTTCGGCTCCCCGGGCATCTTCGGATAGTTCGGCGGGTACGGCATGTCGCCCCGGCCGTCCTCCTCGTACATGCCGAGCAGGCCCTCCAGCGAGAACGCCTGGTCGTCGATCGCCCGCTGCACGTCGCCCAGCTTCGCGAAACGCTCCGGCATCGTCCTGATGTCGAAGTCGCGCGGGTCGCAGTCGGCCAGCTCCTCCCACGTCACGGGGGCGGACACCGTCGCGTCCGGCTTGGCGCGCACCGAGTACGCGCTGGCGACCGTGCGGTCGCGGGCGTTCTGGTTGAAGTCGATGAAGACGCGTTCGCCGCGTTCCTCCTTCCACCAGGCGGTGGTGGCCAGGTCGGGCGCGCGGCGTTCCACCTCCCGGGCGAAGGCGATCGCCGCGTACCTGACCTCGGTGAAGGTCCAGCGCGGCTCGATCCGGACGGCGATGTGCACGCCGCGGTTGCCGGAGGTCTTCGGGAACCCGGTCAGCCCGAGTTCGTCGAGCACGTCCCTGGCCGTGAACGCCACCTTCCTGGCCTGGTCGAACCCGGTCCCCGGCTGGGGGTCGATGTCGATCCGCAGCTCGTCGGGGTGTTCGAGGTCCGCGCTCCGCGCGTGCCACGGGTGGAAGTCGATCGTCCCCAAGTTGGCGCACCAGGCGATCGCGGCGACCTCGGCGGGACAGAAGGCGTCAGCCGTACGGCCACTGGGGAACCGCACGGTCACCGTGTCGATCCAGTCGGGATGCTTGGGCATGCGCTTCTGGTAGATCGCATCGGTTTCGACGCCATCGGGATGGCGTTTCAGGTACGTCGGGCGGTCGCGCACCGCGCGCAGCACGCCGTCGCCGACGCTCACGTAGTACTCCACCAGCTCGCGCTTGGTCGCGCCGATGCCCGGGAAGTAGATCTTGTCCGGGTTGCTGACCTTGACGGTCCGCCCCCCGACGTCGAGTTCGATAAACGGCGATGCCATAACCCGGACGATACCCACTGTTGACAGTCCTACGGCGGGCTTGATCGCACCCGCCGGGGCGGGGAAGTTTCCGCGGCGGGTTCCGGTTGACTCAGGTGAATCCGACGAACAAGGCTGGTGAGCATGAACAAGGTGGTCAAGAGCGAGGCCGAGTGGCGTGTGCAGCTGTCGCCCGAGGAGTTCCGGGTGCTGCGGCAGGCCGGGACCGAGCGGCCCTTCACCGGGGAGTACGTCGACACCAAGACCGAGGGCGTCTACAGCTGCCGGGCGTGCGGGGCCGAGCTGTTCCGGTCCGACACCAAGTTCGAGTCGCACTGCGGCTGGCCGTCGTTCTTCGAGCCGAGCGAGTCCGACGCCGTCACCCTGATCGAGGACCGCAGCCTCGGCATGGTCCGCGTCGAGGTGCGCTGCGCGACCTGTGACTCCCACCTGGGTCACGTCTTCCACGGCGAGGGCTACCCGACCCCGACCGACGACCGGTACTGCATCAACTCGGTGAGCCTCACCCTCAAGCCCGCCTAGGAGCGCGGCTCCGGGTGGGTGACGCGGCAGTCACGATCGTCCCGGCCGAGGATGTTGGCGAGCACGGGATTGCCGTTCTCGCCGAACTCGGCCTGGACGAACACGACGGGATCGCGCTCGCCGGTTGAGGCGAGGTAGAGCAGGCCGCGTTCACAGAGCCGGAGAGCCGTCTTCGAGTTGTTCGCGCTCTCCGGCAGATTCGTATATATCCGCAGGTAGCGGCCGGTGGTCCGGATATCGGTCACCCGGCCGTTCGTCTTGTCGGACCAGTGTTCGTTGAAATAGGCGACAGCCGATTCGCTGGTGTATTTCGACTTGCCGGCGGCCTTCGTCACCGCAGGTTCCGGCTGTTCGCTCTGGCCGACGTCGGCCACGTCCAGCTCGGCCGGCGTGGCGGATGCCGTGGCGACCGGGGCATCCGGGGCATCCGGCCGCAGCAGCGGCAGCGCCACGGCCGCGCCGCCCAAGGCCAGGCAGGCCACTCCGACACTGATTTCGGCCATTCTCGACCGTTTACGCCGCCGTCTTCCTCTGGAACGTGCCACCCCGGCAGACATCGCCCCTCGCAACGTGGGATTTCGTCCGAGTATCGCAAGGAAGCCGAGATCGTGACCGGCAAACATGCGGAACGGGCATGCCCGTACCCGCCTGTCACGCCTTCCCGGAATGACGGGAATATCGTCACCTGACGGCGGGAACGCGATGATGAGCCAATGGGTCCCGTGAGCGTGAGATCGGGTCTGGCCTGGGGTGTGTTCGGGCTGTCGTGCGTGCTGGTTGCCGCGGGAATCGTGATCCAGCCGGGCGACCCGGTCGACGCCGCGCTGGCGCTGGGCTTCACCCCGCTCGGGGCGTACCTGGTCAGCCATCGCAAAGGCGGCGCGGTCGGGCCGCTCTGCCTGCTGGCGGGCCTCAGCGCGGTCGCCTACGCCGCCGACGCGTACGGCTCCCGCCCGGACTGGCCCGCGGCCGACTGGGCGCTCTGGATCGCCGCCCTCACCTGGGCTCCGCCGCTGCTGGCCGGCTGCACGCTGCTGCTGTTGCTGGTGCCGGACGGAAAGCTGCCCAGCCCCCGCTGGCGGCCGGTGGCGGCGGCCGCGATCATCGCGACCACCCTGTTCAGCGCCGTCGTCGCGCTCATCCCGCCCGACACGGGCACCAGCCCGTTCGCCGTCGAGGCGCTGCGCCCGCTCAAGCTGTTCTTCGTGCCCATCACGGGCACCCTGGCCGCCATCGCGGTGCTGTCCGCCGCCGGGCTGCTGGTGCGCACGGCCAGGGCCCGCGGCCCGCTCCGGCTGCAGCTGCTGTGGATCTGCGTGGGCGCGGTGCTGGCCGTGGCCGGCGCGTTCCTGCCCGCGCTGGTGCCGCTGCCCGGCGCGGGCGTGCCGTTCATCCTGGCCCTGCCCGTCTGCGTGGCCGTCGCCATGCTCCGCCACGACCTCTACGAGACCAGCCTGCCGCTCCGCCGCTTCCTCACCTTCGCCCTGCTCGCCGTGGCCCTCACCGGCCTGTACGCCCTGATCGCCCGCCTCACCGGCAGCGGCGTCGCCGGCACGGTCGCCGTGGCCGCCGCCGTCGAGCCGTTGCACCACTGGCTCCGCCGCGCCGCCGGCCGCATCCTGTACGGCAGGCGATCCGACCCGCAGGAGGTCTTCGCCCGGCTGGCCCGCCGCCTCTCCGGCACCTCCGACCCGGCCGGCATCCTGGCGGCCGTCGGGGACGCGGTGGTCGAAGCCGTCGGGCCGCCGTACGCGCGGATCGAACTGGGCGGCCACGACGAGCCCTTGAAGATCGTCGAACGGGGGCGGCCGGAGCCCGTGACGCTGTCGGTCCCGCTCCGCTTCCAGGGCGAGGAGCTCGGCGCCGTGCTGGTCTCCCGGGAGTCCCAGGGCGACCGGCGGGTCCTGGCCCAGCTCGCCCTGCAGGCGGGGGCCGCGCTGGCCGCCGCCCACCGCGCGGCGGCGCTCCAGCGGTCGCGGCTGCTGCTGGTCACCGCCAGGGAGGAGGAGCGCCGGCGCATCAGCAGGGACCTGCACGACGGGCTCGGCCCGGTCCTGGCCGGCATCGGCTTCACCGTGGACGCGGCGGGCAACGCGCTAGCCGCCGACCCGGACCGGACGCGCGGCCTGCTCACCCAGATCCGCGCCCAGGTCCACGAGGCCGGCGCGGGCGTACGCGGCCTGGTGCGCGGCCTGCGCCCGCCCGAGCTCTCCCAGCTGGGCCTGGCCCGGGCGGTCGAGCAGTCCGCCGCCGACCTGCGCGCGGGCGGCCTGCGGGTGGACGTCACCATCGGCGACACCGCCCGCCTCACCGCCGCCGCCGAGGTCGCCCTCTACTTCGTCGCCCGCGAGGCCCTCGCCAACGCGGTACGGCACGCCGCCCCCACCCGCTGCGCGGTCCGGCTCCGCCCGGCGCGGAAAGGCTTTGAGATCATGGTGACCGACGACGGCCCCGGCCTGCCGCCCGACGCCCGGCCGGGGGTCGGGCTGACCTCGATGCGGGAACGCGTCGAGGAGCTGGACGGCACGTTCACCGTCGAATCCGGTCCGGCGGGGACCGTCGTGCGCGCCTGGCTCCCCGCATGATCCGGCTCCTGGTCGTGGACGACCACCCGGTGGTCCGGGACGGCCTGCGCGCCCTGATGTCCACCGTGGACGGGATCGAGGTCGTGGCCGTCGCCGAGGACGGCGCGCAGGCTCTGCGCGCGGTGCGCGAGCACGCGGTGGACGTGGTCCTGATGGACATCGCGATGCCGGTCATGGACGGGGTCGAGGCCACCCGCCGGCTGACCGGGGAGCCGTCCCCGCCCACGGTGGTCATGCTCACCA
Source organism: Acrocarpospora phusangensis (assembly GCF_016862995.1). Lineage (GTDB taxonomy): Bacteria > Actinomycetota > Actinomycetes > Streptosporangiales > Streptosporangiaceae > Acrocarpospora > Acrocarpospora phusangensis. The sequence goes on from NZ_BOOA01000046.1 coordinate 40,246, forward strand.
TGGCGGACGACGATCTCTCGCTGCTGGCCGCCGTACGCGCCGGGGCCCGGGGTTACCTGCTCAAGCACTCCGGCCAGGAGGACGTGATCGCCGCCGTGCGCGCGGCCGCCCGCGGGCAGGCGGTCTTCGGCCAGGGGGCGGCCGACGCCCTGATCACCCTGCTGCACGCCCCGCCCGCCGCGGCCCCTCCCCCGTTCCCGCAGCTCACCCAGCGGGAGCGGGAGGTCCTCGACCTGCTCGCGAAGGGCCTCGGCAACCAGGCGATCGCCCGGCGGCTCCACCTGAGCCCGAAGACCGTGGCCAACACCGTCTCGGCCATCCTGCCCAAGCTCCCGGCCCGCGACCGCGCCGAAGCCGTCGAACGCGCCCGTACGGCGGGCCTCGGCCTCCCATAGCGCTCCCGGATCGCCGGGATCATCCGCCCTGGTGGGCGGGAACGGCCGCGCCCGAGCCTGGACTCCGGTATCCGATGGAGGAGGATGACATGTCCGGAGCAGGGCGATGGCCGTGGGTGGCGGCGGGAGCGTCGGCGGTGCTGGGGGCCACCCAGGTGATCCGGCCGCAGGTGGTGCCGTTCGCGGGGGCGGGCGACTACCTGATCGAGGCGGCGTACGCGCTCTACCTGGTCGGCGCGGTCCCGGCCGTGCTGGCCGTACGGCGGGCGAACCCGGGATGGGGCAGGATCGGGACCGTGGGCAGCGTCCTGTACGCGATCGCGCACGGATTGCTCGCGATCCCGGTCGGGCTCACGCTCGTCCTGGCCGACGAGCCGCCGGAGCCGGTGGGGCTGCTGTTCCTGCCGGGCCTGGCGCTGTGGCTGGCCGGGGGCGTGCTGATGGGCGTGGCCGCGTTCCGGCGGAGCCGCCCGCTGGGCGTCGCCATCCCGGCGGCCCTGCCGCTGGCCATGGTGGCCGGCGCGGCGGGACCGCTGGTGGAGGCGGCGCTGTGGGCGTTCCTGGCTACGGGAGGGCGGCGACCAGTTCGCTGACCGGCTTGCGCGTGCCGGTGTAGAACGGGATCTCGATCCGGGTGTGCCGCCGGGCCTCCGCGCCGCGCAGGTGGCGCATCAGGTCGACGATGCGGTGCAGTTCGTCGGCCTCGAAGGCCAGCATCCACTCGAAGTCGTTCAACGCGAAGCAGGCGACGGTGTTGGAGCGCACGTCCGGGTAGTCCCGCGCCATCTTGCCGTGCTCGGCGAGCATGGCGCGGCGCTCGGAGTCCTCCAGCAGGTACCAGTCCAGCGACCGGACGAACGGGTAGACGCAGACGAAGCCCTTCGGCTCCTCCTCGGCGAGGAACGCGGGGATGTGCGACTTGTTGAACTCGGCCGGCCGGTGGAGGGCCATCGCCGACCAGACCGGCTCGCTCGCCCGGCCCAGGGCGGTACGGCGGAACCTGCCGTACACCTCCTGGAGGTCCTCCGCCGACGGCGCGTGCCACCAGAGCATGAAGTCGGCGTCGGCGCGGAACCCGGCCACGTCGTAGACGCCGCGGGTGACCACGTCCTTCTGCTCCGACTGGGCCAGCAGCTCGGCCACTTCCTCGGCGACCGCCTCGCGGTTGCCCGGGAGCGCGTCGCGCAGCCGGAAGACCGACCACATGGTGTAGCGGATCACGTTGTTGAGGTCACGCGCTCGGGGTCGCGGCGCGCTCGCCTGGGTGCCGTCCGTCATGCTGCCATTCTCCCCCCGGGCCCAGGTGCTCCAGAATCCGGGATGCTGCTCTCCTGGCCGTGCCCACCGTGGCGGGCACGCCGAGGCCGTCGTAGGCGGCCCCGCAGACGGCCAGCCCGGGCTGCTCGGCCACGGCGGCGAAGACGCGCGCGACGCGGTCGAGATGGCCGACGTGGTACTGCGGCAGGCCGCCGCCCCACCTGCTGACCCGCGAGTCGATCGGCACGCCGCGCAGGCCGGCGGTCTCGGCCAGCTCGGCCGTGGCGAGGGCGACCAGCTCGGCGTCGTCGCGCTGGAGCAGCCGCTCCTCGCCGACCCGGCCGATGGAGCAGCGGACCAGGACGACCCCGGCCTCGGCCAGGTACGGCCACTTGCTGGTGCTGAAGGTGACGGCCTTGACCGCGCGTCCCTCGACGGGCGGCACGAGGTAGCCGCTGCCCCCGGGGAGGGACGGAGCGGCGTCCCGGGCGTAGGCGAGGGTGATGATGGCCATGCTGGCGTACTCGATCCGGGCGAGTTCGGCCGCGGCGGCGGGCACGTCATGGCTCAGGAGCCGCGCGGCGGGAGCCGCGGGTACGGCCAGCACGACGGCGTCGGCCTCGACCACGGCCTCGTCCCTGGTGGGGCCGGTGACGAGCCGCCAGCCCGCCGGGGCCCGGCGCAGGCCGCGCACCATGACCCCGGTCCTGACCTGCGCGCCGGAGGCTTCGGCCAGGGCGGGGGGCAGGCCGCCGAGGCCGCCGTCGAGGGTGGTGAAGACCGGTCCCGCGTTCTTCGGGGCGGCGGCCACGAGGTCCTCGGCCGCGCGCAGCAGGGAGCGTTCCTTCCTGGCCGCGGCGGCGATGGCCGGCATGGTGGCGTCCAGGGAGAGCCGGTCGGCCCGTCCCGCGTACACGCCGCCCAGCAGCGGCTCGACCAGGCGGTCGACGATCTCCTCGCCCATCCTGGCCGTGACGTACTCGGCCACGGAGACGTCGGCGTCGAGCGGCGTGGCGGGCAGGACGCGGTCCATGGGCACCCGGGCCAGGCCGTCCGCCGACAGGATGCCCGAGGCGGCCAGCGCGTCCAGGTCGGACGGCACGCCCATGACCTGGCCCGCGGGCATCGGGCGCAGCTCGCCCCGCGACAGGATGGACGACCGGGTGGTGCCGGGGTCGACCAGCCGGTCCGCGAGACCGATCGAGGCGACCAGCTCCCTGCCCTCCGGGCGGCGCGCCAGCATGGACTCCGCGCCCGCGTCGATCAGCACTCCCGCCACCTCGGAGGCGTGGAGTTTGCCGCCGATCCGGGAGCCGCCCTCCAGGACCGTGATCCGCAGCCGCGGGCCGCCCTCCGACCGGAGGAACCACGCCGCCGCCAGTCCGGCGATGCCCGCCCCCACGATCACGACGTGCTTGTCCGTCCCCATGCCGACCAACGCTACCGGCCGCCCCCGCCGGTCCCTTATCGCGTCCGTGCTCAGGGGAGCCGTGACAGCATCGTGACGGAGCGCCTCAAACCGGCCGCCCGTACGAAGCGTCTTCAAGGACATGATGAGATTGCGGCTCACGGCCGGCGGGGCGCGCGGCGCCCGGTGGGCGGCCTCGCCTTTCCGATACTTACTTCTCCCGCTCACGTGCGCGGCGTTCCTGGTCGCCGGGTGCGGGGGCGGCGCCGAGATGACGTCCGGCGGCGCCGCGCCGGCGATGGACTCGTCCGTGGCGGGAGCCCCCCAGAAGGCGATGCCGGAGGCCGCCGCCACCAGGGCCCCCGCCGCCCTGAGCGACGGGCAGGACGCGGACGAGCAGGGCAGGTCCGGCGGCGAGGTCCAGGCGATCAACATCCAGACGGTGGACCGGTCGATCATCTACACGGCCGAGCTGACCGTGCGGGCCAAGGACGTCGTGAAGGCGAGCGACAGCGCCAAGCAGCTGGTGACCGGCGCGGGCGGCTACGTCGCGGACGAGAAGAGCACGGCCTTCAGCGGCAGCAACAACGAGGCGGTGATCACATTCAAGATCCCCCCGGCGCGCTACCCGGAGGTCCTCGGCAAGCTCGGCACCGACCTGGGCGAGCGGCGCTCGCTGCACCAGGGCGCGCAGGACGTCACCGGTGAGGTGGCCGACGTGGAGGCCCGGGTGAAGTCGGCGGAGGCGGCCCTGGACCAGTTCCGGCTGCTCCTCACCAAGGCCGACAAGATCGGCGAGATCCTGGAGATCGAGCGGGAGATCCAGAACCGCACCGCCGAGCTGGAGTCCCTGCAGGCCCGGCAGAAGGCCCTCGCCGAGCAGACCGGCATGGCCACCGTCACGCTCACCCTGATCGGCCCCGAAGTCGTCGTGGAGGAGCCTGAGGAGGAGCCCAGTGGCTTCTTCGGCGGTCTCGAGATCGGCTGGAACGCCCTGGTCAAGGCCGTCGAGGTCGGCCTGACCGTGCTCGGCACCCTGCTGCCGTGGCTGATCCTGATCGCCGTCGTGTGGATCGTCGCCCACCAGATCCTGCGCAGGCTGCGGCCCCGGCGGCCGGTGCCCGCGCCCGCTCCGCCGCCGCCCGCCCCCGCCGTGGCCGAGCGCGGCCCGGACGTCTCTGCGGGCAGCACGACCGAGAAGTGACTCCCGCGGCAGGGGCCGCCTCCGGGCGGCGGAGGCGGCCCCTGGTCGCGGTCAGCGCTGCGTGGTGGTGTGGACGTGGTCGGTCAGGCGGGCCAGCTGGTCGGGGTCGGTGGACGGCAGCACGCCGTGGCCGAGGTTGAAGACGTGGCCCTCGGCGACCCGCCCGCTCTCCAGCACGCTGGTGGCCCGGCCGGCCACCACGTCCCACGGCGCCAGCAGGATGGCGGGGTCGAGGTTGCCCTGCAGGGCCTTGCCCGCGCCGACCCGCAGCGCCGCCTCGTCGAGGGGCACCCGCCAGTCCACGCCGACCACGTCCGCGCCGGCCTCGCCCATGACCCCGAGCAGTTCGCCGGTGCCCACCCCGAAGTGGATGCGCGGCACGTCCAGGTCGGCCAGCCCCTCGAAGATCCGGCTGGTGTACGGCAGCACGTAGGTGCGGTAGTCGTTCGGGGCCACCGCCCCCACCCAGGAGTCGAACAGCTGCAGGGCGGAGGCGCCCGCCGCGGCCTGGATGCGCAGGAAGCCCAGGGTGATGGTGGTCAGGCGGTCCATGAGCTCGTGCCAGAGGGCGGGCTCGCCGTACATCATGGCCTTGGTGCGGTCGTGGTTCTTGGAGGGGCCGCCCTCGATGAGGTAGGAGGCCAGGGTGAAGGGCGCTCCGGCGAAGCCGATCAGCGGCACCCGGTCCAGCTCCTTGACCAGCGCGCCGACGGCCTCCGTCACGTACGGCACGTCGCCCGGCTCGATCGGCCGCAGGCGGGCCGCGCCCGCGGCGTCCCGGATCGGCTCGGCCACCACGGGCCCGACACCGGGCTTGATGTCCAGGTCCACGCCGATGGCCTTCAGCGGGACCACGATGTCGCTGAAGAAGATCGCGGCGTCCACGCCGTAGCGCCGCACCGGCTGCAACGTGATCTCGACCACCAGGTCAGGGGTGGCGCAGGCGTCCAGCATGGCCGTGCCCGCGCGCAGCTTGCGGTATTCGGGCAGCGACCGGCCCGCCTGGCGCATGTACCAGACCGGCGTGTACGGAACGGGCCTGCGGCGGCACGCCAGCAGGAACGCGGAGTCAGCGAGCTGGGGATTCACCTGTCAAGCGTGCCATGCCGGGCGGCCGGTCGGTGCGGCAACCCCAAGCCGATCACGAAATCCGGCAATCATGGAGGCGCCGTACGCCCAAGCGGCCCACCCGGGTAGGCAAAATGTTCGGCAAACACGCCTCCGGCATCGATTCCATTACCACTTTCGAGACACGCCGAGCGCGATGCGGGGAAATGTCGGCGGGACATGTCAACGTCGGACCGAGTTCCGGGTTCCGACGAAAGGGCGATGACTTCGATGTGGAGTTCCCCCGAACACCGCACTGAGCGCTGTGCCGCCTGCGCCGCCGAGCGCGCGTTCGAGCAGCCGCCCTGTCAGGACGGCCACGAGACCTGTGACGAGTGGTCCTGCGTCGACTGTGGCAGTGCCCTGCTCCTGGCGCGGGCGGCGGCTTGATCATCAAATATGACGACAACGACCTCCCCTCTGCTTCGCGCGCTCCCGAATCCGGCCTACGCTTCGGTCATGACCTTCGGTGACCCGCCGGCGCCGCCGGCCGCCTTCCGGCGCGCGCTGGAGACGCTGCGCCCCGCCGAGGTCCGCCCTGAGATCGAGCTGGAGGACATTCCGGCTCCGCAGCGGCTGGCGCCGTACTCCGGCGCGGTCGGCGCGTCCGTCTACCGGGACGACGACGAACTGGCCGTCGGCCGCCTGATCATGCTGTTCGACCCGGACGGCCAGCGCGGCTGGGAGGGCCCGTTCCGGCTGGTCGCGTACGTCCGGGCGGACATGGAGCCGGAGATCACCTCCGACCCGCTGCTCGGCCCGGTGGCCTGGAGCTGGCTGACCGAGGCGCTGGAGGCCCACGGCGCGGCGTTCGCCGCCGCGGGCGGCACGGTGACCCGGGCGGTGTCCGAAGGTTTCGGCAACAAGGACAACGATCCCGTCACGACCGAACTGGAATTGCGTGCGTCCTGGTCGCCGCTGGACGAAGATCTGTCCGCCCACGTGGCCGCGTGGTGCGATCTGATGTGCCTGGCGGCGGGGATCCCCCCGCTGCCGCCCGATGTCGCGGCCCTGAAGCCGCGGCGTACCGACCATCCGAAAGTGCTCTAGAAAGCTCTTTCTCCGCCCTACCGAGAGGAGGCTCGGTTGATCGTCTCGCTCGTCGCCTCCTCATGTGGTCGCGGCATGCCATAGCTTGAGACATCGACCGAACCCGGAGCACACCGTGCCGGACCGTTCCACCATTCCGAACCACCTACCAGCCGCCATGAGGGACGAGGTAGCCAGCCCGAGGTTGTTCAGTGACCGATGAGAAAGACGTCCAGCCGCTGCTGGAACCGCGCGACGGCATCCCGCCGGTAGTAGAGGACGAGGAGGCGCTGGCCGCCACCGTGCAGGCGTTCGCGGCGGGCAGCGGCCCGGTCGCGGTGGACGCCGAGCGGGCCTCCGGCTACCGGTACAGCGGCCGGGCGTACCTGGTGCAGCTGCGCCGCGCGGGGACGGGCAGCGCGCTGATCGACCCGATCCAGTGCCCCGATCTGACCGGCCTGGACGCCGCGCTGGGCGGCGCCGAGGTGGTCCTGCACGCGGCCTCCCAGGACCTGCCGTGCCTGGCCGAGCTGGGTTTCCGGCCGAAGCTGCTGTTCGACACCGAGCTGGCCGGGCGGCTGCTCGGCTACGAGCGGGTGGGCCTCGGCACGATGGTGGAGGTCGTGCTGGGCCTGGGCCTGGTGAAGGGGCACAGCGCGGCCGACTGGTCCACCCGGCCGCTGCCGGAGGACTGGCTGCGCTACGCGGTGCTGGACGTCGAGGTGCTCATCGAGCTGCGCGACGTGCTCCACGCCGAGCTGGTGGAGAGCGGCAAGCTGGAGTGGGCGATGGAGGAGTTCGCGGCGATCCTGGCCGCGCCCACCGCGCCGCTGCGCAGCGACCCCTGGCGGCGTACGAGCGGCATCCACCGGGTCCGCAACCTGCGCGGCCTGGCCGTGGTCCGCGAGCTGTGGACGCTCAGGGACGAGCTGGCCAGGGACGCCGACCTGGCGCCGGGTCGGGTGCTGCCGGACTCGGCGATCGTGCAGGCCGCGCTGGACCTGCCGCGCACGACCAAGGCGCTCACCGAGATCGCGCCGTTCACCGGCCGCAGCGCGCGGCGGCATCTGCGCGACTGGCTCAACGCGGTGACCCGGGCCCGGATCATGGCCGACGACGAGCTGCCGCAGCCGATCGGCCCCGGCGACGGCCCGCCCCCGGCGAACCGGTGGGCGGACCGCGACCCGGTCGCGGCCAAGCGGCTGCACGCGGCCAGGACGGTGGTGGCCGCGCTGGCCGACGAGCACCGCATGCCGACCGAGAACCTGCTCCAGCCGGACGCGGTGCGCCGCCTCACCTGGGAGCCGCCGGATTCCGCCGACGAAGAGGTGATCGCGGCGCGGCTGCGCGAGCTGGGAGCCCGGGAGTGGCAGGTGGGACTGACCGCCCTGCCGCTCGCCAAGGCCCTCCAGCGGCTGGAGACCAAGGGCGAGATCTGACCTCCTCGCCGGCCGGGGTCTGACCGACTCCCACCTCACCGGCCTCGGAGGGTCAGCGCAGCCGCAGCCAGACCGCGGTGTCCGGGGGCAGCGCGCCGCCGGGAAGCCCGCCGCTGGCCAGCAGCACGGACTCGTACGCCGGCAGCTCCGCCGGCTCCGTGCCCAGGTTGACCAGGCAGGCGAAGTCGTCGCCCCGGGTGAAGGCCAGGTCGTAGCCGTCCAGCCAGCGGAACTCGCCGGACGGGCGGCCGGCGATCGCGGCGCGGTAGAGCGCCAGCGTGGAGCCGGGGTCGGCCCGCTGCGCCTCCACCGTGAGCGCCGCCCAGCCGTCCGGCTGCGGCAGCCAGGTGGCGCCGCCTTCGCCGAACCCGTACGGCGCGGCCGTCCCGGACCAGGGCATCGGCACGCGGCAGCCGTCCCGCCCGAGCCTGGCGCCTCCGGTACGGCGGTAGACCGGGTCGTCGCGGTCGGCGGCCGGGATGTCCAGGAACTCGGGCAGTCCCAGCTCCTCGCCCTGGTACACGTACGCCGAACCGGGCAGGGCGAGCAGCAGCAGGGCGGCGGCGCGGGCGCGGCGGGTGCCCAGGGCCACGTCCACCTCGGCGTCGGAGCGGGCGGGCGCGGGCGCGCCGTACCGGCTGACCGGGCGCATCACGTCGTGGTTGCTGATCACCCAGGGGGCGACCACGTCCGAGCCCTCGGCCAGGGCCAGCGAGGCCGTGATCGTCTGCCGCAGCGCGGCGGCGTTCCAGGCGGTCTGGAACAGGAAGAAGTTGAATGCCTGCGGCATGCCGCCCGGGATGAAGTACGGCTCCAGGTGGGTGATCTCGTCCCCCCAGAACTCCCCCACCGCGGTACGGCGGCCGGGGAACACGTCCGCCGGGTAGGAGTCCAGGATGGCCCGCCAGGTGGCGTAGTGCGCGACCAGCTCGGGCCGGTGGAACCAGGGCGAGGGCCGGTCGGAGGGCGCCGGGTCGGGCACGTCGGGCAGCTGGGGGTCCTTGAACAGACCGTGCGCCACGTCCACCCGCAGCCCGGCCACGCCCCGGTCCAGCCAGAATCGCAGCACCTTCTCGAACATGGCGGGCACGGCCGGGTTGGCCCAGTTCCAGTCGGGCTGGGAGGAGTCGAACAGGTGCAGGTACCACTGCCCGTCGGGGGTCTGCGTCCAGGCCGGGCCGCCGAAGATGGACTGCCAGTTGTTGGGCGCGTCGCGGAAGATGAACAGGTCGCGTTCCGGGCTGCCGGGCCCGGCGGCGAGCGCGGCCTGGAAGGCGGGGTGCGCGGACGAGCAGTGGTTGGGCACGACGTCGACGATCACCCGGATGCCGTGCCCGGCCGCCGCCGCGACGAAGGCGTCGAAGTCGGCCAGGGTGCCGAAGCGGGGGTCCACGTCGCAGTAGTCGGCGACGTCGTACCCGCCGTCCGCGAGCGGGGACGGGTAGAAGGGCGAGAACCAGACGGCGTCCACGCCCAGCTCCGCCAGGTACGGCAGGCGGGCCAGCGCCCCCGTGAAGTCGCCGGTCCCGTCGGCGTTCCCGTCGGCGAAGCTGCGGGGATAGATCTGGTAGACGACGGCGTCACGCCACCATTGCGTCACAAGTGCTCCCTGTTCGTACGTACTGCGCAAAGTTAATCAAAACGCCAACGTTGGAAAGCGCTTGCCCACCGGCCATCCACCTCATATCCTCAGGAAAGCGCTTTCCAACCCCTTAAGCAGGAGATATCGCGATGAGCGAGCAGGTCCTAGGCGTCGTCATGAACGGCGTCACCGGCCGCATGGGCTACCGCCAGCACCTGGTGCGGTCCGTGCTGGCGATCAACGAGCAGGCGGGCGTCACCCTGCCGGACGGCTCCCGCGTGCGGCTCCGTCCCGTGCTGGTCGGCCGGAACGCCGCCAAACTGGCCGAGCTGGCCGAGCGGCACGGCATCGCCGACCACACCACCGACCTGGACGCGGCGCTGGCCGACCCGGCGAACACGATCTACTTCGACGCGCAGGTCACCCAGGCCCGGGTGCCGGCCACGCTCAAGGCCATCGCGGCGGGCAAGCACGTCTACACCGAGAAGCCGACGGCCGAGTCGGTACCGGAGGCCATCCGGCTGGCCGAGGCCGCCGAGCGGGCCGGGGTGCGCAACGGGGTCGTGCAGGACAAGCTCTTCCTGCCGGGCCTGATCAAGCTGAAGCGGCTGATCGACGCCGGCTTCTTCGGCCAGATCCTGTCGGTGCGCGGCGAGTTCGGCTACTGGGTGTTCGAGGGCGACTGGCAGGCCGCGCAGCGCCCGTCCTGGAACTACCGGGCCGAGGACGGCGGCGGCATCGTGCTGGACATGTTCCCGCACTGGGCCTACGTGCTGGAGAACCTGTTCGGCCGGGTCCAGTCGGTGTACGCCCATGTGACCACCCACATCCCCGAGCGCTGGGACGAGAGCGGCACGCAGTACAAGGCGACCGCCGACGACGCCGCCTACGGGGTGTTCGAGCTGGCCGGCGGCGTGGTCGCGCAGATCAACTCGTCCTGGGCGGTGCGGGTCAACCGCGACGAACTGGTGGAGTTCCAGGTGGACGGCACGCACGGCAGCGCGGTCGCCGGACTGCGCGGCTGCCGCGTGCAGCACCGCAGCGCCACCCCGAAGCCGGTCTGGAACCCCGACATCCCGGCCACGGCGCGGTTCCGGGACGGGTGGCAGGAGGTTCCGGACAACGCCGAGTTCGACAACGGGTTCAAGGTGCAGTGGGAGCAGTTCATCCGGCATGTGGTGGCGGGCGCGCCGTTCCCGTACACGCTCAGGTCCGGGGCCAGGGGCGTGCAGATCGCCGAGCTGGGGCTGCGCTCGCACGCCGAGGGCCGGCGCCTTCCGGTGGCCGAGCTGTGAGCGCCTCGATCGAGCTGCCGGCCGGGACGTACCGGCTGAGGGAGCCCGTCTCCTGGCCGCGCCCGGCGGGCCCGCCGCGCGGCCGCGTCGTGTACGCCGCAGCCCACGTGGTCGCCGATCCGCTCGGCGACAACACCCCCGGCTCCCCCGCCGCGGTCGACTGGGAGGCCACGCTCCGGTTCCGCCGGCACCTGTGGTCGTACGGGCTGCGCGTGGCCGACGCCATGGACACGGCGCAGCGCAACAACGGCCTGGACTGGGCCGCCACCCGCGAGCTGATCCGGCTGAGCGCGGCGGAGGCCCGCTCCTTCGGCGACCCCGCCGACCTCATCGCCTGCGGGGCCGGGACCGACCACGTCCCCGGCGCGCGCACCCCGCAGGCCGTCGAGGCGGCCTACCGGGAGCAGATCAGGACCGTCCAGGAGAGCGGCGCGACCGTCATCCTGATGGCCAGCCGCCAGCTGGCCGCGATCACCCACGCCCCGGACGACTACCACGCGGTCTACGGCAAGCTCCTGGCCGAGGTGGAGCGCCCGGCCATCCTGCACTGGCTGGGCGAGATGTTCGACCCGCAGCTGGCCGGCTACTGGGGCTCCCGCGACATCGACACGGCGACGGCGTCCTTCCTGGAGCTGGTGCACGCCAACGCCGCCAAGATCGACGGCGTGAAGGTCTCCCTGCTGGACGAGGAGCACGAGGTGCGCCTGCGCGCCGCGCTGCCCGAGGGCGTGCGCCTCTACACGGGCGACGACTTCAACTACCCGTCCCTGATCAAGTCGGGCTCGCACGCCCTGCTGGGCATCTTCGACGCGATCGCCCCCGCCGCCTCGGCCGCCCTCCAGGCCCTGGACGCGGGCGACACGGCCGAGTACGACCGCGTGCTGGACCCCACCGTCGCCCTCTCCCGCAGGATCTTCGAAGCCCCGACCTTCCACTACAAGACCGGCATCGTCTTCCTGGCCTGGCTCAACGGCCACCAGGACGCGTTCACGATGGTCAACGGCGCCCAGTCGGCACGGTCCCTCCCCCACCTGGCCGAGGTGTTCCGCCTCGCCGACCAGGCCGGGCTGCTGACCGACCCCGAGCTGGCCGTCCACCGGATGCGGGCGCTGCTGGCGGTGCACGGCCGATGAACAGGCTCTCGCTGAACCAGTGGACGACCAAGCGGTGGACGGTCGCCGAAGCCGTGGACGGCTGCGTACGGCACGGCGTCGGGGCCATCGGGCTGTGGCGGCAGGACGTCGCCGAGCAGGGGCTGGACGAGACGGTGAAGCTCGTCCAGGCGGCCGGGCTACGGGTCTCCTCGCTCTGCCGCGGCGGCTTCCTGACCGGGTCGGACCCGCTGCCCGACAACCGCAGGGCCGTCGACGAGGCGGCAGAGCTGGGGGCGTCCTGCCTGGTCCTGGTGGTGGGCGGCCTGCCGGGTGTGGTGCCGGGCGAACCGCTGGGGGCGTTCTCGCGGGATCTGGCGGGGGCCCGGGATCGGGTGGCCGAAGGGCTGGCGGCGCTCGCGCCGTACGCGGCGGAGCAGGGGGTGCGGCTGGCACTGGAGCCGCTGCACCCGATGTACTGCGCCGACCGGGCCGTGCTGTCCACGCTGGGGCAGGCGATCGATCTCGCCGAGCCGTACCCGCCCGAGGTGGTGGGGGTGGTGGTGGACACCTTCCACCTGTGGTGGGATCCGGCGGTGCTCGGCCAGATCGCCAGGGCCGGGGAGCGCATCGCCAGCTACCAGGTGTGCGACTTCCTGTGCCCGCTGCCCGCGGACGTGCTGCTCGGGCGGGGCATGATGGGCGACGGCGTGATCGACTTCGCGCCGCTCAACCGGGCGGTGGCCGAGGCGGGATACACCGGCGACATCGAGGTGGAGATCTTCAACGCGGACGTCTGGGCGGCCGACCCCGACACGGTGGTGACGACCATGAAGGCGCGTTACGCGGAGCTGATCGCGTAGCGGGACACCCAGTCCCGCGCCCCCGGCAGGATCTCCGCCACCGGTTCGACGTGCGGATACCAGGTGCGCTCCCATTCGAGCGAGACCCAGCCGGGGAATCCGCGCAGCAGCTCCCCGCAGGCGTCGAGCGGCACGGAACCGGCCCCCAGCGGGCGCGGCGTGGTGTCGGCGGCCGAGACGGCGTCCTTGATCTGGACGTACGCCAGGTGGCGGGCCAGCGCCGCGAGAGTGGTCGCCGGGGGTTCGCCGTGCCGCCAGGGGTGCAGCAGGTCCCAGATGGCTCCCGTCACGTCCGGCAGGGCGACGGCGTCCAGCAGTCCGGCCACGGCCGCGCCCGTGGGCAGGCTGTCGTGGGTCTCCACGAACACCCGGACGCCGTGCTCCCGGCACAGGTCCGCGACCGCCCGCACCCGCCGCGCGGCCGCCGCGAGGTCGTCGCCGCCGGGGAAGACCCGGACCCCGGTCGCGCCGAGGTCCGCGGCCAGCTCCAGGTCGGCCCGCAGCCCGGCGGCCACCGGCTCGTCGGGGCCCGGCGCGGCGATCTTCGTGTATCCGGCGAGGGCGGCGACGGCCAGCCCGTGCCCGTGGATCGTGTCCCGGACGGCCGCGCGCCCGGCCGCGTCCAGCCCGGCGTGCACCCCCGTGTCCGGGTGCAGGCGCAGCTCCAGCCCGTCGCAGCCGCCCCGGACCGCCGTCTCCACGGCCGCCGCGACACCCTCCCCCGGTAGGCCCAGCGTGCTGACGGCCAGCTTCATAGCGCGCGCACGCTCTCCCGCAGGACCACTTCGCCGGTTATCGGCACCACCTGCGGCTCCTCGGCCCCGCCCAGGGCCAGTTCGACCGCGAGTGAGCCCATGGCGGCGAGCGGGAGCCGTACGGTGGCGAGGGCCGGGACGAGGTCGCGCAGCGTGGGGATGTCGTCGAAGCCCGCCACCGAGACCTCCTCGGGCACGCGTACCCCGCGCTCCCTGAAGCGGGCCAGCGCGCCCACGGCCATCACGTCGTTGACGGCGAACACGCAGGTCACGTCGGGCCGTACGGAGGCGGCCGCGGCGTGGCCGCCGTCCCGGTCGAAGCGGCCGTACACGATCTGGGGTTCTGGCAGGCCGAGTTCGGCGAGGGTGGCGCAGAAGCCGGCGCGGCGGTCGGCGGCGGTGATCAGGTGCGGCGGCCCGGCCAGCACCGCGAACCGGATGTGCCCGAGCCCGGCGAGCCGGGCGGCCAGCGCGGCGGCGCCCGCCCGGTTGCCGGGCGCGACCGTGTCCACGCCGAGCAGGTCCTGGCCCACGCAGGCGACCCGGCCGCCCTGCGCCCGGTAGCGGTCGAGCTCGGCCCTGAGCCGCGCGGTCAGCCCCGGGTCCGCCACCCGCGACCCGGCCACCAGGACGGCCTTGGCGCGCTGCGCGTTGAGCGTGGCCACGTACGCGATCTCCCGCTCCGGGTCGCGGCGCGTGGTGCCCACCATCACCACGTGCCCCTCCGCGTCCGCCGCCCGCATCGCCCCGTCGGCGATCGCCGCGAAGTACGGATCGACGAGATCGTGCACCACCAGCCCGATCACGTTGCTGGCCCCCCTGGCCAGCGTCTGCGCCGCCACGTTGGTGCGGTAGCCCAGCTCGGCCGCGGCCTTCTCCACCCGCACCCGCATGGCCGCCCCGACCTGCCGGGTGCTCCCGTTGAGCACCCGCGAGGCCGTCGCCAGTGACACGCCGGCCTGCCTCGCCACGTCCTCCAGAGTGACCACACGACCTCCACGGAAAGCGATTTCCCAGTATGCCAGGCGGACCGGATCGTCCGCGAAACGTACATCACGGGCACCGCCCACGCTGGGACGATCCGAACCTCCGGCGCGCCGGGCTTGACGGAGGCGGCCGGGCTGGCGCATGCATGGTCGGCAGCCGAATCCCCACCTGGAGCCGTGATGAAGATCATGAGGATCGTCGCGCTGGCGGCCGCCGCCGCGCTGCTCTCCGCTCCACTCACCGTCGTGCCGGCCTCGGCCGCGGCGGGAGCCAGCTACACCCTCAGCATCACCCAGCGAGGCGCCACCAGAACCGTCGCCCTCACCTGCTCGCCGGACGGCGGCACCCACCCGTCCCCGGCGGCGGCCTGCGCCCGGCTGGCCAGGGCCTGGGGCGACCCCGCGATGATCGCCCCCAAGACGGGCGTGTTCTGCATCGCCCTGTACGACCCGGTGACGGCCACCGCGACCGGAAACTACTTCGGCCGGCCGATCGCCTACACCCGTTCGTTCACCAACATGTGCTGGCTGAACGTGGCGACGTGGGAGGTGTTCGCCTTCTGACCCGCTAACCTCCGGAATGGACAAAACGGAGGTTAAGTGCGCGAACTGCTGCTGGGGCTCGGGCTCGGCCTGGGCGCCGGGCTCTCGCCGGGGGCCCTGCTCAGCCTGGTGATCACGGCCAGCCTGCGCGGCGGCTTCCCGGCGGGACTGCGGATCGCGTGCGTGCCGCTCCTGTCCGACCTGCCGATCGTGCTGCTCACGATCGGCGCGGTCGGCGCGCTGCCGGGCGGCTTCCTGCGCGTGCTGTCCCTGGCCGGCGGGGCGTACGTGGTGTTCCTCGGCGTGCAGGGCCTGCGCGACGCCCGTACGGCCGAGCCGCCGCGCCCCGGGGACGGCGCCCCCGCCCAGGTGCTCAGGGGCGTCGTCGTCAACATGCTCAACCCGCACCCGTGGCTGTTCTGGGCCACCGTCGGCGCGCCCCTCTTCGTCGCCGCCTGGGACGCGGGACCGGCCGGCGCGCTCGCGTTCGTCCTCGGCTTCTACCTGGTCCTGGTCGGCTCCAAGGTGGCGCTGGCCGGGCTGGTCGGCGCGGGACGGCACCGGGTCGGCGTACGCGGCTACCGGCTCCTGCTGGCCGCCAGCAGCCTGCTGCTCGCCGGCGCCGGCGCCGTCCTGGTCAGCTCCGGGATCGCCGGCTGAGCGCGACCCGGCTGTGCCGGGCGCTGTAGAGCCGGTAGACGACGACGCCGAGCGCCATCCACACGACGAACCGCAGCCAGGTCTCCACCGCCAGGTTGAGCATCAGGTAGACGCAGGCGAGCACCGCCAGCGCGGGCAGCCAGGGCACCAGCGGCGCGCGGAACGAGCGCGGCAGGTCCGGCCGGGTCCTGCGCAGGACGACCACGCCCACGGCCACCACCACGAACGCGAACAGCGTCCCGATGTTCACCATCTCGGCCAGCGTGCTCAACGGGATGAACCCCGCCAGCGCGGCCGTCACCACCCCGATGATGATCGTGATCTTGTACGGCGTGCGCCGCAGCGGATGCACCGCCGCCAGACCTTTCGGCAGCAGCCCGTCCCGGCTCATCGCGAAGAACACCCGGCTCTGGCCGAGCATCAGGATCAGGATGACCGTCGTCATCCCCGAGATGCCGCCGATGCTGATCAGCCCCGCCAGCCACGGCTGCCCGACCGCCTTGAACGCGTCCGCCAGCGGCGCGCTCTCGCTCAGCTGGTGGAAGGGCAGCATGCCGACCACCACCATCGAGACCGCGACGTAGAGGAGCGCGCACAAGGCGAGCGAGGCGATGATGCCGATGGGCAGGTCGCGCTGCGGGTGGCGGGTCTCCTCGGCCGCGGTGGCGACCACGTCGAAGCCGATGTAGGCGAAGAAGACCACGGCCGCGGCGGCGAAGACGCCGGCCGTGCCGTACACGGTGGGGGTGACCCCGAACAGGACCTGGATCAGCGGCGCGGCCAGTCCCGAGACTCCCTCGGTGGCCTTCGCGGGCGGCACGAACGGCGTGTAGTTGGCGCCGTTGACGAAGAACAGCCCGGCGAAGATGACCAGCAGGATGACGGCGACCTTGAGGACGACCATGACCAGGTTGAACCGGGCGGACATCTTGATGCCGCCCACCAGCAGCCAGGTCAGCAGCAGCACGACGATCACGGCCAGGTAGTTGAACGTCCAGCCGCCGACGCCGACGACCGGCAGCGTGACGCCCAGGCTCTCCATCACCGAGGTGAAGTAGCCGGACCAGCCCACCGCCACCACGGCCGCGCCGAGCGCCATCTCCAGCATCAGGTCCCACCCGATGATCCAGGCCGGGAACTCCCCGATGGTCGCGTACGCGAAGGTGTACGCGGAGCCCGCCACCGGCAGCGTGGAGGCGAACTCGGCGTAGCAGAGCGCGGCCAGGCCGCAGACCACGGCCGCCACCACGAACGACAGCGCCACCGAGGGGCCGGCGTAGTCGCGGGCCGCCAGGCCGGTCAGCGTGAAGATGCCGGTGCCGAGGATGACGCCCAGGCCGAACACGGTCAGGTCGAGCGCGCTCAGCGTGCGCTCCAGGCGGTTGCCCGCGCCCTCCGCGTCCTGAATGGACTGCTCGACCGACTTCGTGCGGAAGATGCCCACACCCGCACCCCTCCCTGATCATGCCCGTCCCTGGTCACTGCCCAGCCGGGCGCGCGGAAACCGGCGCGCTCGGCAAAGGAGCGGGGGACAGGCGGGGATCAGGTCAGGGCGGGACTGCGCTTGGCGATCGCCTCGGTGATCTCCCGGGCCAGGTCCTGGCCGGTCAGCCCGAACTCGGCCAGCAGCTTCGCCCGCTTGGCGTGGTCCAGGAAGCGCTGCGGGATGCCGTAGGTCCGGACCGGCACGTCCACGTCGGCGTCGCGCAGCGCGCGGGCCACCGCGTCGCCGCTCGCGCCCACCCGGCCGTTGTCCTCCACCACCACGACCAGCTTGTACGCCGCCGCCTCCCGGACCAGCTCCGGATCCAGCGGCCGCACCCAGCGCGGGTCCACCACGGTGGCGCCGATGCCCTGCGCGGCCAGCAGCGACGCGGCCTCCAGGCAGACCTCCGCCATCGGGCCCACCGAGACCACTAACACGTCCTTCTCGGCGGGGGCGGAGCGCAGCACGTCCATCCCGCCCAGCGCGGCCACCGGCTCGAACTCGCGGACCACGGCGCCCTTCGGGAACCGCACCACCGAGGGGCCGTCGGTGACGTCCAGGCACTCCCGCAGCAGCTCCCGCAGGCGGGAGGCGTCCCGCGGCACCGCCACCGACAGGCCGGGCACGACGTGCAGGATGGACAGGTCCCACATGCCGTTGTGGCTGGCCCCGTCGTCGCCGGTGATCCCGGCCCGGTCCAGCACGACGGTGACCGGCAGCCGGTGCAGCGCCACGTCCATCAGCAGCTGGTCGAAGGCCCGGTTGAGGAAGGTGGAGTAGACCGCCACCACCGGGTGCAGCCCGCCCAGGGCGAGCCCCGCCGCCGAGGTGAGCGCGTGCTGCTCGGCGATGCCCACGTCGAAGATGCGCTCCGGATACGCCTCGGCGAACTCGGCCAGCCCGGTCGGGTGCAGCATGGCGGCGGTGATGGCCACCACGTCGGCCCGCTCGGCACCGATCCGCACCATCTCCTCGCTGAACACGTTGGTCCACCCGTACGCCTTCGGGATCTCCTCGCCGGTGACCACGTCGAAGGGCTGCGGGGCGTGGAAGCAGTCCTCCTCGTGGTTCTCGGCCGGCGTGTAGCCCTGGCCCTTGGTGGTGAGCACGTGCACGATGACCGGGCCGCCGAAGGCCTTGGCCTTGCGCAGGGCGCTCTCCACGGCCGGCTCGTCGTGGCCGTCGATCGGCCCGACGTACTTCAGGCCGAGGTCCTCGAACATGGCCTGGGGGGCGATGATGTCCTTGATGCCCTTCTTGATGCCGTGCAGCGTGTCGTACAGCACCGGGACGTTGCCGAAGCGGTCCTTCACGAACTCCAGGACCTGCTCGTAGTTCTGGGTGACCCGCAGCTTGGCCAGGTGGGTGGCCAGGCCGCCGATCGTGGGCGAGTAGGAGCGCCCGTTGTCGTTGACCACGATGACCAGCGGGAGGTCCTTGTTGGCGGCGATGTTGTTGAGCGCCTCCCAGGCCATGCCGCCGGTGAGCGCGCCGTCGCCGATCACCGCCACCACCGTGCGGTCGCCCTCGCCGCGCAGCTTGACCGCCTTGGCCAGGCCGTCGCCGTAGGACAGGGCGGTGGAGGCGTGCGAGTTCTCGACCAGGTCGTGCTCGGACTCGGCCTGGCTGGGGTAGCCGGACAGGCCGCCCTCCTGGCGGAGCGTGCCGAACCGGCCGGCCCGGCCGGTGAGCATCTTGTGCACGTAGGACTGGTGACCGGTGTCGAAGACGATCGGGTCGTGCGGGGAGTCGAAGACGCGGTGCAGGGCGATGGTCAGCTCCACGACCCCCAGATTGGGGCCGAGATGCCCACCCGCACCTGATCCCGCCACCGAGGAGACGAGCAGGTCGCGTATCTCAGCCGCGAGTGCCGGCAGGTCCCGCGGGTCCAGTCGCTTGAGGTCGTGCGGTCCGCTCACAGACTCCAGTAGCCCCACTGCTCACCCTTCCGTTCGTCGTCGAACTGGGACGAGTCTAGTTCGCCGTTCTTCTTACGCCTCCCCTACCTACCAGGCAATCCCTTTGCCCGCCGTTGACTTGTCCCGTACGCTCCAGGTTTCATGCGTATTCTGACTTTGCTGATCACCGGACTGATCGGTGCCACTCTGCTGACCGGCACCGCGCATGCCGCGCCGGTGCCCACCGGCAAGGCCGCGCTGACGCACAACCCGCTGTACAAGACGGGCGAGTTCGACTGGACCGAGTGCAAGGAACTCGACCGGCGGCCGGACGACCTCAACTCCTACCAGCTCTACCTGGACCACCTGCTCGAATGCCTGGACCGCTCCTGGGGCGAGGAGTTCAAGCAGGCGGGCCTGCCCTTCAGCAAGCCCAAGGTCCGCTACATCACCAAGAGTGTGGCCACCGGCTGCGGCAAGTACCCCATCAACTACGCGGCGGGCCTGTACTGCCCGAAGAACAAGACGATGTGGGTGGCCATCAGCAAGTGGCAGCTCGCCGACCCCGACGAGTTCACCCTGTTCAACGTGATCGCCCACGAGTACGGGCATTACGCGCAGGACCGGGCCGGCATCCTGCCGGCCGCCATGCGCCTGCAGAAGAAGGCCAGCAAGACCAAGCAGTACGCGATCCAGCGTCAGGTCGAACTGCAGGCCGAGTGCTTCGCGTCCGCCTTCATCGGCAGCGTGTGGCACTCGCTCGGCCGCAACGAGTTCGACTACCAGGACCTCATGGACCTGACCTTCGGGGACGTGCTCCACGGCAAGACCAAGAACATCCGATACTGGATGAAGCGGGGCTGGGACGGCAACGGCCCGAAGGCGTGCAACACCTTCACGGCACCGGCGTCCCGCGTCTCGTAACGGGGCTCCCGACAGCGTGACAGGGCGTGGGCGGCCAGCCGTCCACGCCCCTTCTGTCACAATTTTGTCGCAGTAATCAATATTTACTTAGCTTTACTCCTGAATCGGGCCTGCAATATGGTCTTGTGCCCATGCGAACACCCCTCATCGCAGTAGGCCTCGGCCTGAGCGCCGCCCTCTTCCTCGCCGGTACGGCGCAAGCCCAGGTACCGGCCGCCGCTCCCCAGGCCCCGGTCACCGCTTCGGCCGCGGCGGCCGGCGCGTTAGCCCCCTTCCCGACCGCGCTGACCAAGAACAAGATCTACCGCTCCGGCGCCGTCGACACGATCGACTGCTCCCCCTCGGAGCCGCGCGCGGGCAGCGCCGCAGCCGTCAAGACCTACCTGCTCAAGGTGTACCGCTGCGTCAACCAGATGTGGGCGCGGCAGTTCAAGGCGGTCGGCTGGACGTACCGGGTGCCGAAGATCGTCATCCGGACCAGCGGCACCAAGACGCCGTGCGGCAAGCTCACCAAGAACTACCCGGCGCACTACTGCCCGACCCAGCAGGCCATCTACATGGTGCTGCTGTCCCAGCAGGTCAAGGAGCCGTTCCCGCTGGTGCTGGCCAAGACCATGGCGCACGAGATCGGGCACCACGTGCAGCAGCGGGCGGGCATCCTGACGCCGTACTACAACCTGAGCTGGCGGGCGCGGACCAAGACGGCCAAGAACCTGCTCAGCCACCGGGTGGAGCAGCAGGCCGAGTGCTTCGCCGGCGTGTTCCTGAGCGGCGCGCAGGACTCGCTGCCGGTGGACTTCGCCGAGTGGGACCACATCAACACCTGGGCGCGCAAGCACGCCAGCGACACCATGCACGGCAAGGGCGTCAACCAGGTCTACTGGCTGGAGCGTGGCTTCGACTCGGGTTCCCCGGCCGCGTGCAACACCTGGGTCGTCTCCAACGCCCGCGTCGCCTAGGGCTACCGCGTTCCAGGCCGTTCTAGGTCGTTCTAGGTCCTGGCCGCCTGGGTCTGCCGGGTGGCCATCCGGGCCAGCACTTCCAAGGGGTCGGCGAGCACCTGGGCGAAAGCCAGCTCGGCGGCCCCCACGATCGTGGCGTCGTCCACCAGCGCCGAGGTGCGCAGCCGCAGCGACTCGCGCAGCGCCGCGAGGGTGCAGGTGTTGAGGCGGCTGCGCACCTGGGCGGCGGAGCCGAGGTAGATCTCCCGCAGGGTGCCGCCGAAGATGACGACCTCGGGGTTGAAGATGTTGACCAGGTTGGCCACTCCGAAGCCGAGCCAGTCGCCGACCCGGTGCAGTGCGTCCTGAGCGATTATGTCGCCCTTGTCGGCGGCCTCCACGACGGCCCTGATGCCGTCCCTGCCGCGCTCGCCGCGGGCCGAGCGGCCCGCGTGCTCCAGCAGGGCCCGCTCGCCGACCTCCGCCTCCAGGCAGCCGTGCGAGCCGCAGCCGCACAGCCGTCCGTCGGGGTTGACCACGGTGTGGCCGACCTCACCGCCGTACCCGGCGACGCCGCCGAGTAACTGGTTGTTGACGATGATGCCGCCGCCGATGCCGACGTCGCCGTGGAGGTAGACGAGGTCGCGGCAGCCGACGCCGAGGCCCCGGGTGTGCTCGGCCAGCGCGCCCAGGTTGGCGTCGTTGCCGACCGAGACCGGCAGGCCCAGGGCGAGCCTGGCCGACAGCGCCTCCCCGAAGGGGGCGTCCTCCAGGCCGATGTTGGGGGCGAACCGTACGACGCCGTCGGATTTGCGCACCGCGCCGCAGAGGGCGGCGGCGGCGCCCACGCAGACGGTGTCGGGGCGGACCTTGCGCTGCATCTGCCGGGCGAACCCGGCCAGCGTCTCCACCACCTCGGTCATGTCGAAGCCGCCCCGCGGCCGGACGGCCTCGCGCCGGTCCAGGATCACGCCGCCGAGGCCGATCCGGGCCGCGACGAGGCGGTCCACGCCCACGTCGAAGGCGAGCACATAGACCCGCGCCGACTCGGGGCGCACCACCAGGGACGGCCGACCGGCCCGGCCGGTGTCCCTGGGCAGTTCCTCGCGGACCAGCCCGGCCGCGGTCAGGTCCGCGGTGAGCGCCATGATGGTGCTCCGGTTGAGCCCCATGCGATTGGTCAGCTCGGCCCGCGACGTGGGGCCGCCCAGGTGCACGTGCCGCAGCAGGGTGCCCAGGTTGTGACGGCGGATCTCCTCCTGGGAGGGACCTGCGCGCAGCATGCGTTCTGCCTCTGGTGCCGTTCGGGGGTCAGGTGTCGTGCTCACCCTATCGACGGCCGGAGGAGGACGCCCGCTTGCGGGACAGCGCGTCCACACCGGCCGACAGCAGCAGGACCGCGCCGGTGACGATGTACTTGACGCTGGCGCTGTAGCCCATCAGGCCCATGCCGTTGATGACCACCGCGACCACCGCGCCGCCGAGCAGCGCGTCCAGGACGCGTCCCTTGCCGCCGAACAGGCTGGTGCCGCCGATCACGGCCGCGCCGACGGCAAACAGCAGCACCGTGCTGCCGCCGGTGTTCGGGTCCACCGAGTTGGCCCGCGAGGCGGCCACGATGCCGCCGATGGAGGCCATGAAGGAACAGATCACGAAGGCGGAGATGCGGATCCTGTCCACGTTGATACCGGCCCGGCGGGCCGCCTCGGCGTTGCCGCCGACCGCGTACACGTGCCGGCCGTAGGCCGTACGGCGGAGCACGAACGTCCAGACGATGAGCAGCACCAGGATGACCGGCACCACGATGGGCACGCCGGTCAGCGAGATGATCGCGGGGTTGCGGCTGCGCTCCAGGTTGAGCACGTAGACGGCGAAGCCGGCGATGACCGCGAGCGCGCCGACCCGTACGGCGATGACGGCCATGGAGTCGGCCATCAGGCCGCGGGAGGTGCGCCGGCGGGCCTGGGTCAGCTGGATGCCCGCGTAGAGGAGCACACCGGCGACCAGCAGCACCCAGCCGAGCAGCGGGGACAGGTTGCTGTTGGCGATGGCCAGGATGGTCTCGTCGCGGATGGAGACGTTGGTGCCCTCGTCCAGCAGGATCAGCGCCACGCCCTGGAAGGCCAGGAAGGCGGCCAGCGTGACCACGAAGGACGGGATGCCCAGCTTGGCCACCAGCGCGCCGAGGACCAGGCCGATGAGCACGCCGGTCACCATGGAGGCCAGCACCGCCGTGTACCACGGCCAGCCCTCGTTGGTGAGCAGCACGGCCATCACGGCCGCGCAGACGCCGCTGGCGAAGCCGGCGGACAGGTCGATCTCGCCCAGCAGCAGGACGAAGACCAGGCCCATCGCGATGATGGTGACGCCGGCGCCCTGGGTGAACAGGTTCGCGAAGTTGATCGGCGACAGGAACGACGGGCTGAGCGAGGCGAAGACCACGCACAGGACGACCAGGCCGATCACCGCCGGGAGCGCGCCGAGGTCGCCGCCGCGCACCCGTTCGAAGTAGTCCCGGACCTGCGATCCGATGGCGGGAGCGCTGGTCTTCGCCGGGCTCGTTGTCGTCGTCATGCGCTTGCTCCGTTGCCGGTCGGCAGGCCGAGCTCCCCGCTGCGCCCGGCCGTGATCAGTTCCACGATCTGGGAATGGGTGACCTCGGAGGTCTTGACCTGGGCGGCCATCCGGCCGAGGTAGAGCGCCGCGATCCGGTCGGACACGGCGAACACATCGTTCATGTTGTGCGAGATGAGTACCACGGCCAGGCCGTTGTCGGCCAGCCTGCGGACCAGTTCGAGGACCTGCGCGGTCTGGGCGACGCCGAGGGCGGCGGTCGGCTCGTCCAGAATGACGACCTTGCTGTTCCACAGCACGGCCTTGGCGATGGCGACCGTCTGGCGCTGGCCGCCGGAGAGGCTGGAGACGTGCTGGCGCAGGGACTTGACCGTGCGCACCGAGAGGCCGGCCAGGGTCTTGGCGGCCATCTCCTCCATCGTGTCCTCGTCCAGCACCAGGCCGCTCTTGCGTTCCCGGCCGAGGAACATGTTCTGCACGATGTCGAGGTTGTCGCAGAGCGCGAGGTCCTGGTAGACGATCTCGACGCCCATCGCGGCGGCGTCCCTCGGTCCGTTGACGTGGACCTTCTCGCCCTCGAAGAAGTACTCCCCCGAGTCCATCGGGTGGATTCCGCCGATGCACTTCACCAGCGTGGACTTACCGGCTCCGTTGTCGCCGACAAGTGCGGTCACCTCTCCGGGATACACCGAAAAGGCGACATCGTGAAGGACCTGCACGGGGCCGAAGCTCTTGTCTATTCCGCGCAGTTCCAGGACGGGTGCCTGGGACATGGGCTCTCCTGGTTTCCCCATGAGGGACGGCTTGCGCCCACCGGGGGCGCAAGCCGTACCTGACGGAATTGACTAGCTGACGCCGGCCTCGGTGCACTTGTCCGCGAAGTCCGCGGTGCACAGCTCTTCCTTCGTCACGAAGCCGTCGGCGACGACCTCCTTGACGCTGTCGAAGAAGATGGCCTTCGGGGTGAGCAGGACGGCCGGCACGTCGGCGCCGGTCTCGGTGTCCTTGACGGTGCCGGTGGCGGCGGGCTTCTGGCCCTGCGCCAGGGCGATGGCGAGGTCGGCGGTGGCGTCCGCCTCCTGCTTGACAGCCTTGTAGACGGTCATGCACTGGTCACCGGCGAGGATGTTCTGCAGACCCTGCACGGTGGCGTCCTGGCCGGTCACCGGGACCTTGCCGTTGAGCTTGTTCTTCTTCAGCACCGAGATGGCGGCGTTGCCGAGGCCGTCGTTGGCGGCCAGCACACCGGCGATCTTCGGCTCCTTGGTCAGCTGCTGCTCGAAGATCGTGCCGGCCTGGGCGTTGTCCCAGTCCGGGACGGCGTCGGCCGGGCCCGCCACGTACTCGCCGGAGTCGTACTTCGGCTTGAGGATGCTCTCGTAGCCCTCCTTGAAGAGGGTGGCGTTGTTGTCGGTCGGCGAGCCGTGCAGCTCGGCCACGATCGGCTTGTCGGCCTTCATGTCGGTGAGGCACTTGACCAGGCCCTCACCCTGCAGCTTGCCGACCGCGGTGTTGTCGAAGCTGACGTAGTAGTCGGCGTTGCCGCCGAGGGTCAGGCGGTCGTAGTCGATGGTGGCGACGCCCTGCGCCTTGGCCTTGTCCAGGACGGCCTTGCCGGTGCCGCTGTCCAGGTTCACGATCGCCAGCACGGTGACGCCACCGGTGATCATCTGGTCGGCGATGGTCTGGAACGCCGTCTTGTCGCCCTGCGCGTTCTGGATGTCGTACGCGACTCCGGCGGCCTTGAAGGCCTCCTCCAGGTACTTGCGGTCAGCGGTCTCCCAGCGAGCCGAGGACTTGCTGTCCGGGAGGATGACGCCGATCTTGCCGGGCTTCGCGGCGGCGGCCGAGGAGGCGGGCGCGGCGCTGCTGGAGGCGCCCGTCTCACCGCTCTCGCCCCCGCACGCGGTGAGGCCGAGGGAAAGTGCCGCTACCGCGGCGATGCTGAGGATCCCCTTGCGCATGATGCGTGGGTCCTTTCTCTGGCTGGGGGTCTATGGGGGGTGGGAGTCCATCACCGAAGTGGTGAATGTTGTTTGGGACAACGTAAGCCAGGAGGAAAGGGGTAGGTAGACACAGGACGGTAACGTTTGTTGTCTGCGGTAACAATGAAGAAACATAGGATAAGTCCACCTATTTCCCGCACAGATTCCCTCTGATCACCGACGCGACCTTTGGCGTTCGCCGATCGGCCACGGTGAGTAATCGAATTCTCTTGCGAACGTAATCGGGCCGCTGTATGGTCCTGCGTGTAGCTGATTCTGTAGACGGATGTGTAGAGCAGTTGTAGACCGCCGGGAAGCGGGTGCGTAGCCTCGTGTTCATGAGCACTGAGCAGAAGACGACGACGATCCGGGTCAGCGTCATTACTCGCGACAAGATCGCGCGATACGCCCACGAGGAAGGCAGACCCATGACCGAAGTGCTCGAAGAAGCCCTCCAGGACTACGAGAAGAAGAAGTTCCTGAAGCGGCTCGGGGAGCAGATGGAGCGGACCAGGCGTGAGGACCCGGAGGGTTACGCCGAATACCTGGCCGAGTTCGAGATCTGGCAGGGACCCCCGTCCGGCCGCATCGCGCCCGAGTGGGAAGGCTTGATCGACTTCCCGGAGGGATTCGACGAATCGTCCTGGACAAGCGCGAGGAACGAGGAACAAGGAGGCAAATGAAGGTGCGGCAGGGTGAGGTCTGGTTCACCGACCTCGGCGAACCAGTGGGCACGGAGCAGGGCTCCGCGCGCCCGACCCTGATCATCAGCAACGACGGTTTCAACCGGATGAGCCGCGACCTCGTCGTCGTCGTGCCGCTCACGTCGCGAGACCGCGGCTGGGACACCCACATCCCCATCCCGCTCGGCGAGACACGGCTGAGGAGGCCGAGCTGGGCCATGGTGCAGCAGATCCGGTCCGTCTCGATCGATCGGTTCAAGTTCCCCATGGGCCACGTGGCGGAGGAGACGGTCGATCGGATCGTCACACTGCTCGGCCGGCTGCTCTGAAAGGGGTGGGGAACCGGCGACCTCGCGCAATCAGGTGTCGCCTATCGATGAACCCTCAGTTAATCACCGGATCCCCATCGCGGTGGTGGATCGCTCGCCTACCCGCCGTCCACATTTTCGACTTTGTCCAATTTTAGTTAATTTATAAACTTATTTAAGAATAAGACGTGGATTGAAGTAGTTGAAGGTATCGAGCGTCTGTTGTGGTGTGCGTTGGGGTGCCAAAGAACGAGAGGCCAGCGGAGTGGGCTCAATCGCGGATATCTGGGATGACGACGGATGGCCCACAGGTGAGACCGTGGAGCGGATCCTGAGCGAGCGTCCCCCCGGAGACGCAGCACGTGCTCCGATCCTGAACTCATGGCGGCGTTGCCGGGATGCCGGGCTTACCCCCGGCGCCTTCCAACCACGCCTGATCGACGACGTCGACTACGACAACACCCTGGTACGCGCGGCCCGGCCCGTGCTCGCCCGGCTCCAGACCATCATTGCCGACACTCCATCAGAGGTGGTCCTGTCCGATGCGTCCGGAGTGCAGTTCCTGCACCTCGTGGGCAACACGCCAATCAGCGTAGGATCCGACGCCATCCTCGCCGTTCCCGGCTTCAGCTTCGCCGAGTCGGACGTAGGCACCAACGCCGTCGGCTCCACGCTGATGGAACGGCAAACATGCCAGGTCGCGGGCGACGAGCACCCCTGGGAACCGCTGCGCAAGTTCACCGCCGTGGGCGCACGGGTGTGCCATCCCCTCAGCGGGCGGGTGGAAGGGATTGTGTGCATCGCCACCCTGCGCGAGAGGGCAAACGCGCAGATGATTGCCGTAGTCCGGCAATCAGCCCATGCGGTCGAGCAGAGGCTGCTCGACCTCAGCACCGAACGCGAGCGGGCCCTGTTGAGGAGGTTCCGCGGGGCACGGGAGGCCGGAGCCGCAAGCGCCGTACCAGGCTTCATGCCGCCGGACCTGTGCCCCCGCGATCGGCTTGCCCTGGAAGACGCGGCCGTGAGCCTGGTCGCGCAGGGCCGGGCGGCTGTGGTGGAGGTCGCCCTCTGCGACGGCCGCACAGCCACGCTGGTCGCGTGGCGGGTGACCGATTCCGCCAACCTGACCGGCATCGCCGTACAGGCATGGCTCCCAGACCGCTGCCCGACTGCACGGTGATGCCCGGCTGCGGCACCTCTCCGGTGTATTCGGTCCCCGCCCCTGCAACGCGGCTGTTTCCCTGAACAGCGGAGATCCGCCCACCGGTTCCTTTCCGGTGGGCGGATCTTTCGCGTTGTCAGCTCTTGGCGAGCAGGGAGCGCAGGACGTACTGCATGATGCCGCCGTGGCGGTAGTAGTCGGCTTCGCCCGGGGTGTCGATGCGCACGACCGCCTGGAAGGTGATGTCGCCCGCGGTGACGGTCACCGTGGCCGGGGTCATGCCCTTGTTGAGCTCCTCGACGCCGGTGATGTCGAAGGTCTCCTCACCGGTGAGGCCGAGGGATTCGGCGGTCTGGCCCTCGGGGAACTGCAGCGGCAGCACGCCCATACCGATCAGGTTCGACCGGTGGATCCGCTCGTACGACTCGGCGATGACCGCGCGCACGCCGAGCAGGGCCGTGCCCTTGGCCGCCCAGTCGCGGGAGGAGCCGGAACCGTACTCCTTGCCGGCCAGGACCACCAGCGGGACGCCCGCGGCCTGGTAGTTCTGGGAGGCGTCGTAGATGAAGGCCTGCGGCCCGCCCCACACGGTGAAGTCGCGGGTGTAACCGCCCTCGACACCGTCCAGCAGCAGGTTGCGCAGCCGGATGTTGGCGAAGGTGCCGCGGATCATGACCTCATGGTTGCCCCGGCGTGAGCCGTACGAGTTGAAGTCCTTGACCTCGACGCCGTTCTCGCGCAGGTAGTCGGCCGCCGGGGTGCCCACCTTGATGGAGCCGGCCGGGGAGATGTGGTCGGTGGTGACCGAGTCGCCCAGCTTGGCCAGCACGCGCGCCCCGGCGATGTCCGTCACCGGCTCGGGCGTGGCGGGCATGCCGTCGAAGTACGGCGCCTTGCGGACGTAGGTGGACGCCGGGTCCCACTCGAAGGTGTTCCCGGTCGGGATGGGCAGCGCCCGCCAGTTGTCGTCGCCCTTGAACACGTCGGCGTAGTCGCGCAGGAACATGTCCTGCCCGATCGAGTCGGCGACCACCCGGGCCACCTCCTCCGGCTCGGGCCAGATGTCCTTGAGGAAGACCGGCTGCCCGTCGGCGCCCTGGCCCAGCGGCTCGTTGTTCAGGTCGATGTCCATCGTGCCCGCCAGCGCGTACGCGACGACCAGCGGCGGCGAGGCCAGGTAGTTCATCTTGACGTCGGGGTTGATCCGGCCCTCGAAGTTCCGGTTGCCGGAGAGCACGGCGGTGACCGCCAGGTCGTTGGCCTGGACGGCGGCCGAGATCTCCTCGGGCAGCGGCCCGGAGTTGCCGATGCAGGTGGTGCAGCCGTACCCGACCAGGTTGAACCCGATCTTGTCCAGGTACGGCTGGAGCCCCGACCGCTCGAAGTAGCCGGTCACGACCTGGGAGCCGGGAGCCAGCGAGGTCTTCACCCAGGGCTTGCGGGTCAGGCCCTTCTCGACCGCGTTCCTGGCCAGCAGGGCGGCGCCGAGCATCACGTACGGGTTGGAGGTGTTGGTGCAGGAGGTGATGGCGGCGATCGTCACCACGCCGTGGTCGATCTCGAACGAGGTCCCGTCCGCCAGCGTGACCGGCACCTTGCGGACCGGCCGGTCGCCGTTGAGCCCGGGCAGGTGCGGCTTGTCGCCGTTGCCGTCGTGCGAGACGGCGAGCGCGTCGGAGGCCGGGAAGGACTCCTCGGCGGCCTCGTCGAGCGGCGCGGCCGCGGCAGGCGGCAGTTCCTCGGCCTTGACGAAGTCCTTCACCGCGGCCCGCCAGGCGCGCTTGGCGTCGGTGATCGCGATCCGGTCCTGCGGGCGCTTCGGCCCGGCGATGGACGGCACCACGGTCGCCAGGTCGAGCTCGATGTACTCGGAGAAGACCGGCTCCGGCGCGGCCGGGTCCAGCCAGAGTCCCTGCTCCTTCGCGTACGCCTCCACCAGGGCGACCTGCTCGGGGGAACGCCCGGTGAGCGTCAGGTAGTCGATGGTCTGCCCGTCGATCGGGAAGATGGCGCAGGTGGAGCCGAACTCGGGGCTCATGTTGCCGATGGTGGCCCGGTTGGCCAGCGGCACGCTGGCGACGCCCTCGCCGTAGAACTCGACGAACTTGCCGACCACGCCGTGCTTGCGCAGCATCTCGGTGATGGTGAGCACCAGGTCGGTGGCGGTCGCCCCGGCGGGCAGCTTGCCGGTCAGCTTGAAGCCGACCACGCGCGGGATCAGCATCGAGATGGGCTGGCCGAGCATGGCGGCCTCGGCCTCGATGCCGCCGACGCCCCAGCCGAGCACGCCGATGCCGTTCTCCATCGTGGTGTGCGAATCGGTGCCGACGCACGTGTCGGGGTAGGCCTTGCCGTCCCGGATCATCACGACGCGGGCCAGGTGCTCGATGTTGACCTGGTGCACGATGCCGGTGCCGGGCGGCACCACCTTGAACTCGTCGAAGGCGGTCTGCCCCCAGCGCAGGAACTGGTAGCGCTCGTGGTTGCGCTCGTACTCGCGCTTCACGTTGCGCTCGAAGGCGTCCGGCGCGCCGAAGTAGTCGACGATGACGGAGTGGTCGATGACCATCTCGGCCGGGGCCAGCGGGTTGATCCTGGCCGGGTCGCCGCCCAGGTCGCGCACGGCCTCCCGCATGGTGGCCAGGTCGACGACGCAGGGCACGCCGGTGAAGTCCTGCATGATCACGCGGGCCGGGGTGAACTGGATCTCCACACTCGGCGCGGCCGACGGGTCCCACTGGCCGAGCGCGGTGATGTGCTCGGCGGTGATGTTTGCGCCGTCCTCGGTGCGGAGCAGGTTCTCCAGAAGGATCTTCAGGCTGTACGGGAGGCGCTGAGACCCCTCGACGGCGGCCAGCCGGTAGATCTCGTACGACGCGTCGCCGACGCGCAGCGTGTCACGGCTGCCGAAGCTGTTCGCGGACACGGAGTCTCGCCTCCCCAAAGGTTCTTGTCCTAAGTCGCTCTCGCATCTTCCCGTACCGCCAGGCGGCCCCGGTCAGTTAGGTTCGCCTAACCACGAGAGCGGCAGATGTCTCGACACCAAGATATCTCGACATCAAGCTACCCGCTGGTAACTCCTAGGCGCAGGAACAGTAAAGCGACCACGGCCAGCGACAGCACGGGCGCGAGGATGTTCTGCTCGAACTTCTTCCCGGTCTTGAATCCGATGTCGTACGGCAGCAGCCACTTACCCGGAATCGGCCACAACACCGGGCACCCGCGCTCGGTCAGGCAATCCCCCAGCACATGCACGAAACACCCGATCCCGATCGCGAACCCCAGCCAGGCGTACTGCACGCCCAAAGTCAGGAAGGTCGCGAAGAGCCCGGCCGTGAGCCCGATGTTGACCAGCGCCGACGCGAGCTTCTTGCCGGGCACGCCGATGCCGATGGCGCGCAGCGCCAGCCCGATGGAGAGCACCACGATGACGTCCCGCCCGATCGGGTAGTTCCCCGCCAGGAAGTGCGCCCCGAAGCCCATGCCCAGCGCGAACAGCAGCGAGTGCGTGGCCCGCCGGTGGCCGCCGCTGATCACGTTCACCGCTTTGCTCAGGGCCCAGGTGACCGGCCCGAACGTCTGGGCGATGGTCGCGCTCGGGTGGTCGAGGTCGGGCAGCATGGCCGCGCCCGCGCAGATCAGCGCCCCGGCGACCAGCTCGGCCGGGGTCAGGGCCGACCCCACCACGGAAGCCAGTTCGGGGGCGAGGACGGTCGGCAGCGCCGCCAGTCCGGGGGCGGCGGCCAGCCACACCACGGCTCCGCTGAGCGCGTGTGAATGTCCCATCATGCGTAGATCACGTCCCGGGATGCTACGGCAAAGCCCAGGCAATAAGCCATGACCCGGCCTTGGCGTGTTCCGCATGAATCTTCGTGCTGGCGGGCGTGTCCCGGGTGCGGGTCGTGACACGGCTCCCAGGTAACCGGGACGCCGCCGGGCGCAGACTCCTCGCAGATCAGATCCCGCGTCCGCGAAGGAGTCCCCATGTCCGCCGTGATCGTCGAAACCGTGTCCCCGCCCGTATCCCGATGGGCGCTGAGCGTGCTGCCGCTGACCGGCACGGTGCTACAGCTCGCCGAATCCCTGCTCGAACCGGCGAGCGCCGGACCGGCCGAACGGGTGGCCGAGTGGGTCGCCCATCCGGACCGCGTCGGGATCTCGATGGCGGCCGGGATGCTGGCCATCCCGTTCCTCATCGGCGGGTTCGTCGCTCTCGCCAGGCTCGCCGCCGAGCGCTCCCGGGCGCTCGCCTGGACGGCGTTCGCGCTGCTGGCGGCGGCCATGTCCGGCCTGGGCATGGTGCACGGCTTCGAGAGCGTGGCGTACGCGCTGGCGCTCGACGGCGACGCGGCCACGGCAGTCCAGGTGCTCCAGCTGGAGGATCTCGGCCTGGTGGGCGTCGTCGGGATGCTCATGTTCCTCGGGGGCGCGCTGCTGGGGGTGGTCACGCTGGCGGTGGCGGTGTGGCGCTCGCCGTACGTGCCGTGGGTGGTGCCGGTGCTGCTGCTGGCGTTCGTGCTGGCCGACATGGTGGCCGGGTGGACGGTCCTGGGGCACGCGATCGGGGTGGCGTGGGCGCTGGCGCTCGCGGTGGCCGTCCTGCGCGGCTATGGGCGCGGGTCCCGGCAGGCCGCACAATGAGCGCACGATGATGCGCGTCCCCTCGTCCGCGCCCCGCCCGCTCGCGCTCGCGACGGGCGGGGCCGGCGTGCTGCTCTCCCTGGCCACGCTGGTGCTGGCCTGGGTGAACGGCTCCGACCTGGAGCGGTTCCTGGCCGGGAACCAGGCCAACACCTGGCTCACGGGGCTGGCCTTCACGGTGCTCGGCCTGCTGGTCGGCCGGGCGCAGCCGGGCAACGCGCTCGGGCCGCTGTTCCTGGGCGCGGGCCTGCTGGCCACGCTGTGCGCCTTCTGCGCGGAGTACGGCGCGCTGACCTTCCACACCCATCCCGGCCTGCTGCCCGGCGGCGACCTCGCGGCGCTGGGCGCGGGCCTGCTGTGGGGGCCGCCGTTCCTGTTCCTGGCGGCCGGGGTGCCGCTGCTCTACCCCGCCGGCCGGCTGCGCTCGCCGCGCTGGCGGTGGCCGGCCAGGATCGCGGCGCTCGCCGCCGTGGTCTCGATGACCGCGATGGGAACCACGCAGTACGTGGTGGAGGACGTCTTCGCGGCGGCCGTCAACCCCCTCGACCTGCCCCTTCCGGACGACCCGCAGGTCGCTGTGGCGGAGGCGACGTTCCTGGTCGTCCTGGCGGTCGGCGTGGCCGCCGTCGGCGACGTCGCCCTGCGGCTGCGGCGCACCACGGGAGCCGAGCGCGGCCAGCACGCCTGGTTCGTGGCGGCGCTCGCCGTGGGCCTGACGGCCGCGCTGGCCTCGCTCCCCGACCTGGCCGGGTTCCTCGGCCACGTCTTCGTCTTCACCGCG
Source organism: Acrocarpospora phusangensis (assembly GCF_016862995.1). GTDB lineage: Bacteria > Actinomycetota > Actinomycetes > Streptosporangiales > Streptosporangiaceae > Acrocarpospora > Acrocarpospora phusangensis. Next base: position 73,243 of record NZ_BOOA01000046.1, read on the forward strand.
CTCGGCGTCGGCATCGTCCGGCACGGCCTGTTCGACATCGAGGTCGCGCTCTCCCGCGCGGTCGTGTACGCGCTGCTCACCGGGGTGTCGCTGGCCGCCTACCTGGGCGCGGCCGCGCTGCTCGGCGCCGCCACCAGCATCGGCCCCGCCCTGGTGGCCGCCGTCGTGGCGCTGGCGCTCGCGGCCGGCCGGGAGCGCGTCCAGCGGGCCGTCGACCGCCTCCTGTACGGCGAGCGCGACCCGCTCGGCATGCTGACCGCCCTGGGCGACCGCCTGGGACAGGCCATCGACGCGGACGCGGTCCTGCCCGCCGTCGTGGAGACGGTACGGCAGACGTTGCGGTTGCCGTACGCGGCGGTGGAGCTGGAGAGCGGCGAGCCGGCCTGCGCCTCCGGGAAACGGCCGGACGAACCAGACGAACTAGTACGGTTTCCGCTGGCGCACGCGGGTGAGCGCATCGGCGAACTCGTCGTCGCGCCCCGACCCGGGGAGCGGGCGCTGGGCGCGGCCGACACCCGGCTGCTGGGGGCGTTCGCACGGCAGGCCGGCGTGGCGGCCCACGGCGTACGGGTGACGCGCGACCTGCGGCGGTCCCGGGAGCGGATCGTGTCGGGGCGGGAGGAGGAGCGGCGGCGACTCCGCCGTGACCTGCACGACGGGCTCGGCCCCACGCTGGCCGGGATCACGCTGGGCCTGGAGACGGCGGGGCGGGTGGCCGCCCGGGAGGGATGCTCGGTGGCGCCGCTGCTGGAGAACCTGCGCGAGGAGAGCGCGAACGGGGTGGAACAGATCCGCCGCGTGGTCGCCGGACTCCGGCCGTACGCGCTGGACGAGATCGGCCTGGTGGCCGCCCTGGCCCGGCACGCCGACCTGCTCTCGGCGGGCTCGTTCCAGGTCGCCGTGGCCGCCCCGGAACCGTTGCCGGGGCTGCCCGCCGCCGTGGAGGCCGCCGCCTACCGCATCGCCTCCGAGGCGATGACCAACGCCGCCAGGCATTCCCGCGCCGCCACCTGCACGGTCACCCTCGGCGTCGAACCCCCGGGGCTGCTCCGCCTGGTCGTGGCCGACGACGGCGACGGCCGCCTGTCCGGCCCTCCGGGAGTCGGCTTGGGCTCGATGCGGGAACGGGCCGAGGAACTGGGCGGCGTCTGCGTGGTCACCTTCCGCGAGGGCGCCGGCACCACGGTGCGTACGACGCTGCCTCTGGAGACGGCGTGATCCGGGTCCTGGTGGCCGACGACCATCCGCTCTACCGGCGTGGACTGGTCGGCGTGCTGACCGAGGAGGACGGCGTCGAGGTGGTCGGCGAGGCCGCCGACGGCGACGCGGCCCTGCTGCTGGCCGCCGAACTCCGCCCCGACGTGGTCCTGATGGACCTCCACATGCCCGGCGTCAACGGCGTCGAGGCCACCCGCCGGCTCGCCCCCGACTGCCGCGTCCTGGTCCTGACCATGTTCGACGACGACGAGTCCGTCCTGGCCGCCACCCGCGCCGGAGCCCGCGGCTACCTGGTCAAAGGCGCCTCGGGCGAGCGCATCGTGAGCGCGGTCCGGGCGGTCGCCGCCGGGGACGCCGTCTTCGGCGCCGACGTGGCCGGCCGCGTCCTCGGCGTCCTGGCCGCCGACCGCCGCGGCGCCCGCGCCGGCCGCCCCTTCCCGGCCCTCACCGACCGCGAACGCGAGGTCCTCGACCTGATCGCCACCGGCCGCTCCAACGGCGAGATAGCCCGCCGCCTCCACCTCTCCGACAAGACCATCCGCAACCACGTCAGCGCGATCTTCGCCAAACTCCAGGTAGCCGACCGCTCCCAAGCCATCGTCCGCGCCCGCGAAGCCGGCCTCGGCCTCGATTCCTGACAACTCGGGTCTCAACTACCCCGGGCAACCACTCCGG
>NZ_BOOA01000047.1 GCF_016862995.1 Acrocarpospora phusangensis
CCCCCGGGATGATCTCCCCCGCCTCGACCACCACGAGATCGCCAGGGCGCAGGTCGGAGGCGTTGACCACGCCGCCGGTCTCGCTCATGCGGGCGGTGGTGTCCCGTTTGGCGGCGCGCAGGCTGGCCGCCTGCGCCTTACCCCGGCCCTCGGCGACCGCCTCGGCCAGGTTGGCGAACAGCACGGTGAGCCAGAGCCAGACCGCGATGGCCCAGGCGAAGAAGGAGGGCTGGCGGGCGGCCAGGACCGTGGTCGCGAGCGCGCCTGCCTCGACGATGAGCATGACCGGTTTGCGCCACAGCGTGAACGGGTTGAGCTTCCTGGCCGCGTCGGGCAGCGAGGTGAGCAGTTGCCGGGGATCGAGGAGCCCGGCGGCCACCGCCATCAGCGCAGGCCCTCCGCGAGCGGGCCCAGCGCCAGGGCGGGCAGGAAGGTCAGCGCGACCACGACCACGGTCACGCCCGCGAGCAGGCCGGCGAACTGCGGGCGGTGGGTGGGGAGCGTGCCCGCCGAGGCCGGCACCGGCTGCTGCCCGGCCAGCGAGCCCGCCAGCGCCAGCACGAAGATGATCGGCAGGAACCGGCCGAAAGCCATGCAGAGGCCGAGGGCCACGTTGTACCAGTCGGTGCCGGCGGACAGGCCGGCGAAGGCGGAGCCGTTGTTGTTGGCGGCGCTGGTGAAGGCGTAGAGGATCTCGGAGAAGCCGTGCGGGCCCGGGTTGAGCACGCCCGCGCGGCCCGCCTGGTTGGCCAGGGCGACGCCGGTGCCGACGAGGATCAGGATCGGGGTGACGAGGATGTAGAGCGAGGCGAGTTTGATCTCGCGGGCGCTGATGCGTTTGCCCAGGTACTCGGGCGTACGGCCGACCATCAGGCCGGCGATGAAGACGGTGATGACGGCGAGGATGAGCATGCCGTACAGGCCGGAGCCGGTGCCGCCGGGGGCGATCTCGCCGAGCATCATGTTGAGCATGGTCATCATGCCGCCGAGCGGGGTGTAGGAGTCGTGGGCGGAGTTGACCGCGCCGGTGGAGGTGAGCGTGGTGGCCGCCGCGAACGTGGCCGAGTCGCCCACGCCGAACCTGGTCTCCTTGCCCTCCATGGCCGCGCCCGCCGCCTTCGGGACGGTGGCGTCGCCGCTCAGTTCGAAGGCGTTGAGGAGGATGACGCTGAGCAGGGCGAGGGTGGCCATCACCGCGAGGATGGCGTAGCCCTGGCGGGGCTGGCCGACCATCCGGCCGAAGGCGCGCGGGAACGAGAACGGGATCAGGAGCAGCAGGAAGATCTCGATCCAGTTCGTCCAGGTTCGCGGGTTCTCGTAGGGGTGGGCGGAGTTGGTGTTGTAGAAGCCGCCGCCGTTGGTGCCGAGCAGCTTGACGGCCTCCTGGCTCGCGATCGGGCCGCCGGTCAGGTGCTGCGTGCCCCCGGCGATGGTGGCGACCTCGTGCGGACCGGCGAAGTTCTGCACCACGCCCCCGGCCACCAGGACGAGCGCGGCCACGAACGCGACCGGCAGCAGGATCAGTACGGTTCCCCGGATCAGGTCCGCCCAGAAGTTGCCCACGCCCGGGCTGCCGCGCCGCGCGAAACCACGGATCAAGGCCACCGCGACCGCCATTCCGGTGGCGGCGGAGACGAAGTTCTGCACCGCCAGGGCGGACATCTGGACCATGTGGCCCAGGGTGTTCTCGCCCGCGTACGCCTGCCAGTCGGTGTTGGTGGCGAAGCTGATGGCGGTGTTCCAGGCCAGGGGGGCGGGGACCGCGTCGAAGCCGAGGGAGAGGGGGAGGTGGTTCTGGAGGCGCTGCAGGCCGTACACGGTGAGGACGGAGATCAGGGCGAAGGCGAGCAGGGCGCGGGCGTAGACGGGCCAGGGCTGATCGCTGCCGGGTCGCACGCCGAGCAGGCGGTAGAGCACCCGTTCCCGGCCGGGTGCGCCGGAGTAGACGCGGGAGATGTAGTCGCCCATCGGCCGCTGGGCCAGCGCGAGCGCGAGCACGAGTGAACCGATGAAGAGCATCTAGAACCACTCGGGGAAGAGCAGGGCGGCGACCGTGTACAGGCCGAGCAGGATCGCGCCGGCGAGGCCGACGGCGTTCTCGGCGCTCACAGTCGCTCCACCGCCCTGACCACGAACCCGAAGATCACGAACATCGCGATCGTCAGGGTGAGGAAGATGACGTCGGCCATCCCCGATCCTTTGTTAGCGCCTCCTGTACGACACCAGCAAAGACCGTGATTCCGGCGACTCCCCTCATCTTTACGCCTTACTGAGCTCTTCCCCTCATGTCTTGACGTGAGCCTCTACCCTGACCCCCGTGAACACGCACTGCTCCCACTGCGGTACGGCTTTCGCGCCGGACCAGCCCTGGCCGCGCGCCTGCGCCAGCTGCGGCAACACCAGCTACCGCAACCCCCTCCCGGTGGCCGTCATCCTGCTGCCCGTCGACAGCGGCCTGCTCGTGCTGCGCCGCAACATCGAACCGCGGCTCGGCGGTCTCGCGTTGCCCGGCGGCTTCATCGAAGTGGGCGAGAGCTGGCAGGAGGCCGCCGTACGCGAGCTCCGCGAGGAGACCGGGGTGGTGACCGACGTGTCCGGGGTGCGGCTGTTCGACGCGCTGAGCGCGCCCGACGGGACCGTGCTGATCTTCGGCCTGGCCGCGTGGACGACCGCGGAGGCGCTGCCGCCGGTCACGGCCACCGCCGAGGCGACCGAGTTCCTGGTGATCGACAAGGCGCAGGAGCTGGCGTTCCCGCTGCACACGCAGGTCGTGGCCAAGTACTTCAACGGCGGGTGAACGCCGGAGCCCGGTGAGCCGTACCTCCCAGCGCGGGGCCCGAACGATGTCCCGCGCTGGGAAGTGATCTCATGACGGTTCTGCGCCAGGTGGTCAGCCGCGTGTGCTGGACGGTGGCTCTGGTGGGCTCGGTGCCCCTGATCGCCGGGTCGTTAAGCGACGGATCCTCAAGCGACGCGAACGCCACGCCGCTGGCCGCCGCGCACCACCAGCACCAGGCCAAGCCCGCGGCCGGGCCCGCGACCCTGGAGGAGCTGGCCGCCAAGATCGGGTGCACGCTCTCCGTGCAGGGCCAGGGCAAGGACCTGCGGCAGGGGTCGTGCTCCGGCCAGGGCAACCCGCTCACGCTGGTCACCTTCGACACCGACGTGAACCAGAAGGACTGGCTGACGGCCGCGGAGGCCTACGGCGGGACGTACCTGATCGGGACCCGCTGGGTGGTCGTCGGGCAGCCTGACGTGATCGATCCGCTGGCCGGGAAACTCGGCGGACGGGTGGAGAACGCCGACCACGGTGGGCACTCCTGAACATGCGGAACCGACTGCTGGGATTCGGCGTCCTCTTCGCCGGCTTCGGGGTGCTCCTGCTCGCCTTCTGGTTCGGCGGGGACCGGGATCTGCCCGCGATCCGCGGCCTTCCGTCGCCGGGACCGCTGACCTCGTGGGGCCTGCCGGTGGTGCGGCTCCTGCACGACCTGTGCGCGGTGGCGACCACCGGTTCGCTGCTCGCGGCCGTGCTGCTCGGGGAGGAGCGCGGCGGGATCCTGCGGCGCGCCGTCCCGCGCTGGGCCCTCGCGTGGGCGGCGAGCGCGGCCGTCACCGTGCTGCTCACCCTGTCCGACTTCGTCGGCGCGCCGGTCGGCGAGGCCCTCCAGTCGGGCGCCCTCTCGACGTTCGTCCTCTACGTCCCGCAAGGACTGGCTTTCCTCATCGTGTACGGCCTGACCCTGGCCATCACCCTGCTCACCTTCCTGCGCGCGAAGCCGTGGCTCCTGCTCGGCCTCGCGCTGCTGGCGCTGCTGCCACCCGCGTACGCCGGGCACTCCGCCTCGGCCGCCGACCACGACTTCGCGATCTCCAGCCTGATGGTGCACCTGGCGGCCGTGACGTTGTGGGTGGGCGGCCTGTTCGGCCTGCTGGTCTTCCTGCGCAGATCAGCCGAGCCGCTCCCGGCGGTGCGACGATTCAGCACGATCGCGCTGTGCTGCTACGGCGCGGTCGCGATCTCTGGCGCGGTCAACGCGTGGGTCCGGCTGGGCTCGCTCACCCAGCTGTTCGGATCCCGCTACGGCTTGCTCGTCCTGGGCAAGCTGATCGCGCTCGTCGTGCTCGGGTACGTCGGGTGGCAGCATCGCCGGTCCACCATCGTCGCCATGGAGTCGGGCGCCCGCGCGCCGTTCCTGCGCCTGGCGGGGGGCGAGCTGGTGCTGATGGCGGCGGGCATGGGACTGGCGGTCGCGCTGTCCCGCACACCCCCGCCGCCCGGCGGCGGCGACAGCACGCACGCGGTACTGGGCTTCGACCTCGCGCCGTTCACGGCGGTCGGACTGGTCACGGAGATGCGGCTGGACCCGCTGCTGCTCCTGGCCGTGGCGGCGGCCGGGATCGCCTACCTGGCCGGGGTCCGGCGCATGCCGTCGTGGCCGCGCTGGCGGACGCTCGCCTGGTTCGCCGGGCTGGCCGTCATCGCGTACGGCATGACCGGCGGGGTCGGCGTCTACGCCCGCGCCATCTTCTCGGTGCACATGGTGCAGTACGCGCTGGTCGGCACGGTCGGGCCGGTGCTGCTCGCGCTGGGCCTGCCGCTCGCCCTGATACGCCGTCCGGTGCCGATCCGCCCGGCGGTCGCGGCGCTGGCCTACGCGCTGCCGCTGCCCCTGCTCTTCCTGACGCCGCTGTACGAGCTGTCGCAGTCCATGCTGGCCGTCCGCCTCGTCGTCCTGCTCTACCTGGCCGCCGCCGGCACGGTGTTCTTCGTGGTCGCGCGCCCGTGGACGGCGATCGGCGTGGTCGTCGCCGCGCAGGCGGTGGTCTCCTCGGTGCTGCTGGCCGGTCCGATCCAGGGCGCGGAGTGGTTCCCCGGTCTGGAACTGGCCTGGCTGCCGGAGGCGCAGGCGGACCAGCGGCTCGGGGTGCTGCTCTATCTCGGGCTGGTGCTGAACGCGCTGCTGCTGCACCGTCCCGGTCAGCGAGCCGCGAGCGACGTGATTCAGATCCCGTATACGGCGAGAAACCCCCGGACCGCCTCGTCGGCGTAATCTGCATCGGGTTAGGTCATTTTCCCGCCAAGCACCGGAGCGCTTCCCGAGTCATCCCTGGTACGGCTTCTTACGCTCGTCCAGACATGTCCACATCTCTGGGCTTCGGAGGGCGGGGAAGATGCGAATCGTCCTCAGGCGTCCGCTCATCCTGCTGCTGGTCTTCCTGGGCATCAACCCGGTCCTCGTGGGCATCGTGGGCCTCGTGGGCATCGCCCCGGCCTGGGCCGACCGTCCCGACGCCCCCGGGCTGATCGGCATCCGCCTGATGGACGAGCCGGCCGTACGGCGCGGCGACCCGCGCGCCCGGATCTACATCGTCGACCACCTGTCCCCCGGCTCCTCCATCCGCCGCCGCCTCCAGGTCACCAGCAACTCCTCCCGCCCGCAGCGCGTCCAGCTCTACGCGGGCGCCGCCGACGTGCTCAAACGCCATTTCGTCGCGGCGCAGAACCGTACCGCCAACGAGCTCACCAACTGGGTACGGTTCGACCGCACCACCGCCGTCCTCCCGCCGCACGGCAGCACCACCGTCAAGGCCACCATCCGCATCCCCCGGGAGGCCTGGCGCGGCGAACGGTACGGCGTGCTATGGGCCGAGACGGAACCGGCCGGCGGCACACGCGCGATGAGCACCGACCGCGCCGGAGTCCGCATGTATCTGGACATCGGCGCGGGCGGGGAGCCGCCCTCGGACTTCCGGATCGAGCAGCTCATCGCGCTCCGCGCCGCCGACGGCCGTCCCGCGTTCAAGGCCCTGGTGCACAACAGCGGCCAGCGCGCGGTGGACATGTCCGGCACGCTCCGCCTGTCGGAGGGACCGGGCGGGGTGAGCGCGGGCCCTTTCCCGGTCAAGCCGGGCGTCTCCCTGCCGCCCGGCGGCCGGGCGCGCGTCGTGGTGCCCCTGGACCGGACCCTGCCCGAAGGGCCGTGGCTGGCCACCCTCGCCCTGGCCAGCGGCCGTACGCAGCACAGCACCGAGGCGACGATCACCTTTCCCCGGGAGGGCGAGGCGCCGGTGGTGAAACTGACCGGGCTGCTCGGCACCGCCGTGGCCGTGACCCCGCGCAACGGCGCGCTCGCCGCGGGCGGCTTCGTGATCGCCCTCATGTCGGGCTACGCCCTGATCCGCCGCCTTCGCACCGGAAAATGACGTCCGCTGGTGGCATAGTGGACAGGGTGACCAGCGATGAGGCACGGGACGGCGTGCCGCTGACCAACCTCGATCAGCCGCTGTTCGACGGCTCGAACGCGACGAAACGGGATCTGGTCGACTACCTGGACGCGGTCAGCGACCGCATCGTCCCCGCCCTCCAGGGCCGCCCGCTCTCCGTGATCCGCGTACGGCCCGGCCAGCCCCCCTTCATGCAGAAGAACCTCCCCAAATACACGCCCTCCTGGGTGAAGACCGCGAAACTCTGGGCCGAGGCCTCCCACCGGGAGATCACCTACGCCCTCTGCGACGACCGCAAAACCCTGATCTGGTTCGCCAACCAGCGCGCGGTCGAATACCACCCCGGCCTCCTCCGCGGCACCCATTTCACCCACCTCATCCTCGACCTGGACCCCCCGGAGGGCGAGGCGTTCCCCCTGGTCGTCCAGGCCGCCCGCCTCGTACGGCAGGCCCTCGACGACGCCGGTCTGGCGGGCGCGGTGAAGACGAGCGGCGCCAAGGGCGTGCACGTCTTCGTCCCGGTCGTGGACGGCATCCCGATGGAGGACCTGGCCGCCGCCACCCGCGCGCTGGCCGCCCGCGCCGAACGGGTGGACCCGGCGCTGGCCACCACCGCGTTCATCCGGGAGGACCGCGCGGGCAAGGTGTTCCTGGACTCGACCCGGGCGGGCGGGGCGACCGTGGTGGCCGCGTACAGCCCGCGGATCCGGCCGGGCACGCCGGTGTCGTTCCCGGTGGCGTGGGAGGACCTGGACCGGGTCGTACCGGCGGACTTCACCATCCACACCGCGCCGGGGCTGCTCGGGGACGGCGATCCGTGGGCGGAGCGTATGCCGGAGCCGCAGGCGCTGCCGGCTGACCTGATCGAGGAGGGGCACACGATCCCGGTGGCCCGGGTGCAGGCCATGCACGAGGGCAAACGCCGGGCCCGGGCGCGCCGCGAGAGTTAGAGCAATTCGGCCATTCAGCCTGCAACTATCAGAATCATGATCAAACGTATACGGTAACAACGTGCCTCAGATCGTTCCACGCTAGATGCGCGCCTTCGTCATCACCGGGCCGCGTACCGCCGAAGTCCAGGAGGTCGCGCCGCCGGAGCCCCGTCCGGGTGAGGTGGTCGTCGACGTCGAGCGCGCCGGGTTCTGCGGCACCGACGCCGAGTTCTTCGCCGGGGAGATGGCTTACGTGCACTCGGGCGACGCGCCGTACCCGATCAGGATCGGTCACGAGTGGATGGGCGTGGTGTCCGCGCTCGGGGACGGCGTCGATCCCGGCTGGCTCGGCAGGCGGGTGACCGGGGACACCATGCTCGGCTGCCGCCGCTGCGAGCGCTGCGCCGCCGGACGGCAGCACCTGTGCGAGGACCGCTACGAGATCGGCATCAGGGGCGGCTGGCCCGGCGCCCTCGCGGAACGGCTCCCGGTCCCCGTCGTCGCGCTGCACGCGCTGCCGGACACGGTGGACGCCACCCTCGGGGCGCTGGTCGAGCCGGGCGGCAACGCGCTGCGGGCCGTACGGGCCGCGGACGTCGCGCCGGGGGAACGCCTGCTGGTGCTCGGGCCGGGCACGATAGGCCTGCTCACCGCCCAGATCGCCGCCGCGCGCGGAGCCGAGGTGCACCTTCTCGGGCGCGACCTGCCCTCCCTGGACTTCGCCCGCTCCCTCGGCTTCGCGAACGTCTGGACCGCCGACACCCTGCCGGCCCTGCGCTGGGACGCCATCGTGGACGCCTCCACCGCGGAGCACCTGCCCGCCCGCGCCCTCGACCTGGTCGAACCCGGCCGCCGCGTCGTCTGCATCGGCATCTCCAGCGACCCCAGCCTGCTCGACAGCCGCACCGCCGTGCTCAAGGAGGTCACCGTCGTGGGCGTGCTCAGCGCCTCCGGCGGCCTCGCCGAGACCATCGGCCTGTACGCCTCCGGCGCCGTGGACCCCCGCCCCCTCGTGGCCGCCACCATCGGCCTGGACGAACTGGCCGGCGCCCTCACCGGTACCCGCCCCGCCGCCTGGGGCCACGCCCCCAAGATCCACGTGGATCCACGCCACCGGTGATGCAATCGCTGTGGGACCCTGCTCGTGGCCGTAGCGGCGTTCGCCGTCGCCCACCTGACCAACTCGGCGTCGCCGTCGCTGCTGTGATCGACCGGAGGTAACGGACTGCCCCAGGTTTGCTCTACCTTCGGTACGTGATTTGCAAGGGCATGGGATCGTGAGGCGGGGCACCTGGGGCTCGGTCTTCCTCGACCGGTTCCATCATCCGACCCAGGTGGTGGCCACCGGCTTCGGCCTCACCGTCGTGATCGGGTCCATGCTGCTCGCCATGCCGATGGCGAGCACGACCGGAGAGTCGGCCGGTCTGCTGACGGCGCTGTTCACGGCCACGTCGGCGGTGTGCGTGACCGGGCTGGTGGTGGTGGACACCGCGGCGCACTGGTCGGTCTTCGGCGAAGTGGTGATCGCCGGCCTGATCCAGATCGGCGGCCTGGGCATCATGACCCTCGCCACCCTGTTCACCGTCCTGCTGGCGGGCCGGCTCGGCCTGCGGGCCCGGATCGCGCTGCAGACCGAGACCAAGTCGCTGAGCATGAGCGACGTGCGCCGGGTGGTCCGCAACGTCGTGCTCTTCGCCCTGGCGGGCGAGGCCGTCACCGCCGTGTTCCTCACCGGCCGCTTCATGATCGGATATGGCGAGCCCTTCGGTGAGGCGCTCTACCTGGGCGCCTTCCACGCGGTGTCGGCCTTCAACAACGCGGGCTTCGCGCTCTGGCCGGACAACCTGATGGGATTCGTGAGCGATCCGTGGATCTGCCTGCCCATCGCGCTCGCGGTGGTCCTGGGCGGGCTCGGCTTCCCTGTCGTGTTCGAGCTGGCCAGATCCTGGCGGCATCCCCGCCGCTGGTCGGTGCTGACCCGGGTCACCGTGGGCGTCAGCGTCGTCCTCATCGGCCTGGCCACGCTCATCTACCTGGCGACCGAGTGGAACAACCCCAGGACCATGGGCGCCCTGGACGACCAGGGCAAGGTGCTGGCCAGCTTCTTCGCCGCCGTGATGCCGCGCTCCGGCGGGTTCAACACGGTGGACATCTCGGCCATGAACCCGTCCAGCATGCTGGTCACCGACGTGCTCATGTTCATCGGCGGCGGCAGCGCCAGCACGGCGGGCGGGATCAAGGTCACCACGTTCGGGCTGCTGGCCTTCATCATCTGGGCGGAGCTGCGCGGCGAGAGCAAGGTCAACGTGGGGCACCGGCGGCTGGCGGAGAGCACCCAGCGGCAGGCGGTCACGATCACCCTGGTCGGGGTCGCCCTGGTCACGGTCTCCACCTATGCGCTGCTGGTGCTCACGCCCTACAGTCTGGACCGGGTGCTGTTCGAGGTCATCTCGGCCTTCGCCACGAACGGGCTGTCGACCGGGATCACCGCGGACACGTCCGTGGCCGGGCACGTGCTGCTGGCGGTGCTGATGTTCGTCGGCCGGATCGGCCCCCTCACGCTGGGGTCGGCGCTCGCCCTGAAGGACCGTACCCGCCGCTTCGAACTCCCCGAGGAGAGGGTCATCGTTGGCTGAGAAATCGAGCTATCCGGTCGTGGTGATCGGCCTGGGGCGGTTCGGGACCGCGCTGGCCCTGGAACTCACCCGGCGCGGCACGGAAGTGCTGGCCATCGACCGCCGGCCCAAGGTCGTGCAGGCGCTGGCCGGGCAGATCACGCAACTCGCCAGCGCGGACTCCACCGACCTGGAGGCGCTGAAGCAGCTCGGGGTGCCCGACTTCTACCGCGCCGTGGTGGCCATCGGCGGAGACCTGGAGGCCAGCATCCTGACCACGTCACTGCTGGTCGAGCTGGAGATCAACGACATCTGGGCCAAGGCGGTGACCGTCCAGCACGGCCAGATCCTGCGCCGCATCGGCGCCCACCACGTGGTCTTCCCCGAACACGACATGGGCGAGCGCGTCGCCCACCTGGTGAGCGGCAGGATGCTCGACTTCATGCAGGTGGACGAGGGCTTCGCGCTGGCCAAGACCCACCCGCCCAAGGAGTACGTGGGCATGCCCCTGGGCAGCTCCAACCTGCGCCGCAAGTACGGCGTCACCATCGTCGCCGTCAAGTCCCCCGACGAGAGGTTCACCTACGCCACGGCCGACACCGAGCTCTCCTACGGCGACATCATCATCGTCTCGGGCCCCACCGAGGACGTGGAACGCTTCGCCGAACTCCCCTGATCCCGCTCCCGCATCGCGGGCAGGCCGATGGCGATCGCGGTGAGGGTCCTGAGCATCGTGGGGGCGAACCGCGGGCAGGCGGCGGCGATGTCGGGGTTCTGCGCGTAGAGCTCGACCATGACCGGTGAGGGGTTGACGATCGGATAGAGCGTTCCGGCCAGGGCGCTCGCCGTGCCGACCAGCTCGGCCCCCTCGCTCTCGGTGAGGCCGGGACGGGCCGCCGCCACCTCGGCGCCGACCTCGGCGATGATCCGCAGCATGAGCCGCTTGAAGACGCGGGCCGCCTCCATCGAGACGTTGCGTTCTAAAGTGATCACGGTCTGGCTGAGCAGGTCACAGAAGAGCGGCCTGGCCTCCAGGGTCTCGGTGAGCACGGCGATCGGGTCGCCGCCGGCGCGCAGCAGCGGCGTGACGGCCTCCCCCCACTCCTGCCAGGCGTCGGCCGCGAGTTCGAGGTAGATCTCCTCGCGGGTGCCGAAGTAGCGGACCACGTTCGACTTGGCCAGGCCCACCGCGGCGGCCACGCCGCCCAGGCTCACCTGCTGCACGCCCACCTGTATGGCCAGCTCACGGGCGGCGACGAGGATCGCCTCGCGCCGCAGCCGCTTCTGCTCCGGTCGCCGCGCCCGGATGAAGGTCACCTGTGCCATGTCCCCGCAAGCATACAGTCAATTAAAAGAACACCGTTCTTTTGCATCTTGTTAAGAGAGCACCGTTCCGTTAACGTCGTGCCCAGGGATTTCGATCGGAGGAGCCTCGTGGCCGATATACGCATGCGGGTGAACGGCTCGATTGAGAAGCTCGACGTCGAACCGCGGGTCAGCCTGCTGGACGCGCTGCGCGAACACCTCGGGCTGACCGGCACCAAGAAGGGATGCGACCAGGGCGCCTGCGGCGCGTGCACGGTCCTGGTGGACGGCGAGCGCATCAGCTCCTGCCTGGCCCTGGCCGTGCAGTACGCCGACCGGGACATCACCACGATCGAGGGAGTCAGCGACCCGCTCCAGGAGTCGTTCGTCCGGCACGACGGACTCCAGTGCGGCTACTGCACCCCGGGCCAGATCTGCTCGGCCCTCGGCATGCTGGCCGAGCACGCGGCGGGCATGGCGAGCGCGGTCACCGAGCACGTGGCCGACGAGGAGATCGAGCTGACGGCCGAGGAGATCAGGGAGCGGATGAGCGGCAACCTGTGCCGGTGCGGCTCCTACAACGGCATCGTGGCGGCCATCCAGGAGAGCGCCGGGAGCGCGCGATGAAGGACTTCGCCTACCTCACCGCCCACGACGTGCCCACCGCCGTACGGGCGATCACCACACCCGGGGCCAAGTTCCTGGGCGGTGGCACCAACCTGGTGGACCTGATGCGGCAGAACATCGAACGCCCGGACACGGTGATCGACATCACCCAGCTGCCGCTGGACCAGATCGAGGAGCTGCCGGACGGCGGCCTGCGGATCGGGGCGATGGTCCGCAACAGCCGGCTGGCCGCGCACCGGCTGATCCGCACGCGCTACCCCGTGCTCGCCCAGGCGATCCTGGCCGGCGCGTCGGGCCAGCTCAGGAACATGGCCACGGTGGGCGGCAACGTGCTCCAGCGCACCCGCTGCCCGTACTTCGCGGATCTGGCCGCGCGCTGCAACAAGCGGGAGCAGGGCTCGGGCTGCGACGCGATCGGCGGGTTCAACCGCAACGCGGCCATCTTCGGCGCGTCGGAGCACTGCGTCGCCACCCATCCGTCCGACATGTGCGTGGCCCTGGCCGCACTGGACGCGATCATCGAGCTGGAGAGCGTACGCGGGACGCGGCGGCTCCCGCTGGTCGGCTTCCACATGCTGCCGGGGGACTCACCCCAGCACGAGACGGCCATCGCGCCGGACGAGCTGATCACCGCGATCGAGCTGCCCGACCTGCCGGCGGCGGCGCGGTCCCGGTACCGCAAGGTGCGGGACCGCTCGTCGTACGCGTTCGCCCTGGTGAGCGTGGCCGCCGCGACCGAGGTGCGGAACGGCGTGATCACGGAGGCGCGGCTGGCGCTGGGCGGGGTCGCCGCCCGGCCGTGGCGGGCCCACGAGGCCGAGCGGGTGCTGCTGGGCGCTCCGGCGACGGAGGACTCGTTCCTGCGCGCGGCGGAGGCGGAGCTAACGGCGGCCGTGCCGCTGTCCCAGAACGGATTCAAGATCGAGCTGGCCAAGCGGGCGATCACGGCGACGTTGCGGCAGCTGCACGTGGAGGGGAGCGCGGCATGACGTACGTCGGAAAGCCGGTCGACCGGGTGGACGGCACGCTCAAGGCCACCGGGGCGGCCCGGTACGCGGCGGAGTTTCCGTACCCGGATCTGGCCTATGCGGCTCTTGTCCATGCGACGGTCGCGCGCGGGCGGATCACCAGGATCGACGCGGGACTGGCGCGGAAGACGCCGGGCGTGGTGGCGGTGATCACGCATCTGAACGCGCCCGCGATGAAGCCGCCGCCCAAGCCGACCCCGATGGACCTGAGCACGATGGCCACCAGCTCCTCGGTCAGCCTCCTCAACACCGACGAGGTGCACTGGAACGGCCAGCCGGTCGCCGTGGTGGTCGCCGAGACGCTGGACGCGGCCCGGGAGGCGGCGCACCTGGTCGAGGTGGAGTACACGGAGCTGCCGGCCACGGTGGACTTCGCGGCCGAGGAGGCCAACGCCAGGCCGCAGAAGAACACGCTGCTCTCGTCGGCGAACACCCAGAAGGGGGACGCGGAGGCGGCGCTGGCGGCGGCGCCCTTCTCGGTCGATCTGCGGTACACCACGCCCGGGGTCAACCACAACGCGATCGAACCCCACTCCACCACCGCGTACTGGGACGGCGACCAGCTGGTCCTGCACGACGCCACCCAGAACACCACCTGGGCGCGGGACCAGCTCGCCATCCGGTTCGACGTGCCCAAGAAGAACGTCCGGGTGATCTCCCCGTTCGTCGGCGGGGCCTTCGGCGGCAAGTCGCTCGTCTGGCCCGGCACGGTGCTCACCGCGCTCGCCGCGAAGGTGACGGGACGGCCGGTCAGGTTGATGCTGACCAGGGAAAGCGTCTACCGCACGGTCGGCGGGCGCACGCCGTCCATCCAGCGGGTGGCCATCGGCGCGGAGGCCGGCGGCTCGATGACCGCGCTCATCCACAGCAGCGTCAGCCGGGTCGGCAAGGTCGGCGGCTGGACCGAGCAGATCACCACGGTCTCCCGCCACATGTACGACGCCGCCGCCCTCCAGGTCCGGCAGAGCCTGGTACGGCTGGACGCGCTGCCCAACACGATCATGCGGGCCCCCGGCGAGTCCATCGGCTCGTTCGCGCTGGAATCCTCGGTGGACGAGCTCGCGTACCAGCTGGGCCTGGACCCGATCGAGCTGCGCGCCCGCAACGAGCCCGCCCGCAACCCGGTGGACGGCAAGGCGTTCTCGCACCGCCTGCTGCTGGACTGCTTCGAGCAGGGCGCCAAGGAGTTCGGCTGGGCCGAGCGCGCGCCGCAACCGCGGGCCACGCGGGACGGCAGGTGGCTGGTGGGCATGGGCGTCGCCGCCGCGTACCACCCGGCCTGGCAGTTCCAGGCCAACCTCACCCTGCGCCTGTCGGCCGACGGGACCGTCCTGGTCCGCTGCGGCTTCCACGAGATGGGCATGGGCACGGCCACCGCCATCTCGCAGATCACCGCCGACACCCTGGGCGTGCCCCTGGACGCGGTCACCATCGAGTACGGCGACAGCGACCTGCCGGGCGCGGGGACGGCCGGCGCGTCCGCCCAGACCGCGACCGTGACCGCCAGCCTGCTGGACGCCTGCGAGAAGCTCACCGACGGCGTGTTCGCGCTGGCCAGGAAGACGCCGGGCTCCCCGCTGCGCGGCCACCGCCGGCAGGACGTGACGGCCAGGGACGGCGGCCTCTACCGCGACTCCCGCGGCGAGAGCTACGGCGAGATCCTGCGCCGCGCCGGCCGCGAGTCGATCGACGCGCAGGTCGGCTCGGAGACCCGGCTCGGCGAGCTCACCGGCCAGGTCAGGTTCATGTCCAAGTTCCTGATGGACCGGCGGCGCTGGATGAAGGCGGCCTGCGGCGCGCAGTTCTGCGAGGTCCGGGTGGACGCCGAGACCGGCGAGGTGCGGGTCTCCCGCTGGCTGGGCGTCTTCGACGTGGGCCGGGTGATCAACACCAAGACCGCGGCCAGCCAGCTGCGCGGCGGGATCATCATGGGCATCGGGATGGCGCTGGCGGAGGAGACGCTGGTCGATCCGCGTACCGGCCGGATCGTGAACGCCAGCCTGTCGGAGTACCACGTGCCCGTGCACGCGGATATCCCGACGATCGAGGTGCGCTGCCTGGACGACCCCGATCCCACCATGCCGCTGGGCGTGGTCGGCCTCGGCGAGGTCAGCGTCACGGGTGTGGCCGCCGCCGTCGCCAACGCCGTCCACCACGCCACCGGCAGGCGGATCAGGGACCTGCCGATCACCCTCGACAAGCTGCTCTGACTCAGCGCCTGCGGGAGATCGCGACGCCGGCCAGGCAGAGCGCGCCCCCGGCCAGGGTGAGCCAGCCCGGCACCTCGCCGAGCAGCGCCCAGGCCATCAGCACGACCATCGCGGGCACCAGGTAGGTGGTGGCGCCCAGCTTGCCCGCGGTGGTCCTGGCCAGCGCGTACGCCCAGGTGGTGAAGGCCAGCGCGGTGGGGAAGACGCCCAGGTAGATCAGGTTGAGGGTGGCGGAGAGGGGCGCGGTCCCGGCCTGGGTGATCAGGTCGCCGGCGAACGGCAGGCAGACGAGCGCGCCGATCAGGCAGCCGAACGTGGTCACCTGGAGGGCCGACGCGTGGGTGAGCGCGGGCTTCTGGGCCACGGCGCCGATGCCGTACGTCACGGCGGCCAGCACGCACAGCACCACGCCGAGCACCGAGGACGAGCCCCCGCTGGACATCGTGTAGCCGACCAGTACGGCACCGCAGAACGAGACCGCCAGCCCGGCGAGCAGCGGGCGCGGGAAGCCCTCCTTCAGCAGGAATCCGGAGAGCAGCGCGATGACGAGCGGCCCGATGTTGACGAGCATCGCGGCGGTGCCCGCGTCCACCTCCTGCTCGCCCCAGTTGAGGGCGACCATGTAGACCCCGAACCACAGCACGCCGCTCACCACGATCCCCGGCCAGGCGGCCCTGGGCGGTAACCGCTCGCCGCGCACCAGCAGGATCGCCCCGAGCGTGAGCGATCCGGCCAGCAGCCGGCCGAGGGCGAGCGCGCCCGGCGAGTACGACGCGACCGCGCTGCGGATGGACACGAAGGCCGAAGCCCACAACACAAGGGTGATCCCAGCGGCAACGAGTGCCCGCCTGTCCACCGCCGTCACCGTTTCGTTCATGGAACGACGATATTCGGCGGATATGTCGATATCGATCGAAATATTCGGACACCTAATTTGTGCGCTCCTCCAGGGGATTCCGCCCGCGCCTCCAGAAGCACGGCTACCCTTTCGCGCGTCAGGGGTACGGAAACAAGGAGCGGCATGACTGCCACCGCGGACATCGAAAAAGCGGACACCGAAGAAGCGGCGCCCTTCGACGCGGCCTGTCCCCTCGTCGGAGTGGAAGAGGAGTATCTGGTCGTCGATCCGGAGACCCGCGAGGTGGCTCCCGCGTCGGCGGCCGTGGTGGCCAGGGCGGAGGCGGCCCTGGGCGCGCGGGTGGGCACCGAGATCACCCGCTACCAGGTGGAGGCCAAGACCAACCCCTGCGCCGACACCGCCGAACTGGAGTCCCAGCTCCACCGCATGCGGGCCGCCGTCGCCTCAGCCGCGGCCGGCGAGGGGCTGCGGGTGGTCGCCTCCGGCACCGCCGTACTCGGCGACGTGGTTCCCCCGCTGATCACCGAACACCCCCGGTACGGCATCGGCATCGCCAACTACCGCTCCCTCCACGACGAGCAGAGCATCTGCGCGGGCCACGTCCACGTGCACCTGCCCGACCGGGAACGCGCCGTGCTGGTCAGCAACCACCTGCGGCCGTGGCTGCCAGCGCTGATCGCGATGATGGCCAACTCGCCGCTGTGGTGCGGCCGGGACACCGGCTACGCCAGCTGGCGGACGCTCTGCTGGGGCAAGTGGCCGGTGGCGGGCCCGCCGCCGTACTTCGGCTCGGCCGCCGAGTACGACAGTGTGATCGCGAAGCTGACCGAGGCCAAGGTCCTGGTGGACCCCGGAACGATCTTCTGGGACATCCGGCCGTCGGCCCGGCTCCCCACGCTGGAGGTCCGGGTCACCGACGTGCCGGCCACCGCGGCGGAGTCGGCGCTGCTCGCGGCCGTGATCCGGGGGCTGGTGGTGACCGCGCTGGAACGCGTCGAGCGCGGCGATCCGGGGCCGCAACTCCGGGGCGAACTGCTGCGGGCGTCGTACTGGCAGGCGGCCAGGGACGGCCTGGCGGGAGACGCCATCGACCCGATCACCGGGCGGCTCTCACCCGCGTCCGAGCAGGTGGCGGAGCTGCTGCGGCACATCCGCCCGGCCCTGGAGGAGACCGGGGACCTCGACCTGGTGGCCGAGCGGGTGGCGCGGCTGGAGCAGGTCGGCACGGGCGCGGCCCGGCAGATGGCCGTCCACGCCCGCCGCGGCTCGGCGGCGGACGTGGTCGATCACCTCATCGAGGAGACGCTCTCAGCGGGCTAGCTGCTCGGCCAGGAACGCGTAGAGCGGCTCCACATGGCGGACCGGGTTGCGCCACACGGCCAGCAGGTCCTCCAGCAGGTGCCGCTCCGCGACCTGCTCGCCGTGCCGCCAGGAGCGGATCACCGGGTGCAGGAAGGCGCTCTCGTGGGCCATGTCGGGGGTCGGGTCGCGCTGGATGGCGAACACGTCGCCGTAGTCCTGCCGCCCCCAGCGCAGCGTGATCGTGAACAGTTCGGCCTGGTCGCCGAAGCGCTCGACCGCGTAGTCCTCGGGCAGGTCCTGGTACTGCTGGATCTGCCCGCTGGCCCGGTCGATCACGTACGCGTCGCAGAGGTACTCGAACTGGGTCCACAGCGCGGAGCTCCAGTTGACCCGGTCGAGCATGGTCGCGCCGAGTTTCTCGTGGTCCAGCGGGATGACCTGGCGTTCCAGCGGGGTGTCCTCGTAGCGCTCGGCGAGCAGGGCGGTCATCGTGCGCAGGTTGTAGCGGAAGCCGTCGATGAACGCCGAGGACGCCCGTTTGAGGTCGCGGGCCTGCATGAGGGTGCCCGCGAAGTAGAGGCCGTCCACGTTGGCCGACTGCCAGTCGGGCCGGATCGCGGGGATGCGCTTGTTGGGGGCGAGGTCGGGCAGGCAGGACTCGTCGAAGATGCTCCGGTCCATGGTGAAGCCGGTGCAGCGGATGACCGAGTCGTACTCCAGGAGGGCCTGCTCGCCGTTGGCCAGGGTGTACGTGATGGCGGCCTTGAAATTGTCGCCCTCGCGCCAGATGCGGTTGATGTCGCATTCGAGCACGCCGTGCAGGGTCTTGAACCAGTAGCTGTCGAGGAACGCGCCGTACTGTCCGCGCACGTCGCCGGGGTGTTTGGTGTGCCAGGCCAGGCGTACGCCGTGCGGGCTGGCCAGATGCACGATGGCGGCGTGCGGCAGGATGGCCTGCGCGGTCTCGAAGGCCGAGTTGCCCTTGCCGATGACGAGCACGCGCTGGCCCGCGTACGCGGAGCCGTCGACTTCCATGTCCTCGTAGCCGGTTGCCAGCTCGATGCCCGGAATATCCGGAATATTGGGACCGCCCCAGCCGGTGGCCACGATCACACACTCCGCCTCGTACGTCTTCGCGGGCGTGTGCACCAGGAATCGGCCGTCGACTTTCTCAATTCGGTCGACCGGAGTCATGAAACTTACATTGAGTTCGTGCTCCCGCTGGAAGTCCGCGAGATACCGGACGAGGTCGTCCGCGGCCGGCAGGTACTCGCTCGAATAGCGCGGGAACATCAGGTCCGGCGAGTCGTTGAGAAGCGAGTTCCAGTCCCAGCGGAGCTTGATCTCCGGCTCGTCCTCGACCGTGTGCACCTTGTTGAGCGAGATCAGCCGGCGGTGCCGGGGGAACTCCTTGAAGAAGGCGCCGGGAGCCTCCGTACGTTCGAGGGTGACGTAGTCGGCTCCGGCGCGTTTGAGGTAGTAGCTGAGCTGCAGGCCGGCGGGACCGGCGCCGATGATGAGGTACCGGGGCATCAGACCTCGTCCCGGATGTATCCGGCGGCCACGATGAACTGGGCCATCACCGCGTAGTCGGCCGGGTTGTCCGGGGTCAGCGCGGCCAGGCCGTCCACGTACCGGTTGTACATGCAGAAGGCCGCCGCGATCAGGACCGCGTCGTGGATCTCGACGTCGGTCGCGCCCGCTTCCCTGGCGGCGGCGATGTGCTCCTCGCCGACCTTCCTGCCGCTCTCCTGGACCGCCCCGGCGATCGTCAGCAACGCCCTGAGCTTGGCCGAGACGGGGGCCGCGCCCAGGTCGGCGCGGACCTGCTCGACCAGGTCCATGCCCTCGGGCAGTTGGGCGGCGGCGAACGCGGCGTGCGAGTTGTAGCAGAACCGGCAGTCGTTCAGCGAGGAGACGTACGCCGCGATCAGCTCCCGGTCGCCGCGCGGCAGCGAGTTCTCGCCGCGCAGGAGCACTTCGGCGAGCGCGCTCATCGGTCGAGCGGTCTCCGGCCGGTAATCGAACAGGCCGATGATTCCCGGTGCTTCGTTCCCCAGCTTAATGTGCGGCATCAACACTCCTAGGCGATCAGACGTGGCCTCCACCACGCAGGGTGGGTGATCGCCCCGTACCGGTCAAGCCCGGCGGTTTTATGCCGCAAATTGCGTACTATCCCAAACGTAGCGAATCGGCCAATACGGCCAAATACCCGTCGGTACGCTGGGCGCGGGCCGCGTAAACCGCCGGGTCGTCGGGCGCGAAAGTGTCCAACCCGTCGACGTAACGGTTGAACATGCAGAAGGCCGCCGCGATCAGCACGGTGTCGTGGATCTCGATGTCCGTGGCGCCGGCCTCCCTGGCCGTCGTGATGTGCTGCTCGGAGACCTTCTGGCCGGACTCCTGCACGGCCCCGGCGATCCCCAGCAGCGCCTTGAGCTTGTCGGAGATCGGCGCCCTGGCCACGTCCGCGCGGACCTTCTCCACCAGCACCAGGTCCTCCCCCAGCTGCACGGCCGCGATGGCCGCGTGGGTGGAGTAGCAGAATCGGCACGCGTTCAGCGCCGACACGTACGCACCGATCAACTCGCGCTCGCCGCGGGAGAGCGTGCTCTCCCCGCACAGCAGCACTTCCGCCAGCTCGTTCAGTGGCAGGGCCGTCTCCGGCCGGAACCTGAACAGCCCCCGAATGCCAGGCTCATCAGAGTTGAGGGTGATGTGTGGCATGAACGCCTCCTCCGCAGACGAAATCATGTGACTTGACCAGATTCGCCCGGCGCAATCTTCGCCGCATCTCCGGAATTGCGCGCTATTCCGCCCGCAATGCCTGACCCAGGTTGCGGTGCCCGGCGTGCCGTCCCGGGCCGGTCGCCAGCAGCGCCGTGATCAGCAGGGCCAGCGGCGCGATCAGGATGAGCGTCCACGGCGACGTGGGCGGGTGGTACTGCACCGGCATGATCCCGGCGGCGGCCCGCCACAGGATGCGACCGAGCGCCATGCCCAGCGGCACACCGGCCAGCAGGCCGAGCAGGGTGATCGCGCAGGCCTGGGTGACGACCACCAGGCGGCACTGGCCGCGGGTCATCCCGAGCGCGCGCAGCACCGCCAGATCGTGGCCGCGCCTGCGCACGGCGGTGATCAGGGCGTGGCCGACCGCGCCGACCGCGAGCAGGGCCAGGAAGCCGCCCAGCACCAGCGGCAGCACCTGGACGTGCCTGATCTCGCCGAACTGGCGGGGCACGACCGGCGTGAAGATCAGCAGGCCGCCGCCCAGCCGCTGCCGCAGCCGGTTCGCGACCGCGTCCCGGTCGGCCCCCGCGCGCAGCGCGAGCAGGCTCCCGTGCTCCTTGAAACCGGAGAACAGCACGTCGTAGCCGTCCGAGGTGACCCAGGCGCCGGACTCGTACCCCCGGGTGGAGGTCTCCACGCCGAAGCCGATGCCGGTCACCGTCAGCTCGCGGGCGGCCAGGTCGCCGCCGAGCGTGACCGTGCCGCCCACGGCCGCGCCGAGCTGCCGCGCGCTGGCCGGGGCCAGCACGACCTCCTCCGCGACGGCGGGCGGGCGGCCTTCGGTGAGCACCAGCGGGACCGCCTCGCCGACCGGGTCGAAGCTGTGCGTGAGCACGGTGAGCCGCCCGATCCTGCCCGCCCCGATCCGCAGGTCCGTCGCCCCGGTCACGTCGGGGTCCTCGGCCAGCGCCGACAGCACGGGCCGGGGCGGCTGGAAGTCCCGCCCGTCGGAGCCGAAGATCGCCATCAGCTGGTAGTTCTGCCCGAACCTGGCCGGGTTCCCGGCGGCGTCCGCGACCCCGGCCGAGAAGGTGAACGCGGCCAGCACGCCGAGCACGCCGGTCACCGCGCCGACCAGGGCGGGCCGCACCGGCACCGCGTACCGGCCGCGTCCCGGCTCCAGCGCGAACCTGGTTCCGACGACCACGCCCACCGGGAGCCCGAGCGCGCTCATCGCGCCCACCACCGCCGACCGCCGTCCCGGCCGCGTACGCCCCGGGGCGGCCAGGCCCACCCACGCCGACACCGCGGCCGCGCCCGCCGCCAGCGCCGGAGTGAGCACCAGGCCGGCGCCGAGCACCAGCCAGTCCACGTCCACGCCCGGAGCCGGCTCGTGGTCCGCCGCCACGCCGAACGGCATCCACGAGGACGCGGCCACGGCCAGCCCGGCGGCGGCGATCGAGCCCGCCAGGGTGGCCACGGCCGGGGCGAGCGCGCTCAGCCCCGTGCCCTGGCGGCGGGTGAGGCCCAGCGCCACCAGAGCGCGCAGTTCCGCGGCGCCGGCGGAGGCGTACCGGATGACGGCCTGGCCGATCAGGACGACGGCGGCCAGCAGGGCGGCGAGGCCGAAGGCGGCCAGGCAGGCGGACTCGATGGTGGCCATCGCGGCCCTGCCGGCGGGGACGACGGCGAGCAGCCGGTCCGCCACGCCGTCGCCGCGCCGGGCCCCCGCCAGCGACGTCAGCACGGTCGCCCCCGCGAACGCCACCAGCAGGCCCAGCACCAGCAGCGTTCGGCGGCGCCTGCCCAGTTCGAGGCGCAGCCAGAGCGCGGCAACCGGAATCACGCCGCCAGTCTCGGCCGGGGCGGCCGGCCCCGGGCAGGGTGTTAGCCCGCGGGAAAGCCCGCGAACAGGTCCTCTTCCTGGTCAGGGGCGTCGATCCGGCAGCGGACCCGGACGAAGGACTCGTGGCCGAGCGCCACCTGCTGGGCCTGGTCCGGCATCTGCAGGAGCCAGATGTTCTCGCCCTGGCTGGCATGCGCGCGCAGCGCCTTGATCTTCCTGTCCACGTACGGCGTGACGTCCACGACGCTGGTGATGAGCTCGTCCGGGGTGCCGAAGTCGGCGGGCGGCTCGAAGCCCAGCTCCACGCCCGTGGAGCGCAGATAGTCCACCATCGCCCTGACCCGGGCCCGGGGCACGGCGGTGTAATAGAGCTTGTCCGGAATGCCGGTCGCCTCGGTGGCGGCCACCGCGATGCGGTGCGCCTGGATGTGGTCCGGGTGTCCGTAGCCGCCGCCCTCGTCGTAGGTCACCACGACGTGCGGCCGGTAACGCTCCATCAGCGCGGCCAGCTTGGCGGTGGACTCCTCGATGGGGATGTTCCAGAACGCCCGCGGGTCGTTGTTGGTCTCCCAGCCGACCATGCCGGAGTCGCGGTAGCCGAGCAGCTCCACGTCGGTGACGCCCAGGTGGGCGACCGACGCCTGCAGCTCGGCCAGCCGCCGCTCGGCCACGGCCTCGCCGTCGTGGCCGTCGTCGCCCGGCTTCACGCCCCCGGGCCCGTCACCCGCCTCCCCGTTGGTGCAGGTCACCAGGACGGTACGGAAGCCCGCCTCGGTGTAGCGCGCCAGGATCCCGCCGGTGCTGATCACCTCGTCGTCGGGGTGGGCGTGCACGGCCATCAGCGTCAGCTCCATCCGCCCACCCTAAGTCACGGCTGGCCGCGCCGCAGGAGCTGAGGCAGGCTCGGCGGGCGCAGGAATCCCTCCGCGACGGCGGACGCGATGCCCACTTTCACGAGGTCCCTGGTATCCCCGTACGCGAGGAATCGGGGCACCCATTCGGGGTGGTATTTCACGTTGGCCCGGTAGAGCGACTCCAGCTGCCACCAGCGGGACAGGAACAGCAGCAGCTTGCGCCAGGCGCGGATCACCGGGCCCGCGCCGATCCTGGCGCCCTCCTCGAAGGCGGAGCGGAAGACGGCGAAGTTGAGCGAGACGCGGTCCACGCCGAGGCCGGGCGCGGCGGCGACCAGACCGGCGACCATGAACTCCATCAGGCCGTTCTCGGCGGACCTGTCGCGGCGCATCAGGTCCAGCGACAGGCAGGTGCTGCCCCACGGCACGAACGACAGCAGGGCCGCCTCGTCGCCGTCCGCCCGCAGCGCCTCCACCAGCACGCACTGGCCGTCGCGCGGGTCGCCGAGGCGGCCGAGGGCCATCGAGAAGCCGCGTTCGGTCTCGGTGTCGCGCCAGGCCTCGGCGCGGTCGATGATGGCGCGCATCTCGTCCGGGCTCAGGTCGGCGTGGCGGCGGATGCGCAGGGTGTATCCGGCGCGTTCGACCCGGTTGACGGCCTGGCGTACGCCGCGCATCTCCCGGCCGGACAGGGTGAACGAGCGCACGTCGATGACCGCCTCGTCGCCGAGTTCCAGGACCTTCAGGCCGCCCCGCTGGTAGGCGCGGGCGCCGTCCTCGCTGGCGCCGATGGCGGCGGGCGTCCAGCCGTACGCGGCGGCCTGGTCGGTCCAGGCGCGGATCGCGTGGTCCCACGCCTCGGGGTCGCCCACCGGGTCGCCGCCGGCCAGGCTGACGCCGTTGACGACGCGGTAGGAGACGGCCGCCTTGCCGCTGGGCGAGAAGATCACGCTCCGGTCCCTGCGGGTCGCGAAGTACGCCAGGGAGTCGCGCTCGCCCATGAGCCGCCGGACCCGCTCCTCGTCCTCGTCGGCCAGCACGGCCTTGGCCCGCTGCGACCGGAACAGCACCGCGAAGGAGATGATCAGCGCGCTCGCGCTCATCAGCCCGATCAGGAACGACACCCACGTGGGCGGATGTCCCTGTCCTGGGACGTCGATCACCCCGCCGAGGGTGTGGCTCAGCGTCCACAGCGTCCGCAGGTGCGGCGGCATGGTCCCGTCGAACGCGGTCACCAGCGGGTACGCGATGACGAACACGACGAGCAGCAGACCGGCCAGGGTCAGCGCCGCCTTGCGGCCCGAGGCGGGCTGCACCCGGGCGTAGAACTCCGGCCTGGACCAGACCATCAGCGCCAGCAGCAGGACCACCACGACCAGGCTGAACACCGTCTCGGCCAGGACCAGCGCGCCGCCCGCGACCGTGCCGCGCGGCGCCGAGACCTGCACCAGGATGCCCGCGACGCTGAGCACCAGGGAGATCCCGAGCACGATCACGACCACCTGCCAGGCGACCCGCTTGCGCCGCGCCAGCGCCCCGGCCAGCAGCGCGGTGAACGCCGCGTACGCGAGATTGGGCGCGATCGGGAACAGCCAGCTGTCCACGAACCCGGTCAGCCCGGACAGCAGCCGCCGCAGTGGCGGGATCAACGCGATCACCGTCGAATAGACCGCCAGCACCGTCAAGAAAATCGACAGGATCCGCGGCACACGCGAACGCCCAGGCATCCGTTCTCCCCCCGGGGACCAACGCTACGCAGGTCGTACGGGAGATGGTGCAGGCCGGACGATCATTTCGTAGGCTTGACCAAACGAGGGGAGATGGTTGGAATGTTCGCCCTGACGGTAATCGCGGCGTTCGCCACGCTGGTCCTCACCGGCTGGATCGCCGGGGTCTTCTACGCGTACTCGGTCTCGGTGATGTGGGGCCTGGACGCGGCCGGCCCGGAACACGCCGTCCCCGTGATGCGCCAGATCAACGCCAAGATCCAGAACCCGGTGTTCTTCCTGTCCTTCCTCGGCACGATCCCGGCGGGCATCCTGACCGGTGTGCTCCTGCTGCTCGACGGCCAGACCCGGCCGGGACTGCTCTTCCTGGCTTCCACCGCGGTCTACCTGGCGGGCACGTTCATCCCGACGATCGCCGTGAACATCCCGCTGAACAACGCCATCGACCGCTCCACCGCCCCCGACGCCGAGGCCTGGGCCGCCTTCTACCCCCGCTGGACCCGGTGGAACCACGGCCGTACGGTGTTCAGCGGCCTGAGCCTGCTCGTCGCCGGGATCGCCCTGGCCACCTGGGCCTCCTCCTGGTGAGACCTATGCTGGGTGGGTGCGCGAGACCTTCACCCTGGCATCGGACTACATCGCCCTCTGCGACCTGCTCAAATACTGCGCCGTCACGGAGAGCGGCGGCGAGGCCAAACACTTCATCGCCGAGGGCAACGTGCTCGTGGACGGCGAGGTCGAGTTCCGCAAACGCCGCAAGGTCCGGGACGGCATGGTCGTGAGCGGGGACGGCTTCGAGATCCGGGTGGTGGCCGGCTAGACCGCCTGGGCCACCATCAGGCCCAGCGTGGCCGCCCCGAGCCCGATCAGCACGCTGGCGCCGAGGTTGGCGGCGGCGTACCCCCGGGAGCCCTCCTGGACCAGGCGCACGGTCTCGTAGCTGAAGGTCGAGTAGGTGGTGAGCGCGCCGCAGAAACCGGTGCCGAGCAGCGCGGACACCGGTCCAGGGACGGGCAGGCCGACCAGGAGGCCGAGCACGAAGGAGCCGGCCGCGTTGACCGTCAGGGTCCCCCACGGGAAGACCGAGTCGTGGCGCGACTGGATGTACCGGTCGGTCAGGTAGCGCAGCGGCGCGCCCACCGCGGCGCCGAGCGCCACCAGCAGCACGGTCATCGCAGGACCCAGCTCGTCACGGCCATGCCCGCCCAGGCCGCCAGCACCGCCGCGACCAGCGTGCCCGCCAGGTAGGCGAGCGCGACGTGCGCGGACCCGGCGGTCATCGCCTGGTGGATGTCCAGGACGTAGGTGGAGAAGGTGGTGTACCCGCCCAGTACCCCCACGCCGAGGAAGGGGCGCAGCAGCCTGCCCGTCCACACCTCGGTGACCAGCACCATCAGGATCCCGATCAGCAGGCACCCGGACACGTTCACCAGGAACGTGGACCAGGGGAAGCCGCCCGGCGGGTGCGGGATCGCCGTGGCGACGCCGTACCGGGCTAGGGCCCCGAGCACGCCGCCCGCCGCGATGGCGGCCAGCACCGGGTACGGCGACGGGCTCAGCTCGGCGCGTTCCGCCGGAACGTGCAGGTCGATGTCGGGGTCGATGGGCTCACGCATGACCACCCAGCTTCGTCACAGGCGGGGTTCCGCGCAAAACACCATGCCGCTGCCGGACAGTTCCAGCTGCCCTTCGCCCGCCGCCGCGAACAGCGAGTCGGCCGCGCCCAGCTTGACCTCGTCGCCCTCCTCGTTCCTGACGCGCACCACGCCCTCCACGCAGACCAGGATGCGTGGGCTCCCGCCGGGAACGCGGTAGCTCTCCCCGGGCGTGAAGCGGCGGAGCTGGAACTCCGGGGACGGCGTCAGGTAGACGTCGGCCACCGGGTCGATGAGCGTGGGCTGGGCGGCCGGGTCGGTGACGCGCAGCAGCTCCTCGATGTCGATGGGCTTGGGGGTCAGCCCAGCCCGCAGCACGTTGTCCGAGCTGCCCATGATCTCCACCCCGAACCCGTCCAGGTAGCAGTGGAGCACGCCGGCGCCCAGGTAGAGGGCGTCGCCGGGGGCCAGCTCGTGGTGGCGCATGAGCAGCGGCGCCAGCACGGCGGGGTCGTCCGGGTACTGCTCCGCCAGCCGGGTGACCAGGGGGTTCCCCGCCGTCCGTACCACGTCCCGGACCAGGCCGGCGCGGCCGGCGGACGGCCAGCCGAGCAGGACGCGCAGCGCGGCGAGCACGTCCCCGGCGGCGAGCGCGTCGGCGACCGGCGCGAGGGCCGGCAGGCCGAGGGCGCGCACCAGCTCGGCGGCCTCGGCGGGCGGGCGGAACCCGGCGAGGGCGGAGAACGGGGTGAGCGCGCAGATCATCTCCGGCTTGGGCCACGGATCGCTGTAGTTGTGGTCCCCCCGCACGAAGCCTTCCGCGGCCTGCTCCAGCGACGGGTGCACCTGCATGGACAGCGCCCGATCCACCGCGATCAGCTTCAGCAGGTACGGCAGCCGCTCCCCGAACCGCTCGATCACCCCGGCTCCGAGCTCGGCCACGGGATCGGCGGCGATGACGGCGGTCAGCGCCCGCTCCGACCCGTCGCGCTGGAGCAGCGACGGGCCGGAGGGATGCGCGCCGAGCCACATCTCCGCCTCGGGACCAGCCGCGGACCGCCCGGTCAGCGCGGCGATCGCCGTGCGAGAGCCCCAGGCGTAGTCCTTGATCGGGTTGGTCAGCAGATCCACGTGGCGTCCTTCGGTAAGCGGCTATTCAGCTCTTATGTTGTCAATGTCAAACGAACCTGGGCTAATCCACAGGAACATTCCCCGCACATCAGCGAGATCCTCCAGTGAACAGGACATGTCCGTGGTCAGGTCGATCTCCACGGGCACGACGCTGTCCTGGTTCGCCCAGGTGAAGTTGGATTGGCACCAGGTGAATTGTGGCCCGAACTGCAGGGCCACCGCGACCGACGTGCCCGCGGGCCCGGTCTTCAGGTCCCACTTGAACTGCGACTTGTTCGCCAGGTTCACCGGCTCGGTGAAGGGCGCCCCGAACCACGCGCCGCCGGTGGAGTTGATCCGCAGGCCGGAGACCCCGTCGGTCGCGTACGCCGAGGTCTGCTCGACGGTGCCCGCGTCGGTCTGCCAGTTGCCCGGAGCCCAGCCTTGGACGCCGTCCTCGAACGAGAACAGCTTGATCGCGCCGGTCGGGTCCGGCTTCACCACGACCGTGATGTCGGCCACGTTGGAGGTACGGCCGGCCGCGTCCTTGATCGTGTAGTGCGCGAAGGCGCGCCCGGCGAACTCGGCCGGCGGGGTGTAGGAGACCTTGCCGGCGGCCAGCGTGAAGTTCCCGAAGCTGGTCTGCCGCCCGGGCACGGCCGGGTCCAGATCGATGGTGCTCGCCTTCACCTGCGTACGGTACGCGATGTCGTTGGCTGCCACGTCCAGCGTCGCGCCGGTGCCGAAGTCGACGGTGACCGTGTCGTGGTCGGCCACCGGAGGCAGCGAGCGCTGCCCGTCCGCCAGCTCGGTGCCGGCGTTGGTGAGCGTCTGGCAGACGGGCGACGGGCAGTAGACCGTGAAGCCGTCGTAGTCCGGGTAGAGCGAGTTGTCGTCCTGGATGCCGGACAGGATCCAGTAGAGCCAGCCGGTCCCGCCGGAGGAGCGCACGGCCTCGGTCCACTGCTGGAACACGACGTTGCGGGTGGCCTTGTCGCGCCAGCCGAACTCGCCGAGCACGGACGGCTTGCCGATCTGGCGCGCGGTCCTGATGTGGCTCTTGATCCACTCGGTGCCCCAGGCGGCGTCCTTGCCCCAGTGGTCGGGGTAGAGGTGGAAGGACATCACGTCCACGGCGGGCAGCTTGGCCAGGGCGGTGTTGTCGACGCCCTCGCCGCAGTTGATCGTCCAGTCCGAGCTGGCCGGGTCGGTGCAGCGGAAGCCCTCGTCGCCGACGCCGACCAGGTGCCTGGCGTCCTTGGACTTGATGAACCTGGTCATCTCGTCGGCCCAGGTGGTGAGGGTCTGCGGGGTGCAGGTGGCCGACTGCGGGTAGAGGCCGGAGCCCTTGCAGCGCGGCTCGTTGCCGAGCTCCCACATCATGACCGTGGGGTCGTCCTTGTACTTGATCCCGGTCAGGGTGTTGGTGCGGTTGAGGACGTGGTCGATCCAGTCCTTGTACCAGCCGCGGATGGTGGGGTCGGTGTAGAAGTCGTCGTGGTTGTCCAGGCCGGCCCAGCGCACGTACTGGTCGATGCCACCGAAGTCCGCCCAGTTGTTGGTGAACGGGATGATCAGCTTGATCTTCGCCTGGCGGGCCCGGTAGAGCACGTAGTCCAGGCGCTGCAGGCCGTCGGCGCCGTCGTTGTAGGCGGGGCGGGTGCCGTTCCAGTACTGGAAGTAGACGCCGTCCGCCTTGCCGGCGACCGAGTTGCTGCCGTCCTGGTTGCCGATGTCGAGCCAGCCCCAGGTGCGGATGACGTTGAACTTGGCGGCGGCCGCGTCGTTGAGCACGTCGTCGGTCATGGCCTGCGATTTGTACATCAGGTAGTAGTTGTTCGAGCCTGAGACGTGGAACTGCTTCCCGTTCAGGGTGAGTTTGGCGCCCTGGCGTTTCACGAAATCGTCGTGGTGCGTGGTGGACGTCGCGGATGCCGGGGTGGCGATCAGTGCCGCCGATAACGCCATGGTCAGGATGGCGGTCAATCTCACGGATGCTCCTTCAGGATGGTTGGTCCCCGAGAACGAGGGCCGCCGCGCCGTACAGGCCGGCGTCGCGGCCGAGGGAGGTGGCGTCCACGCGCAGGCGGTGGAGGAAGTCCATGCCGGCCTGGCGTGCGATGGCCTGCCGGAGCGGGACCATCAGGGTCGCCCCCGCCGCGGCCACGCCACCACCGATGACAACGTTGTCTACGTCAAAGAGCGCGCCGGCCGTGAGAATGGCGGTGCCGAGCGCGTCCGCGGCCCGCTGGAAGGCGAGGGTGGCCACCGGGATGCCGCGTTTGGCGTCGGTGGCGAGGGCGCGCGCGTCCACCTGGCGGCCGGCCCAGAAGGACGGCTCCACCGCGCGCCGCCAGCCGTTGTCGAGCGCCCAGCGCACCATGCTCGGCCCGCTGGCGATGGTCTCGACGCAGCCGATGGCCCCGCACGGGCAGACCTCGCCATCCCGATCCACACTGATGTGACCGATATGTCCGGCATTTCCGGTGGGGCCGAGGTAGGGCGCACCGTCCACGACCACACCCCCGCCGATCCCCGTGGACACCACGATCCCCAGCAAGGTCTTGTACGGCCCCGCGTCCGACGCCCGCACCCCGTACGAGCCCTGCCACCACTCGCCCAGCGCCATGCACTGCGCGTCGCCCGCCAGCCGTACCGGCAGTTCGGGCAGCAGCTCGCTCACCGTTTTGACCAGCGGGAAGTCCCGCCAGCCCGGGATGTTGACCGGGCTGACCGTGCCCGCCAGCACGTCCAGCGGCCCGGCCGAGCCGATGCCCACGCCGGTCAGCCCGGACTCGCTGGTCAGGCCGGGCACCGCGATCCGGCCGACCAGTTCGGCCAGGGTGGCGGTGGCGTCCGGGCCGACCGGCAGCTCCAGCCGGGCGGTGATCGTCCCGGAGGGCTCCACCATGGCCGCCGCGAACTTGGTCCCTCCGATATCGATCGCCAAAACCGTCATGTTCCGCCCCTCAGTAAGAAAACTTTGTCGGAACCATCCCATATCGGACTTACGGCATCACAGCTGGGCCTCGTTCACGCACCGCAGCACCGGGTAGGCCAGCAGCGCGTCCGGATCCACGTCCCCGGTCACCTGGAAGGTGGCCGTCTCGCCGGGCAGCAGGGTCACGAGCTGGTCGTCCACCGTGGCCTCCGGGTCCAGCCGGTCGGGGAAGATGGCCAGCTCACGCAGGACGGTCCGGGCGGTGATGGAGACGCGCACGCCGTCGCCGGTCGGCTCGGTGGTCGCCTCGAACTCGGCCGGCGGGAAGTCGGTCGCCGGGTCCTCGGTGAAGAAATGCAGCGCGCGGGCGTCGCCCAGGGTGGCGATCAGGAGCTCGCGGGCCGGGTCGGCGGCGCCCAGCGAGGCCGGCAGCGGAACGGCGAGCGTGCCGCGCGGGGGCACGGTGACCGGGAACTCCTGCTTGGCCAGCGGTTCCCCGGCGATCGACTGCCGGACCACCGCGAGTTCCCCTGCCCACGGCTCGCCCGTGTCGTTGACCACCGCGAGCACGGCGACGTCCCCGGCCACGCCGTGCGCCGCCCCGACGGAGGCGTCCTGGAAGGTCAGCAGGCGGTCGGCGAAGGCGCGGCGCATGCCGTACCAGAGGGGTTTGCGGCGGGCGTCGCCGTCGACGGCGGCCCAGGAGGTCACCGGCCAGCAGTCGTTGAGCTGCCAGACGATCGTGCCCATGCAGTACGGCGCGAGCGCCCGGAAGCGCTCCACCCCGAACATCATCGCGCGGGCCTGGTTGAGCTGGGTGTAGTAGTGCCAGTCGTCGAAGGTCCCCGGCTCCGGCAGGTGGTCGCCCAGGCCGCGCAGCAGCTTGCCGTTGCCGTCCACCGCCTTCTGGTGGTGCATCACGCCCTTGGAGGAGGGCGTCAGCGGCTCGTCGCTGACCGACCGGCGCAGCGTCGCGTACGTCGGCGGCCCCTGGAACCCGAACTCCGCCACGAACCTCGGCTGGTACGTGGCGTAGAACGTGTAGTCCTCCCGGTTCCACACCGTCCAGATGTGGGTGGAGCCGTGCGCCGGATCGTTCGGTGGCAGCTCGGGCGACCCCGCGTACGGACTGCCCGGCCAGTACGGCCGCGTCGGGTCGAGCTCCCGCACCACCCGGGGCAGCAGCTCGTAGTAGAACCCGGAACCCCAGCTGCGCGCCTGGAGCTTCTCCTGCCAGCCCCAGTCCGCGTACCCCTCCAGGTTCTCGTTGTTGCCGCACCACAGCACCAGGCTCGGATGGCTGGCCAGCCGGGTCACGTGCTGCCGCGCCTCGGCCTCCACCTCGAACCTGAACGCGCCCTCCTCCGGGTAGGCCGCGCAGGCGAACGGGAAGTCCTGCCAGACCAGGATGCCGAGCGCGTCGGCCAGGGCGTAGAAGTCCTCGCTCTCGTACAGCCCG
Organism: Acrocarpospora phusangensis; assembly: GCF_016862995.1. GTDB lineage: Bacteria > Actinomycetota > Actinomycetes > Streptosporangiales > Streptosporangiaceae > Acrocarpospora > Acrocarpospora phusangensis. Next base: position 31,369 of record NZ_BOOA01000047.1, read on the forward strand.
CCGCCCCACACCCGCAGCGTGTTGGCCCCGGTCCCGATCGCCTGCTCGAAACGCTGCGCCAGCCGCTCCCGGGTCACCCGGTTGGGGAAGCAGTCGTCGGGGATCCAGTTGAAGCCCTTCATGAAGACCGGTACGCCGTTGACGACGATCCGGAAGGCCTCCCGGTCCAGCTCGACCGTGCGGAAGCCGATCTCCTTGGTCCACACGTCGGTCGACACGCCGTCGCCGAGCCGCACGGTCAGCGGGTAGAGCGGCTGGTCGCCGTAGCCGCGCGGCCACCACAGGTCGGGGTCCTGGACGGTCAGCCTGAGGACGGCGGTGCGTTCGCCGGGCGCGAGCCGTACCTGCTCGACGACACCGGCGACGGTGGCGGTCAGGGTGAGCGGGACCTGGCTGGCGCGGTCGGCGGTGACGTGCACCTCGACCTCGCCCACGCCGTCGGCCACGGTGACCAGCGGGCGCACCTCGGCCAGCCGGGCGGCGCTCCAGGTGTGCAGGTAGATGGGCCGCCAGATGCCCGAGGTGACCACGGTCGGGCCCCAGTCCCAGCCGAAGTTGCACGCCATCTTCCGGATGAACTGGTACGGCTGCCCGTACGCCCCCGGCCGGTCCCCCAGCGCGGCCCGCTGCCGCTCCGCGTACGTGTACGGCGCCTCAAAGAGGATCTTCAGCGTGTTCCGGCCCTCCACCAGCAGATGCTTGGCCGGAAACCGGTACGAACGATGCTGGTTGGCCGTCTGCCCGAGCTGCACGCCGTTGAGGAGCACCGTGGCCACCGTGTCCAGGCCCTCGCAGACCAGGTCGGCCCGGTCGTCCTCGGTCCCCTCCCAGACGAAGGCCGTCTCGTACGACCAGCCGGTCCTGCCGATCCAGGTCAGCCTGACCTCGTTGTCGTCCAGATAGGGGTCGGCGATGACCCCGGCCGTCAACAGGTCGGTGTGCACGCATCCGGGCACGGTCGCCGGCAGTCCCGCCACGACCGGGCGGGACTGCCCGGTCGAGGAGACCGCCGTGACGGTCCAGCCTTCGTGCAACGTCGTGATCACACGCCCTCCCACTTGCGGTGCAGTTGCGGTACCGAGGCGAGGAGTTTCCTGGTGTAGGAGTGCTCCGGCGTCTCGAACACCTTCGCGGTCGGCCCGTACTCGACGATCCGTCCCTGGTGCAGCACCACCGTACGTTCGCTGATGTAGTTGCCGAGTGCCAGGTCATGCGTGATGAACAGCACACCGAGGCCGCGCAGCTTGAGGTCGGCCAGCAGGTTGAGCACGTCGATCCGGGTGGACGCGTCGAGCATGCTGGTGATCTCGTCGGCCACCAGGAAGTCGATGTCCAGCAGGAGCGCGCGGGCGATCAGCAGGCGTTGCAGCTGGCCGCCGCTGAGCTGGTGGGGGAACTTGTTGAGCACCTGCCCGGCGTCGAGCCGGACGTCGTTGAGCGCGGAGGCCACCTTGTCGCGCCAGACCCGGTCGGCCTCCTTGGGGAAGTAGACCTCCTTGATCATGCTGAACACGCGGTCGGCCTTGAAGATCGGGTTGTAGGAGCTGAACGGGTCCTGGAAGACGCCCTGGACCTTGCGGTAGTAGGCGCGCTTGTCCAGCTTCGAGATGTCGTCGCCGTCGAAGGTGATCGAGCCGCCGTTGGCCGACATGAGCCGGAGCACCATCTTGCCGATGGTGCTCTTGCCGCTGCCGCTCTCCCCGATCAGCGAGACGACCTCGCCGCGGCCGACCTCGAAGCTGACCTCGTCCACGGCCGTCATGGTCTTGCCGCCGAAGGCGCCGACCCTGAAGACCTTCGAGACTTCCTGGAGTTTCAGCATCATGCCTTCCAGCACGCGACGAAGTGATCCTTCTCGACCTCGACGGCCGGCGGTTCCTCCCGGCACTTGTCGAAGGCGAGCGGGCAACGATCCTGGAACCGGCAACCCACCGGCGGGTTGAGCAGCGACGGCGGATTGCCGGGAATGCCGGTCAGCTTCTTCTCCGCGTACCGCACGCCCACCTCGGGCAGCGAGGAGATGAGCAACTGCGTGTACGGATGCCGCGACCGGTTCACGATCGCGTCCGCGGGCGCCTTCTCGGCGAGCTTGCCCGCGTACATCACCATGATCGTGTCGGCCAGCTGGTTGGTCAGCGAGATGTCGTGGGTGATGAAGATCATGCTCTTCACGAAGCCCAGCTCGCGGAAGCCCTTCAGCGTGGTGACCACGGCCTTCTGGGTGGAGACGTCCAGGGCCGAGGTGATCTCGTCGGCGATCAGCAGGGACGGGTTGAGCAGCGTGGAGATGACCATCACCATGCGCTGCTTCATCCCGCCGGACAGCTCCAGCGGATACTTGCCCAGCACGTCCCGGTTGAGTTCCACCAGGTCGAGCCGGCGGTGCAGCTCGTCCAGGTCCACCGTGACGCCGCGCGAGTCGAGCAGTTCGCGGACCATCCGGCCGATCTTGCGGGTCGGGTTCATCGCGCTCATCGAGTACTGCGGGATGATCGACACCTCGGTGAACCGGAACGGGTTCATCTTGACCGTGTCGCCGATCGGCAGGTTCTCGCCGTCCAGCTCGACCCGGCCGCCGACGTGCTTCATCCGGCCGTCCATCCGGATCAGCGACTTGCCCAGCGTGGTCTTGCCGCAGCCGGACTCGCCGGCCAGGCCGAGGATCTCGCCGTCGGCCACGTCGAAGCTGACTCCGTCGAGGGCCTTCACCTCGCCGCGCAGCGTGCGGTAGTAGACCCTCAGGTCCTGCACACTCAGGGTCATTAGAGCTCCCTCAGCTTGGGGTTGAACACCTCGTCGAGGCCGACGTTCGCGACGTAGAGCGCGCCCACGATGGCGGTGATCGCGACGCCGGGCGGGATGAACCACCACCACAGACCCAGCGGGAGCGCGCTCCATTGGTTGGCGTGGTTGAGCATGACTCCGAGCGACACGCCGTCGGTCGGGCCGAGGCCGATGAAGTCGAGAGAGGAGGCGATCAGGATCGAGCTGCCGAACAGCAGGATGAAGGTCATGAACAGGTAGGAGCTCATGTTCGGCGCGATCTCCCGCAGGATGATCCGGCCGGTGCGCACCCCGCTCAGCCGCGCCAGGTCCACGAAGTCGCGGCTCCGCAGCGAGAACGTCTGCGCTCTGATCGCCCTGGCCACCCAGGGCCAGGAGGTGAGGCCGATGAACAGGGACTGCATGCCGACGCTGCGGACGCCCAGGTAGGCGTTGATGATCAGCAGCACGGCCAGGGTCGGGATGACCAGGACCACGTTGGTGAGCATGTTGAGGATCTCGTCGACCAGGCCGCCCCGGTAGCCGGCCACGAACCCGATCACCATGCCGATGAGCGCGGCCAGGCCGCCGGCGAGCACGCCGACCACGAAGGCGCTGCGCACGCCGTAGACGAACTGGGCCAGCACGTCCTGGCCGAACGTGGTGGTGCCGAGCCAGTACTCGCCGTCCGGCGGCATCATGGGCTGGCCGACGTATTCCATGGGCGGGCTTTTCACCAGGAACGGCCCGACGATCCCGATGAGGAGAAATATCGTGACGATGCCCACGCCGACGAGAAGTTTCCCGTTCCGTACGGCGAAGTAGAGGGCCTCGCGACGATTGCTGATCGGCGGTGTGTCCGGGTCCGGCGCGGTGATCGCGGTGATCGGGTCAGTGGTGGTCATGTGGTCGCCCCTGCCATTCCCGCCCGCGTCCGCGGGTCGACGATCACGTACACGACATCGATCACGAAGTTGGCGATCAGCACACCCAGGACGATGAACAGGAAGGTGCCCTGGAGGAGGAAGAAGTCCTGGTTCTGGATGGCCTTGAGGATCAGGCTGCCGAGGCCGGGATAGGAGAACACGATCTCGGTGACCAGCGCGCCGGCCACCAGCACGCCCAGCTGCAGGGCCAGTCCGGTGATCTGCGGCAGGACGGCGTTGCGGAAGGCGTACCGCCGGATGAGCCGGTGTGGCGCGCCGAGCGCGGCCAGATAGTTGGAGTAGTCGGCTTCCAGCTCATAGATGATCATGTTCCGCATCCCGATCGCCCAGCCGCCGAGCGCCACCAGGAACAGCGAGACGAACGGCAGCAGCCAGTGCTGGAACAGGCTCCAGACGAACTCCCACGAGAGATCCGGCTGCAACGCGAAGCTGTAGCCTCCGGCCACCGGCAACACCTGGAAGACGACCCCGAACCCCCAGCAGAGCAGGATCGCGATCCACATGTACGGCATCGCGGTCAGCACGTATCCGACCGGGAGCACCGTGTTGTCGAGGATCTTGCGCCGGGCCGCGAGCGCACCCGCCCAGTTCCCGACGAACCAGCTGAGCAGAATGGACGGGATCAGCAACCCCAGCGAGTACGGGACCGCGTCCATGATCACCTCGGACACCGGCAGCGGATACGCCCAGATGCTGATGCCGAAGTTCCCGGCGAACAGCGCGCCCCAGAAGTTGAAGTACTGGGCCAGGATCGGCTGATCGAAGCCGAAGAGATTGCTGTAGTACTGCTGCATCGCCGCCACGGCCTCCGGGTCGGAGATCCGCGCCCTGGCGACCATGCTCGCCACCGGATCCCCCGGCATGAACCGCGGGATCATCCAGTTCACGGTGACCGCGACGAAGAACGTCAGTCCGTAGATGAGCAGCTTCCGGCCGAAATATTGTCGCAAACCATCCTCCGGGGGATTGGTCCCCCAGCCTGACCAGGCGGGGGATGCGGGCGGGCCTCCTCAGGCCCGCCCGATCCTCGATTCCATTCCTGGTGGCTACGCGCCGGCCGGCTGCAGTTCGGTCAGCACGAGCACGCCGCCGAGTTCGAGCCAGTTACGCCACATGGTGGGCGGGTTCTTCGGCGTGTTCGCCGCGTCGCTCGGCCAGTTCTTCCAGACCGAGTTGCTGACCTGCGACCAGAGGCCGTTGTACCAGAGCGGGATGACCGGCATGTCCTCCAGCTGGATCTTCTGCAGCTGGGAGGTGATGGCCTTCATGCCCTCGACGTCGTCGGTCTTGGTGGCGTCGAGCTTGCCGACCAGGTCCCACGCTTCCTTGTTCTCGTACCGGCCGAAGTTCACGGTGTTCTGGAGCTTCTGGACCGGCAGGTTGAAGATGTAGTCGTAGTACCGCTCGGGCGTGTTCGACAGCTGGCGCTCGTTGTTGATGAGCATGTCGAACTTGCCGGTGCTGCGGGCCTCGACCAGGGCGTTGTAGTCGGGGAACTCGGGGGTCAGGCTGATCCCGACTTCCTTGGCGCTGGTGGAGATGACGCGGATGGACTCCATCCAGTCGGTCCAGCCGGTCGGCACGATGATCTTCAGGTCGATCTTCGAGCCGTCCTTGTTGTTGATGAGGCCGTCGCCGTCGGTGTCCTTGTAGCCGGCGTCGGCCAGCAGCTGCTTGGACTTCTCGGGGTCGTAGGCGAAGCCCATGGAGCCGGTCACAGTCTTGTCGACGTACTTGTCCCACTGGGGCAGCATGCCGGTGGGGTCGGCCGGCTTGACCAGGTTGCCGTACACGTTCTCGACGATCCGCTTGGTGTCCACCGAGTAGGCCATGGCCTTACGGAAGGCGGGGTCGTCCATCGGCTTCTTCTTCGTGTTCAGCACCAGCCACGCGGTGTTGGCCGAGAGCATGTACGGCGCGTCCGCGTAGTAGGTCGAGACGCCGAAGTTGCCGCGGACCAGGTTCGCCACGCCGGGCAGGAAGTTGTTGCTGAGGTCCAGGCCCTTCTGGAGCAGCAGACCCATCGCGACCTCGTTGCTGGAGTTCACAATGTCCACGATGTACTTGGGCTTGACGTCCTTGCCGAGGGCCTTGATCCCCCACCAGTCGTCCCGCTTCACCCACGCCTGCCGGTCCTGGTCATGGCTGTGGTACTTGTACGGCCCGGTGCCGACCGGGTTCTCGTTGGCGTAGTCCACGACCTCTTCGGGCTTGACCGACTCCCACAGGTGCTTGGGCACGATCGCGCGCTGGTAGACGTGGTTGGCCCACTGCTGGTAGCGGGCCTCCTTGAAGGTGAACTTGACCGTCTGCGGGTCGACGACCTCGGCCGAGTCCAGGAACGTCCAGATGTTGTGGTACGGAACCGTCTCGATCTTGCCGAGTTCGAAGGTGAACTTGACGTCGTCGGCGGTCAGCGGCTTGCCGTCCGACCAGGTGATGCCGGAGCGGAGCTTGAGCGTGTACTCCTTGTCGCCCGTCCACTCACCGCTCTCGGCCAGCCACGGCTGGAACTTGTCGGTGGCCGCGTCGTAGAGGAAGAGCGTCTCGTACAGCAGGCCCTTGGTGCCGGTGGCCGAGTCCCACTCGCGGAGCGGGTTCCAGTTCGCCGGCGGGCCCCACATCGTGCCGCTGGAGTAGAGCGTCTCGTTCCGGGGGAACGACTTGGAGTCGGCGGGGGCCGCCGCGCTCGGCGCGGGGGCGGAACCTTGCGTCGATGGCGTCGTGCCCCCGCTCGAACAGGCGGCCGTCACTAAGCCGACCGCCACGAACGGGATCAGAAACCGAGTTCGGTTTCGCATCGTTTGTCTCCTTCCTCCTCGCGGGTCACCCGCGTGGAGGTCCGTACATCAGCAGGCCTAATCCCCGATGGATCGACCGTGAGAGGCGGTGCCTTCGCCTCCCCTGGACCGTACGTGGGAGCGCTCCCACACTTGCAAACAACATGCTCCCGGCCCCGAACAGCCTCCGCGTCTCGACTCCTTTCCCGTCGTACGGGTGGCTGAACCGGATAAGTACCGTGACCGTAAAATCTGGATGTCGGGGGTGTCAATAGGTGCGTTATGAGGTGTGATGGCACCGAGACATTTGAGTCAGTTGACGTAGTAAGGTGTGCCCTGTTCGGGCAGCAACTAGACCGGTTCAGTAGACGTCAGGTGGACAGTGAGAAGACCGACCATCGCGGACATCGCACGACAGGCGGGGGTGTCGAAGGGCGCGGTTTCGTATGCGTTGAACGGACAGCCGGGGGTCTCGGAGACCACCCGGGCCCGGATCCTGGCGATCGCCGACGAGATCGGCTGGCGGCCGAACAGCGCCGCGCGGGCGCTCAACGGCGCGCGGGCCAACGCCGTCGGGCTCGCGCTCTGCCGCCCGGCGCGCATCCTCGGCATGGAGCCGTTCTTCATGGAACTGATCAGCGGGCTGGAGGGGGAGCTGTCCGCCCGCTCCTGCGCGCTGATGCTCCAGGTGGTCCGGGACCACGAGGCGGAGACGGCGGTCTACCACCGCTGGTGGGGCGAAGGGCGCATCGACGGCGCGATCGTGGTCGACCTGCACATGGACGATCCGCGCATTCCCGCGCTGGAGGCGCTGGACATGCCGGCCGTGGTGATCGGGCACCCGTCCGAGTCCGGGTCGCTGGTATCGGTCTGGTCCGACGAGGAGGCGGCCGTACGGGAGACCGTGGAATACCTGGTCGCGCTCGGGCACCGGCGGATCGCGCGGGTGGCCGGGCTGCCCAAACTGGTGCACACCGCGATAAGAGATCGGGCGTTCAGCGAGGCGGGGGCCGGGCTCGACCTGTGCGTGACCGTGCACACCGACTACACGGGCGAGGAGGGGGCACGGGCCACCCGGCGGCTGCTCTCCGCGCCGCACCGGCCGACCGCGATCGTGTACGACAACGACATCATGGCGGTGGCCGGGCTGTCGGTGGCGCAGGAGATGCTGCTGAGCGTGCCGGCCGACCTGTCCATCGTGGCGTGGGACGATTCGCCGCTGTCGCAGGTGGTCCGGCCGCCGCTGACCGCGCTGAGCCGGGACATCCCGGCGTACGGGGCGCATGCCGCGCAGTTGTTGCTGGCGTTGATCGATGGGACCTCGGTGACGGCCCTGGAGGACCAGGCCGCCCGGCTGAACCCCCGGGGCAGCACCGGCCCGCCCCCGGCCTAGCCTCCCTCCCCCGGCCTAGCCTCGCCCTCCCGGCCTAGCCTCGCCCCTCGGCCGCCCGGCTGACCCGTTCCGGGCCTGATGGCCACGTGCTTCGAGTGCTTCGCTCCCTCGGGCCGCCTGGCCGACCCCCGGAGGGGGCACCGCCGCCGGCCCTGAGAGCGCGGCCGCACACAAGAACGAACCACAACTTTTCGCGAAATTTCGGCATCTCATGTTGTGGTGGATGTGTGGCCTGAAATCTGACGTTCAGGATCGCTCGCTACACTTTCCGCCGTTCTCGCCGAACCCCCCTGCAGGAGTGAGCACGTGAGTGCTGTTGACGTGCGCCCGGTGCCCAAGTGGCGGGCGTGGGTGTGGTCGTTCCTGGCCGGCGCCCTGGGTGTGCTGGCCGGCACGGGCATCTTCCTGACCACGTCGTACGTCAAGCTCACCGGCAACGTCACGCACGAGCGGGTCGCCCCCCAGGACCTCGGCGCCGACCGCCCTGTGAAGATCGTCAACGAGGCGGTGAACGTGCTGCTCGTCGGCTCCGACAAGCGGGACGGCGCCAACGCCCGCTACGGCAAGTTCGGCGGCGAGCGCACCGACACGATCATCCTCGCCCACGTCTCCCCGAAGCGGGACGGCGCCCTGCTGATCAGCTTCCCGCGGGACTCGCTGGTCCAGCTTCCCGCCTGCCCGGCCAGGGCCGGCTTCGCGGGCCAGCGCGCGCACGTGGGCATGATCAACGAATCGTTCAACTCGGGTGGCATCGGCTGCACCTGGAAGACCATCGAGAACCTCACCGGCATCCGGATCGACCACTTCGTGAAGGTGGACTTCACCGGTTTCAAGGAGATGGTGAACGCGCTCGGGGGCGTACCGGTCTGTGTGCCGCCGCCCGGCATCGCCGACCGCAAGGCCCTGCTGACGCTGAGCGCGGGCCGTCACGTGCTGACCGGCGAGCAGTCCCTCGGCTACGTCCGGGCCCGGTACAGCCTCGGCGACGGCTCCGACATCGGGCGCATCCAGCGCCAGCAGATGTTCCTGGCCGCGATGGCCAAGAAGGCGATGAGCGGGGAGACCCTGACCGATCCCGCCCAGCTCTTCGACTTCCTCGACGCGGTCACCCGTTCGATCACCACCGACCCCGACCTGTCCGTCGGCGTCATGAAGGACCTGGCGCTGAGCGCGAAGGGCATCACGGCCGGCCAGATCCGCTTCGTCACCACGCCCTGGCGGTACTCGCTGACCAGCCCCGGCCGGGTCGAGTGGGTGCAGCCCCAGGCCGAGCGCCTGTTCAAGATGGTCGCCTCCGACCAGGTCGCCAGCGACCTGGCCACCGGCGAGCAGAAGATCCCCAAGTCCCAGATCCACGTCATCGTGCGGAACGCCTCCGGCCGGAGCAGCCTGGGCAGCGTCGCCGCCGCCAACCTGGAGCAGCGCGGCTACCACATCGTCCGGGTCGAGCAGGCGCCCAAGGTCGCCCCGAAGACCGTGATCAAGTACACCCCGGCGGGCCTGACCCGCGCGCCGCGCCTCTATCGCGAAATCACGCAAACGACAACATTCCGCATCGAATCGGGCACGACGCCGCGCCTGGTTCTGGTCCTGGGGGCCGACTGGCAGGGCCTGAAACCCCCGAAAACACTGGACGACATCGACAGTTTCGACGCCACCCACGACACGTGCGCTTGATCATCCGATGCTCTGACCAGCCAACTAGCCTGTTACTAGCCCCGGCCTGAGGGCATAGAGGGGCATAGCTGACTTGGAGCACGGATGCGCGAAAACAGGAGCCTGGGGCGAGCCCTGGGCCTGACCCTGAGTTCCGCGCTGCTCTGGGGCATCGCCCACCTGTGGGCGGGCCGTACCAAGACCGGCCTGATCCTCGCCGGCGTCTACACCCTCCTGCTGGCGACCGGCATCGCCATCGTGACCAGCTTCCGCACCGCCGCCTTCGCCCTGCTCGTACGGCCCGGCTGGCTCACCGCCACCGTCGTGCTCACCGTGGGGATCGCCGTGGCCTGGGCCCTGGTCATCATGTGGTCCTACCGGCTGGTCCGGCCTCCGCGGCTGGGCGGGCGGCGGCGCGTGTTCGCGGGCACCCTGGTGGGCGCGATGTGCCTGGTGGTGGCGGCGCCCCTGGCGTACGCCGGTCGCGTCGCGTACGTGTCGAACGACCTGGTCACCACGGTGTTCTCGGCCGCGGAAAAGTCCGGCTTCCCGCCCGGCGACGAGCGCGGGCACGTGAGCTACCTGTCCACCAAGCCGCGCGTCAACATCCTGCTGATCGGCGCGGACGCCGCCAAGAACCGTCCCGGGGCGCGCACCGACAGCATGACCGTCGCCAGCGTCGACACCAGGACCGGCCAGACCTACCTGTTCAGCTTGCCGCGCAACCTGCAGAACGTCCCGCTGCCCGAGGGCCCCGCCAGGACCGCCTTCCCGGACGGCTTCACCGGCGGCGGCGACTCACCCGGCCTGCTCAACGAGGTCTACCAGTGGGGCGAGGACCACCCGTCCATCGTCCCCGGCGTGCCCGACGGCAAGCGCGGCAGCACCCTGCTGAAGGCCACCGTGGGCGGCATCCTCGGCCTGGACATCGACTACTACGCGATGGTCGACATGAAGGGCTTCGCCCAGCTCATCGACGCCATCGGCGGCATCACCGTGACCGTCAAGGAGGACATCGTCTACGGCACGTACCGCGAAGGGCTGGTCCGGGCCGGCACCCGCAGGCTCACCGGCGAGGAGGCCCTCTGGTTCGGCCGCTCCCGCACCGACAGCGACGACTACGTCCGCATGGGCCGCCAGAAGTGCCTGCTCAACGCCGTCGCCAAACAGGCCAACCCGCTCGTCGTCCTCCGCGGCTTCGACCAGCTCGCCACGGTCGCCAAACGCTACATCTCCACCGACATCCCCCAGACCCTCCTGCCACCCCTCATGACCCTCGCCGCCAAGGTCAAACTCGCGCAGATCCGCAGCCTCCAGTTCGTCCCCCCACTCATCAACACCGCCACCCCCGACTGGCCCTTCATCCAGTCCAAAGTCAAAGAGGCCCTCACCGCCCCACTCCACCGCGAACTCCCCACCAAACGCGACCTCGGCCTCACCCCACCCGCCGACACGGTCTCCCTCGACACCACCTGCGGCTGAGTCAGGGAAGGTCGAGCAGGATTCCGGGGTCGAACTCGATCGGCAGGGGGTCGTCGACCTTGAACACGCTTCCGGCGAAGACCCGACCAACCCGGCGATACACGCGGGAGCCGGGCACGAGGCTGTGGCAGGTGATGTTGACCGTGGGTTCCAGATCCACGATCCAGTAGTGCGCGATCCCGCTGGCGGCGTACTCGTCCGGCTTCTCGTACCGGGCGGTGCGCTCGCTCCCGCTGCCGCGAGAAACGACCTCCACGACCAGCCGCACGTCCAGTCCCTGATGGGCTCGCTCCCCACGCTGGACGGAAAGCCGCGCGGCCGCCCCGTCGACGATGCCGATGTCGGGGACTCGGATGCCCGCGCCGGTGAAGACACTGAAAGGGCCGTGGATGGAGAGGTCGACATCGGCCACTGCCCGCTCGAAGAGGGAGCGCATGGCGCTAGCCACATGATCACGGCGAGCGCTGGGCCGGTGGGACGTCAGGATCCATCCATCGACGAGCTCGTATCGCACGTCCGGAGGCATCCGATCGAGATCGGTAATCGTGTAGGGCCCGTGATCGTAGGAGTGGATCCGGTCGTCGTAAACGACACCCACGCGCCCTCGCCTTCGGCTCGTCCGGTCAGCCACCGGCCAAGACACCGGCAGACAGTCACCCGCTTTCGACATGCTCACCGACACAATACGTGCAGCTACGTGACGTAGTGAGCCGATCGCGGCGTGACGATCTCTCACGGCACGGTAACGAATACCTACTGAACTTGACGGGAATGTGGGGATCGCTTTAAATACTGATAACCCGACTTATTAAGTAGGAATCAGGGAGAAGCGCATGGATGCTCGCAGGGTTCGCGGAGTGGCGGCCGCGTTGGTCGCAGTGGCGGTTACCGCGCTCGCGGCCGCCTGCGGCGGGGGCGGGGGCTCCGCTGGGACGACGACCGGGGCCGGGAGCGAGGCGCCGGCCGCGGCGGGGGAGGTGCGGCTCGGGTTCTTCCCGAACATCACGCACTCGACCGCGCTGGTGGGGGTCGAGAAGGGCTTCTTCACCAAGGCGCTCGGCAGCAACGTCACGCTCAAGACCAGCACCTTCAACGCGGGGCCCGCGGCGATCGAGGCGGTCTTCTCGGGCGCCATCGACGCCACGTACATCGGCCCGAACCCGGCGATCAACGCCTGGGAGAAGTCCAAGGGCCAGGCCATCAAGATCGTCGCGGGGGCCGCGTCCGGCGGTGTCTACCTGGTGGTCAAGCCGGAGATCAACACGATCGAGGACCTCAAGGGCAAGAAGGTCGCGACGCCGCAGCTGGGCAACACCCAGGACGTGGCGCTCCGCTACTACCTCGACGAGAAGGGCATCAAGACCGACACCAAGGGCGGCGGCGAGGTGTCCATCGTGCCGCAGGAGAACTCGCTGACCCTGCAGACCTTCGCCACCGGCGACATCGACGCCGCGTGGGTGCCGGAGCCGTTCGCCAGCCGCCTCATCCAGGAGAGCGGCGGCAAGGTCCTGATCGACGAGCGGGACCTGTGGCCCAACAAGCAGTTCGTCATCACCCACCTGATCGTCCGGCAGGAGTGGGCGAAGGAGCACCCTGACCTGGTCAAGAAGCTGATCGAGGGCCACGTCGAGTCCACCGCGTTCATCAAGTCCGACCCGGCGGGAGCCGCGGCCGCGGTCAACAAGCAGCTGGAGGCGCTGACCGGCAAGCCGATCAAGCCCGAGGTCCTGGACGCCGCGTTCAAGAACATCGAGTTCACCAACGACCCGATCGCCTCCTCCCTGGTCGGCAGCGCCGACCACGCCATCAAGGTCGGCCTGCTCCAGCCGGTGGACCTGAACGGCATCTACGACCTGACCGTCCTCAACGGGGTCCTGGCCGCCAAGGGAGAGACGGCGGTGAGCGACAAGTGACAGCTCCTGCTCAGGAGCTCGGATCCGGCCGGACGGATGGGCAGCGCCCCGCCGTCCGGCTGGACGCCGTCTCCAAGGTGTACGGCCGGGGCGCCAACAGCCTGCTCGCCCTCGACAAGGTGTCCCTGGACGCCGTGCAGGGCGACTTCGTCTGTTTACTGGGCGCGTCCGGCTGCGGCAAGAGCACCCTGCTCAACCTGGTCGCCGGCCTCGACCGCCCCACCACCGGCGACATCGACACCGGCGAACGCAAGATCGCGATGATGTTCCAGGAGCCCGCGCTGTTCCCGTGGCTCACCGTCTCCGGCAACATCGAACTCGCCCTGCGCGTCCAGGGACTGGACCGCAGGGCCCGGCGTGCCCGGGCCGCCGAACTTCTGGACGTCGTGCACCTGGGCGGCTTCGCCAAGAAGCGCCCCCACGAACTCTCCGGCGGTATGCGCCAGCGGGTCTCCCTCGCCCGCGCCCTCGCCCAGGAGGCCGACCTGCTCCTGATGGACGAGCCGTTCGGCGCCCTCGACGCGATGACCCGCGACCTGCTCCACGACGAGCTCGAACGCATCTGGCGGGAGCGCAACCTGGCCGTCCTGTTCGTCACCCACAACGTCCGCGAGGCCGTACGGCTCGGGGATCGGGTGGTGCTGCTGTCCAGCCGCCCCGGACAGGTCATCGAGGACTATCCGGTACGGCTGGCGCGCCCGCGCCGTACGGAGTCGGCGGACGTGGCCGAGCTGGCGGGCACGATCACTGAGCGGCTCAAGGAGGAGGTGCGCCGCCATGGCCGTTGAGGCGCCCAACCGGCTGAACGAGCAGATCGCGGGTCTGGACGCGCTGGAGATCCAGGTCAAGCGGAAGCGCGGCGTCGCGGCCCTGCTGTGGGGCCGGATCTGGCCGATGCTGATCGCGGTCGGCATCGTGCTGGCCATCTGGGAAGGCGTGGTGCTGGCCGGCTTCTGGCCGGAGTACGTCTTCGCCGGCCCCTTCACCGCGCTGGAGGAGCTGGCGAACCGCCTGGGCACGGCCGAGTTCTGGCACGCGATCGCGACCACCATGCGCCGCGGGCTGAGCGGGTTCGCCCTGTCCATCCTGGTCGGTGTGGTGATCGGGGCCGCGGTGTCCCGGATCCGGCTGCTGCGGGCCGCGTTCGGCTCGCTGATCACCGGCCTGCAGACGATGCCGTCGATCGCCTGGTTCCCGCTGGCCATCCTGCTGTTCGGCCTGAACGAGAGCGCCATCACGTTCGTGGTGGTGCTGGGCGCCGCGCCGTCCATCGCGAACGGCCTGATCACCGGAGTCGACTACACCCCGCCGATCCTGCTGCGCGCCGGGCACGTGCTCGGCCTGCGCCGGATCGCCCTCTACCGGCACCTGATCCTGCCGGCCTCGCTGCCGTCGTTCCTGGCCGGGCTCAAGCAGGGCTGGGCGTTCGCCTGGCGGTCGCTGATGGCGGGCGAGATCTTGGTGATCATCGCCAACCAGCCCTCGCTGGGCGAGCAGCTGCACTACGCGCGTGAGCTGGCCGACTCGGCCCGCCTGCTGGCCACCATGATCGTGATCCTGATCATCGGTGTGCTGGTGGACGTGCTGTTCGGGGTGGCGGACAGCGCCCTGCGCCAGCGGTGGGGCCTGGACCAGCGGATCGGCTGACGGCAGGTGCTGCGCCTGTCGGCACGCACCCAGTACGCGCTGCGCGCGGCGGTGGAACTCGCCGCCGCGCCCGGCGCCCCGGTCCCGGCGGAACGCATCTCCGCCGCGCAGCACATCCCGCGCCGGTTCCTCGACAACATCCTGCTCCAGCTGCGCCGGGCCGGGCTGATCAACAGCCAGCGCGGGCCGGACGGCGGCTACTGGCTGGCCCGCCCGGCGGCGGAGATCAGCCTGGCCGACATCATCCTGGTCATCGAGGGCGTCACCCAGGAGAACGACCGTTTCCCCGGGGTGTCGGAACCGCTGGAAAAGGTGCTGGGAGCGCTGCGCGAGCATCAGAACCACCTGCTCGCGGAGATCACGCTCGCGCACGTCGCAGGGGGCTCCTTGCCCGACCTATCACGCTGATGTGACGGACTGCGCGGTAGGTCCCTTACGCCCCTCTAGTTATGGAAGACTCCCCATCCAGTGGTATTCGCCGTGTGCAGAGGCAGGCGTGATGGGAACTCCGGGTCAGCTGATCGTGAAGCGATATCGGCTGGTACGGGCACTCGGCCAGGGCAGCACCGGCATCGTCTGGGAGGGCCACGACACCCTCCTCGACCGCCCGATCGCGATCAGGGAGGTGCTGCTCCCGTCCGGGCTCAGGGAGAGCCGCCGCCTGGCCCTCGCCCAGCGCGTCACCCGGGAGGCCCGCCACGCCGAACGGCTCAGGCACCCGAACGTGGCCGCCGTCTACGACGTCGCCGAGGACGAGGGCACCCCCTGGATCATCATGGAATTGGTACGGTCCCGGTCGCTGGACGGGATCGTGGCCAGCGACGGCGTGCTCAGCCCGGAGCGCGCGGCCGCCATCATGCGGCAGATCCTCGCCGCGCTCACCGCCGCGCACGCCGCCGGCTTCCGGCACGGTGACGTACGCCCGGCCAACATCCTGGTCGGGCACGACGGGCGGGTGCTGTTAGCCGACTTCGGGGTGAGCGTCCTGGCCGACGATCCGGCCTTCGCCGGGCGTGCGGGGGAACGTTCCCCCGCGCATGGGGAAGCGGCCAGCGCGACCCGGGGTGTGGGTGCGTTCCTGGCGCCGGAGCGCTCCGGCGGGGAGGGCGCGCGGGACGCCTCCGACCTGTGGTCGCTGGGGGCGAGCCTGTATCTGGCCGTCACCGGACGGCCGCCCGCGGCGGTGTGGCCGAGCGCGAAACCCGGGCAGGCGATGGGCGGCCCGGACCTGTCCGCCGTGCCCGCGGAGTTGAAGCCGCTGCTCACCGGCCTGCTGGCGCGGGACCCGAAACGGCGGTTGCCGCCGGACGTGGCGGACCGCATGCTGGCGGAGCTGGAGCCGCCGCCACCGGTGCCGGAGGCCAAGCCGCGGCGGGGCCGTGGCCGGTTGATCGCGTTGGGCGCGGCGTCGGTGGTGCTGGCGGGCGCGGTCGGCGGGTGGGCGCTGATGCGGCCGCAGCCGGGGGTGACCGAGACGCTCAGCGCGTACTCGTCCAGCCCGACGCCGAGCGCGGCGTCAGCCGTCACACCCTCGCCTTCGCCCAGCCCGGTCGCGGCGCCGCGGCTCAAACTGGCCTGGTACGAGGCGCCCGCCGGGTGGCGCGCGGCCGTGCCCCGGAAATGGCGCCTGGAGGAAACGCAGTATTCGCTCTGGTGGCTCGACCCGGACGGCCGGGCCCAGTTGAACGTGGAAGTCACCAACCAGAGCGGCACCGACCCGCTGGCGGCGCTGCACGAGGCTGAGGCGTTCCTGTATCCGAACGTGAAGAACTACGACAAGGTACGGCTGCGCACGGTGGCGTCGAAACACGGCACCGCCGCCGACTGGGAGTTCGCCTGGCTGCAGCGGAAGACCTCCACCGACACACACCTGGTCAAGGGCGTCTCCTACCACCAGTACCGGCGGGTCATCTCCACCGGTACCACCACGAGCGTGCTCACCTGGACCACGATGGCCGACGATTGGGATCGCCTGCGCCCCACCATGGTCCGCGTCTTCCGCCTGTACGAACCGCCGAAGGACCCCGCCTGACGCCGCGTGACACCTGTGATCGCGGCATTCGGTCAGCGTGGTCTCGGCTGGAGAAACTGCAAATCAATCATGATCAGTGTGGTGGTGCCCAGCTGATCCGGTGGGCGGGCCGCGTGCTCCGGGAACCGTGAACGCCGCCAGGTGCGCGGTCTCGTGACCGTGCTGACCGCGCTGCCGGATCTGCGGCGCGCCCGCCGGGCCGGCCAGGGCCGAGACGGCCATGTTGGAGGCCTGACCGGGATTGCGCACGCTGGCATACCAGGTGTGGAGCTTGGTGAGGTCGGTCAGTTTGACGCCCATGAAGGCTGGATCTGGGCGATTCTGATCGGGCGCCCCGCGTGTCGTGGTGGTCCACACCGACGTTCGCAGGTTCACCCGGTGCGAGCGGTGCGGAGTCATGACCAGGACCCCGCGCATCTCGCCGACACCGCGTATTTCACTGACGCCGTTTATGCCGCTGGAGACGTCTATCTGCTGGGCCGGCCGCTGCTGCGCGTACGCATGGGAGGCCGCCGCGAAGGGCAGCACGAAAGCCGCGCAGAGCGTCAGTGTCATGACCACGGCCGCCACCATGGCCCGTCTGACCGCTGAGACGGTGCGCCGACACCGCCCAGTCAATGCCATAACAGACATAGACAATCCCCTAATCGACAAAACACGCATTCACTTACGGGGGGATTGAAGCTCTCAAGGGCTTTGATGCCCTGGGTTATTGCCGTTAAACACGTGACTGGTGTTACTCAAGTAAAGAACGACAATGGAGGCGGAGCACGGCACCTAAATGGGATGAGACGGCCACAAGTGAACCCTTCAAAAAGCCGCATGACCGCACGGAAGGACGAAACCCCGGCTTCCCCGAATCTATCCCCGGAGACCGGCGCCGACCGCCCGGAATCCGGGACCTTCCGGCACCAATTCCCACGCACCGTTATCCGTGGTACGGCCTCCGCGACGCCCCGGCAGCATTTTCCGGACATCAGCGATGGTTTCCCTGGAACCGGGATTTCCGAGGCCAGATCCCCGTAGGCCCACCGGCCGCGAGCCGAGCGCTCCCCGGCCGGCCAACGCGGTGAACTCGGAAAAAGGGCCGGTCGCCGGGTTTCGGACATAGCCTGACCAGCTACGCCTTTGCTAAATTCCGCGCGCTTCGGAAGAACCTTTCGCGCGAGTTCGACGAGCGTGAGCACGTAGGTAGTCAGGAGAGCGAGGAGGCGCTTAGCCCCCCAACTCGCCTGAACATCCCAGAATCGGTACACACTTCCCCCTTAACGACGTCCACCGCCTGCCGGCCAATTCGGGGGTGAAAGGTCTGCGACCTCAATTGGCTGCTCATTGCGACAGCGCCAGACCTACCCTGCGCTTCGAGCTCAAAACCTAGAAAGATAAACGTCCACTTCCATCACCAATGAAGCCTTTGAAGGGCCTCTGAATGGCCCTGCCCCAGCGTTTTCGTTGATTTCCGACTGCTAACACAATTACCGCGATATCCAGCCCGAAGTACCGCCTCCCCAGGCCGCCCCGACCTGTGGCATGATGCTGACTGACAGTGGAAACGGTTTTCACATTCACTCAGGAGTGCGCTCATGCGAGTGGCGTTCGTCGGCAAGGGCGGCAGCGGCAAGACCACCATGTCGTCCCTCTTCGCGAGGTACGCGACGACGGGTGGCCCGGTCGTCGCCATCGACGCGGACATCAACCAGCACCTCGGCCTGGCCCTAGGCGTCGAGACGACGCCCCCGCCGATGGGCGCCCGCCTCACCGACATCAAGGACTACCTGCGCGGCGACAACCCGCTCATCCCGTCGGCGGCGGCCATGGTCAAGACCACGCCGCCCGGCCGCGGCTCCCGCAGGCCGGGCGTCGGCGACGCGTTCTTCCTGGACAACTTCGGCGTCCGCGACGGCGGCCTGCACCTGATGGCCACCGGCCCCTTCGACGCCGACGACCTGGGCGTGGCCTGCTACCACTCCAAGATCGGCGCGGTCGAGCTCTACCTCAACCACCTGGTGGACGGCCCGCGGGAGTACGTGGTGGTGGACATGACCGCGGGCGCGGACTCCTTCGCCTCCGGCCTGTTCACCCGCTTCGACCTCACCTTCCTGGTGGCCGAGCCCACCCGGCAGGGCATCCGCGTCTACGAGCAGTACCGGGAGTACTCGGCCGGGTTCGACGTGCCGCTGGCGGTCGTCGGCAACAAGGTGCAGTCGCCGGGGGACGTCGCCTTCCTGCGGGACCACGTCGGCGACGCCCTGCTCACGACGATGTCGCACTCCCCCGCCGTACGGGCCATGGAGCAAGGTCGGTCGTTCACGCTCCGGGACCTGGAGCCCGGCAACCTCGCGGCCCTGGCCGCCATGCGCGCCGCCGTGGACGCCCAGGAGAAGGACTGGGACCGCTTCGCCCGGCAGACCGCCGAGTTCCACGTGAAGAACGCCCACTCCTGGGCCAACCGCGCCACCGGCACCGACCTGACGACCCAGATCGACCCCGACCACGCCTACGGCCCTGCCCCCGCCCTGGCTTGACGGCCTGAACGAGTGGATACGAGTGTCTCCTCCCCGACAGGTGGAGGCACCGAGATGCCGACATAGCGTCGGATGGATCTCTTTGAGTCAGTTAGATCTCTTTGAGAGGAGAAAGCACATGTCGCTGACCGTTTCCCGCGATCTGCTCGACCAGGCCACGGAAGGGGATGTCGACGACGCGGCCTTCGTGGCCTGCGTACGCGACTCGCTGCCCTACGCCTGGTCGGTGATCAGCGGCCTGGTCGAGCAGCGTGCCACCAGCGGCGCCGAGTTCGCCGACAACCTCGTCGCACCGCCGGACGAGGCCGCCCGTGGCCAGCTCCTGCGCTGCCTGGCCAGCGACTCGATGCGCGGTGCCCTGGAACGCCACTTCGGCATCCGCCTGGCCTTCCAGAACTGCCACCGCGTCGCGGTCTTCCACCCGGGCGCCACGGCCGCGCTCGCCGAGTTCACCAGCCCCCGGGCGCAGATCCTGAACCAGAAGCCCGAACTCGTGGACTGCTGAACCGATCCCCCGTGGCCCTGCCCAGCCGGGTGGGGCCACGGATGCGATCAGCCGAAGAGCGACAGCTGACCCTCGCCCGCCAGGGCGTTGCGGTGGCGCTTGAGGTGCCGCCACTGCGGCAGGTCGTCCAGGTACGACCAGGACAGCCGGTGGTGCGGGGTGGGACCGAGCTCGGCCAGGGCCTGCTGGTGCGCGGGGGACGGATAGCCGGCGTTGTCGGCGAAGCCGTACGCGTCGAAGCCGAGGGTGGCCATGTGGGTGTCGCGACGGACCTTGGCCAGGACGGAGGCGGCGGCGACGGAGACGCAGGTGAGGTCGCCCTTGATCTCGCAGCGCACCGGCCAGGGCGGGCCCAGGTAGTCGTGTTTGCCGTCGAGGATCACCGCGTCCGGCCGCACCGGCAGGGCCTCCAGCGCCCGGCGGGCGGCCCGCCGCAGGGCCTCGGTCATGCCGAGCGTGTCGATCTCCTCGACGCCGGCCTCGCCGTGGCCGATGCCCACCGCCCACCCCTCGATCGCCTCGACCATGGCGGCGCGGCGTTTGACGGTGAGCATCTTGGAGTCGGTGAGGCCGGCCGGCGGCTCGGACAGGTCGGTCACCACCGCGCAGACCGACACCGGGCCGGCCCAGGCGCCGCGGCCCACCTCGTCCACTCCGGCGACGACCGTCGCCCCGCCCGCGGTGGTGAGCAGGCGTTCCAGGTCATAGGTGGGGGCATCCGTCACGCCGCTCAACCTACTGTCCCGCGGGGCTACTGCGCGGCCAGACTGAGATGCGGCAGATCCGCCGCGAGATACCCGGCGGCCACGTGCAGCGCGCGCAGCACGGCGGCCACCGAGGCGCGGTGCACGCTGGAGGCGCGGGCCACGGCGTAGATCCGGCGCTCGATCGTCTCGCCCGGGAACTCCCTGACCACGACCCCGCGCACCCCCGCCGCCAGCGACAGCGCCGGTACGGCGGCGATCCCCGTGCCCTTGGCCACCAGACTCAGAATCGTCCCCAGCCCCTCGAACTCCCAGGCCACCGGAGGCGCGCCGCCCACATCGGCCAGCAACCGGTCCACCGCGGTACGGGACGGCTCGCCCTCGGGAGTGGCCATCCACGCCTCGTCCCGCAGTTCGGCCGGATCGATCGCCGCGTCCGGATCCGCCAGCCGGTGGCGACGCGGTACGGCCAGCACGAGCGGATCGTTGAGCAGCGGGAACACGGTCAGCGTGGCGTGCTGGCGGACCCGCCCCCACCAGTCGTCCACCAGCGCGATGTCCACCTCGCCGGACTCGACCTCCCGCATGCCCCGGCCGGACCGGCTCTGCATCAGCCGCAGCGACAGCTCCCGGTGCCGCCGCAGCGACCGGGCCAGCGCGGGCGCGAACGCGACGGCCGCGGTCGGGAAGGCGGTCACCACCACCCGGCCGGACGGGGTGGCCGCGTGGCTGGACAGGTCGGATTCCGCGCTCTCCACCAGGCTGAGGATGCGCTCGGCGTGCTCGACCAGCCGCCGCCCCGCGTCGGTCAGCTCCGCGCTGCGCGAGGTCCGGTCGATGAGTGCCACCCCGGCCTCCCGCTCCAGCGCGGCCAGCTGCTGGGAGACGGCCGAGGCGCTGTAGCCGAGCGAGGACGCGGTCGCCGCGATGCTCCCCCGCCGGGCGAACTCGCAGATCAAGGTCAGCCGCCTCAGATCAAGCACGGCGCTTCCCCCTGAGCATCAGATCTCCTTATGCCGGGCACCGAAAAGCCTCGCTTGTAGCGATGCCACCTCCGCCTCACGCTGGGAACGTTCTAGCGATGGAGGAAAAGACATGCACGTTACCCTTTCGGCCACCCTGGCCGCCAACGAGGACATCCAGCGAAGACGCCGCGCCGGGCAACGGGTCCTGCACCTGGCCTTCGGTGAGGCCGGCCTGCCCGTGCACCCGGCCCTGCGCGCCCGCCTGGCCGAGGCGAGCGGCGAGAACGGCTACGGCCAGGTAGCGGGGTCACCCGCGCTGCGCGAGGCCGCCGCGGGCTACTGGACCAGGCGCGACCTGCCCACCGACCCCGATCTGGTGGTCTGCGGCCCCGGCAGCAAGGCGCTGCTGTTCGGGCTGCTGCTGACCATCGGCAAGGACGGCCCGGCGGACATCGTACTGCCCCGGCCCAGCTGGGTCAGTTACGCCGCCCAGGCGGAGATCATCGGCGTCCGGCCGATCCTGGTTCCGGCGCCTCCCGGCGAGGGTGGGGCGCCCGATCCCGATCTGGTCGCTTCGGCGGTGCTGCACGCGCGGGCTCAGGGGCGTACCGTGCGGTCGTTGCTGGTGACGTTGCCCGACAACCCGACCGGCAGGCTGGCGCGCCCGGCCACGATCCGGCGGCTGGCCGAGATCGCCCGCGAGCTGGATCTGGTGATCATCTCGGATGAGATCTACCGGGATCTGGTGCACGATCCGGGGGCGGAGTACCTGAGCCCGGCCGAGGTGGCGCCGGAGCGGACGATCATCACCAGCGGGCTGAGCAAGAGCCTGGCCGTGGGGGGCTGGCGGCTCGGGACGGCGAGGCTGGCGCACACCCCGGCGGGCTGGGCGCTGCGGGCGCGGCTGCTCGCGGTGGCCAGTGAGATCTGGTCCAGCGCGGCGGCCCCCGTGCAGCACGCCGCCGCGTACGCGCTGACCGAGCCGGAGGAGATCGTGCGACGCGTGGCGGAGTCCCGGCGGTTGCACGGCCTGGTGGCCCGCGCGGTGGCCGAACGATTCAGCAGGGCCGGCGCGTCCGTCGCCACCCCCCAAGGCGGTTTCTACCTGTATCCCGAAATTTCGGGGTTCGAGAGTTCGGCTGACCTGGCGCACACCCTCATCGAACGGCACGGGGTCGGCGTGCTTCCCGGGAGCGCCTTCGGCGACGATCCGCGCACGCCACGGGTCCGGGTGGCCACCAGCCTGCTCTACGGGGACACCCCCGAACAGCGGCTCGCCTGCCTGCACGCCGACGATCCGCTCACCCTGCCGTGGGTGGCCGAATCGCTCATCCATCTCGAATCCGCCCTAGCCGGACTGGCCCCCGCGGGCGCGCCGGAACGGCGCCGGATGGGCGTTCTCACTCCCGCCCATGCGACTCCGTGATCTTTCTCGAATCTTTACCCTGCGGAACGGCCGATCAAGATACGATCCACACCGGCTGAGCTGCGGTTTCGGGGTTCCTCTCGGTGATTAACCAGAGTCTCCACAAGATGTCGTGTGTCATTTGGTACCACACATGCCATGGAGCCCCCATCATGTGCTCATGCCCGCTTTTGTCACCCTGTCCGGGCGCTCTGTGCGCCTGGAACCGCTCAGCCTCGCGGTGGTCGACGATCTCGTCACAGCGGCGAGTGAGGATCGTTCTACGTACACCTTCACTCGCGTTCCCGCCGGTCGGGACGACATGGTCTCCTACGTGGAGGCCGCCATGGCTGAGCAGGCGGAGGGCCGATCGATGCCCTTCGCCATCCGGTGGCTGCACACCGATCGCGTGGTCGGTGCCACCCGTCTGATGCACCTGGAGTACTGGCAGGGCCCGATGCCCTGGCCGCCGGGTACCAAGGGCGTGGTGGGCGAGGTCCCGTCCGTGGCGGACATCGGTTACACCTGGCTGGGCGCCTGCGCCCAGGGCACGGGTGTGAACCGGGAGAGCAAGCTGCTGATGCTCACCCTCGCCTTCGAGACCTGGCAGGTTCACCGGATCACCCTCAAGGCAGACGTACGCAACACACGATCTCGGGCCGCCATCGAGGCCCTCGGCGCGCACCTGGACGGTGTGCGACGGGCGGACAGCCGGGGCGCCGACGATACGGTCCGAGATACCGCGTACTACTCGATCCTCCGTTCCGAATGGCCGATGGTCCGAGAACGGCTCCACGCGAGGCTCGGCCTCGTGGTAGCAGCCTGACCACCCCTACTATTCGCGACCGGAAACAGCGCGGCCCGCCCCCCTGCCGAATGGGGACGGGCCGCGCTGCGTTTCCTGTGAAGTTCAGCTAGCTATGGAGAGCTCAGACCTCGTCGTGGTCGTCGTGGTCGTCGTGGTCGTGGTCCCAGTCGTAGCCGTAGTCGTGGTCCCAGGCGTCGTAGATGGTCTTCCACTGGCCGCACTTGAAGGGCGCGCCGCCCCACTTGTTGATCTGGCAGACCTGGACCTGGAGCTTGGCGATGTCGTGCTTGGTGAAGTGGAAGGGCTTGTCCCAGCCGCAGGCCTTGTAGCCCCAGACGTGGTCCCAGTCCCACTTGCCGCCGTCCCAGTCGTAGGACCGGAACTTCACGTAGCCGCACTTGCTGTTGCGGTGGTCCTTGTCGTACACCTTGCCGCCGACCTCGACCTTGTTGTCCTCGTGGTGGTCG
Source organism: Acrocarpospora phusangensis (assembly GCF_016862995.1). Taxonomy (GTDB): domain Bacteria; phylum Actinomycetota; class Actinomycetes; order Streptosporangiales; family Streptosporangiaceae; genus Acrocarpospora; species Acrocarpospora phusangensis. The sequence continues at coordinate 55,361 of NZ_BOOA01000047.1, forward strand.
TACTCGACCTCGATCCAGCCCTTGGCCTTGGCCTTGTGGTTCCAGGACCAGTACGAGCCCCAGTCGTCGTCGTAGTCCCAGTCCGCGGAGGCGATCTTGGCGGAGGTGGTGGGGGCGGCGGAGGCGGGGGTGGAGGTGAGACCGATCGCACCGAAGGCGAGGATCGCGGTCGCGGCGGTGGCGCCGAGAATCTGACGGACGCGCATGAGGATGCTCCTGCTTTGTGATCTGAGGACGATCGCCCCGTTCCGGGGTTGGCTCATTTGTAGGCGCGCCCGCCTGCAGGCCACTTACAGATTCCTTACCAGGGCCCTGCAAGACACCCTCTGACCAGCGAAAAGGCCCCTTCCTGAGGGGGAAGGGACCTCACGTCGAGCACCTATGTGAACGAGCCATGACCGCCCCCGCAGGGGTCATGACTCACATGACTACAGCGTGGACCGGCCCGCTCAACGACCGATCAACGCCCGATCAATAAGGTGAATGACAACCAACGGCGCATTTAACGAGAGGAACCCGCACTACTGGACAGCCCCAGTGGGATCTATCATTTGGTCGAATAACATGCCAATAGGGCAAAGAGGATGGCGAATGGCTGGTCACGGTGCCGAGGACGGGCTGCGCTTCGCCGTGCTCGGACCAGTCCGGGCCTGGCGGGACACCGAAGCCGGCGAGGTCGAACTGGACCTGGGCACCCCCTTGCAACGTTCCATCCTGGCGATGTTGCTGCTGCGCGAGGGCCGGGCGGTCACGCCGTCCGAAATGATCGACGCGATCTGGGGCGAGGACGCGCCCCCGCGCGCGCTGGGCGCCCTGCGGACCTACGTGTCCCGGTTGCGTACCGTGCTGGAGCCGGACCGCTCGCCGCGTACGCCGCCGGAGTTGCTCACCTCGGTCGGCCGCGGCTACGCGCTGCGCTTATCCCCCGGCGCGCTCGACCTGGCCGTCTTCGAGCGCGCCGCGGCCGACGCGGACACCTCGCACCGCAAGGGTGAGACCGCGGCGGCGGCCGAGTCGCTGCGTACCGCGCTCGCCCTGTGGACCGGGGAGCCGCTGGCCGGCGCCGTCGGCCCGTACGCCGACCACCAGCGGGACCGCCTGATCGAACGGCGGCTCGGCGTGGTCGAGACCCTGATGGAGTACGACCTGGCGCTCGGCCGCCACGCCGGCGTCGTCTCCGAGCTGATCGCCCTCACCGCCGAGCACCCGCTGCGCGAGCAGCTGCGCGCCCAGCTGATGCTGGCCTACTACCGCAACGGCAGGGCCGCCGAAGCCCTGGCCGTCTTCAGCGAGACCCGGCACGCCCTCATCGAGGAACTCGGCATCGAGCCCAGCGCCGAACTCGCCGGCCTGCACCGCCGCATCCTCGCCGCCGACCCCGCTCTCACCATCACCAAAACCCCCGATCCGGTACGGCTCGCGCCCCCCGAGGAACCCGAACTCCTCATCGAGATGCCCAAACCGGCCCAGCTCCCGGCGGCGGTCACCGACTTCACCGGCCGCAAGCAGCTGGTCAACCGCATGCTCATGCTGCTCAGCAGCGGCGACGGCGTGCCCGTGGTGGCCATGTCCGGCATCGGCGGCGTCGGCAAGACCACCCTCGCGGTGCACGTCGCCCACCTCGTGAACGACCTGTTCCCGGACGGCCAGCTCTACGCCGACCTGCGCGGCTACGGCCAGGAGCCGACCCCGCCGGAGACCGCCCTGGTGGCGTTCCTGCGCGCGCTCGGCATCCCGGTGGACGTCATCCCCGACAGCCTGGCCGACCGGGCCGCGCTGTTCCGGTCGCTGCTGGCCGACCGGCGCATGCTGGTGCTGCTGGACAACGCGCGCGACGCCGACCAGGTCGAGCACCTGCTGCCGGGCTCGGCGGGCTGCGCGGCCATCATCACCAGCCGGGGCAAACTCGCCGACCTGCCCTCGGCCCGGCTCATCGACCTGGACGTGATGGAGCCCGACGAGGCGCTCTCGCTGTTCGGCGCGGTCGCCGGGGTCGAGCGGGTCTCCGCCGAGCGCGCGCCCGCCATGGACGTGGTCGCCGCCTGCGGGTTCCTGCCGCTGGCGGTACGGATCGTGGCGGCCAGGCTGGCGGCCAGGCCGTCCTGGACGGTCGCCTCGCTGGTGCCCCGGCTGGCCGACGAGCGCCGCCGCCTGGACGAGATGAAGATCGGCAACCTGGCGGTCTCGGCCACCTTCGCCCTCGGGTACGGCCAGCTCGACCCCCGGCAGATGCGCGCGTTCCGGCTGCTGTCCCTGCCGAACGGCTCGGACATCTCGGTGTTCGCGGCGGCGGCCGTCCTGGATCTGAGCCATGTCGAGACCGAGGACGTGCTGGAGTCCCTGGTGGACGCCAGCCTGCTGGAGGCGCCCGCGCCCGGCCGGTACCGCTTCCACGACCTGCTGAAGCTGTTCGCGCGACGGCAGTCGGAGGACACCGACGAGCCGGCCACGCAGGCGCGGGCGCTGCGGCGGCTGCTCGGGTTCTACCTGGCGACCGCGCGGTCGGCGCACCGGCTGGCCTACGAGGGCAGCGCCGTGGCCGACCAGCTCCAGGTCATCGGCCATCGCGGGCACTCCTTCACCTCCGCCGACGACTCGGTGGCGTGGCTGGCCGCCGAGGGGGAGGCGCTGTTCGCCGTCCTCGGCCAAGCCGCCGCCACCGCCACCACCGCCACCGCCTCCGCCGAGGACCTGCTGCCCGCCGCCGACCTGCTGGTGGCCATGGAGCCGCTGCTGGAGACCGGCGCGAGCGGCCGCGAGTTCGACCAGCGCACCCGCGTGCTCATCGACGCCGCCCGGCAGGCCGGCGACCCGCGCAGCGAACTGCGCTGCCGGTACGTGCTGGGCCGCGTCCTGTTCGGGGCCAACCGCATGGCCGAGGCCGAGGAGCAGTTCCTGACCGCCCGATCGCTGGCCGAGGAGTGCGGCGACTCCATCGTGCTGGGGGAGACCTGCAACGCGCTCGCCGTCGTGGCCGGCCGGCAGCGCCGCCACACCGAGGCGCTCCAGTGGTTCGACCGCGCCGGGAAGATCTACCGCGAGGTCGGCAACGTGGCCGGCGAGGCGCTCGTGCTGAGCTACTCGGCCCGCGACCACTTCGGCCTGGGCCGCCCCGAGGACGCGATCGCCGTCTCCGAGCAGGGCCTGGCCATCTTCACCGAACTCGGCAGCGGCGGCGGCGTGGCCCGCGCCCGCTACCACCTGGGCATCGTGCTCTCCGCGGTCGGACGGCTCAACGAGGCCGTCGTGCACCACGCCGAGTGCCTGGACTATTTCAGGGCCAGCAACCAGCGCGTCTGGGAACAGCGCGTCTGCGTACGCCTGGCCACCACGTTCATCGCCGCCGGGCGCTACCAGGACGCCGCGCGCCACGCCGAGCAGGCCCTCATCGTCAGCCGCGAGATCACCCACCCGTACGGCGAGGCGCTGTCGCTGACCGCCCTCGGCAAGGCGCTGCGCGGTCTCGGCAGCACCACCCGGAGCACCGACGCCCTAACGAAGGCCCTCGACATCTTCACCCGGCTCGGCTCGCCCGAGGCCGACGACGTCCGCGCTCTCCTCGCCCAGAAGGTCGAAACCTAGTTCGTCGTCCAGGCGCGTCATCCGGACGTGATTGATCATCATGGCCTCCTGCGCGGATGGGTGGTGGGCGCCCGGCCGGCCGTCAGCTCCCAATCGGCGCTTAGGGGGGCCCGGTCATCCGGAGCGCCTCATGACAGCTAGCCGCCTCACTACGACGACCGGCCGGACTTGACATGGACCCCGAACCCCCCGGGTCCGTGCCCAGGCCCAGCCTCCCCGGCGCAGCTCAACGTCCGATCGCCGTCCGATTGCGGAGGCGACGGATTTGTTATGAGACCTGTTACGAGAACTGGAAGTAGCCCTCGGCGATGAGGGCGCGGAGCGGGCCGGGGGCCAGGTTCTCCTCGCCGATGATGTCGCCGATCGCGCCCAGCAGCGGGCCCAGGCGCAGGTCGCCGTCGCAGACCCCGGCCAGGGCGGCCTCGACGGTGCCGACGGAGGCGGCGCGGCGCAGGCCCCGGGTCTGGCGGAGCACGATGCGGGTGGGGTCCTCGGCGCCGGGCGGGCCGACGCGTTCCTCCAGCACGCCCTCGCTCAGCTTGAGTGCCAGGTCGAGCAGGTCGTCGTCGGTCAGGCGGTGCGCGGCGGTGATGCCGGCGAGCACGTCGTCCAGGTAGGCGCCGACCGGGAGTTCCACCTGCTGGGAGAGTTCCTCGACCCGGACGACCGGATCGAGGGTGCCCGAGTTGTGGACGGTGATCCAGCCGAAGCCGATGCCGACGACGTTCTGCGCGTCGAACCAGGCCAGCCACTCGTCGTACCGGTCGCGGTAGGCCGGGCTGCCCTGTTCGGCGGCGTCCCTGAGCCAGAGTTCGACGTATTCGGCCGGGTCCTGCGCGTCCCGCTGGACGGCCCAGCCGTCGCAGCCGGTCTCCGCCAGCCAGCCGCCGACCCGGTCCTGCCAGTCCTCGCCCTTGACGTGCAGCCAGTTGGCCAGGGCCTGGAAGTGGCCGCCGGGGTTGAGGTGGGCGGGGGCCTGCCGTACGAGTTCGTGGCAGAAGGCGTCGCCCTGGTAACCGGACTCGCGGTACGGGAAACGCCCGTTGGGCGAGATGACGAACGGGGGGTTGGAGACGATCAGGTCGAACCGCTCGTCGTGTACGGGGTCGTACATCGGGCCCTTGCGGGCATCCACGTCCTCGATGCCGGACAGGCCCCAGCTCAGCTGGGAGAGTTCGAGGGCGCGGCGGTTGACGTCGGTGGCGACGATGCGGTCGGCGCGCTCGGCCAGGTGCAGGACCTGGACGCCGCAGCCGGTGCCGAGGTCCAGGGCGCGCTCGACCGGGCGGCGGGTGATCAGCTGGGCCAGGTTGGCGGACGCGCCGCCCGCGCCGACGACGTGGTCGCGGCGGATGGCGGGGTCGCCGGGCCGTACCTTGCGGTCGGAGACGAGGTAGCCGCCGGTCTCCCAGGGTTGCACGTGGACGCTGGCCTGGACCGCGTCGCCGACCTTGACCAGGAGGCCGCACTGCACGAGTTCGCTGAGAGGGAGGTCGGCGGCGGCCGTACTGACCGGGACACCGAGCCACCAGAGCCGGATCAGCGCGGCGAGCGGGTCGACGTCCTTGGTGGCCCGCAGCGCGGGCACCAGCTCCTCCCGGGCGAGTGCCGCGGCGGCCACGTCACCCAGCCGCTCTCGCACCCCGTCGATCGTGTAGCCGGTCTCATCGAACCGGGCCCGAAGCCGTCGCAGCAGGTCAGATGGAGCTTTCACGGGAAGCAATCTAGCGCCGCCCGCGCGCGATCAAACCAAACTCGCGGCTTAGAGGGTGAGGCTGGCCCAGGCGGCCTCGCCCAAGCCCTTGATCTCTTCGTCGGTGGGCTGGTGCGCGCCGGCGAACCAGAGCCGGCACATCTCCTGCGCGGGGCCGAGCCACAGCACGTAGCACATGGTGGGGTGGACCGGTTTGAGCAGGCCGGCCTTCATGTGCGGCCGCCACCAGTCGGAGACCTGGCGGAAGAACGCCCGCCGGGACTCGGCCACCTCCGCCCCGCCCGGCTCCTCCCGCCGCGGCGGGCGCTCGCTGATCAGCAGGCGGGCCCGCTCGGGATGGTCCCCGCACCAGTTCATGTGCAGGGCGACGATGCCCTCGATCCCCGACCGGGCGTCCTCGTGCCGGGTCAGTTCGGCGACGAAGGCCTCCTGGTACATGGTCAGCGTCTCCGCGTAGAGCACGCCGAAGACGTGCTCTTTACTGGCGAAATGGTGATAGAAACTACCTACGCTGACACCGCTCTCCTCGCGGAGACTGGCGAGCGTGCTGGCGGAGACGCCGTCCTGGCTGAACCTGCGCAAGGCGCCTTCGATGATCCGGGTCCGGCCGTCACGACCATTCTTCGCGCTCTTCACACTGTCAATGGTGGCCCAACAGAACCTTATTCTGCAAATGTGAGTTCCGCTCTGACCTGAACAGACCCGGAGTCAACGGTCATCACGGCGTGCGGCCAGGCCCGCCGGACCATGGCGAGCACCTTGCGGTTGTCGCCCATCACGTCCATCGCCACCCACTCGGCTCCGGTCACCCGCCGCAGCAGCCGGCGTACGAGCTGGGACCCGACGCCCACGTTCTGCCACTCGTCGGTCACGACCACGGCGATCTCCACGTCCACGCCGTCGCGGTAGGCCATGGCGTGCCCGATCACCTGGTCCCCGAGCACGGCGACGAGCGCGTCCCGCCGGTCGTCGCGGGCCAGCAGCGCCCGGAGCATGCTCGCGCTCGGCCTGGTCAGCCCTGCGAAGAAGCGGTGCGTCTGGGTGTGCAGGGAGAGCCCGAGCAGGAACGCCCGCACCCGCTCCTCGTCATCGGTGTCCGTGGGCCGGATCTCCACCTGAGTTCTCTGCATGAACTCAGCCTCCTTGGGTCCACCTAGGTCTGTCAAGTAGACTCAGATGACGTGGGAGGTAATGACTTACGATGCGTGCCATGGACGGCGTGACTGATCGGAGCGCGTACCGGCTGGATAACTGTTCGATCGAACGAACGCTTGCCGTGCTGGGCGAGAAGTGGACGTTCCTCGTTCTGCGCGAGGCGTTCAACGGAGTGCGGCGCTTCGCCGACCTGCAGACCAACACCGGTGCCCCCCGGCAGGTGCTGAGCGCCCGGCTCACCCGCCTGGTCGAGGAAGGGCTGCTGCGCAAGGTGCCCTACCAGGAACCGGGCCAGCGGCAACGGGACGAGTACCGGCTGACCCAGAAGGGCGTCGACCTCTACCCGATCCTGGTGTCCCTGATGCACTGGGGCGACCGATACGTCGCCGACCCCGAAGGACCCCCTGTCCTGCTCACCCATCGCGGCTGCGGCGCCCTGATCGAACAGCGCATGCACTGCGCGGACGGCCACGACGTGGCCAGCCCCCAGGAGGTGTCCCCGCGTCCGGGGCCGGGCGCACGGCTGCGGCGGCCCGCGGCGGTCGGCTGACAGGGCACCCGGGGGTGTCCCTAGGCTGGTGGGCGTGTACCGGTTCCTGTTGACCCCGCGCTGGCTGGCCCTGCACGTCGTGGTGCTGCTGGTGATTCCCGCGTTCGTGTTCCTGGGGCGGTGGCAGTTCGGGCGGTACGAGGAACGTTCGACCGCCAGCGACCGCACCTCCTCGAACCTGGCCGCCGCGCCGGTGCCGCTGGCGGAGCTGACGGGGGTGGGCCGTGCCGTACCGGACGGGGAGAAGTACCGGGCGGTCACGGCGCGCGGCACCTTCGACGCCACCCACGAATGGCTGGTACGGCGCCGCGTCCAGAACCAGCAGGTCGGCTTCTACGTGGTGACGCCGCTGAAGACCGGCGACGGCGCGGTCCTGGTCAACCGGGGCTGGGTCCCGGCGGGGACCGACGCCGACGGCACGCCCACGGTGCCCGCCGCGCCCATCGGGGAGGTCACCGTCACCGGCAGGCTGCGGCCCGCCGAAACCGAGGAGTCGACCGGGATCGCGGACCGGGCCGGGTTGCCGCCCCAGCAGATCCTGCTGATCAATGACGCGACGCTGGGGGCAGGGCTGCCGTACCGGCTGTACGGAGGCTTCGTGGAGCTCAGCCGGCAGGAGCCCGCGGCGGCGAGCGCGCCGGAGCCGGTGCCGGAGCCCGACGCCGGGAACGGCGGTGGGCTGAACCTGGCCTACGGCGTGCAGTGGTGGATGTTCATCGGGATCGCGATCGGCGGCTGGCTGCTGCTGATCCGGCGGGAGGCGCGCGACCTCCGGGCCGCCGAGGAATCGAAACGGGAAAGCGCGCAATCCGTGGCCCACTGAACCCGCATTTCTCCGCCTTCTCGCGCGTTCGCCCTTAAGGTTTGACTTAGCCCCCGATCTGGACGAAAGACCTCAGACGTTGCGGGTGAACGAACGGATACCAACCGGAGACCTCGCAGCTTGTTTGGTGTTATTCCTTGCCTCTACCGTTGACTTCTGTGAACACGCCGCTGCTTCCCGACCCAGAGCCGAGGCGGCGGGACTATGTGATCATCTCAGCCGACGATCATGTCATCGAGCCGCCGGACCTGTTCGAAGACCGGCTCCCGGCCAAGTTCGAGGACCTGGCGCCCCGGGTGGTGGACACCGACTCCGGGCACCAGGTGTGGCGCTACAGCGGTGCCACCTACCCCTGCGCGGGGCTCGACGTGGGGGCAGGGCTGCCCAGGGAGCAGTGGACGCTCGACCCGGTGCGCTTCGACGACATGCGCCCCGGGTGCTACGACATCGACGAGCGCGTGGCGGACATGGACCGTGCCGGAATCTGGGCGGCGGTCAACTTCCCCGGCATGCTGGCCGGGCAGGCCGGCATGGCCTTCGCCAGGACGCGTGACCAGGACCTCGGGCTCGCCCTGGTCAAGGCGTGGAACGACTGGCACGTGGACGTGTGGGCGGGCACCTACCCCGAGCGCATCATCGCGCTCCAGCTGCCGTGGTTACCCGACCCGCAGGTCGCCGCCTCGGAGATCAAGTCCAACGCGGCGCGCGGCTTCAAGGCCGTGGTGTTCCCCGAGTTCCCGACGCGGCTGCGGCTGCCGTCCATCCACAGCGGGCACTGGGACCCGTTCTTCGCCGCCTGCGAGGAGACCGGGACCGTGGTCTGCCTGCACACCGGCGGCTCCTCGTGGGCGCCCGTGCCGTCCCCGGACACCCCCATCGAGGCGATCACCACGCTGATCCCGGCGAGCGCGATGTTCGCCTGCGCCGACTGGCTCTGGTCCGGCGTCCCGCTGCGTTTCCCCTCGCTGCGCATCCTGATCGTCGAAGGCGGGGTCAGCTGGCTGCCGATGCTCTCCGAGCGCGCCGACTACGCCCTCGACCACCCGGTCGGCGAGACCGGCTGGGAGGGCGGTCTCAAGCCCAGCGAGGTGCTGCGGCGCAACTTCTTCTTCGGCTCCCTGGACGACACCGCGCTCAGCGGGGTGCGCATGGCCGTCGGCATGGAGCACGTGCTCCTGGAGAGCGGCTACCCGCGCGCCGAATCCTCCTGGCCCGACTCGCAGCGCGCCGTCGCCCACCGCCTCGGCAACCTGCCCCCCGCCGACCTCGCCCGGGTCGCGTACGGCAACGCCGCCCGCCTCTTCGGCCACCCGCTCCCGTCCCGGGCGTGGCTGCGCATGGAGGAGCTCTAGCCGTTCACGGCCCGGTGGGTCCGCTCCTGCTCCCAGGTGACGTAACGGCCGCTCTCGCCGAGCAGGCTGGTGGCCAGCCAGAGGAAGACGCCGAAGTCGTCGACCACGCCGATGGCCAGCAGGAAGTCGGGGATCACGTCGATGGGGGAGACGATGTACAGGATGGCCAGGCCCATCATGGTGAGCTTGCCCTTGCCCAGACCGCGGTAGTCCCCCCGCAGCGCTCCGCCGATCATGCGGGGGAAGGCCCGGATCCGGGTCATGATCCCAGGACTGCCCGGCCGGGAGACATCCCGGTACGCGTGGTACACCTGCGCCGCTCGCCGCGCCTTCGCCATGGCCGACCTCCAGGGGACTCACGAGTGCTTTACCCGAGCATTCCCCCCGATAACGAACGACTTTCCACCGGCGTTCCGCTCAGGCGCGCGGCGGCGCCAGGTCGCGCACGAGCTGCTCCACCGGGGTCTCCCCGGTCGGAATCGGCGCGAGAACCGGGGTCGTGAGGCCGTTGGCGACGTATTCGGCGATCCTGGCCCGGCAGGTGGCGGCGTCGCCGTGCACGACGATCTCGTCGACGATCTCGTCGGGGATGGCCTTCACGGCGGCCTGGCGGTCGCCGGCCGCCCAGGCCTCGTGCATCGGCCGGAGCGCCTCGCCCCGGCCCAGCCAGTCGTGGAAGGCCGCGTAGACGGGCACGGTCAGGTAGGCGGCCAGCATGCGCTTGGCGAGCGCGCGGACCCGGTCGGCGTCCTCACTGACGATCACGAACAGCCGGGCGATCAGCTCGGTGCCGTCGCCGAGCTCCGCCCGCACCCGCCGCACGTCCTGCGGCGACAGCCAGTTGGTGATCGCGCCGTCGGCCTCCGCGGCGGCCAGCCGCAGCATGCGCGGCCGGAGCGCGGCCAGCACGATCCTGGGCGCGATCCGGGGCGCCTGGTCGAGCTTGAAGCCCTTGATCTCGAAGGTCTCGTAGCGCTCGGTCACCTTCTCCCCGGCCAGGGCGGCCCGCAGGAACCGGAGCGTGTCCCTGGTGCGCGCGTACGGCTTGACGAACTCGCCCGCGTTCCAGCGTTCGACGATCACGGGCGAGGAGGCGCCGATGCCCAGCACGAACCGTTCCGGCGCGAGATCGGCGACGGTGGCGGCGGTCATGGCCAGCAGGCCGGGACCGCGCGTGTTCACCGGCACGATCGCCGTGCCCAGCCGCAGTTCCGGCGCCCAGCCGGCGGCGAGCGCCAGCGGTGTGAACCCGTCGTTCCCGCTCACCTCGGCCGACCAGGCGTCCGTGTAGCCCAGCGACGGCAGCTCCGCCACCAGCTCACGGTCCAGCGCCTTCCCCATGTACGGAATCGTGATGCCCCAACGCTCCACAGCGCCATCCTTTCGCCTCGCCTACCATACCAACCGTTCGGTATGTCACCGCGCAGGTTCCGCCCCGTGGCGTGGCCTCACTCGCGCAGCTCGCGTACGACCTCGATGAAGTCCCGCGTCACCCCGCGCAGGCCCGGCAGGTACGACAGGCCCACCAGCCGGTCCACCAGGGGAACGGTCCGGTCGATCAGGCGGTAGGTCCGCTCGCAGCCCGGCGACTTGTCGTGCACCCAGAACAGCACCACGCCCATGGAGAGCAGCCAGAGCAGCTCCGGCAGCTCCGCGCGGAGATCGGCGTCCATCCGGTCCGTGCAGCCGTCCACCACGCGCCGGTAGATCGCGACCGAGGACTCCCGGGCCGGCGCCGAGTCCGCGCTGAACGGGCTCAGCGGATTGCTCGGCTCGGCCGCGTGCTTGAAGAACTTCACCGCGAACTCGTGGTACGGCTCCGACACCCGCACCCACGCGCACAGCACCTCGCGCAGCCGCGTGGCGAACAGCCCCTCGGTGGCCAGCACCTGCGCGCAGGCGGCCTCGTGCTCGGCCTGCGCCCGGTCGTAGTACGCCTGGATCAACTGCTCCTTGGACGCGAAGTAGTAGTAGGCGTTTCCTACCGAGACGCCCGCCTCGGCGGCGATGGCCCGCATCGTGGTCGCCTCGAAGCCCCGTTCCCGGAACAACCGGAGAGCGGTCTCCACAATCAGCTCCCTGGTCCTCTCGGACGCTCTCACACGCGGCTCGGGCACACCGGTCACTGTACGACTCCCGCCCCCGTTAGGTCATGGACCCACCAGATGATGCGCATCCTGGGGCAAACTCTGACGCCGCGCAGGGATGGCGAGCGCATCCCGGTGGGATTGATCTTCTTGGCAACTCCCCCACGACAGAGAGTAACGGGGGATCCGAGGTGCGCTTAGGTGTTGCTTGGTGGGGCGCCGCCGGAATGACCATGATGGTGCTGGCCACCGTACCCATGACCGCGAGCCCGGCGGGCGCCCGCCGGCTCACCGAGGACCTGCCGGTCCGGGAGGCTCCGGCGTCCTCGGTCCAGATCCGCCCGCCGTACCAGGCGCTGCGCGCCGAGAGCAGGGCCACGGGGGGCAAACGCAGCCGGATCGCCGCAAGGAAGGGCAAGGTCAAACGCACCACGTGGCAGCGGCAGGCGGCCAGCGTGCGGATCAGCCATCACCGCGCCATGCGGCGGATCCACCGCGCCGGCATCGGCTGGCAGGCCACCGGCCGGTGCACCGACCACAACCGCCCGTTCTGCACGTCCCTGCACTCCATCCGGTACGGCACGCTCATGAAGACGATCGACCTCAAGCAGCGCAGCGGCTGCCGGATCGTCATCACCGGCGGCACCGAGACCGGCCACGCGCACGGGCACTACAGCCACGGCAACGGCTACAAGGTCGACATCAAACACAACAACTGCATCGACTCATACATCCGGAAAAAGTACGACTTCTACCGGACGCGTGGGGACGGCGCGGCCCTCTACCGGACCCCGGACAACGACATCCTCGCCCGCGAACCGGACCACTGGGACCTGCTGTTGCACTGACCGCTGACCTGGACCGGGCCTTGGGGCCTCTGGCCTCAACGGGGCCCGGAAGATCTGACGAAGGTCAGGTCCTTGGAACCTCTGACGCGATGGGTGCGTCCGGTTCGGCGCCGGTGCGGCGAGTCGCGTCACCTGCGTCACCGGCGCCGGATAACGGCGAGAAAGCCGGCCTTGACCGGGCCGGGGGAGCGATCCCCCGGCCCGGTTCACGGTCAGAACTCGGTGGTGACGATCAGTTCGGCGATCTCGGCGGCGTTCAGGGCGGCGCCCTTGCGCAGGTTGTCGCCGCACACGAACAGGTCGAGCGTGTTCGGGAAGTCGATCGCCTGCCGTACCCGGCCGACATAGGTCGGGTCGGTGCCGACCACGTCGGCGGGGGTCGGGTAGACGTGGTTGGCCGGGTCGTCCATCACGACCACCGTGGGGGCGGCGTTCAGGATGCGGTGCGCGTCCGCCACCGTGATCTCGCCGGCGAAGGTCGCGTGCACGGCCAGCGAGTGGGTGGTGATCACCGGGACCCGGACGCAGGTGGCCGAGACCTTCAGGTCCGGGATGCCGAGGATCTTGCGGGACTCGTTGCGGAGCTTGAGCTCCTCGGAGGCCCAGCCGTCCTCCTTGAGCGAACCCGCCCAGGGGACCACGTTGAACGCCACGGGGGCGGGGAACGGGGACTCCTCGGGGAGCTTGTTCTGCAGGGCCTTGCGCACGTCCCCGGCGGTCTGCCCGATGGTGCGGTCGCCGGCCAGTGCCTCGATCTCGTCGTACAGCCGGGCGGAACCGGCCACGCCGGCGCCGGAGACGGCCTGGTAGGAGGCCACGACCAGCTCGCGCAGGCCGTACTCGGCGTGCAGGGCGCCGATGGCGGCCATCATCGACAGGGTCGTGCAGTTGGGGGTGGAGACGATGCCGAGCGGGCGGTTCGCGGCGTCGCCGGGGTTGACCTCCGGCACGACCAGCGGAACCTGCGGGTTCATCCGGAAGGTGCCGGACTTGTCGATCACGATGGCGCCGCGGGCGGCCGCGATCGGCACCCACTCGGCGGAGACCTCGTCCGGCACGTCGAAGATCGCGACGTCCACGCCGTCGAAGACCTCGGGGGTCAGCGCCCGCACCACCACGTCCTCGCCGCGGACCGGCAGCACCTTGCCCGCCGAGCGCGCCGACGCGACCAGCCGGATCTCGCCGTAGATGTCCGCGCGGCTCGAAACGATCTCGCGCATCACGGTGCCGACGGCACCGGTCGCCCCCACCAGGGCGAGAGTGGGCTTGCTCATCGTCCGGTCCCTCCGTACACCACGGCCTCCACCTGGTCGGCGTCCAGATCGAACGCCGAGTGCGCGGCGTTGACCGCCGCGTCCACCTCGTTCTGCCCGACGATCACCGAGATCCGGATCTCCGAGGTGGAGATCATCTCGATGTTCACCCCGGCGTCCGCCAGCGCCCCGAAGAACTTGGCGGTGACACCCGGGTGCGAGCGCATGCCCGCGCCGATCAGCGACACCTTGCCGATCTGGTCGTCGAAGAGCAGGCTCTCGAAGACCACCTGGTCCTGGATCTTCTTCAGCGCGGTCAGCGCCGTCTGCGCGTCCGCCGTCGGCAGCGTGAAGGAGATGTCGGTACGGCCGGTGGCCGCCGCCGACACGTTCTGCACGATCATGTCGATGTTGATCTCGGCATCCGCCAGCGTGCGGAAGATGGCGGCGGCCTCGCCCACCTTGTCCGGCACCCCGACCACAGTGATCTTGGCCTCGCTCCGGTCGTGGGCCACGCCGGAGATGATGGGCTGCTCCATCTCGCTTCCTTCGGTCTTGGGATCGGAGAAGACCCAGGTGCCTTCCCTGGTGCTGAACGAGCTTCTGACGTGGATCGGGACGTTGAACCTGCGCGCGTACTCCACGCAGCGCAGGTGGAGGATCTTGGCGCCGCAGGCGGCCATCTCCAGCGTCTCCTCGTAGGAGAGGTGCGGGATCTTCTTGGCCCGCCTGACGATCCGGGGGTCGGCGGTGAAGATGCCGTCCACGTCGGTGTAGATCTCGCAGACGTCCGCCTGCAGGGAGGCGGCGAGCGCGACGGCCGTGGTGTCCGAGCCGCCGCGGCCGAGGGTGGTGATGTCCTTGGTGTCCTGCGAGACGCCCTGGAACCCGGCCACGATGGCGATGTAGCCGTTCCCGATGGCCTCACGCAGTCGCGACGGCGTCACGTCGATGATGCGCGCCTTGCCGTGCGTGGAGTCGGTGATCACGCCCGCCTGCGAGCCGGTGAAGCTGCGCGCCTCGTGGCCGAGGTTGGCGATCGCCATCGCCAGCAGGGCCATCGAGATGCGCTCGCCGGAGGTGAGCAGCATGTCCAGTTCCCGCCCCGGGGGGAGCGGCGACACCTGCTGCGCCAGATCGAGTAGTTCGTCCGTCGTGTCGCCCATCGCTGAGACGATCACCACGACGTCGTTGCCGGCTTTTTTCGTCGCGACGATCCGCTGCGCCACCCGCTTGATGCAGGCGGCGTCGGCGACGGACGAACCACCGTATTTCTGGACAACGAGCGCCACTGGAATGTCTCCCGTACAAAATTCAGGACGTGGAGCTCACAGTCTATCGGCGCGTCTCACGAGGCCAACGGGTTTAGTCCGCTATATGGGACGACTCACACTGTGGTAGTCTCTTCGGCCACGTCAAGACGGGTGTGCGCGACCAGCGCCTGCAAAGCCCGCAGCGCCGCCCCCGCGTGGTTGCCCCAGATGTTGAAGTACGAGTACTGCCACCACCACAGCGCCTCAAGCGGCCGGCCCGCCCGGTAGTGACGCAGCCCGTGGATCAACTCCGCCGCCACCGCCGCCAGATCATCCGACAACCGGTACGGCGTGACCGCCGTGTCCTTGTACGGATCGAACACCTCGGCGTAGTCGTCCACCGGCCCCAGCTGGGCGACCAGCGCCGCGCGCAGCGGATCTATGTCGGGGTCCTCGCCCAGGGCGGGCTCGAAGTTGCCCTGCAGGATCACGTCCTGCACGGCCGCGAGCTGGGTTCCGGCCAGGCTCACCTGGGCGACCTCGACCAGCAGCAGCGGCAGGATCGCGTCCCCGCCCTCGCCACTGGCCAGCCGGGTCAACCCGTCCAGATAGTTCTGCGCGTGCCCGGCCACCCGGTCGGCCAGCGCGTTCCACTCGTCAAACATCCAGGAGCCTCCGTCCCTCGAAAGCGCGGCCCAAAGTGACCTCGTCGGCGTACTCGAGGTCACCGCCCACCGGCAGACCGCTGGCCAATCGTGTCACCTTGAGTCCCATGGGCTTGACGAGCCTAGCGAGATATGTCGCCGTCGCCTCGCCTTCCAGGTTCGGGTCGGTCGCCAGGATCAGCTCCGTCACCGCGCCGTCCGCCAGGCGCGCCATCAGCTCCCTGACCCGCAGATCGTCGGGCCCGACGCCGTCGATCGGGCTGATCGCGCCGCCGAGCACGTGATACCGGCCGCGGAACTCCCGGGTCTTCTCGATGGCGATGACGTCCTTGGACTCCTCCACCACGCAGATCACCTGGGGGTCGCGGCGCGGGTCACGGCAGATCCGGCACTCCTGCTCGGCGGCCACGTTCCCGCAGACCCGGCAGAAGCGGACCTTCTCCTTGACCTCCAGCAACGCGTGCGCCAGCCGCTTCACCTCGGCCGGATCGGCCGCGAGCAGGTGGAAGGCGATCCGCTGCGCGCTCTTGGGACCGACCCCGGGCAGCAGCCCGAGTTCGTCGATGAGGTTCTGGACGACGCCTTCGTACATGACCGCTAGAACCCGGGGAGCTGGCCGAAGCCGCCCCCGCCGAGGCCCTGCGCGAGCGGGCCGAGTTTCTCCTGCTGCAGCTCGCCGGCGGCCCTGACCGCGTCCCGCACGGCGGCGATGACCAGGTCGGCGATGGTCTCCGCGGTCTCCTCGGGAGAGCTCGGATCGATCGCCTTCGGGTCGATCGTGAGTTCCAGCAGCTCGCCGCTGCCGTTCACGGTGGCCACCACCATGCCGCCGCCCGCGGTGCCCTCCACCTGGGCGTCGTTCAGCTCCTGCTGGGCCGATGCGAGCTGCTGCTGCACCAGCTGGGCCTGCTCCAGCAACTGCTGCAGGTTCACATCTCCTGGGTTCACAATCGTGCACTCCTCAGCCGGATGGCGACATGCCGTCGCGACGAGCCTACGGTGTTCACGGCTCATCTGAACACCGGCGCACGACGTGTGTTCCTCTCCGGCAGAAGCCCCAGGCCGGGTCCCGGCCCCCCTCCAAGCGTCCGAAACCCGGCCTCAACCACCCCGGGTCGGCCGCGGCCCGTTGTGGTGCGGTAAAGGTAACCCGCTGAACGTTGCATACAGGTTGCGATCAACCGGTTACTCCTGGAGATTGGCGGAATCGGTTGCGAGCCCCCTTCCGGTCCACACACGCTTGTCCGGGAAGGCTTGGGAATGACAACGCTGGAAACGCGACTCCACCGGATACACGAGGCCGTGATGTCCGGAAATACACCGAAAGAGGAGACTCCTCGGACGGTCATATCCGCGTCCTGGAGCCGCTCACTGGCGGCGGGGATCCACCCCGGGGTCCAGGCCGCGCCCCTCGTCTACGACGTGGCCGACATCGGGGACGCGCGGTCGGCCCACCCGCTGAGCGAAATGCTGCCGCTGCTCAGCCACACCGTGCTGCAGATCGCCGACGAGGCGGCGCACATCATGGTCATAACCGACGCGGACGGCCACATCCTGTGGCGGGACGGGCACCGGGACGTGCTCCGGCACGGGGACATGATCGGCCTGGCCGACGGGTTCGCCTGGTCGGAGGAGGCGGTGGGCACCAACGGCATCGGCACCGCGCTCGCCACCGGACGGCCGACCTCCGTGTACTCGGCCGAGCACCTGATCGAGGTGCTCCACCACTGGTCGTGCGTGGGGGCGCCGATCATCGATCCGGACACGGGGGACGTGCTCGGGTGCATCGACATCAGCGGGACCACGGAGACGCTGCCGCCGGCGACGGTGGCGCTGGTGGGGGCGGCGGCGCGGCTGGCGGAGAGCCATCTGACGTTGCGGATGCGGGAGGCGGACGAGCGCATCCGGGCGCGGCATCAGAGCCGGTTACGGGCGTCCGGGCTGCTGGTGACGCCGTCGGGGCGGGTCATCGGCGGGGAACGCATCGCGATGCCCGGCTCGGGGGCGGAACGGATCGCGCTGGCCGGTGGGGAGCAGCGGCTCATGCTGCCGGCGAACGGGGATCGTCTGGTCCTGCCCGATGGGCGGTCGGCGCGGGTCGAGTCGCTGGGGGACGCGTACCTGATCATGCCGTTCGGGGTGTCGGACGCGCCTCGGCTGAGTCTCACCCTGCTGGGGACCGACCATCCCTACGCGGAACTGGACGGGGTCCGGGTGCCGTTGTCGTTACGGCATGCGGAGATCGTGGCGCTACTGGCTCTGTACGGGCGGGGGCTCACGGCTGAGCAGTTGTCCTTCCTGCTGTACGGGGACGAGGGCAATCCGGTGACCATCCGGGCGGAGATCCATCGGTTACGGGCGCAGCTTTCCCGGGCGGTGGCGGCCAAGCCGTACCGGTTGGTGGGGGAGGTGGAGGCGGATCTGCTCAGTGTGCGGCGGGCGCTGGCCAAGGGGGACATGCGCGTGGTCGCCCGGCTTTATCAGGGGCCGTTGTTGCCTCGGTCGGAGGCGCCGGCGGTTCGGCGGGAACGAGACGAGCTGGACGCCCGGGTACGGGCTGAATTGCTGGCCAAGGGGTCTATCGATGATCTTTGGTTGTACGCGCAGACGGCTTCGGGGCAGGACGACTTCGAGGTCCTTGAGCGGATCGTCGCGGATACGGGGAGCAATGATCATCGCAATGTGGTGGCGCGGATCCGGTTGAGCGCCGACGTGTAGGGATGTCCGAGCCGCGGCCGTGGCAGTTCGACAGAGTTCCTGCTGGTTGTCCAGGCCGCAGTCGTGGTGGTTCGGCGGAGTTCCTGCTGGTTGCCCGGGCCGTAGTCGTGGTGGTTCGGCGGAGTTCCTGCTGGTTGTCCAGGTCGCGGTTGCGGCGGGTCGGCGCTGACGTTGGGGGAATCGCATGGTGATCGGCCGGTTGGTGCTGGTGGCCGCGCTTGGGTCTGTGCTGGCAGTGGCGGCTTCTGGGGGTGGGGGCTTGTTGGATGGCTTCGCGATTCGGCATGTTCCGGTGAGGGCTGGAGAGGAGGTCTCCGATTTCCGTTACGAATGGGAAGACGTCCGCTTCGTCTCACGCGTCTGGGAGACCTCCCGCGAGAACGTCACCCAGGTGAACCTCAAAGTCGCCATCCTGCGCGGCCCCCGCCTGACTTCACTCGCCGCCCTCCGCGAATTCCTCGCCGCCTACCACGAACAAGACCCGACAACGTGGCCCTTGAACCACTTCCAAAACGGCCGGTATCACGGATACATCAACGACTCCGAAGCCTTCTGGCTAACCACCCCAGGCGTGGCAGTAACCATCCGAACCCCTTCATCCGCCTTGACCCCCTCCGACTTACGCACAACCGCCCTGTCCATACAGCCGGTGGTTCTCCCACCCACCCACCCTTGATTGCCCCTGCGGGGCGGCCGACCTCGGCCCTTGCGCGCCCTTGCAGGCAGCGATGGCACAACGTTCATCGGAGGGCGGCTGCCCTGGGGCGATTACCCGGCAACTCTTGCAGGCTCTTATGGGGGACGACGGTGCAACGCGTATGCGACGGCACAACGCGAATTGTAGGAGCCCGATGGGCGGGTGGAGCCGAAGAAGCCGACCGCGCCACGGACCGGGTGAGTGCGCGGCGCTTGTTCTCCTTGACCGGCTTAACCGGCTGGCGTGTGAGACGGGTGTAGGTGTCCCGGCCCATGGAGGGGCGAAGGGTTCGGGTGATGCGTTCCGTATTCGAGTTCGTGATTACGGGGGAATCTCTGCCCAGCGGGGCCAACTCCGGTGATCCACCGGCCATAATCGTCGGTTCTCGCATGAGTGCTCCGTCGAGAATGGTTGCCCACGCTTCCCGGCCCATGCTTACCGGGGTTCGGGTGGCCATAGACACGCCAGCCCGATGCACCGCGAGAAGGCCCATCTCGTAAGGGCCGCGAAGGGCTCCCCCAAGGGCGCGAGGGCCCGCCCCGCAGGGGCGTACGCGAGGGCCCGCCCCGCAGGGGCATAAA
>NZ_BOOA01000048.1 GCF_016862995.1 Acrocarpospora phusangensis
CCAGGCCGTCCAGCCGCCCGGCCAGGAACGGCTCCAGCGCCAGGTGCCGCCGGTCCTGCTGGCCGACCACGACCACCAGCGGCGCCCGGTTGACCCGCGCGGTGGCCAGCGCGCCGACGGCGTTGCCGAGACCGGCCGTGGTGTGCAGCAGCACCAGGGCGGGGGCGTCGTGCGCGATCGCCCAGCCGGTGGCCATGCCGACCACGCTGCCCTCGTGCAGCGCCAGCACGAAGCGCAGGTCGTCGGGCCAGCCGCCCAGCAGGGGCACCTCGGTCGAGCCCGGGTTGGCGAACACCGTGGTCAGCCCGGTCCGCCGCAGGACCGCGAAGGTGGCGTCCCTGACCGTGCTCATCTGACTCCCTTGGCTTTCTGGATCTGCGCGTACACGTGCCCGCGCAGGTCGGCGAAGCGGGGCAGCGCCCGGGTGGCCAGCTGGTCCCGCTCGGCCGGAAGGTCGATCTTGAGGTCCTCCAGCACCACGGTCGGGGACGAGGACAGCACCACCACCCGCTGCCCGAGATAGACGGCCTCATCGATGTCGTGCGTGACGAACAGGGTGGTCGTGCCCAGCCGCTGCCACAGCGCCAGGATCAGATCCTCCAGCTCGGCCCTGGTCTGCGCGTCCACGGCCGCGAACGGCTCGTCCATGAGCAGCACCCGCGGCTCGTACGCGATGGCCCGCGCGATCGCCACCCGCTGCTGCATACCCCCGGACAGCTGCCACGGGTACGCGCCCGGCACGTCCGCCAGGCCCACCGCGGCCAATGACTCGCTCACCAGACGCTCCCGCCGCTCCTTGGCGACCTTGCGCTCCTTCAGCGGCAGCTCGACGTTCTGGCGCACGGTCATCCACGGGAAGAGGCTGCGGCCGTACTCCTGGAAGACGACCGCCATGTCGGGCGGGGGGCCGGTGACCGGGACGCCCGCCACGGACACGGTTCCGGCGGTGGCCGGGAGCAGGCCGGCGATGCAGCGCAGCAGGGTGGTCTTGCCGCAGCCGGAGGGCCCGACCACGCAGACCAGCTCGCCCCGGTCGATCGAGAACGTGAGGTCCCGGACGGCCTCACGGCTCCCGTACACCTTCCGCAAACCGGTGACCTCAAGCACGGTTACTCCAATGCCAGAACAGGATCCGGCGTTCGCACCACCGGAACGCCGTGGAGAGCGCGAAGCCCAGCAGGCCGAGGAGGAGGATGCCGCTCCACATCTCGGCGATCTGGAACCCGCGCTGGAACAGCACGATCGTGAAACCCAGCCCGCTGCTGCTGGCGAACATCTCGCTGATGACCATGAGGATGATTCCGACGGACAGCGCCTGCCGGAGGCCGGCCATGATCTGCGGGCTGGCGCCCCGCAGGATCAGGTGGCGGCGGGAGATGCCGTACATGCGGCAGGTGTCGGCCAGCACCCCGTCCAGGGCGCGTACGCCCTCGACCGTGTTGAGCAGGATCGGCCACACGCACCCGGAGACGATGACCAGCACCTTCATGGTGTCGTCGATGCCCGCCAGCAGCATGATCAGCGGTACCAGCACCGGCGGCGGGATGGCGCGGAAGAACTCCAGCACCGGCTCGGCGGTGGCCCGCAGCCGCGCCGAGAGCCCGATCGGCACGCCGAGGCCGACCCCGACGGCCGTGGCCACGACATACCCGGCCAGCAGCCGGCCGAGGCTCGGGAGCGCGTCGTCGAGCAGCCGCTCCCCGAACCAGGTCTCCGCGAAGGCCGCGGCCACCCGGCCCGGGTCCGGCACGTAGAAGTTGTCCGCCGAGGCGCTGTACGCCCACCAGGCGAGCACCAGCAGGGCGGGCAGCCCGAGCACCCGCAGGATCGCCTTCATGTTCTTCTCACTGGGATGTTCCCCTCACCGACGGATGCCAGGCCAGCACCCGGCGCTCCAGCGCCCGGACGCCGACGTTCACCGCGATCCCGATCAGGCCGGTCAGCACGACCAGCGCGTACACGGTCGGCACCGCGCCGCCGCTCTGCGCGGTCTGGATCTCCAGCCCGAGCCCGGGACTGCCGATGACCAGTTCGGCGGTGATCGCCAGGATGAAGGCCACCGCCGCCGCCAGCCGCACCCCCGTCATCACGTACGGCAACGCGGTCGGCCACACCAGGTGCCGGATGTAGGACCACCGGCCCAGGCCGTACGAGCGGGCGGTGTCCCTGGCGACGGTGTCCACGTCGGCGACGCCGTACAGGACCTGGATGAGGACCTGCCAGAAGGAGGCGTAGACGACCAGCAGCAGGGTGGAGCCGAGGGAGGCGCCGAAGAGCAGGGTGGCCAGCGGGATGAGCGCCACCGACGGGATCGGGCGGAGGAACTCGATGGTGGAGTTGCTGGCCGCCCGCAGCCCCGGGACCAGGTCGATGAGCACGCCTGCGGCGACCGCGGCCACGAAGGCGATGGCCAGGCCGAGCGCCCAGCCGCGCAGGGTCTCGCCGAGCGCGATCCAGAGTCCGGGGGTGAGCAGCAGCCCGCCCAGCTCGGCCAGGATCTCCGAGGCGGGCGGGAGGAAGCGGGCGTCGACCAGCCCCAGGCGGGGGGCGGCCTCCAGCACGGCCAGCAGCGCGGCCAGGCCGGCCGCGCCGTAGACCGGGGCGGGCAGCGCTCTCGTCACGGCAGCAGGACCGCGAGGTCGGCCTTGTTCTTGAGCACGCCGTCGCCGAGGGCCGCGTCCGCGATGGCCTGGACGGAGGCCCGGTTGACCTGGGCCGGCCACTTGGGCAGCGTGATCTGCGCGATCACCTCGGGCGCGATCTTCGTGTAGCTCTTGAGGATCTCCCTGGCCTCGTCGGGGTGGGCCTGCGCGTAGTCCAGGGACTCGTTCATCGCGGCGGTGAAGCGCTTGACCAGGTCCGGGTCGGTGTCGCGGCCGGTGAAGTACATGGCCACGGTCAGGTCGGGGGTGGACTCGGCGTAGTTCCAGGCGACTGGGCGGGCGCCCTGCGAGATGGCCTGGCTGACGAAGGGCTCGACCACCCAGATCGCGTCGACCTGCCCGTTCTGCAGGGCGGCCGGGGCGTCGGGGAAGGCCAGCTCGACGAACTTGATCGAGGACGGGTCGGCGCCGGCCTTGCGCACGGTGGCCCGGATGGTGGTGTCGCCGATGTTCTTGAGCTGGTTCACCGAGACGGTCTTGCCGGCCAGGTCGGCGGCGGTCTGGATCGGGCTGTCGCCCTTGACCAGGACGGCGCTGAAGTCCTTGCCGGACTCGCCGGTGGAGTTGACGCCGTTGGCCACGACCTTGATCGGCAGGCCCTGCTCGCTGGCGGTGAGCAGCGAGGTGGTGTTCGCGAACGCGAACTGGAACTGGCGGCTGACCACGCCGGAGATGCTGGCCGCGCCGCCCTGCACGGGCGTGATGGCGAGGTCGATGTTCTGCTTGTCGAAGAAGCCCTTCGCCTTGCCGAGGTGGATCGGCGCGGTGTCCACGATCGCGATCACACCGGCGTTGACCTTGTCCTTTCCCCCCTCCTGCGCGGCGGGCGCGGGGTCGGTGGTGCCGCAGGCGCCGACCAGCAGCAGGGCGGCGAGGAGGAGTGCACGTCGCATGGGTTACTCCAGATGTTCGCAATACGAACGAGAGTTCTCGCAGAGAACGTAGGCCCAGCCGCGTATCAACGTCAACGACGAGCGGTGTTTCGTGTTCGCATCATGAACCTGTGTTCGTTATAGGGATGAGATGGAGGCGCTAGAGTTGCGGCATCATGGCTGAGGAGTACGTCCAGTCGCTGGCCCGCGGCCTGGCGGTGATCCGCGCCTTCGACGCGGCCACACCCGAGCTGACGCTGAGCGACGTCGCCCGCAAGACCGAGCTCACCCGCGCCGCGGCGCGCCGATTCCTGCTCACCCTCGTCGACCTGGGCTACGTCAGAACCGACGGCCGCCTGTTCTCCCTCTCCCCGCGCGTGCTCGAACTCGGGTACGCGTACCTGTCCAGCCTGTCGTTGCCCGAGGTGGCGCTGCCGCACCTGGAACGCCTGGTCGCCGAGGTGCACGAGTCGGCCTCGGTCTCGGTGCTGGACGACGCCGACGTGGTCTACGTGGCCCGGGTGCCGACCACCCGGATCATGCGGGTCACCATCGCCATCGGCACCCGTTTCCCGGCGCACTGCACGTCGATGGGCCGCGTCCTGCTGGCCGGGCTGCCCCCCGACGAGCTGGACGCCTTCCTGGAGGGCCACCCCCTGGAACGCCTCACCCCGCGCACGGTCACCTCGCCGGTGGCACTGCGCGGCGAGCTCGACCGGGTGCGCGCGCAGGGCTGGGCGATGGTGGACCAGGAACTGGAGGAGGGCCTGCGCTCCATCGCGGCGCCGATCAGGAACCGGGCCGGGCGCGCGGTGGCGGCGGTCAACCTGTCCTCGCACGCCAGCCGGACCACGCTGGAGTCGGCCAGGCGCGACCTGCTGCCCCCGCTGCTGGCCACCGCGGCCAGGATCGAGGCCGACCTGCACGCGACCTCCAGCCGGGAGGCGATGCCCTGACGCCCGATCGGAGCGCCGACTAAGATCGGGGGGTGGGCCGCCCGACGATGAACGACGTGGCCGCGGAGGCGGGCGTCGCGCTCAAGACGGTCTCGCGCGTGGTCAACGACGAGCGCGGGGTCAACCCGGCCACCGCCGACCGGGTCAGGGCCGCCATCGAACGGCTCGGCTACCGCCGCAACGACAGCGCCAGAACACTGCGCCGCGGGCGCACGGCCAGCATCGGACTGGTCATCGAGGACGCCGCCGACCCGTTCTACTCCGGCCTCAGCCGCGCGGTCGAGGACGTGGCCCTCCGCCACGGCTACCTGATGTTCACCGGCTCCTCCAGCGAGGACCCGGTCAGGGAGCGCGACCTGGTGCTGGCCTTCTGCGCCCGCCGGGTGGACGGCCTGGTGATCGTCCCGGCCGGGGCCGACCACGAGTACCTCACGCCCGAGCTGGACGCCGGCATCTCCGCCGTCTTCGCCGACCGCCCGTCCGGCTCCGGGCGCGACCTGGACACCGTGCTCTGCGACAACGCGGGCGGCGCCAGGGCCGGCGTGGCCCACCTGATCGCGCACGGCCACCGCCGCGTCGGCTTCGTCGCCGACGCGCCGTCCATCTTCACCGCCACCCAGCGCTGGTACGGCTACCGCCAGGCGCTCGACGCGGCGGCGCTGCCGTACGATCCGGCGTTGATCGCGATGGGGCCGCCGGAACCCGCCCGGGTGGAGGCGGACGTGACGCGGCTGCTGGCGCTGGCCGATCCGCCGACGGCGCTGTTCACCGGGAACGGCAGGACCACGGTGGCCACGCTGCGCGCGCTGGACCGGCCGGTCGCGCTGGTCGGTTTCGACGACTTCGAGCTGGCCGACCTGCTGGGCATCACCGTGGTCGCGCAGAACCCGGCGGGGCTCGGTACGGCCGCCGCCGACCTGCTGTTCAGCCGGCTGGCGGGGAATCGGGAACCGGCGCAGCGGCGTCAGCTGCCGACCCGGCTGATCCCGCGGGGTTCGGGGGAAGGCGCCTTCCGGCTGCTCTGACGGTGTCCGGGCGCAGGTCCTTGTGGAGGGCGAACGCCGAGAGCACCGTGGCGGCTCCGAGCAGGGCGATGGCGGGGGCGGGACCGGTCAGTTCGGCCAGGCCGCCCGCGATCACGCCGCCCAGTCCCTGGCAGGTCATCATGCCCGCGCCGGACAGGCCGAACGCCTGCCCGAGCGTGGCGGCCGGCACCGCGTCCACGAACCGGCGCTGGAGCCCCAGGTTGTAGGAGAGGCCGCAGGCGGCCAGGAACGCGAGCGCGGCCCCGAGCGGGGCGCCCGGCTCTGCCAGGAAGCCGATCAGCGGCAGCCCGAGCAGCACCACCAGCGGCAACGTCAGCCGCTCACGCAGCGCGGGCGGCGCGAACCGGCCGACCAGGAACTCCCCGACGCCCATCCCGGCCGCGGTCACAGCCAGCACGATCCCGGCCGACGACGGCGTCCCCTGCTCGGTGAAGTACGGGATGAACACCGCCTCCGAGCCCACCATGAACGTGATCGGCACCCACCCGGCCAGCAGCAGGCCGCGGATCCGCCGGTCGGCCAGCAGTTGCCGGTTGACCCGCAGGCTGGCCCGTACGACCCCGGCCGCGCCCGCCACCGCACGGGCCGCCCGATCGCGCAGGCCCAGCCGGTGCAGGAGCGCGTCCGCGCCGGACAGGGCGGCGGTGACCAGCAGCGCGTTGTCCGGTCCCAGCAGGGCGAGCAGGCCGCCGCCGGCCGCCATGCCGACGATCTGCGCGCCCGCGGACGTCATCGAGAAGATCGCCCGGCCCAGCACGAAGCGGTCGCCCTCCAGCACGTCCGGGAGGATCGCGGAGCGGGCCGCCATGAAGATCGACGCGGGCACGCTGCTGAGCACGACGAGCGTGAGCATGGCCCAGACGCCGAGCCCGGCGAAGGCCAGCACGAGGCAGACGGCCACCCGCAGGAGCTCACCGGCGACGATCACCGGGCGCGGGCGCAGCCGGTCGGCCAGCGAGCCCAGGAAGACCCCGCCGATCGCGTGCGGCACAAAGCCGATCATGTACGCCGCCGCCGACAGCCCCGCGGACTCGGTCTCGGCGTAGACCAGCACGGACACGGCGAGCATCTTGATCGAGTCGCCCAGGACCATCAGCAGCTGGCCGGCGAACAGCACCCGGAACTCGGCCACCGAGAACACTTCACGGAATGTCGCGCCGCGTTCGGCGACGTCCTCCACGGTCATCACGTACCTCCCGACCGCAGATCCTCGGGACGCCCGCCCTACCCTGGCTAATATTTCGGAAATATCCGAAAGGTGGGTTGATGATCAGAATCGAGGTGAGCCCGCAGGACGTCGCCGCCAGCCGGTTCGCGATCTCGCCCGTCGTGGAGACCATGCACGCGCTCTGGGTGGTGTCGGGACGGCAGCCCGCGGGGGCGTTGCGGTCGTGGGCGGAACGGGCGCGGGAGCCGTACCGGGCGCTGCTGGCGGCTGATCCGAAGTTGCGGGCGCTCCAGGCGCTGCTGCGGAGCGGCGGGTACAACGCCGACTTCGTCGCGCCCCCGCCCACGGGGGTGAACGCGCGGTTCGAGACGGAGATCGAGCGGATCAGGGCGACCCCGCTGGCCCAGGCTCACGAGGAGATCGCCAGGAATCTGGACGGCGTGGCCCGCCCGCCCCGGGCGGTGCTGGACCTGCTGGAGGGGCCGCGCGTGGTGGAGGTGCTCGCCGACGCGCTGGAGCTGGCCTGGCGCGAGATCCTGGAGCCCGACTGGCCGCGCTTCCACGCCATCCTGGAACGCGACGTGATCCAGCGCGCGGGCCGGCTGGCCACCTACGGCTGGGCGGCGGCCCTCGACGACCTCAACCCGCGGCTCGCCTGGCGGGACGGCGGCATCGAGTTCCGCAAGGGCGGCGAGAGCGAGCACGTCCGCCTCGACGGGCGCGGCCTGCTCTTCATGCCCAGCGCCTTCGCCTCCTCGGTGATCCCCTACCTGGAGGAGTCCTGGCCGTACGCGCTCGTCTACCCGGCGCGGGGCACGGCGGCGCCCGCCCCCGCCGCGAGCACCGCGGCCCTGAGCCGCCTGATCGGCCGCTCCCGGGCTCTCATCCTGCTGGAGCTGGGGGCGCCGGCCACCACCTCCCAGCTGTGCGCCAGGCTCGCGCTGAGCCTGGGCACCACCGGCGAGCACATCGCCGCGCTCCGCGCGGCCGGCCTGATCACCGGGACCAGGACCGGCCGCACGGTCCGCTACCACCGCACGCCGCTCGGGGACGCGCTGGTCAGCCCTTGAGCGCGCCCGCCATGAGACCGCGCATGAAGAAGCGGCCCAGCAGCACATAAATGATCATGGTGGGCACCGAGGCGAGGATGGCGGCCGCCATCTGCTGGCTGTACGGCACGGTCTGCGCGCCCGCGATGTTGTTCAGCATCACCGTGGCCGGCCAGGACGAGGGCCCGGTCAGGAAGACCGCGAACAGGAAGTCGTTCCACAGCGAGGTGAACTGCCAGATGATCACCACCGCGAAGGCGGGACCCGAGACCGGGATGACGATCGAGGCGAAGGTGCGGAGCATGCCGGCGCCGTCCACCCGGGAGGCCTCGATCAGCTCGTCCGGGATGGTGGCGTAGTAGTTGCGGAAGATCAGCGTGCAGATCGGGATGCCGTAGACCACGTGGGCCAGGACCAGGCCGGGGATGCCGCCGTACACGCCGAGGTTCACCATGAGCTGGACCAGCGGGATCATCACCCCCTGGTACGGGATGAACATCCCGAACAGGAACAGCGTGAACACCAGCTCCGACCCCGGGAACCGCCACTTCGACAGGAC
This sequence comes from Acrocarpospora phusangensis, assembly GCF_016862995.1. Classification (GTDB taxonomy): domain Bacteria; phylum Actinomycetota; class Actinomycetes; order Streptosporangiales; family Streptosporangiaceae; genus Acrocarpospora; species Acrocarpospora phusangensis. The sequence continues at coordinate 8,314 of NZ_BOOA01000048.1, forward strand.
GTACCCGTTCATCGCCCCCAGCGCGGCCGAGATCAGCGACCCCGGCACGGCCAGCAGGAAGCTGTTGGCGAAGCCGGGGCTGAGCTTCTCCCAGGCCACCGCCCACGCCTCGGTCGTCCAGACCCGCGGCAGGTTCCACGCCTGGCTCGGGTCGGCCTCCGACAGGGGCTTGAAACTGGTCACCAGCAGCACGTACACGGGCAGCAGGAAGAGCAGCACGAAAAGCAGGAGCAGTGCGAGACGCACATGCCTGATGGTCACGTTCGATCTCCCCGGCGGGCGTTCCAGATCAGGTACGGCACGACGAACACGCACACCGACAGCACGATGTAGGCCGCGATCGTGGCGCCCTTGGCCGGGTCGTGCGAGTCGAAGACGGCGGTCCACATGAAGATGGCCGGCACGTCGGTGATGATCTGCTTGCCGGACACGGCCACGATCAGGTCGAACACCTTCAGACTGATGTGCCCGAGGATGATCAGGGCCGCCAGCGTGACCGGCCGCAGGAACGGCAGCACGATGTGGCGGTAGACCTGCCACTCGGTGCACCCGTCCACCCGCGCCGACTCGCGCAGCTCCTCCGGCACGCCCCGGAACCCGGCCAGGAACAGAGCCATGATGTATCCGGACATCTGCCAGATGGCCGGAACCGCCATGGCGGCCATCCCCCAGTCCGGATCACGGAACCAGCCCCACTGCAGGAAGTCCAGCCCCAGATAACCGAGCAGGCCGTTCAGGCCGACCGCGCGCTCGCCGGTGCCGCTGTTGAGCAGCCAGCGCCAGACCACGCCGGTGGCGATGAAGGACACCGCCATCGGGAAGAGGTAGACGGCACGGAAGCCGCCCTCGCCCCGGATCCCCCGCTCCATCAGGAACGCCAGCAGCCAGCCGAGCATCAGCGCGCCGAGCACGAAGACGACGGTGAACACGATGGCGTGGCGGACCGAAAGCCCCCAGCGGTCCTCGCTCCAGATGCCGGTGAAGTTCTCCAGCCCGACGAAGCTCCCCGGGGAGATCTCGTCGTGCTGGTCGCTCAGGGCGACCTTGAAGTTCCAGCCCAGCATGCCGTACACGAAAACCGCGATGGCGATGATCGACGGTGACACCAGCAGCAAGCCGGGCAGCCACCTGCGGACCCTCGTCACATTCTTCCTTTCCCCGGGGTGGGGGTACGGGCGTGCGCCGTACCCCCACGCGTCAGGTCACTGGCCGCTGTTCTTGGCGGCGTCGGCGAGGGCCTGCTGGAACTTGGCGACGTCCTGGTCGCCCTGGAAGAGGCCGACCGCGTCGTTGATCGAGGCGCGCCAGGCGTCGTTGGCGACCACGCCGTGCTGGATCGACCCGGCCAGCTTGTTGCTCGACCACTGGGCCAGGTCCCATTCGAGGTAGTCCTTGTAGAGGGACTTGTCGGCGTCCGTACGAGCCGGGATGGAGCCCTTCAGCGGGTTGAAGGCGTCCTGGCCCTCCTTGCTCGCCGCCACCTTGAGCCAGGCCACGGCGCCGGCGCGGTTGGGCGCGCCCTTGGGCAGGGTGAAGCTGTCCGACAGCCACATGAAGGTGCCGTCGGTGCCCGGTGCGGGAGCCCAGTCGAAGTCGGTCTTGGAGGACTTGCCGAGACCGCCGTCGGGCGGGTTGTGGAAGTAGCCGTAGGCCCAGTCGCCCATGATGTTGAAGGCGGCCTGGCCGTCCGCGACCTGCTTGGCGGCCGGCTGCCAGTCCTCCACCGGCGTGCCCGCGTACGACAGGATGGTCTTGAAGTCGTTGAGCGCCTGGGTCACGTTCGCGTTCGACCAGTCGGCCTGCGCGGTCCACAGCCGGTTGTACGTCTCGGTGCCGAGCGAGCCGAGCAGCACGCTCTCCAGCAGGTGCACGACCGTCCACTGCGAGCCGATGGACAGGGGGATCTTGCCGCTCGCCTTGACCTTCTCCAGGTCCGCGATGAAGGCGGCGATCGTGGCCGGCGGAGTGCTGATGCCGGCCTCCTTCAGCACCGCCGGGTTGAACCAGAGCACGTTGGACCGGTGGATGTTCACCGGCACCGAGTAGATCTCGCCCTGCACCGAGATCTGGTCGATGAGCTGCTGCGGGAAGACGTCCCTGAGCTTGAGCTCGTCGTAGAGGAAGTTGAGCGACTCCAGCTTGCCGGCCTTGATGTAGCCCTGCAGCTCCGCGCCCGCGTGGCCCTGGAAGGTGTCCGGGGGCTGGTTGGCGCTGAGCTTGCTGGCCAGCAGCGCGCGGGCCTGGTCGCCCGAGCCGCCCGCCACGGCCGCGTCCACGAACTCCTGACCGGGGTTCTCCCGCTCGAAGATCGCCCGCATGGCCTTCAGGCCGTCCGCCTCGCCGGCGCCCGTCCACCAGGAGAAGACCTCGACCTTGGCCTCCGCGCTCTGGCTGCCGCCCTGGGATCCGCCGCCGTCCCCACACGCCGTGAGGGTCAGCAGTCCGGTTAAGGAAACCGCGACGGCCGCCATCCACCGTCGTCTCATCGCAACATCCTTTCGGGGGGTCGTGAAACGGTCATGTCATCCCCGGCTGACAACGTTGTCAAGGGGCCTAATCAAGCCACCGTTCACTAGCCTGCGTCAAGGCTTGTGCGGATAACGTCTCTATATAGAGCGCTCTCCGACGCGCCTGGTCACCCGGCGATCCCGCCCGTCCAGTATGGCGGTCACGGTCACCCCGAAATCGCGCAGGGGGCCGGGCGATTCCACCGTCGGCAGGCCCGGCCCGGCCACCACCAGCGCGCCCCTGCTGAAGGCCAGACTCGCCAGCAGCGCCAACTCGGCGTCCGCGCCGGGCGGCCAGGTGACCAGCAGCACGTCGGACCCGGTCAGGCCGATCCCGTCGTCCAGCCGGGCCATCCCGGCCAGGAATTCCTCAGCGGTCAACCGGCCCTTCTCCGTGATCAGGACCACGCCCTCGGACGGGCAGGGCAGCGGCACCGGTTCGAGGGTCGGCAGCGCTCCGAACTCGATGGCGTCCACGGCCGGTCCGAACGAGACGACCTGCCGGACCCGCGACCGGTCGGCGGCCTCCACCGCGGCCGGGGCCAGCTTCTGGGTGGTGAACAGCAGCCGGGCGTCCCAGCGCAGCAGCGCCGCCGCGTCGGCCGCGCCCAGCGGGAGCGCCACGCCCCCGGCCGCGATCACCGTGTGCAGCGCGGTCAGCTGGGCGGCCACGCCGTCCACCAGCACCCCGGCGACCTGCCCCGGCCTGGCGCCGCGCCGCAGCAGCCCGCACGCGGCCCCGACGACCGTTCCCACCAGTTCGCGGTAACTCAGCACCGCTCCGTCGCCCAGGTCGACCAGCGCCGGGCGATCCCCCTGCCCGTGGGCGCCACCGAACACCGTCCGGGTGACCACCCCGCCCAGCGGATGAGTCGTCGGCTCCATGCCTCACGACGGTACGGCCCGGGCCCCGGCTCCGGATCCGCATATCTGTGTAGTCCCCCTGTGTAGTCCCATGTGTAATCCCCCGGGGCGGGCCCGGGTCCTGCGCGACCCGAGCCCGCGGCCGTGTGCCCCTCGGCCTCGGTCTCCACCCCTCCCAGGTGACCTCGACCGACTGCTGGGGCACACGGCGGCGTCTCGATGCCCCCAGCCGGACCGGTATTCCGCGGAAGGCATCCGCTTGCGTACGAGCCAAACTAGGCGGCGCCCCGGACCCTTACATCCACACGAATATCCACTCGACGGTGTATTCGCCCCACCCCGGTCATATGTACGCCGCCGTGGAAACGCCTACACATCCGGTGTTTCGGACGCGGTGTGGACGGCATCGCTCCCGACGATCCACGCGGCCACCTGCGTACGGGAGGCGAAGCCGAGTTTGGCCAGGATGTTGGCGACATGACGGGCCACGGTGGCCTGGCTGATCACCAGTTCGTCGGCGATGGCGCGGTTGCTGAGGCCGCGGGCGATCAGGCCGGCGATCTCCTGTTCGCGGGCGGTGAGCGTGCTCTGCGGGGTGAGCGCGGCGGGCTGGACCACCGGCTGCGGCGGCCGTACACACTCCTGGAGGGCCAGCGTGACCGCCTCGTCGATGGGGAGCGCCAGGCCCTCGGCCCAGAGGGCGGCCACGGTGGCCTCGCCGAGCGCCTCCCTGGCGGGGGCCAGCACGCTCTCCAGCCGGGACCCGGCGGACGGGCGCTGGGCCACGGCCGCCGCGGCCAGCACCACCGCGTGCCGCAGGTCGCCCTCCCGCGCCGCCAGCTGCGCGAACGACGCGATCCGCCGGGCGGTCTCCATCCGCAGCCCGGCGTCCCGCCCGAGCCGCAGCGCCTCGTCGAAGCGGCGCCGGGCCTCCGGCAGGTCCCCGCTCTCCAGCGCGACCGTGCCCAGCCCCGCCAGGCAGCTGATCAGCGACTGCCGGGCGTCGAAGCCGCGCAGCAGCTCCATGGCGCGGGTGAAGTGCCGGCGGGCGGCGGCCAGGTCGCCGCGTTTGCGCGCCGCCTGGGCCAGGCCGGTGAGCCCGATCACCATGCCCAGGTGGTTGTCCAGCTCGGTGGTGAGCTCGACCACGCGCTCGCTGGCCCGCTGGGCCTCCCTGATCCTGTTCTGGCCGAGCGCCAGGAAGGCGCGGAAGCCGTGCGCCTCCGCCTCCAGCAGGCGTTCGCCGATCTCCACGCCGATGGTGACGGCCCGGTCGAGCCGTTTCTCCGGCGCGTCGGCCGGGTCGTCCTGGTCGGTGACCGCCAGCACCATGAGGCCCAGCGCCTCACCGCCGCGGTGACCGCCCGCCCGGCACAGCTCGACCCCACGCGACGCCCGCGGACCGGCGGTCGCCAGGTCGCCGGAGTTGACCGCCAGGTTGGCGACGAGGATGTGCGCCCGGCCGCGCAGAGCCGGGGACAGCGTGGGAGCGGCCAGCTCCAGCAGCCGGTCCAGCCAGCCGATCATCTCGGCCTGGTGGCGGCCCGCGCCGATCAGCGCCCAGCGCAGCTCGACCAGGCACTGGAGCATCGGTTCCGGGTCGCGTACGGCGATCGACCATTCGACCGCGGCGCGCAGATCGCCCTGCAGCCGCTCCAGCCGCTCCACCCGGCGTTTCAGGTCCGGCCAGGGCACGCCCAGGGTCGCGGTCTCCCAGTCCGCGCCGAGGTGGCAGAAGTAGTCCCGGTGCCGGCGGCGTACGCCCTGCTCCTCGCCGGAGCCGTGGAGTTGCTCGGCGGCGTACTGCCGGATGGTGTCGAGGAGCCGGTAGCGGGCCTCCCCGGCCAGTTCCCCGTCCACCACCACCAGCGACTTGTCCACCAGGGCGGTCAGCTGGACGAGCACGTCGCCGGGGCTCAGGCCGTCCCCCGGGCAGACCCGCTCGGCCATGTCGAGGGTCCAGCCGGCCCGGAACGCCGTGGCGCGGCGCAACAGCAGCCGCTGCGGCTCCGACAGCAGCCGGTAGCTCCAGTCCACCGTGGCCCGCAGGGTGCGCTGGCGCGGCGGCGCGGTCCGGTCCCAGGCCGCCAGCAGGTGGAAGCGGTCGCCGAGGCGGGCGACGATCTGCGGCACCGACAGCACCCGGGTCATCCCGGCGGCGAGTTCCAGCGCCAGCGGCAGGCCGTCCAGGTCGCGGCAGAGCCGGGCCACCACCTCGGCGTTGTCCTCGGTCAGCGCAAAGCCGGGCGCGGCGGCCGCGGCCCGGGCCAGGAAGAGCCGGCCGGCCTCGGACTCGCGCACCTCGGCCGGTCCTGCGGACTCGGGCAGCGTCAGCGGCGGCACCCGCCAGACCGTCTCGCCGGGCACCCGCAGCGGCTCCCGGCTGGTGGCCAGCACGCGGACCTCGGGGCAGGCCTCGGTCAGCCGCCGTACGAGCCGGGCGCACTCCTCGACCACGGTCTCGCAGTTGTCCAGCAGGAGCAGCATCGTCCGCCCGGCCAGCACCTCGGCCACGGTGTCCCGCAGCGACCGGTGCTGCTCGCCCTCCACCTGGAGGATCCCGGCGGTCCTGCGGACCACCTCGTCCGGTGGCGTGCCCTCGGGGAACTCGACCAGCCAGGCCCCGTCCGGCAGGTCGCCGGCCAGTTCGGCCGCGACCCGCAGGGCCAGCCTGCTCTTGCCGATCCCGCCCATCCCGCACAGGGTGACCACCCGGGTGGCCATGATCAGCTGTACGAGCTCCGCCACGTCGGGCTCGCGGCCCACGAAGGCGTTCGGCTCCAGCGGGAGGTTCCCCGCCTGCGTGATCGAAAGCGTCGTCGGGTACGTCGTCGGATGCGTCATCGAGTGCGGCGAGTTCGACGTCTGAGTCATCGGCCCTCGGGGGTCGCCGGCGGCATCGGTCACAGGAAGTGTTACACCAACTACGGGAAGCTGCCCAGACGCAACCGAGTTTCATTCCCGGACCGCCAGAGGGGATGCCCAGGAAAGCGATGGCGAATTGTCGGTGGCGGGAGACACACTGACGGCATGGCGGCCACTCCCCTGGACGAGAGCCAGAAAAGGGACGACGAAAGCCGGGAACGGGACACCGTCCCGGCAGCCGAACCGGACGAGGGCAGGATCGACGATCTGCCCGACTTCTCCGACATGACCACCCACAACTGGCACGCCCACGACGACACGATGAGCGGCGTCGGCTTCGTGACCATCGCCAGGCGGCTGCCCGCCCTGATCGCGCAGGCCGTCCGGATGGCCTGGCGGGCCAGCCCCCGCGACACGCTCGCCACCGTGGTGCTCAACCTGCTGGCCGGCGTGTTCACCGCGTTCGGCCTGCTGGCCACCACCGGCGTGCTGGAGGCCCTGTTCGCGGCCGGCCCCACCCCCGACCGGGTGCGGGCCGCGCTGCCCAGCCTGATCCTGGTGGGCGCGGCGGCCATCCTCCGCACCCTGCTCCAGGCGGGCGCGGGCTGGGCCCAGGCCCGCCTGGAACCCCAGGTCACCCGCATCGCCGAGGAACGTCTGTATGGTCTGACCAGCAAGGTCGACCTGGTCCGATTCGACGACCCCGACTTCCACGACGCGCTCCAGCGGGCCAGGTCCCGGGGCGTGAACTCGGCCGACTCCGTGGTCAGCTCCGCCATCGACGTGCTGACCGCCGGGATCAGCCTGATCGCGGCCGGCGGCGTGCTCGGCGTGCTGCACCCGGTCCTGCTGCCGCTGCTGGCGATCGCGGTCCTGCCGGACGCGTGGGCCACCGTGCGCGCGGCCAAGATGCGCTACGGCACGATGCTGTCCCTGCTGCCCACCTACCGGCGCAAGTGGATCATCAGTGAGCTGCTGGCCGAGCGGGAGACCGCCGCCGAGGTGCGCTCGTTCACCATGCGCTCCTTCCTGCTGCGTGTGTACGACCTGGTGGCCAGGACCGAGCAGGACGTCATGGTCAAGCTGGCCCGCAGGGAGACCTTCGCCCGGCTGGTGGGCGAGGCCCTCGGCGGCCTCGGCGCGGCGCTGGTCTACGTCGCGCTCGGCCTGCTGCTGGCCACCGGCGCCGTGCCGCTCGCGGTGGCGGGCACGGCGGTGCTGGCCGTGCGCTCCGGCCAGAGCTCCCTGGCCAACCTGCTCTACGCGGTCAACCGGCTGTACGAGAACGGCCTCTACTTCACCGACTTCGTGGACTTCTGCGTCACCAACGAGTCGCCGCCCGCGGCGGCGAAGGCGCGCCCTCCGGCCGGTTTCTCCCGCATCACCGTGGAGAACGTCACCTTCTCCTACCCGGGCAAGGACACCCCGGCGCTGGCCGGGGTCTCCATCCACATCGACCGGGGTGAGGTGATCGCGCTGGTCGGCGAGAACGGCTCCGGCAAGACCACCCTGTCCAAGATCCTCGCGGGCCTCTACACGCCGGCGGGCGGCCGGGTGCTCTGGGACGGCACCGACCTGGCCGGGGTGGAGGCGCACCTGCTCCGGGGCAACATCGCGGTGATCGCCCAGGACCACACCCGGTGGCCGCTGACCGCCCGCCACAACATCACCATGGGCCTGGAGAAGGGCGACGACGCGGTGATCCGGGCGGCCGGGGTGGCCGGGGCAGACGAGGTGATCGCCGAGCTGCCGAAGGGGTACCAGACGCTGCTGGACCGGCGGTTCAACGACGGCCAGGAGCTGTCCGGCGGGCAGTGGCAGCGCATCGCGGTGGCCCGCGGCTTCTACCGGGACGCGCCCCTGCTGATCTGCGACGAGCCGACGGCGGCCCTGGACGCGCGGGCCGAGCACGCCCTCTTCGAGCGGGTCAGGCAGCACTCCGACGGCCGCACGGTGCTGCTGATCACGCACCGGCTGGCCAGCGTGCGCCACGCCGACCGGATCTACGTGCTGGACCACGGCGAGGTGGTCGAGCAGGGCACCCACGACGAGCTCATCCGGGCCGACGGCATCTACGCGGATCTGTACAACCTGCAGGCACGCGCGTACAGCATGGAACCGAAGCAGGCTTAGAGCAGGGCCTCGATGACCGCCTTGGCGATGGGCGCGGCCACCTCGCCGCCGGGGCCGCCGTGCTCGACCACCACGCCGACCGCCACCCTGGGCCGGGTGGCGGGCGCGAAGGCGGTGAAGACCGCGTGGTCGGGCCCGTCGTTCTCGGCGGTGCCGGTCTTGGCCGCGACGTCGATGCCGGGGATGGCGGCGGCCGTGCCGGTCCCGCCCGGCCGGGTCACCGCGACCATCATCTCGGTGATCTGCCGAGCCACCCGTCCCGGCATGCTCTCCCGGTACTCCTCGGGACCGGTCAGGCTCACCATCGTGCCGTCCGTCAGCCGGATCTCGTCCACCAGGTACGGCCGCATCAGCACGCCGTCGTTGGCGACCGCGGCCGAGATGAGCGCGATCTCCAACGGCGTCGCCCGGTCGTCGAACTGGCCGATGGCCGACATCGCGGTCTGCGCCCGGTCCATGCGCTGCGGATACCGGCTGGCCGCCACCGGGAGCGGCACGGTGAGTTCGTCGTCGTCGAACCCGAAGGCGGCGGCCTGGCGACGCAGCGCGTCCTGGCCGAGCAGGAGGCCGAGCGTGGCGAACGCGGTGTTGCACGACATCTGGAACGCCTCGGCCAGCGGCGGCGATCCGTTGCCGCAGTCCTGGCCGCCCGGGTTGCGCAGCAGCACGGTGGTGCCGGGCAGCCGCAGCTGCGGCGGCGCGGTGATCTCGGTGACCGGGCTGTACTTTCCCGAGCCGAGCGCCGCCGCGGCGGTGATCACCTTGAACGTGGACCCCGGCGGGTAGTGCTGGCTGGTCGCCCGGTTGAGCAGCGGCCTGGCCGGGTCGGCCTGCAGCTCCTTGTCGACGCGCCGGAGCCGGGCCTGGTCGAAGGTGGCGAAGTCGTTCGGGTCGTACGCCGGGTAGGAGACCATCGCCAGGATGGCGCCCGTGGCCGGGTCGACGGCGACGACCGCGCCGCTTCTGCCGGTGGCGCTCAGTCCCTCGTACGCGGCGCGCTGGGCCCGGGAGTCGAGGGTCAGCGTCACCGTGGCGCCCCTCGCGGTGTCCTTGAGCAGGGTGCGGACCATGACCCGCGGATCGCTGCCGGACAGGGTCGCGTCCTCGGCCTGCTCGACGCCGGTGTTGCGGTAGAGCGAGACGAAGCCGGTGACCGCCGCGTACAGCGGGCCCTGCGGGTAGACGCGCTGGTACCGGTACCGGCCGCGGACCTCCCTGCTGGTGGCGAGCACGGTGCCGTCGCGCAGTCGCAGGTCGCCGCGGGAGGTGTCGAACTTGGCGAGCATGACACGCTGGTTGCGCCGGTCGGCGTTGAGCGCGCCCGACCGGAAGACCTGCACGTAGCTGGCGTTGGCGAGCAGGGCGAACAGCATCACTCCGCTCACGGCGGCGACCCGCCGCAGCGGGATGTTCATGCGCCGGGCGCGCGGACCTGCCACTTCTCTGGTGTAACAGACGGCGCGGAAAGCACGTCCCCGGTGGCGGCAAAGGCCGGTCAGACGCCCTGCGGGATCGCCATCACGTCCTTGTAGTACTGGATCTTGTTCTGGATGGCGCCCTGCCGCCGCCGCAGGGTGGCGATCTGCCGTTCGACGCCCTCGTCGTGGGATTCGAGGAGTTCGATGCGGTCCCGGATGGTGTGGTCGCCCTGGCGGACGAGTTCCGCGAAGCGGAGCATCTCGGCGATCGGCATGCCGGTGTCGCGCAGGCAGCGGATCATGTTCAGCCAGCCGACGTCACCGTCGGTGAACCGGCGCTGCCCGGCGGCGTTGCGCCCGACGTTGCCGAGCAGCCCGATGCGCTCGTAGTACCGGAGGGTGTCCAGGCTGAAGCCGGTCTCCTCGGAAACCTGCCCTGGTGTGAATACGGCCATGGGCCGATCCTGGCACCTGGAGTACGCTCCAGGTCAAGACGCCCTCATCCGCCGGATATCCGGGCTTGCCCTGGAGCGCGCTCCAGCTCGCACAGTCGGCGCATGACGAATCACCGCGGTCACCCGCAGATCAACGCCGGCTGGTTCAGCACCCCCGCGCTGCTTCCGCTCTGGGTCCTGGACGAGTACAGCACCCAGCCCTGGCACGCTACTCGGCGAGATGCGCGGAAAGGTAGCGGCGGACCAGCCGCTTACACTCCGCGATCAGTTCGGAGTCTCCTTCGGGGTGTGCTCGGAAGGCGAGCTTGAGCACCGCGTCGGCGGCCTCCACGGCCACCACGAAGGCGCGGGCGAGCGCGTCGTCTCCGGGCGCGCCGAGCAGGTCGACCATGAGGGTGCGCAGCCGGTCGGCGACCACGACGTTGTTCTCCAGGGCCGCGTCCAGCATGCGCTGGGTACCGGGGACCACCGGCCCGCCGGGGGCGGCCAGCACCTCGCCGAAGTCGACCACGGAGAACCCGGGCGTGTTCCGCTTCATCCGGACGAACTCGTCGATGGTCAGGTCGACGGCGTCGGTCCAGTCGCCCAGCCGGCTGGCGCTCAGCCGGGTCGCCATCCGGCCGAGGAACGCGTCCAGGTTGCGCAGGGCGAGCGCGCGGACCAGTCCCTGCTTGTCGGGGAAGAACTGGTAGAAGGTGCCGATGGGCACCTCGGCGCGACGGGCGACCTCCTTGGTCGTGAGCGCCTCGTATCCCACCTCGTCCAGGAGCTGGGCGCACTCGTCGAGCATGCGCTCGACCCGTTCCAGGCTGCGGCGCTGGGCCGGACGACGACGCAGCGTCCCGGCGGCGGCGTTTGTCATTGGCCCATTCTCTACCTTGTCGATTGCTGTCGCGTTAACATGAGTTGCACTCACGTTGAGGAGGATCGATGTTCCTCTGGGGTACGGCCACCGCCGCCTACCAGATCGAAGGCGCGGTCGCCGAGGACGGGCGCGGACCCTCCGTCTGGGACACCTTCGCGCACGAGCCGGGCAGGGTGCGGGACGGGCACACGGGCGACGTGGCCTGCGACCACTATCACCGGTGGGCCGAGGACGTCGAACTGATGGCGGCGGCGGGGGTCAACGCGTACCGGTTCTCGGTGGCGTGGTCGCGGGTGCTGCCGGCCGGGCGGGGGGCGGTGAACGGCAGGGGGCTGGACTTCTACGACCGGCTGGTGGACGGGCTCTGTGCGAAGGGGATCGCCCCGGCGCTGACGCTGTTCCACTGGGATCTGCCGCAGGCCCTGGAGGACGAGGGCGGCTGGCTGAACCGCGACACCTCCGGATATTTCGCGGAATACGCGGGAATCGTGGCGGAGCGGCTGGCCGACCGGGTCAAGCTGTGGATCACCCTCAACGAGCCCTTCGTGCACATGGTGTACGGGTACGGCCTGGGCACCCACGCCCCCGGGAGGACCCTGTTCCTGGAGGCCCTGCCGGTGGCCCATCATCAGCTGCTGGGGCACGGCCTGGCGGTCCAGGCGCTGCGGGCGGCCGGGGCCGGGCAGGTGCTGATCACCAACAACTGCACCCCGGTGTGGGCCGCGTCGGACTCCCCCGAGGACACGGCCGCCGCCGACGCGTACGACATCCTGCACAACCGGCTCTTCAACGACCCCATCCTTACCGGCAAATATCCCGACATGTCGGCCTTCGGCATCGGCGAGATGCCCGGCGTACGCCCCGGAGACCTCGAAACGATCGCGCAGCCCCTCGACGGGCTAGGGATCAACTACTACAACCCCACCCGGATCGCCGCCCCCAGCACCGACCTCCTGCCGTTCGACGACGCCGGCGTCACCGGCTACCCCACCACCGCCTTCGGCTGGCCGGTCGTCCCCGACGGCCTGCGCGAGCTCCTGACCGGCCTGCGCGCCCGCTACCCCGGCCTGCCGCCGATCTACATCACCGAGAACGGCTGCTCGTACGACGGCCTCGACGACCGGTTCCGGATCGACTACCTGGCCGGCCACCTCGACGCCCTGCGCCGGGCCCAGGACGAGGGCGTGGACGTGCGCGGTTACTTCGCCTGGTCGCTGCTGGACAACTTCGAGTGGGCCGAGGGCTACCACCAGCGCTTCGGCCTGGTGCACGTGGACTTCGCCACCCAGGCCAGGACGCCGAAGGCGTCGTACCACTGGTTCAGGAGAATGATCCTCAAGAGAATGATCTCAGAGCACTGACACGTGCACGTGGTCGTAGTGGTTGGCCGTGTTGCTGCCCCGGTTGGCCATCATCTTGGGCGCGGCGCCGGTCCTGATGTCGTAGTACTTCTGCTGCCAGATGATGTACATGATGCCGAGCTTGCGGCCGTTGGCCACGCACCACTCGGCCAGCGCGTCCCCGCGGGCCTTGGCGCTCGCGTCCGGCATGCGCCCGCCGCTGCTGATCATGAAGTCGCAGGCGCGGCCCTTGCCGTGCTCGCCGAAGTCGCCGGCCCGGAAGCAGCCGACCCCGAACGGCATAGGGAAGTTCTGCATGATCAGGTTGCGGATGGAGACCATGCGTGAGGTGAGGCCGGTGCCGGCGTCCGGGGTCTGGAAGCCGAACTTGGCGAGCAGCTTCTCGACCTCGCGCTGTTTGCCCTGGAGTTCCTTGATGTCCTTGCGCAGCTGGTCCACCCGCTGGTCGGCCGTCTTGGCGGCCTTCTTCTGCTCGGCGATCAGCCGGTTGACGCGGGTGAGCCGCTCGGCCTTCTCGTCGGTGAGGTAGGCCAGCGTGGAGGCGGTGCCGAGGTCGGACTGCATGCTGAAGATCTGCACGCTGTCGATGCCGCCGCTCATGTAGGTGGTCTGGGCGAACTCCGCGACCTTGCGCTCGGCCTTGACCAGGTCGGCCTTGAGCCGCTTGACCCGCGCGTCGGCCCGCTCGGCGGCCTTGCGGGTGTCGTCCAGGGTGGCGATCTCGCCCCGGTACGCCTTGGCCAGCTCGGCGGCCTCTTTGGTGAGCTGGCGCAGCTTGGCCTGCCGGTCGGGCTCGGCCGCGGCGGAGGCGGTCAGCGGGGACAGGGAGGAGGAGATCGCGAACATGCCGAACAGGCCGGCGGCGACCAGCGCAGCTCCTGCCCGTCGTGGCACCAGTCCCTCCCCTCCCAGACGGACCGAAACTATAGAAGACGATCTTGACGGCTGCCACCGGAACGGGGGAACTCGTGCGCCTTTGACGAAGTATCTACCATTTTGGGAGCTCTCTCCGGACAGCGCCCTTGCCAGTGTGCTGCAGAACATGATTCGGTCTGGGGGTTGTCGTGGCCGATGTGAGCGAGAAGACTTGTCCAAGCAAGCACTCGTTCATGCAGGCGCGGGAGGCAGAGCAATGCTCCAGCACGACACGCTGTTCATCGGGGGCGACTGGGTGGCCCCCGCGGGCACCGGGACCATCGACGTCATCTCCCCGCACACCGAGGAGGTCGTCGGCCGGGTGCCGGACGGCACCCCGGCGGACATGGACCGCGCGGTGGCCGCCGCCCGCGCGGCCTTCGACCACGGCCCCTGGCCCCGGATGAGCATGGCCGAACGGGCCGAGGTGGTCAGCAGGCTGGCCGGCATCTACGCCGCCCGGCAGGGCGAGATCGCCGAGATCATCACGCTGGAGATGGGCTCGCCCATCACGTTCTCCCACTTGGCGCAGGCGCCGCAGCCGCTGGGCATGCTCCAGTACTTCGCCGAGCTGGGCCGGACCTTCGAGGTCGAGGACCAGCGCCCCGGCATGTTTGGCCCGGTCACCGTGCGCCGCGAGCCGGTCGGCGTGGTGGCCGCCATCGTGCCGTGGAACGTCCCGCAGTTCGTCATCATGACCAAGCTCGCCCCCGCGCTGGTGGCCGGCTGCACCGTCGTCATCAAGCCCGCGCCGGAGACGCCGCTGGACGGGTACCTGCTGGGCGAGATGATCAAGGAGGCCGGTATCCCCGACGGCGTCGTCAGCATCGTCGCGGCCGGCCGGGAGGCCGGAGAGCACCTGGTCTCCCACCCCGGCGTGGACAAGATCGCCTTCACCGGCTCCACCGCCGCCGGCCGCCGGATTGGCGCCATCTGCGGCGAGCAGCTCAAGCGATGCAGCCTGGAGCTGGGCGGCAAGTCCGCCGCGATCATCCTGGACGACTGCGACCTGCCCTCCGCGATGGGCTTCCTGTCGATCGCCTCGCTGCTCAACAGCGGCCAGGCCTGCGTCGCCCAGACCCGCATCCTGGCCTCCCGCAGCCGCTACGACGAGGTCGTGCAGGCCGTGGCCGAGATGGTCAACGGCCAGACGGTCGGCGACCCCGCCGACCCCGGCACCGCGATCGGCCCGATGGTGGCCAAGCGCCAGCAGGAGCGGGTCGAGGGCTACATCAGGATCGGCCTGGACGAGGGCGCCAAGGCCGTCGTCGGCGGCCTCGACCGCCCCTTCGACCGCGGCTGGTACGTCTCCCCCACCGTCTTCGCCAACGCCGCCAACGACATGCGCATCGCCCGCGAGGAGATCTTCGGCCCGGTCCTCACCGTCATCCCGTACGACGACGAGGGCGACGCCATCCGGATCGCCAACGACAGCGACTACGGCCTGTCCGGCAGCGTCTGGACGGCCGACGTGGACCACGGCATGGACGTGGCCCGGCAGGTCCGTACCGGAACTTATGGCGTCAACATGATGAACACTCTGGAGCCCGGCACGCCTTTCGGCGGGTACAAGGCCAGCGGTCTCGGCCGCGAACTCGGCCCCGAGGGCCTGTCGGCCTACCTGGAGTACAAGAGCATCGCGCGCCTCGGCTAGTTGCTCCTCCCGGGTCCGGTACGGCATGCCGTACCGGACCCGGGAAGACGCCCAGCGCGCCCCCGCGACGCTGGGCGGAATTTCTCACCCCTGGTGTAGACGCCGGCGATTACGGTTTGGTTCGCGAAGTCCACTGACCAATTCGGCGGATCAGATCCGGCGTAGCGGCCGACTCCGCGTGACCGTAACCCGGCTCGATCCAGAGCTCCTTGGGGTCGCCCGCGGCCTCGTACAGCTGGTGGGCGTGTTCCAGCGGGAAGAACGTGTCGGCGTCGCCGTGCACCAGCAGCAGCGGAACGGGCGCGATCATGGGCGCGACCTCGTACGGAGCCAGCGGCATCGGGTCCCAGCGGCCGACGGCGATCCTGGTGCGCCGGGCCAGCCGGGCCGCCAGCCGGCCGGCCGGATGCTCGATCGCCCAGTGCACCTGGCGCATCGGTTTCGTGCCCCGGTAGTACCAGCGGGCCGGGCCGCTCACCGCCACCACCGCGTCCACCCCGCCGTGCAGGGCGGCGTGCCGCAGGGCCACCGCCGCGCCCATGGAGAAGCCCACGGTGACCACCCGCCGGTAGGCGGTGCGGGCGTGCCGTACGGCCGCGTCCAGGTCCAGGACCTCCAGGTCGCCGACGGTGGACAGGCCGGAGGAGCGCCCGTGGCCGCGGAAGTCGATGGCCAGCACCCCGGCGTACCGGGCCAGGACGGCGGCGATGCGGCGGGTGGCGGGGGCCCGCCAGGAGCCGGTGAAGCCGTGCGCGAGCACGATGCCGAGGTCGCCGGAGGGCCCGGGAAAGTGTCCGGCGTCGATTCTGACGCCGTCGGAGGTGCGCAGCATGGCGCCGTAGACAGGAGCGATCACCACGCTCACCAGGTTACGGATGGCCGGTTATATACACGCTCGTGAGGAGGTCAGGGTTTCCCGGGCGCATGCCGCCGATCTGGATCAACTAAAATGGTAAGGCCGCACTCTCGCGGCAGGAGCGTCTCGCCGCAAAGTCCGGGACGCGGACGACACCCCGACCTACCAGAGCGAGACTCCACTATGCCTTTGAACAGCCGCGACGACCTGCGGAACATCGCGATCATCGCGCACGTCGACCATGGCAAGACCACGCTGGTGGACGCCATGCTGTGGCAGTCCGGGGCGTTCCGCGCCAACCAGGACGTCGACGAGCGTGTCATGGACTCCAACGACCTGGAGCGCGAGAAGGGGATCACCATTCTCGCGAAGAACACGGCCGTCAAGCACGGCGGCCACACCCTCAACATCATCGACACCCCCGGCCACGCCGACTTCGGCGGCGAGGTCGAGCGCGGCCTGTCCATGGTGGACGGCGTGGTCCTGCTGGTGGACGCCTCCGAGGGCCCGCTGCCGCAGACCCGCTTCGTGCTGCGCAAGGCCTTCGCCGCGAAGATGCCGGTCATCCTGTGCATCAACAAGGTGGACCGCCCGGACGCCCGGATCAAGGAGGTCGTGGACGAGGTCTACGAGCTCTTCATCGACCTGGACGCCACCGAGGAGCAGATCGACTTCCCGATCGTCTACGCGTCGGCCAAGGCCGGCCGGGCCTCCCTGAACCGCCCCGACGACGGCGGCATGCCCGACTCCGAGAACCTCGAACCGCTCTTCGAGACGATCTACAAGACCATCCCGGCGCCCACGTACGACCCGACCGCGCCGCTGCAGGCGCACGTCACCAACCTGGACGCCTCCAGCTACCTGGGCAGGATCGCGCTCTGCCGGGTGCACCAGGGCACCATCAAGAAGGGCCAGCAGGTGGCGTGGTGCCGCACCGACGGCAGCATCCAGCGAGTGAAGATCACCGAGCTGCTGATGACCGACGCGCTGGAGCGCAAGCCGGCGGAGGAGGCGGGCCCCGGCGACATCATCGCCATCGCCGGCATCCCCGACATCATGATCGGCGAGACCCTGGCCGACCCGGAGGACCCGCGCCCGCTGCCGCTCATCACGGTGGACGAGCCAGCCATCTCGATGACCATCGGCACCAACACCTCGCCGCTGGTCGGCCGGGTCAAGGGTGGCAAGGTCACCGCCCGCATGGTCAAGGACCGGCTGGACCGGGAGCTGGTCGGCAACGTGTCGCTGCGCATCCTGCCGACCGACCGCCCGGACAGCTGGGAGGTGCAGGGCCGCGGCGAGCTGGCGCTGGCCATCCTGGTCGAGCAGATGCGCCGGGAGGGCTACGAGCTGACCGTGGGCAAGCCGCAGGTGGTCACCAAGGAGATCGACGGCAAGCGGCACGAGCCCGTCGAGCGCCTCACCGTGGACTGCCCGGAGGAGTACCTGGGGGCCGTCACCCAGCTGCTCGCGGTCCGCAAGGGCCGGATGGAGCACATGACCAACCACGGCACCGGCTGGATCCGGATGGAGTTCGTGGTCCCGGCCCGCGGCCTGATCGGCTTCCGTACCGAGTTCCTGACCGAGACCCGGGGCACCGGCCTGGTGCACCACGTCTTCGACTCGTACGAGCCGTGGTTCGGCGAGCTGCGCACGCGGGGCAACGGCTCGCTGGTGGCCGACCGCTCCGGCCCGGTCACCGCGTTCGCGATGACGAACCTCCAGGAGCGCGGCATCCTGTTCGTCGGCCCCGGCACCGAGGTGTACGAGGGCATGATCGTCGGGGAGAACTCCCGCTCCGACGACATGGACGTCAACATCACCAAGGAGAAGAAGCTCACCAACATGCGCTCCTCCACGGCGGATGTGACCGAGACCCTGATCCCGCCGCGCCAGCTGTCTCTGGAGCAGGCGCTGGAGTTCATCCGGGACGACGAGTGCGTGGAGATCACGCCGGAGTCGGTCCGGATCCGGAAGGTCGTCCTGGACGCCTCCACCCGGGCCCGTACGGCGGCCCGCGCCAAGCGCGCCAACTAGCGAGCACTTGGGAACGCCCGTCCCGGTTGGGGCGGGCGTTCCGCTTTTCTCCCGCGAGAAGTTGGAACCCCTGAACGGGGGTTCCGCCGTGTCCGCGACGCGCTGGACGTCACCCTGTGCGACAGAGGAGTCACCAGCCGCTGACGGAGGAGAGCACAGCAATGACCCAGCGCGTCACGAACATCTGCCTGACGGCCACGATCGCGGTCGGCCTGGCCGTCGCCGGGGTGGCCACGATGGCGGAGGCGGCCCCGCACGACAAGCCGCTCCAGGTCGCCATCAGGGACGTGAACGGCATCCGCGTCGGCACGCTGGTCGTGGCGCCCAAGGACCGGGCCCGATCGCGGGTGACGGTCCGGGTCCGCGACCTGCCGGCGGGCTACCACGGCTTCCACATCCACTCCGTCGGCCTCTGCGACGCGAAGGCCGTGGACCCGGCGACGAAGGCCGTCTCGCCCTTCTTCTCCGCGGGCGGGCACCTGGACCTGGCCCCGGGCGGGCACAGCCACCCCTCGCACTCCGGCGACCTGCCGCCGCTGCTGGTCGGCAGGAACGGCACCGGGAGCGCCTCGTTCCTCACCGACCGGTTCCGCGCGGGCCAGCTCACCGACGCGGACGGCAGCGCCATCATCGTGCACGGCCTGGCCGACAACCAGGCCAACATTCCGCCGCGTTATGCCCCCGGCGGCCCGGACTCCGACACTCTCAAAACAGGCGATTCCGGACCGCGTATCGCGTGCGGCGCCATTAAGGCGATCAAAGGCGGCAAGGCTCCCAAGTGACCCGCAAGCGAGTTGCAATTCCGATGCCGCACCCTGACGGCAGAGGAAGGGGGCTTCCCATGAAAATCGTGAGCGGAAGTTTCTACGCGGCGCTGTTCTGCGCCTGGGTGATCATCGCCCTCGTCGCTGTGCTCTTTCAGTACGTTCTGAACTAATCGCAGCGCGGGTACGGCTTGCGCGGTGGGGCGCGTGAGCCGTACCGGATGGGTCAGCTCAATCGGACCCGCAGCCAGTCCACCAACGGGGTCAATGTGCGCCAGGTCTCGCGGACTCTGTCCAGGGTCTCGCGGGTGTGGATCCATGGTTCCGGCTCGTACCGGCGACCGGCGTAGAGGGCCTTGTGGCGGAGCAGGTCCAACCTGGGGTGATCTTCGGAAACGCCGCGGGGGCGGGTCTTCAGGCGGTCTCCGGAGATCGTGAACTCGGCGCGCAGGCCGTCGACGATCTTCTCCAGTTCCGGGCCGGAGTCGTCGTCGTCCACCGCCGTCCGGAAACGGTTCGTCATCTCCCCCTGCGCCCACCAACCGCCGGCCACATAAAGCCCATCCGCACCGATCTGCAGGTAATACCCCACACCATCGATAATTTGGATATAACCACCCTGATGGTCCTTATACGGGGATTTATCCCTGGAAAAACGAACGTCGCGGTACGGACGGAACAGATGAGGCGTGCCGAACTCCTCCGCCAGTTCGTCCAGCAAGGCGGTCATCGGTGTTTTGACCATGGTGTCGTACACGTGTTTGTTGGCATTCCAGTAGGACTTGGAGTTGTCCGCCTCCAGGCCCTCGTAGAACATGAACGCCTCGTCGGGGATGCCGCTGAACACCATCCCCCCACCGTATCCGCTAGGTGGCCTTCTCCTTGCGCGCGTGGAAGTACTCCTGGCCGGGAGTGGTGTCGCCGAGCAGTTCGGTGACCGTGACGTAGGTGAAGCCCTTCTTGTCCAGCATGTCCAGCAGCATCGGCACGGACTTCACGGTGGACTCGTGGATGTCGTGCATCAGGATGATGTCCCCCGGCCTGGCCCGCTGGCAGCGTTTGGCCACCAGGTCGGCGTCGCGGTCCCGCCAGTCCAGGGTGTCCAGCCCCCACAGGATCTGCGACATGCCGAACCGCCGGGTCATCGCCGCCACCCCCTTGTCGGTCGCCCCGTACGGCGGGCGCATCGTCCGCATCCGCACCCCCGTGTACCTGCCCACCGCCTCCTGGGTCCTGACCAGCTGATCCTTGAGCGCGCCCGGCGACAGCGAGGGCAGCGACGGATGGTCCCACGAGTGGTTGCCCAGCTCGTGGCCCTCGACGACCATGCGCTGGAGCAGCGCGGCGCTCTTGTCGTTCACCATCCGGCCGACCACGTAGAAGGTGGCCTTGGCGCCGTGCTCGGCCAGCGTGTCCAGCACCTCTCCGGTCTCGTCGCCGGGGCCGTCGTCGAAGGTGAGCGCGACGCACTTGAGCTTGGCGCAGTCGATGCCCCGCGCCCGGGGCGCCACCGGATACCGGGGCTTGGGCCACCACGGCTGCGCCGCCGTCAGCGTCTGCGCCAGCGACTGGGGATCGAGCGCGGGGGGCGGCAGCCCGGGAATGGACAGGACGGGCAGCTTGCCAGGCCCATTCGTAATGGTCGTACTACAGCCGGTAACCGCCACGAGCAACACGAGTCCCAGCCGCATATATCCCCCCGACGCAGGCGGGGACTATGGATAGTCTTCGGCCGCGTCCCCCCGTAAGACCTTGGCCAAGTCCTCCCACCAGAGCGGCACGTCAGCCCGCAGTTCGGCATACCGCCGGGCCACTCGGATGGCGCATCCAACCGGATCCGTACCCAGGTGGCGGCGTTTCACCGCGCCTTCCTGCCAGCGGAAGAAGCCGTCACGGTAGCTCACGACAAGGCCGATCCAAACGGAGAGCGTAGCGTCATCACCGATCTCGTACGCGTCGTCCACTCCGACGTTGGCCAGTTCGGCACGGAGTTTCTCCACGGCGGCCCGAGACTCACTCACCGGCGACCCCCAGCAGACGTTGCGACGCGCACAGTGAGGGATGTACCCAGCATCGGGCAACCCCTCGCATGTTCATGGGGTAATCATGGGACTCCGCGCGGTGACTCCGCAGCGTTATCCCACTTCTGCGTACCTGCGGGGCCGGTCAGCGACGTTTCGGGGCCTTTGTAAGGTATTGGGGATTCGCTTCACCATTACTGGGGGTTAGTGTGACGGCAGTGGCGCTCGCGACGGCGTGTGCGGTCATCTTCGGCACCGCCGATTTCTTCGGCGGGCTGGCGACCCGGCGCTCGCGCGTGCTGGCCGTGGTGGCCTGCTCCCAGCTCGGCGGGATGGTGCTGGTCCTGGCGCTGATGCCGTTCCTGCCGGGGGTCGCGAGCACGGAGGCGCTGCTGTGGGGCATGGCCTCCGGGGTGGCCGGCGGCCTGGGCATCGTGCTGTTCTACCGCGGCCTGGCGACGGGCAAGATGTCGGTGGTCGCGCCGATCACGGCCACCACGGCGATGGCCGTACCGGTCATGGCGGGGCTGGTCCTGGGCGAACGGCCGTCCCTGCTGGCCATGGGCGGGGTGGCGCTGGGCCTGGTCGCGGTCATGATGGTGAGCAGGGAGCCGGGGGGGTCCGGGGCGCTGACGCTCGGCCCGGTGCTGAACGCGCTCGCCTCGGGAGCCGGTTTCGGCGGCTTCTTCATCCTGCTCAAGCTGGCCCCCGCGGACGCCGGGCTGTGGCCGCTGGTGGGCGCGCGCGTCGCGTCCATCGCGCTGGTGGCGATCCTGGCGGTGGCCACGCGGCGGAGCATGCGCCCCACGCCGGGGTCGCTGCGGGTGACGATCGCGGCCGGCGTGCTGGACATGACGGCCAATGTGCTGTTCCTGCTGGCTGCGCAGCGCGGCATGCTGATTCTGGTGACCGTCCTGGTCTCGCTCTACCCGGCCAGCACCTTATTGCTGGCCCGCTACGTGCTCGGAGAACGTTTGAGTTCCATGCAAATTGCGGGCGTTGGTTGCGCATTGGGAGCAATCGCGCTTATTGCGGCGTCATAGTGCATTGTCATAAAGCGTTGGAGCTTGTTACGTTCGTGCCCGTGCAGGTCGAGCGGGCTCCCCTCGTCTCCGAGCCGTTCGCGCACGTCGCCGTGGCGTATGGCTCGCCCGAGGAGTACCTGAAATCGGTCCTGCCCTGCCTGCTGGGCGGGCTGCGCCGCGACGAGCGGACCCTGCTGATCGGCCCCGGGGAGCACCTCGACCTGGTCAGGACCGCCCTCGGCGACGACGACGCCCGGGTCGAGACCCACCTCAGCCAGGACTGGTACGGCCATCCGGCCCGCGCCATGGCCGCCTTCCACGAGTTCGCCCGCCGCCCGGGCCCCGCCCTGATCGTCGCCGAGCCGGTCTGGGAGTCGCCCGCGGACGCGGCCGAGTGGGCCAGGATCGAGGCGGTCGTGAACGTGGCGTTCGCCGGCATCCGCTGCACGGTGATGTGCGTCTACCGCGACCCCGCCGAGGAGACGTTCCGCAGCCATCCCTGGTACCTGGACGGGGACGTGATCAAGCCGAGCGGGCCGTACGTGCCGCCGGAGCGCCTGGACTTGCGGCAGCCCCCGTTCGAGGGCGCTCCGCCGTACGCGCGGGAGCTGGACTTCGATCTGCCCGGGATCCGGCTGATGCGGTCGTTCGTACGGGAGCAGGCGCGGTCGGCCGGGATGGCGGAGGACGAGGTCACCTCGCTCGTGCTGGCGGCGGCCGAGATCGCGGCCAACGCGGTCGAGCACGGGGCGGGCCACGGGCGGGTGGCGATGTGGCGGGCGGGCGGCGAGCTGGTCTGCGAGATCACCAACCCGGACCCCGGGATCGAGGTGCCCTTCCCCGGCTACATCCCGCCGGAGCCGGAGTCGTTGCGCGGCTACGGCCTGTGGATCAGCCGGCAGCTCTGCGACCGCATGGAGGTCAGGACCGTGGACGGAACCTCCTGCGTCCGCCTGCACATGACGCTCTAGGGGTTCCGCTCAGGCCTTTCTCTTCATGCGGCCACGCTTTCCGACTCGCGGACGACGCCCTCCTCCCGGGCGTACCCCTCCAGCATGCCGCGCAGCTGCCGCCGGCCCCGGTGCAGCCGCGACATGACGGTCCCGATCGGCGTGCCCATCCGGTCGGCGATCTCCTTGTACGCGAAGCCCTCCACGTCGGCCAGGTAGACGGCGACCCGGAAGTCCTCCGGCAGGGAGCGGAGCGCGTTCATCACGACGTTGTCCGGCAGCGACTCCAGTGCCTCGGTCTCGGCCGACTTCAGCCCGGTGGACATGTGTGACTCGGCGGCGGCCAGCTGCCAGTCCTCGATCTCCTCGGCGGCCGACAGTTTGGGCGAGCGCTGCTTCTTGCGGTAGTCGTTGATGAAGTTGTTGGTGAGGATGCGGTGCAGCCACGCCTTCAGGTTGGTGCCCTCCCGGAACTGGTGGTAGGAGGTGAACGCCTTGGTGACCGTCTCCTGGACGAGGTCCTCCGCGTCGGCGGGGTTGCGGGTGAGACGCATGGCGGAGGCGTACAACTGGCTGGTCACGGGCACGACGTCGCGCTCGAACCAGGCCTGACGCTGCTCATCGCTCATCGAGATCATGTCATCCCCCCTGGAACTCTCTCCCCCGTTACCCCTCCGGAGCGGACCCATGCGGATATGCCGCACCGTCGTGGTCATCGTCATAGTGGCAGCTGACCCGTAAGCGGGGTGTTAGCCGGCCAGAGGGGTTCAGTCGGGAGCACCGGGAGCCTGTAGGCTTGATCACCCGCCTGGCGGACAAGTCTCATTATCATAACACTCTTGCCTCGATCCGGAAGAAAGTGTGGCGAACGGCACTCGTTACAGTTAGCCGCATGAAGCACATGGACCGGCACGATCCGGCGACGCGCACCTGGGCCGCCGAGGCCATCCGGGCCGTGGAGGCGGACTCCAACCGTAGCTGCGACACCCATCTGCACGTCTTCCCCCTCCCCGCGCACTGGGGCGTGGACCTCTACCTGAAAGACGAGTCGGTCCACCCCACCGGTTCACTCAAACACCGCCTCGCCCGCTCCCTTTTCCTGTACGGCCTGGCCAACGGCTGGATCGGCCCGCACACCACGATCATCGAAGCCTCCAGCGGATCCACCGCGGTGAGCGAGGCGTACTTCGCCCGGCTGCTCGGCCTGCCGTTCATCGCGGTCATCCCGGCCTCCACCTCCCCGGAGAAACGCGACCTCATCGAGTTCTACGGCGGCAAGTGCCACCTGGTGGACGACCCCGGAAAGATCTACGAAGAGTCCACCAGGCTGGCGGCCGAGACCGGCGGCCACTACATGGACCAGTTCACCTACGCCGAGCGGGCCACCGACTGGCGCGGCAACAACAACATCGCCGAGTCGATCTTCGATCAGCTGGCCCTGGAGCGGCACCCCGAGCCCGCCTGGATCGTGGTCGGCGCCGGCACCGGCGGCACCTCGGCGACGATCGGCCGCTACCTGCGCTACCGCCGCCACCAGACCCGCCTCTGCGTGGCCGACCCCGACGGCTCGGCCTTCTACCCGTCCTGGGTCTCCGGCCAGGACGGCACCGCCGGCGGCTCCCGGATCGAGGGCATCGGCCGGCCCCGGGTGGAGCCGTCCTTCCTGCCGACCGTGATCGACCGGATGACGCAGGTGCCGGACGCCGTGTCCATCGCGGCCATGCGGTGGACCCGGGAGGTCACCCACCGGGACGTGGGGGGATCCACCGGGACCAACATGGCGGCGGCCGTACAGATCATCGGGGAGATGCGGGAGGCCGGGGAGCGCGGCAGCGTGGTGACGCTGATCTGCGACGGCGGCGAGCGTTACCGGGGAACCTACGGCAGCGACGCGTGGCTGGCGGAGAAGGGCATCGACATCGAGCCGCACCTGGCCGGGTTCAGGGCGTTCCTGGCGTCCTGAGGGCCTCGCGCACGTCCTTGTCGCCGGGATCCAGCTCGGCCGCCCTGACCAGGTCGGCGTGGGCCCGCTCGTCCTCCCCGACCGCGCGCAGCGCCACCGCGCGGTTGTACCGCAGCGCCGCGTCGTCGCCCAGCTCGATGGCCCGGCTGAGATCGGCCACCGCGCCGGACGCGTCGCCCAGTTCGAAGGCCAGTTCCCCCCGGCTGGCCCAGGCCGCCACCAGGCCGGGATCGTGGAACAGCGCCGCGTCGAACGCCTTGCGGGCCTCCGCGTACCGGCCGGTGGCCGCCTCCGCCTGCCCCAGCGCGCACAGCAGGTACGCGTTGCGCGGGTTCAGCGCCAGCCCCAGCCGCGCGTCCGACCTGGCCCGGTCGTACTCGCCGAGCGCCACCAGCAGCCCGGCCCGGTTGGCGTACGCGTCGACGAAGCCGGGATCCAGCTCGATCGCGTAGTCCAGGTCGGCCAGCGCGCCCGCGTGGTCCCCTTCGGCGAACCGGATCTCCGCCCGGTTGTAGTACGCCTCCGGGAACGGCGGCCCGGCCCGCATCGCGGTCTCGTAGTCGGCGATCGCGTCCACGGCGCGGCCCAGCCGGTAGAGCAGGTTGCCCCGGTCGATGTAGTAGTCCGGGTAGCCCGGGTCGGCCTCGATCACCGCGTCCAGGTCGGCCAGGGCCGCCGCCGGATCGCCCAGCAGCACGGTCAGCTGCGCCCGGTTGGCCCGCAGCACCAGCCGGTGGATCGCGTGCTCGCCCGGTTCCAGATCGCGCTCGGCCAGCTCGATCGCCTCCTCGACCAGCCGCAGCGCCGGCCGCAGGCGGCCCAGCCTGGTCTCGATCAGCGCCTTGCCGTTCAGGTCGAAGCCCAGGTGGAAGGCGCGCACCCGCCGGTCGGGCAGCAGCCTGGTGATCGTGACGGCCTCGTTGATCCAGGCCCTCGCCTGTTCCACGTCCCGGCGTCCGGGGTCGTGGTGGCGGGTCAGCAGCATGGCGGTGGCGTACGCGGCGGTCGCCCGGTTGACCGGGTCCGTGCTCTCCCGCCTGGCCAGGTCGAACAGGTCGCGGGCGGCGTCCTCCCGCTCGGTGGCGGCCAGCGCGCCCGCCGTACGGTGGACCAGCGCCCACCAGTCCTCGGTGTCCACCTGGGCGCGCTCCAGGGCCCGCTGCCCGGCCTCGGCCGCCGCGTGGTGGAAGCCCTCGCCGACGTACCGGCGGACCAGCTCGGGAGTGACGGACGGCCAGGCGTGCGCGGCCGGCCCGCCACCGCCGGGAACCGCCTCCACGTGCAGGGGCAGCGCGGCGGCCAGCGGCGGCTCGGCCACCGGCGTGCACACCACCACCGTCAGCATGGCCGGGTCGATCCGGCGCAGCAGCACACCGAGCAGCTCCCGGTCGGTGTGGTCGGCCTCGTGCACGTTCTCCACGATCAGCGCGGCCGGCTCACTCCCGGCCAGCCGGTCGCGGACGAACTCGGCGATCCCGTTGGCCAGCCGGAGCGTACGGCGCGGCGCGGGCACCAGGATGCGCTCCGCCTCCGGCACCCGGTCGGCCAGGCTCCGCCGCCGGGCCCGGACGAGCTCCCGCAGTTCGGGCGCGGCGGCCCGGATCTCGATGTCGTGCGCGGCCAGCAACTCTGGCCGGGCACCGGGCACCAGCACGGCCAGCAGCGCCGCCGCCGCCGTGTAGGGCCCCGCGGAACGGTGCGCGTCGATCGGCTCGCGCAACGGGCGCGGCAGGTCACGCTCACCGTTCCAGCGGGTCCCCTGGACCCACAGATGGCGCAGCGGCCGGCTTCCCTCGCCGATGCGGACCGGAACCGCGCGACTCCGGTCCCAGGGATCGATCAAGGAAGGTGCTTGGCGCTGGCACTGCCGGTGAGCTTGACCGGGCCTGGCTTGTGAACGATGACCTTCTTCATCAAACGAGCCTTCCAGAAGATTTCGGGACTCGCCAATGTCAACACAACCGAGAAGGAATTAACAATAGCTTGGCCGGTAATAGACATTTCCCGATAAATGCACTTAATTAGCTATTCAGTCACCCAGAAGCTTCGGTCAGGCCTCACCCAGAAGCGCGTCCACGAAGACCTCGGGGTCGAAGGGGGCCAGGTCGTCGGGGCCTTCGCCGAGGCCGGCCAGCTTGACCGGAACACCGAGCTCGCGCTGGACCGAGATGACGATGCCGCCCTTCGCGGTGCCGTCCAATTTGGTGAGCGCGATACCGGTGATGTTCACCACTTCGGCGAATACCTGGGCCTGGCGCATGCCGTTCTGGCCCGTCGTCGCGTCCAGCACCAGCAGGACCTCGTCCACCTGGGCCCGCTTCTCGATCACCCGCTTCACCTTGCCCAGCTCGTCCATGAGGCCGGTCTTGGTGTGCAGGCGGCCGGCCGTGTCCACGATCACCACGTCCGCCTTGTCGGAGATGCCGCGCGAGACCGCGTCGAACGCGACCGAGGCCGGGTCGCCGCCCTCGGGGCCGCGCACCACCGGCGCGCCCACGCGGTCGCCCCAGGTCTGCAGCTGGTCGGCGGCGGCGGCCCGGAAGGTGTCGGCCGCGCCGAGCACCACGCTCTTGCCGTCCCCGATCAGCGACCGGGCCAGCTTGCCGGTGGTGGTGGTCTTGCCGGTGCCGTTCACGCCCACCACCAGCAGCACCGCCGGGCGCTCCCCCGGCGCCGAGGTGTGCAGGGTCCGGTCCAGGCCGGGGTTGATCTGGGTGAGCAGCTGCTCGCGCAGCAGCCCCCGCACCTCCTTCGGCGTGCGGGAGCCCAGCACCTTCACCTTCGTGCGCAGCTCCTCGACCATGGCCCGGGTGGGCGCCACGCCCACGTCCGCGGTGATCAGGGTCTCCTCGATCTCGTCCCAGACCTCGTCGTCCAGCCGGTCCCGGGAGAGCAGCTCGAGCAGGCCCTTGCCGAGCGTGGTCTGCGAACGGGCCAGCCGCGCGCGCAGCCGGACCATGCGTCCCGCCGACGGCGGGGGGACCTCGACCTCCGGCGGCTTGACCAGCTCCTCCACCGGAGGCGCGGGAGGCGCCAGGGTCGCGGTCGCCGTGCCGCCGCCCTGCTCCTCCTCCTCGCCGCCCCCGCCCGCCGGCGGGGTGTCCACCGGGGGAAGCTTCTTGGCCGACGGCCGGAACATGAAGAAAAGACCGCCGGCCGCCAGCAACGCGGCCAGGATCACGACAATGCTGATGACCAGGTAACCATCCACACCGGTCAGTTTTCCAGATAACGCCTGGGGACGGGGTCAGGCGTGCTCGCGCAGGCGCTGGCTGACCACCTGGGTGACGCCGTCCCCGCGCATGGACACCCCGTACAGCGCGTCGGCGATCTCCATCGTGCGCTTCTGGTGGGTGATCACGATCAGCTGGGAGCTCTGCCTGAGCTCCTCGAACAGGGTCAGCAGGCGCTGGGTGTTGGTGTCGTCCAGGGCGGCCTCCACCTCGTCCATCACGTAGAACGGGGACGGGCGGGCCTTGAAGATGGAGATCAGGAAGGCCACCGCGGTCAGCGAGCGCTCGCCGCCGGACAGCAGCGACAGCCGCTTCACCTTCTTGCCCGGCGGGCGGGCCTCCACCTCCACGCCGGTGGTCAGCATGTCGCTGGGGTCGGTCAGCAGCAGACGGCCCTCGCCGCCGGGGAAGACCCGCTCGAAGATCTGCGAGAACTCGCGCTGCACGTCGTCGTAGGCGGCCGAGAACACCTGCTCCACCCGGTCGTCCACCTCCTTGACCACGAGCAGCAGGTCCCGCCGGGTCTTCTTGAGGTCCTCCAGCTGGGAGGTGAGGAAGGTGTGGCGCTCCTCCAGGGCGGCGAACTCCTCCAGGGCGAGCGGGTTGACCTTGCCCAGCTGGGCCATCTGCTTGTCGGCGGCGCGGGCGCGCTTCTCCTGCTCGGCCCGGACGTACGGGATGGGCGGGTCGCCGGGGACCTCGGCCGTGGGGCCGTACTCGGCGATGAGGGCGTCGGTCTCGACGCCGTACTCCTCCATGGCGCGCTCCTGGAGCTGCTCCAGCCGCAGGCGCTGCTCGGTCCTGGCCACCTCGCTGCCGTGCACCCGGTTGACCAGCTTGTCCAGCTCTGTTCCGAGCTCCCTGACCCGGAGGCGCACCGTCTTCAGCTCGGCGTCCACGGCCTCGCGGACCGTCTCGGCCTCGTCCCGCTCGGTGGCGGCGCGGGTCAGCGAGGTCTCCAGCGCGCGCAGCGCCGTCTGGGCGCCCTTGACCACGGAGGCGGCCACCTTGGCCTGGACCCGCCTGCGTTCCCGCTGGGCGGCGGCCCTGGCCCGGTCCTCGCGCTCCCGCCGGGCCGCGCGCAGCAGCCCGTCGGCGCGGCCCGCGATCCCGCGCACCCGTTCCTCGGCCGTCCGCACCGTCAGCCTGGCCTCCATCTCCACCTGGCGGGTGACGCCGCAGGCCGCGGCCAGCTCGTCGCGCAGCTCGGTGGTCGGCTCGGCCTCCAGCTCGCCCGCGTACTCCTCCTCGGCCAGCCGCTCCTCCAGCTCGGCGATCCCGGCGCGCGCGACCTCCCTGGCCTCCTCAGCCCCCTGTACGGCAGCCGCCAGCCGCTCGCCCTCGTCCCTGGCCGCCTTGACCGCCGCCTCCAGCCGGGCCAGCTGCTTGGCCGCGTCCGCCAGCCGCTGATCGGCAGCCCGCTGCCGTCCGCGCACCCGGTCGAGCGCCGCCTGCGCCGCGTCCAGACCGCCCCGCGCCGAGTTGACCCCGTTCTGGGCCACGGTGACACCGGTCTGCGCCTCGCTCACCCGCGCCTGCGCGGCCTCCACCGCCTCCCTGGCCGCCCCCTCCGCCTGGATGGCTTCCGCCAGGATCTCGGCGTTCTCCTCGGCGGTGACGGCGGCGGCGCGCAGGTCGCCGACGGCCTGCTCCAAGGCGGCCCTGACCTGCCAGGTCGAGTTGTCGGCCGAACCGGTGCCGGTGAGCGCGCCGAAGACCGCGCCGGGGCCCAGCACGGCGGCCAGGTCGGGGCGTTCCGAGGACAGCCGCTCGGCGGTGGCCACGTCCTTGGCCAGCAGCACCGGGCGCGGCGGGCCTGGCAGCTCGCCGGTCACCCATTCCAGCTCGCCGTCGCCGGAAAGGCTCAGCTCCAGGGCGTCGCGGCGGGCGGTCAGGGCGCTCAGGGCGCGCTGGGCGTCCTGGTCGGCGGCGCGAGCCGTACCGACCTGGGAGGAGGCGGCGGCCAGGGCGGCGCGGGGGGCCGCGACGGCGGACTTGGCCTCCTCGACCAGGGCCTTCGCCTGCTCCACGATCTCGCGGGCGGCCTCCACCTGGGCCCGGGCCAGCGCCACGCCCTCCTCGGCGCTCGCCAGCTCGGCGGCCAGCCCCGCGTCGGTGGCGGGTTCGCTCAGCTCCTGGGCGTCGTGGTCGGCCTGCGCCTGCTCGGCCCGCTCGCGGGCGTCGTCGAGGGCCTTGGCGAGCCGGCCGATCTCCTCCTCGGCGGCGCGCGCCCGGCTCCTGGCCGAGTCCACCTGGCCGCGCAGCCGGGCCAGCGCCTCCCGGCGGTCGGCGGCGGCCCTGGCCAGCGCGGCCAGCCTGCGCTCCTCCGCCGCCAGCGACTCCTCGGCCTCGCCCCTGGACTCCACCGCGACGGCCAGCCGCTCCTGCGCCTCCGCCAGCGCCTCCTGCAGCTCCCGCTCCTGCTCCCTGACCTCGGCCGCCTCGCGCTCGAACTCCTCCGGGTCACGGCCCCGGCGCTCGATCGACGCCGCGTCGGCCGCGTTGCGCTCCCGTTCGGCCGCCAGGCTCTCCACGCCCCGCAGCCGCTCCCGCAGGGCCGACAGCCGGTAGAACGTCTCCTGCGCCGCCGTCAGCCTCGGCTGCGCCTCGTTGGCGGCGCCCTCCAGCGCGGCCTCCCGCTCCTGGCCCTCCGCGTGCTCCCGCTCCACCTGCGCCCGCCTGGCCTGTACGGCGGCCTCGTCCTCGGCCTCCCGCTGGAGCGTGTCCCGCAACGTCACCACGTCGTCGGCGAGCAGCCGGAGGCGGGCGTCGCGCAGGTCGGCCTGGATCACGGCCGCCTTTCGGGCGATCTCGGCCTGCCGGCCCAGGGGCTTCAGCTGGCGTCGTAACTCGGTCGCCAGGTCCTGGACGCGGGTCAGGTTGGCCTGCATGGCGTCCAGCTTGCGGAGCGCCTTCTCTTTGCGTTTGCGGTGCTTGAGGACTCCGGCGGCCTCTTCGATAAACGCCCTGCGCTCCTCGGGGCCGGCGTGGAGGACCTGGTCGAGCTGGCCCTGGCCGACGATGACGTGCATCTCCCGGCCGATTCCCGAGTCGGACAGCAGTTCCTGGATGTCCAGCAGCCGGCAGGTGTCGCCGTTGATCGCGTACTCGCTCTGGCCCGACCGGAACATCAGCCGGCTGATCGTCACCTCGGTGTAGTCGATCGGGAGCGCGCCGTCGCTGTTGTCGATGGTCAGCGTGACCTCGGCCCGTCCCAGCGGCGGTCGCGACGACGTTCCCGCGAAGATGACGTCTTCCATCTTCCCGCCGCGCAGCGACTTGGCGCTGTGCTCCCCCATCACCCACGCCAGCGCGTCCACCACGTTGGACTTACCGGACCCGTTCGGACCCACCACACAGGTGATCCCCGGCTCGAATCTCAACGCGGTAGCCGAAGCGAACGACTTGAACCCACGCAGCGTCAGGGTCTTCAGGTACAACTCCCGACCCCCTCACTGCCACCCACTCCCGGGGAAGACTACCGCCTGCGACCTCCCCCTGACCGACCCTTCCGACCGGCCACCGTCCCTTACCCTCTACGACCACCCCAAACGAACCACTCGCCACCTGACTCGCCCCGCGCTGAACCCCAAGGAATCACGTAACGGTGGATCTCCCACCCACCCTGTTCGCGCTCGCGCACAGCCGGCCACGCACCCCTACCCCGACGCGCGGCCACCGGTTCCGATGGCCCATGCCTCCGCCGACTCCCCTGTTGCCGCACCCGGTTGCCGTCGTTCATGCCTCCGGCGGCGGCACGGTTACTGCCCCACCCACCCACCCTTTCTTCCGCTGCGCGGCGGTCTCCCCGGCCCCGAGAGGCCTGGCGAAGCCCTGGAAGGGGCCCGGGGGAAGCCCCGGAACGAAGGGTGGGCGGGTGGGAAAACCACGCGCAACCCGAAACCAGAGCCCCAAACGGGAGGCCCAGGGCGAAGCCGCAGAACGAAGGGCGACGGGATGGCTGAGTCGGCAACCCAGGGCCAAGACCCCAGACCGGGAGGCGGAGCGAAGACCCAGACGGGGGCCGGGGCGAAGCCCCGGAACGGAGGGTGGGCGGGTGGGGGAACCACGCGCAACCCGAGGCGAGACCCAAGTGGGCAACCCGGGGTGAGGCCCTCAATCCGGGAGGCGGGGTGAAGGCTTGGAGACGGGGAGGGATGGGTGTGAGAACTGTCACATGGGGGGTGGGGGGAATATTTTTGATAGTTGGTCTGGGGGGTGTAAAGGGGTGTCAAGGGAAACACAAGGTGGCCGGAACATTGCTGCGAATGTCCGGCCAAATGACAAGGGACGCCCTTTCGAGGCGCCCCTGACAATTTTCATCCGTGTTGTGACCCGGCCTCTCAGGTGAGAGCCGGCTCGCGATCCTGCAGCCTAACCAGAGCCTCATCACGAGTTTGCGCCGCGAGCGCATCGTTCTGTGCCTGGAGTCGGGTGAGTTCTGCCTCCAGGTCACGGATGCGCTGCTGGAGGCGACGCATTTCCGAGACCATACGAGGGTCAGGACCGCCGACGTGGCCGAGTAGAGCCTTCGCCATGGTAAAGGGTCCTCCACGCTGAGTGACCAGACTGGTTCGCGCACTTCGAGCCGCGGGAGGGGTGCGCGTGGTTCTTCTCAAGAGTCGCACCGGCCGCGGAAGCGGTCAAGTTGAACGCTTCACAATGAGCTTCCGGTGGACACTGTCGACATGTAAATATACCTCATTTGGGTGGTTTAAGGGAAGGGGCTATCGCTCCACAAAGCCGACAACTGTCCCTTTCGGATCACTCCATCGCTCTATCACACCCGTGACCTGCCCGGGCGTGTCCCCCCCACTTAACAGGTCAAGTAACGCGGCGCAAGATTCCCGTGGCCCTTCGGCCACAACCTCAACCCGGCCGTCCGCTAGGTTGAGCGCCCACCCCTGGAGACCGAGCTCCAACGCCCGGGCACGCACCCACCAGCGGAAGCCGACTCCCTGAACCCGGCCCCGCACCCACACCGTCAATCTCACCACGACCGCACCCCAACAGCAGCCTTCTCAAGTATGGCACTGCCTCCGAGAAGCACCCTCACCACCTGCCGTTTCGCGGCCTAGGCTGACATTTCGGGCAGCTGTAGCTGGACCTGTTCATGAACGCGTCCCGCCGGACCGGCGCCCCGCACCGCGGACAGGGCTCGTCCCGCCGCCCGTACACGGCGAGTGACCGGTCGAAGTAGCCGCTCTCCCCGTTGACGTTGACGTAGAGCCGGTCGAAGGACGTCCCGCCCTCGCCCAGCGCCTCGGTCATCACCGACCGAGCCGCAGCGAGCAGCTCGGCCACCTTCTTGCCGGTCAGCGTCTCGGTCGGCCGGGCCCAGTGCAGCCGGGCCCGCCAGAGCGCCTCGTCGGCGTAGATGTTCCCGACCCCGCTGATCAGCGACTGGTCGAGCAGCGCCCGTTTCACCCCGGTCTGCCGCCGCCGGATCTTGATGGCGAACTCGGCGTCGTCGAAGGACTCCTCGAACGGGTCGGGGGCGATGTGCGCGATCGGCTCGGGGACCGTGCGCGAAGGCCGTACCGACAAGGGGGAGACCAGCAGGTGGCCGAACGTGCGCTGGTCGACGAAGCGGAGTTCGGGGCCGCCGTCGGCGAAGCCGATGCGGACCCGCAGGTGCTTCTCGGCCGGCTCCTTCGGCTCGATCATGAGGAGCTGCCCGCTCATGCCCAGGTGCGCCATGAGCGCGTCCTCGACCGGCGAACCGGCGTCCTGGAGCGGCAGCCACAGGTACTTGCCCCGCCGCTCCGCCGACACGACCGTCCGGCCGACCAGCAGATCCGCGAGGTCACCCGTGTTCCGCCGGACGGCGCGGGGATGCAGCACCTCGGCCGAGGCGATCTCCCGCCCGGCCACCCAGGTTTCCAGCCCGCGCCGGACGACCTCTACCTCCGGCAATTCCGGCATGCGCGCTCCTGTGTCACGTCCGGCCGACGGCCGCTTCCCGGGCGTCGCGCACGGCGCGGATCGCCGTCCAGGCGGCCTCGGCCGCCTGCTGCTCGGCTTCCTTCTTGCTGCGGCCGGCGCCGGTCCCGTACTCCTGGCCCCCGACCCGTACGGTCGCCACGAACGACTTGGCGTGGTCGGGCCCGCTCTCGTCGACGTGGTACTCGGGCACGCCGAGCATCTCCGAGGCGGTCAGCTCCTGCAGCGACGTCTTCCAGTCCAGCCCCGCGCCGAGCGAGGCGGACCGCTTGATCAGCGGGTCGAACAGCAGGTGCACGACCCGGAACGCCTCCTCCAGGCCCTTGTCCACGTAGACCGTGCCGATCAGGGCCTCCAGCGTGTCGGCCAGGATCGAGGACTTGTCCCGCCCGCCGGTGCCCTCCTCGCCGCGGCCGAGCCGCAGGAAGCGGCCCAGGTCGAGCGTGCGGGCCACGTCGGCCAGCGCCCGCATGTTGACCACGGCGGCGCGCAGCTTGGCCAGCTGCCCCTCGGGCAGGTCGGGGTGGCCGCGGAACAGGGTGTCGGTGACGACCAGGCCGAGCACCGAGTCGCCCAGGAACTCCAGCCGCTCGTTGGTGGGCAGGCCGCCGTTCTCGTACGCGTATGACCGGTGGGTCAGCGCCCGCTCCAGGATGTCGGTGCTGAGCCTGACCTCCAGCACCCGCTCCAGCTCGTCACGGACGGCTTCAACGGCGACGGGCTTCCCGTTCATGATGTTCCTCCTCGTGCATGGCAACGCCGAAGCACGGTGGCAGGTGGATCATCTTGACGAAGCCCGAAGGCGTGGTGGGCGTCGGGTACGCACCCGGCGTCCACCACGGCCGCGGGCGAGCCGCCACCGCACGCGCTCATTCGAAGCGCTTGTGAAGCAAGGTAACGCCGACCGGGCCGTTTGACGACCCGATCGGCGCCTCAATCCCCAAAACCCGGGCGCGTTCCGCGATCACGGAACGCGCGCGGACCGCTGTGCGCGCGTTCAGGCCTTCGGCTCGATGACCTGACGGCGGTTGTAGGTGCCGCACTCGGGGCACGCGATGTGCGGGCGCTTCGGCGAGCGGCACTGGGGGCAGCTCACGAGCGCGACCGCGGTCGTCTTCCACTGGGACCTGCGGGCGCGGGTGTTGCTCCGCGACATCTTCCGCTTGGGAACGGCCACGTCAGGCCTCCTGATCGTCTTCGTTGTCGTCTATTTTCAGACCCTGCAGCGACGCCCACCGGCTGTCCACCCGCTCGTGCCCGTGGTCGGGGCCGGCTTCCGCCAGCTTGACCCCGCACTCCGAGCAGAGCCCGGGGCAGTCCTCGCCGCACACCGGGCTCAGCGGCAGCGCGAGCACCACCGCGTCACGGAACGTCGGTTCCAGGTCGAGCAGTTCGCCGTCGAGGAGCGAGTCGTCCTCGCCGGCGTCCTCCGCCGAGTAGAAGAAGAGCTCCTGGAACGAGACCTCGATTTCCGAGGTCACCGGGTCCAGGCAGCGCGAGCACTCCCCGCTGAGCGGAGCGCTCGCCGTGCCCGTCACGAGCACGCCCTCCATGACCGCCTCAAGCCGGAGATCCAGCTCGACATCGGCGTCCTTGGGAACACCGATCATGCCGACCGCGAGATCCACCGGTGCCGGGAGCGTCGGACTCGTCTTGCGCATCGACCCCGGTCGCCGCCCCAGATCGTGAGTTGAGATCACCCAAGGGGCTCGGGGGTCGAGGCTGTGCAGACTCATCCTGCTTTCCACTGAGGCATGGCGAAACCCGCCGTCATACAAGGCCAGACGCTAACGATACCAGCTGTTAAACGCCCCCACGGCCGACTAACCGCCGACTAACCGCGCAGCCTCTCGACCAGCAGCCGGAGGACCAGGTCGGGGACGAGGCCGGAGACGTCGCCGCCGTAGCGGGCGATCTCCTTGAGGCGGCTGGAGGACAGGAAGGAGTACTCCGGGTTGGTGGACATGAAGAGGGTCTCCACGCCCGACATGCGGTAGTTCAGCTGGGCCATCTGGAGTTCGTAGTCGAAGTCGCTGACCGCGCGCAGGCCCTTGACGATGGTCGGGATGCCCTGCTGCTTGGCGAAGTCGACGAGGAGCCCGTGGAACTTCTCCACCCGGACGTTGCCGTACTCCTTGGTGACCTCCTGGAGCATCTCGATGCGTTCTTCGACGGTGAAGAGGCTCTTCTTCTCGATATTGATCAAGACGGCCACGACGACCTCGTCGTAGAGCCGGGAGGTCCGGCCGATGATGTCAAGATGACCGTTGGTGACGGGGTCAAATGACCCCGGGCAGACTACTCGGCGCACCACACACCCCTTAGATCAGCATCATTCGGCGTGACCGTACCAAACGGTCGCTTCACCGTAACGACGGGCCTTGGCCTCCTCGAATCCGGGGGGCCATCGAAGATCCTTCCCCCTCGTCTCGCGCTCGACGGCGACCAACGCGCCGGGGGCCAGCCACCCGTTGTCGCGCAGCGCCAGCAGCACCTCGGCCACCGTCTCGTCCCGCACCACGTACGGCGGGTCCGCGAACACGAAGTCGTACGGCTCCGCGCACGGCTGCGCCACGACCCGCTCCACCCGGTCGGCCCGCAGCACCGCCCCCGGCAGCCCGAGGGCGGCGATGTTCTCGCGGATGGTTCTGGCGGCCTTGGCGTCCGACTCGACGAGCAGCGCGTGCGACGCGCCGCGGCTCAGCGATTCCAGCCCGACGGCGCCCGACCCCGCGTACAGGTCGAGGACCCGTTCCGGCACTCCGAGCAGCGAGCCGACGGTGGCGAAAAGCCCTTCCCTGGCGCGGTCGCTGGTCGGGCGGGTGCCCTTCCCCGGCGGCACGGCCAGCCTGCGCCCGCCCGCGCTTCCTGCGATGACCCTGGTCATCCGCCCATTATCCCTGGTCAAGAGTGAGTAAGGGGTGGCGAGAAATAGGTAAGGGTGATTCCCTCCACCCGCGCCTACCTGCAATATGGGTCTTGCGGCCTTCACGGTGACCCAGGGGAAGGCCGGCCGGTGTGATCGTGAGCCCTTCCGCACGCCGGCGCCCTCGGCACCTGACCCGAGGGTGGGCCCAGCCGGGGACGGCATTCGGGGGGAGGCCGTCCCAAGGCTGGGCCCTGGGTCATTTTGACGCCCAGGGCCCCTCCCGGCTCCCCTGCTCAACGCGATTGCTCCCAGACCTACGCCGATTCGAGACCACGATCTCCCGGCGATCGCCCGGTGATCTCCCGGCTTCAGGTCTTCTCCAGGTACTCCGAGCGCTCGTCGGTGACGAGCGTGTCCAGTTCCGCCTTCAGCTGCGGATGGGATTCCAGCAGCGGGTCCCCGGTAAGCAGGATGAGC
The DNA here is from genome assembly GCF_016862995.1 of Acrocarpospora phusangensis. GTDB lineage: Bacteria > Actinomycetota > Actinomycetes > Streptosporangiales > Streptosporangiaceae > Acrocarpospora > Acrocarpospora phusangensis. The sequence continues at coordinate 45,489 of NZ_BOOA01000048.1, forward strand.
GCCTCCTCGCGGGCGGCCTCGATGACGTCCTCGTCGCGGAGCAGCTGGAGCATGCGCAGCGACGACTTCCGCCCGGACTGCGCCGCGCCCAGGACGTCGCCCTCGCGGCGCTGTTCGAGGTCCACGCGGGAGAGCTCGAACCCGTCCAGGGTGTGCGCGACCGCGTCCAGCCGCAGCCGGGCGGGGGTGTCGGGCACGGACTCGCTGACCAGGAGGCAGAGGCCGGGCAGCCCGCCCCGGCCGACCCGCCCGCGCAGCTGATGCAGCTGGGAGACCCCGAAGCGGTCCGCGTCCATGATCACCATGACGGAGGCGTTGGGCACGTCCACGCCCACCTCGATGACGGTGGTGGCCACCAGCACGTCGGTCTCGCCCCGGGCGAAGGAGCGCATGATCGCGTCCTTCTCCTCCGGCGGCAGCTTGCCGTGGAGCACGGCCACCCGCAGCCCGTGCAGGGGGCCGTCGGCGAGCAGGCCGGCGACCTCCACCACGGCCAGCGGGGGCCGGCGCTCCGGTTCCTCCTTGGCGTCCTCCTTGACGAGGTCGCCCTCGTCACCCTCCTGGTCGCCGATGCGCGGGCACACGATGTACGCCTGCCGCCCCAGCCCGACCTCCTCCCGGATGCGCTCCCACGTGCGCTCCAGGTAGTGCGGCTTCTCGGCGGCCGGCACCACATGCGTGGTGATCGGCGCCCGCCCCGACGGCAGCTGGCTGAGCGTGGACACCTCCAGGTCCCCGAAGACGGTCATGGCCACCGTGCGCGGGATCGGCGTGGCGGTCATCACCAGCACGTGCGGCCGCCCGCCCTGGGACTTCTCCCGAAGCGCGTCCCGCTGCTCCACGCCGAACCGGTGCTGCTCGTCCACGACCACCAGGCCCAGGTCGGCGAACTGCACCTTGTCCTGGAGCAGCGCGTGGGTGCCCACCACGATGCCGGCCGCCCCGGAGGCCGCGTCCAGCAGGTTGGAGCGCCGGGCCGCCGCGCCCATGGAACCGGTCAGCAGGGCCACGCCGGTCCCGCCGAACATGCCGCCGCCGGCCAGGTCGCCGAGCATGGCCACGATGGAGCGGTGGTGCTGCTGGGCCAGGACCTCGGTCGGGGCGAGCAGCGCCGCCTGCCCGCCGGAGTCCACCACCTGCAGCATGGCCCGCAGCGCCACCACGGTCTTGCCCGCGCCGACCTCGCCCTGCAGCAGCCGGTGCATGGGATGCTCGCTGGCCAGGTCGGCGGAGATCTCCTCGCCCACCTCGCGCTGCCCGTCGGTCAGCCGGAACGGCAGCCGCGCGTCGAAGTCGGCGAGCATGCCGCCGGCTCGGCCGGGCCGCGCCGTGGCGGGCCACTGCGCCGCCGCGATCCTGCGCTGCGCCAGCACGGCCTGGAGCAGGAACGCCTCGTCGAACTTGAGCCGCTTCCTCGCCCGCGCGATGTCGCCGTGGTCCCGCGGGCGGTGGATGGCCTTCAGCGCGTCCGTCAGCCCCGGCAGGCCCAGCCTCCTGCGCAGTTCCACCGGGAGCGGATCGTCGAGTTCGAGCACGTCCAGGACGGTCCGCACCGCGCGCTGGATCTTCCAGGTGGCCAGGTTCTGGGCGGACGGGTAGATCGGCACCGGCGCGGTGCTGAACTCCTCGGCGGTCTCCTCGTCCTCGGTCACGTAGTCCGGGTGCGTGAGCGACCGCCGCTTCACCCCGGACGGCGTGCTAAACACGTTGACCTTGCCGGAGAAGGTGGCCTCGGTGCCGGGCAGCAGCCGCTGCTCGGCCACATACGCGCCCTTGCCGAAGAAGGCCAGCCGCAGCCGGTCCTTCCCGTCGGTCACCTCGACGTCGAGCCAGGTGCCCTGCCGGTTCTTCATCGGCCGCCGCTGCACGGCCGAGACGCGCCCGACCACGGTGACGTGGTCGTCATGCTCCAGCGAGGCGATCGGCGTCAGCTCGCCGCGCTCGGCATAGCGCCGCGGGTAGTGGCGCAGCAGCTCGCCCACCGTGCTGATGCCCAGCGCGCTCTCCAGCGGCGCGGCCGTCTTGTCCCCCACCGCGAGCTTCAACGGCTCATCGAACCTGGTCACGTCAACCAGTTCTACCGCGCGTGGGCGACATATTCATTCGACCCCGATGAGCAGCGGATAGCCGCCCTGCCCACCGGCGTAGTGGATCACCTCGATATCCGGGCGAACCGCGTCCAAATGCCCCTGGACCGCCTCGGCCAGCGTGTCCCCCTCCGCCCCGGAGACCAGCGTCACCAGCTCGCTGCCGCCGGACACCAGCCGGTCGGCGACCTCGATCGCGACCTCGGCGAGAGCCGTACCGATCAGGGCGACGTCGCCGTCCACCACGCCCAGCACGTCCCCGGGACGGCACAGGCCGGCGCTGGTCATCGCCTCCCGGTTGGCCACCCACACGTGCCCGTGCCGGGTGTGCCCCGCCGCGTCCGTCATGGCCACCACGTCGTCGTCGAACCGCCGCGCCGGATCGTGGACGGCCAGCGCCGCCAGCCCCTGCACCGACGCCCTGGTCGGCAGCACGCTGACCGTCGAGCCCTCCTCGCGGGCGATCTCGGCCGCCGCCGCGGCGACCGCGCGGACCCCGCTGTCGTTGGGCAGCACGACCACCTCGGCCCCCGCCTCCCTGATCGCCGCCAGTACGGCCGCCAGCGGCGGGCTCGACCCGGGATCCCTGCGCACCACCACGGCCCCGGACTCCCGGAACAGCGCCGCCAGCCCGTCACCCGCCGCCACCGCGACGACCCCGCGCCCCCGGCCGGTCTCGGGCGCCCGCCCGCCGAGATACGTCACCTTGATCCGGTACGGCCGTCCGGCCGCCAAGCCCGCCTCGATCGCCGCCCCGGCGTCGTCCACGTGCACGTGCACGTTCCACAGGCCGTCCCCGCCGATGATCACCAGCGAGTCGCCGAGCCCGTCCAGCTCCGCCCGGAGGCCCTCGACCGCGTCCTCCCCGCCGTCGAGGAGGTACATGACCTCGTATCCGGGATATCCGGGCTGGTCGTCCGAGGGTCGTACATCGATCGTGGAGGTGGGGGCGGGCACGTCGTGGTGATCGGTGTAGGCGCCGGTGACCACCTCGGCCAGCGCCTCCAGGATGATCGTCAGCCCCGCGCCGCCCGCGTCCACGACGCCGTTGCGGGCGAGCACCTCCAGCTGGCCCGTGGTCCGCAGCAGCGCCTGGCGTGCGGATCTGGCGGCGGCGCCGGCCACCTCGCCGAGGTCGCCGGGCAGGCCGCGCACCGCGTCGGCCACGGCCGCGAGCACGCTCAGCACGGTTCCCTCGACCGGGCGGGACACCGCCGACCTGGCCAGTTCCGCGGCTCGCAGCAGACCGTCCCGGACGTCCGCGCCCCGGCCCTCGGCCGCGCGCAGGACCTCGGCCAGGCCCCGGACGGCCTGGCTGACGATCACGCCCGAGTTGCCCCGCGCGCCGAGCAGGGCTCCCCGCGCCAGGGCCGCCCAGGTCTGGTCGGCGTCCGCGCCGGCGGGCAGGCCGGCCAGGGCCTCCGCCGCGGCCAGCATGGTCAGGTGCAGGTTCGTGCCGGTGTCGCCGTCGGGCACCGGGAACACGTTCAGGGCGTCGATCTCCGCCCGGGCCCGGCCCAGCGTGTCGGCGGAACGCCGTACCCAGCCGCGGACCGCGGGCGGGTCGAGCACCTCCAGCATTGACCGGCTCCCAGGGTCGCGCGCGGGCCAACCGGCGTCCAGACGCTTCCCATGCGCTACCGTTGGCAGGTACGAGGTTATCCCGTCCCGCCGCGCCTCCGTTTCGCGTGCATGGGCGGATATCCGGTATCCTCGTGTGGCCAGCCGGTTGTCCCGGCATGCTCGGATGAGCTGATCTAAGACTTGATCCTGAAGGAGCGATGACCGTGGCTTCCGTCTGCGACATCTGCGCTAAGAAGCCGATTTTCGGCAACAACGTCTCCCACTCGCACCGCCGTACCCGGCGCAACTGGAAGCCGAACATCCAGACTGTCCGCGCGACGGTCAACGGAACGCCGAAGCGGCTCAACGTGTGCACCTCCTGCATCAAGGCAGGCAAGGTCACCCGCTAGCACCCGCGGCCTGGAAACCCGTCACCCTGAGGTGACGGGTTTCGCTTTGTTTCAGCCGCGAGCGCGCCACGACCAGGCGTGGTCCACGGGGCCGATGCCGGCGCCCAGCGGGAACCCGTTCGCGATCGCCCCGGTGACGTACGCCTTGGCCAGCTCCACCGCGCGGGGCACGTCCTCGCCGCGGGCCAGGTAGGACGCGATGGCGGAGGCCAGCGTGCATCCCGTGCCGTGGGTGTGGCGGTTGTCCAGGCGTTCGGCCCGGTACCGGTGTTCGACGACGCCGTCGGTGAGCAGGTCGACCGGCTCCCCGGGAAGATGCCCGCCCTTGATGAGCGCCCAGCGCGGCCCGAGTCCGAGGACCGCGTCGGCGGCGCGGCGCAGGTCGTCCTCGCCCTCCACCTTCACCCCGGTGAGCTGCTCGACCTCCCACAGGTTCGGGGTGACCACGGTGGCCGTCGGCAGCAAGCGGGACTTCACCGTGCCCACCGCCTCGGGCGCGAGCAGCGAGTCACCGTGTTTGGAGACTCCGACCGGGTCCACCACCACCGGCGCGGCCACGCCCGCGAGCACGTCGGCCACGGTCTCCACCAGGACCGGGGACGCCAGCATGCCGGTCTTCACCGCCTGCGCCCCGATGTCCCCCAGCACCGAGTCCAGCTGGGCCCGTACGGCCTCGGGCGGCAGCTCCCAGTAGCCCTGCACGCCCACCGAGTTCTGCGCGGTCACCGCCGCCACCACGCTCATACCGTGCACGCCGAGCGCCAGCATCGTCTTCAGGTCGGCCTGGATGCCGGCGCCCCCGCCGGAGTCGGAGCCGGCGACGGTCAGAACGCGGGGAGGGACCAGTGGGGAAAGTGGAGGAGTCATACGACCATCCAACCAGCCGTACCCCCCGTCGACTCCGCCCGCCGCCGCCCGCCGCCCGCCGGTCAGGCGAAGAAGTCGAACTCGCCGTTCTTGACGCCCCCGACGAAGGCCTCCCACTCGGCCCGGGTGTAGATGATCACTCCCCGGTCCCGGTGGCGGCTGTGCCGTACCGCCACGCGGCCTGTGCCGTCCGCCAGTGGGCCCGCCTCAACGCACTGTCCGCCGCCGCTTGAGCTCTCCGTGCTGACATGCCACGTGACGACCCCAAGGTCCTCCGTCGCCCTCATGCCGAGTCCCTCCGTGTCCCCTACCCAAAGCGCCTCGCGGCGTTCCGGATGAAGTTTCCAGATTCGACCGGCGGAAGCGCTTTTGTATGGAGAGAATCATATGCCTGCATAAATTTACGGGTATTGTCCGCTTCTGCGTAGAGAGCGCCGCCGCGGGTTTCGGCATAGGCCACATCGGGATAAGGGTCCGGCATATCGAAGATCTGGAATCCGCCTTCGGGGCTCGCGTGCGCGCCGGCGCTGAACGGGATGATCCGAACCGTCACATCGGGCCGTTCCGAAACCGCGGCGAGTCGCCTCAGCTGGGCGAACATCACGCGGGCTCCGCCGATCGCGCGGTGCAGCACCGACTCGTCGAGGATTATTTCGAGGCGGGGATGCGGATCGGATTCGAGCATTCTTTGCCGGGCCATCCTGAACTCCAGCCATTGCTGAATGCGTTCCGGATGGGCGTCCACGTCCGTTGTCGTAATGACCGCGGAAGCGTACGCGCGGGTCTGAAACAGGCCCGGGATGACCATCGGCTCGAAGACGCGGATTCGCTCGGCCCGGGACTCCAGCCAGGCGCGGTCGAGCATGCCACCCAGGGCCTCCGGGGTGTAGCCGTCCCACCAGCCCGTATGCCAGACCTCGCGGCTGAGGCGCTCCATGCCCTCGCGTTTGCTCTCGTCGTTGATGCCGTACAGGTTGAGCAGGGCGATCACGTCGGGGGTACGGGCGGGCACCAGGCCGCCCTCGATGCGGCTGATGGTGGCGGGGTCGCGCTGGATGTATTCGCCGGCGTCGCGCAGGGTGAGTTTCGCCGCTTCACGCAGTTCCCTGAGCTGTTTGCCCAGCCACTGCGTACGCAGCGTCGGACCTCGTCTGCCGGCCATGGGGGACCGCCCTTTCTTCAATTGCAACCCCAAGTCGTGCGGCGAATCCGGACGCGACCGGACTCGTAATCATGCAAGCTTGCAGGGCACCGGATCTGACGTCCGGGCATCATGCCGCTTAGCATTCTCCGCAAAACGGAAAGGCGTCGCGACCATTTCGGCCTGCTCCGTTTCGCATATTCTCAAGTCACGGGAAGAGGGCCGTATTGCCCTTGCGGTCACAGTGCCGATTTCGGTATGGACAAACCACGCAATTCGGCCAATCGGCCGGCGAGGCGCGCTACTTCCTGCTCTTCGGGGAACAAAACGCGAGACCACCACGGGGGTGGCGGCTGGTCCGGAACACCTCCGAGAATTCCGCCGGCAATGGCGGCGACCGTGTCGGTGTCGCCGCCCAGGCCGACCGCGTGGACCAGAGCGGTGGCGAGATCGGTCGAGTCGCGGACGACGTGGACGACGGCGGCGATCGTCGGCGCGGCCTGGGTCGGGATGCCACCGGGCGGCGGGGTCCAGGTTCCCGAGGCCGCCTGCCTGACGGCCTCGAACTCGGGCAGTCCGAGATGCTCGGCTTCCTCGACGGCGGCGGCGAGGATCCGGTCCGGGTCCTCAAGAGCCCAGGTGGCCATGGCGGTGACGATCGAGGCCGCGCCGATGGCCACCGGATGCGTGTGGGTGCCCCGGGAGAGCTCCCGTACCAGGGCGCGGCGGCGGACGGGGTCGCCGGGCGGGACCATCCAGCCGACGGGGGCCATGCGCATCGCGGCCCCGTTCGTGGCGCGCCCGGGTTCGGAGGGCAGCCGCCCGGTCGCGGTGAACTCCTCGACGGCCCGGCGGGTGGTGGAGCCGATCCCGCGCATGTCCCCGGCCTCGGCGGCGAGGCGGCGCATGAACTCGGGGGCCGCCGGGCTGCCCGCCGTGTCGGCGAGCAGCCGGGCGACGATCATCATCTGGGCGGTGTCGTCGGAGGTGGTCCCGCTCGGCCAGCGCCCGGCGGGCAGCTCGAACAGCCGGTCCCGATCGACCTGGGCGGGTGGTGCGGTCTCCCAGGGCACTCCCAGCGCGTCCCCCGCCGCCAGCCCGCGGATCGCCGATCCGATCTGCCGCGCGACGGTCATGCTCAGATCGTGGGGGGCGCGGCGATCATGCATTCGCCGCCGGTCAGCTCGCAGCCGTCCGGGGAGACGGGCGAGCCGGTGGCGATCAGCTCCACCACGAGCTCCTCACCGGCCGGCAGCGGCGCGATCGAGGTGAGGACGAGCCTGTCTCCCTGGATCTCCCACTGGGCGCCCTCGACGGTGAGGATCTCCCCGCCGACCGGCAGGCTCACCCGCAGGTCCGAGACGTCCTCGGTCCCGCCGAGCAGGACGATGCGCGCCTGGTAGCCGTCGGAGTCCTCCTGCGTCACCTCGAAGGAGAGCGTCACGTCCGGCGACGCCGCCCGCAGCGCGGCCCGCTCGGGCGGCGGGTCGTTGCCGATCGGCCCCGCCCCCTCCTCCAGGCCGGTCTCGTCGTCGGTGATGACCGGCTCGTCGTCCGCGGTGGGCGTGGCCGACCGCTTCGGTTTGGGCGACGCCGTACGGCTGGGCGTGGGCTTGGCCTGCACGACCGAGGGAGTGGGCTCGGTCTGGGGCTTGGGCTTCGCCTTGGGTGGTGTCGACGAAGGGGTGTCCTCGGGCGTGGCGACATCGGTCGTCAGCGGGGACACCGGCTGCGAGGGAGCCGGGGCCGCCCCGCAGGATCCGGGCTCGCACGTGGCCGCCGGCGGCTCCAGGACCAGGCTCGTACGGTCCCCGGCCAGCCGCACTCCCGCGAACGTGAGCCCCACCGCCACCAGCACCGACAGCCCGGACATCAACGCGGCCCGCCCGAACCGCCCACGGGCGCCGGGCTCGCTGAACCCCTCGGGCCCGCCGGCGAACTCCACGGCGGCGACTCCGGGCGAGGCGTCCGGCCAGCGGTAGCTGATCTCCGTCTGGGGCGCAGGCTCCGGCTCGGCGGGGCGCGGCCGCTTGGCCGGCAGGTCCCAGCGGTAGGCCGGGTGCACGACCGGCTGGTCCTCATCGGCGGGCGGCGCGGCGTCCTCGGGCCAGCGGTAGGTGAGCTCGGGCGTCCGCCCGGTCAGGTGCCCGAGCCACCGGTCGAAGCCGTCCGGCGAGTCGGGAGATTCCGGAGTTCCAGGGGAAAAGTGGTGCTCAGCTGTGGCGTCCGCGGACGTGCGCGAATCGTCGGCATCGGGGCTGTCCCCATCACCGCTATCTCGTCCAGTCCTGTGACGACCCATGTACGGTCCTTCCTGTTGGGCGACCGTGTTACTTCATAACAGATCTAAAACGCCTTTGTCACAAATTTCACATCATCCCCTGAAGTGATCCCAGCCCCCGGGGGCCTCCGCACGGCCCTTGACCTGCACGCCGTGGCCTGCCGCGACTGCTCCGACGACCCGCCACGGAGGCGGAAGGCGTACCTCGGGAGGGAAGGCGGCGGCGAGGGCGTGGTCGTCGCCGCCGGTCAGGATCCAGTCCAGCGGATCGGCGCCCACCTGGCGGGCCGCGTCGGCGAGCGGCGCGGACACCGGGAAACCGCCGGGATCCAGGATCACGGCGACGCCGCTGGCGGCGGCCACGTGCCCGAGGTCCTGCACCAGGCCGTCGCTGACGTCCACCATCGCCGTCGCGCGCAGCGCCGCCGCGCGCGGCCCCTGCTCGTACGGCGGCTCCGGTCGCCGGTGCGCCAGCAGCAACTCCGCGAAGGCGTCCGAAACAGCACCCGCGGAGAGCAGCGCGAGCCCGGCCGCCGCGTGCCCGAGCCGCCCGGCCACGGCCACCTGATCGCCGGGACTGGCCCCGGAGCGCGTGACCGGAGCGATCCCGCCGAGATCCCCCAGCGCCGTCACGCCCAGGACGATCGTGTCGGACTTGGCGATGTCGCCACCCGCGACGCCGGCGCCCACGAGGGCGCACTCGTCGCGGAAGCCGTCGCTCAGCGCGTCCAGCCACTCGACCGTGGTGTCGGCGGGCATGCCGAGCCCCACGAACAGCCCTGTGGGCGTCGCTCCCATGGCCATGATGTCGGAAAGATTCTGCGCTGCCGCTTTACGACCGATTTCATACCCACTGGACCAATCGCGGCGGAAGTGTCTACCCTCAAGAAGCAGATCCGTCGTCACGACCACGCGCCTGTCGGGCGCAGCCAGGACCGCGGCGTCGTCCCCGGGGCCGAGCAGCACCGACGCACTGTGGGACAGACGTCCCGCAATCCGGCTAACTACACCGAATTCGCCTAGTTCTCCGACTGTGATGTCACACCTCCTGGTGTTCGGGGTACGTTGACCTTTCGGTGGTGATCAATCCCGGGAGGACCTGATGGTGCAGGCCTACATCCTTATTCAGACCGAGGTCGGCAAGGCCGCCGCTGTGGCGGACGCGATCGCCAAGATCCCCGGTGTCACGCAAGCCGAAGACGTCACCGGTCCGTACGACGTGATCGTCCGGGCGGAGGCGCGCAACGTGGACGAGCTGGGCAAGCTCGTGGTGGCGCAGATCCAGGCCGTACGGGGCATCACCCGTACTCTGACGTGCCCGATCGTCCATATTTGAGATTATTGATGAAGTCACTGATCGCCCTGCTCGTCCTGGCGGTGGCCGCGTGTTCCAGTGCCGTACGCGTGGAGCCGCCGAGTCCGCAGGGTCCGGCGGCGGCGGCGTGCAAGCAGCTGGGCGCGGCGTTGCCCCGGGAGCTGGACGGGGAGCACCGGGTGGCGACCGAGCCGCCCTCGCCGTACGTGGCGGTGTGGGGAGCCGGGCAGATCACCGTGCGCTGCGGGGTGGACCGTCCGGCGGCGATGGCCCCCACCGACACCGTGAACGACATCAACGGGGTGGCCTGGTTCACCGAGCCGAACAACCCCACCCTGTTCACCGCGGTCAACCGGGAGGCGTACGTCCAGGTGACGATCTCGGTGATCCATCAGCCGGGTGACATCCTGGTCAGCCTCGCCGATCCCATCAAGGCGACAATCCCCTAGTCCTACATTTCGCGCGGGCATGGCCGCCCTCGCCACACGATTACCCATAGGTCAAGCGCGAAATATAGGACTAACGCAGTCCCACCGGCCGGTGCAGGGCCAGCTGGATCAGGCGGTCCACCAGCTGCCCGTACGACAGTCCGGTCGCCGCCCACAGCTGGGGCGCCACCGACAGCGACGTGAACCCGGGCATCGTGTTGATCTCGTTGAGGATGAGCTCCCCCGCGGGCGTGTAGAAGAAGTCCACCCGGGACAGCCCCTCGCAGCCCAGCGCCTCGAACGCGCGGATCGCCATCGACTGGATCTCCGCCGTGACCTCGGCGGGCAGCTCCGCGGGAACCTCCAGCGCCATCTGGTCGGCGTAGTACTTGGCCTCGAAGTCGAAGAACTCCTGGCCGCCCTTGACCACCACCTCGCCCGGCAGGCTGGCCTCGGGACCGGCGTCGCCGAGCGACTCCAGCACCGCGCACTCGATCTCCCGGCCCGGGATGGCCGCCTCCACCAGCACCTTCGGGTCGTGCGCGCGGGCGGCCTCGATGGCCGCCTCCAGCTCGTCCGGGGTGCTCGCCTTCGAGATGCCCTGCGAGGACCCGGCCCGCGCCGGCTTCACGAACACCGGCCAGCCGAGATCCTCGATCTCCTTCAGCACCTGGGCCCGGTCACCGCGCCAGTGCCGGTCCTGCACCACCACGTACGGCCCGACCGGCAGCCCGGCCGCCTTCAGCAGCTGCTTCATGAACGCCTTGTCCATGCCGACCGCGCTGGCCAGCACCCCGGACCCGACATACCGCACGCCCGCCATCTCCAGCAGTCCCTGGAGTGTGCCGTCCTCCCCGAAAGGCCCGTGCAGCACCGGGAACACCACGTCCACGTCCCCCAGCGACCGCGGGATCTGCCCGGGTTCCATCGCCACCATGCCGGACGAGGACGGCAGCGCCAGCTCCGCCCCCGAGGTGTCCACCTCGGGCAGCTTGCTGCCCTCGATGGCGTAACTCTGCCCGGGCGCGGCCAGCACCCAGCGCCCGTCCGGGGCGATCCCGATCGGCACAACCTCGTACGCGTCCCGGTCGATCACCTCCAGCACGCTGCCAGCCCCCATCAGGGACACCGCGTGCTCGGAGTTGCGCCCACCGAATACCACCGCTACGCGAATCTTGCTCATGACGCCCGAATCTACCCTGTGTGGTGGTCAAAATGCCTTGTCAACCACGCGTGGGCGACACAGACCGAAGCGCGTCGAGTGCCTGGGTGGTGTCCGCTATCAGGTCTTCCGCGTCCTCCAGCCCGATAGAGAACCGTACGGCTCCCGCGTCCACGCCCGGAATCGCCTCCTCCGCGCGGGTCACCGAGGCCACGTGGGCGACCTTGGTGTGGGTGCCGCCCATGGAGGTGGCGATCCTGGCGAGCCGGAGGGCGTCGGCGAGCGCGGCCCCGGCCTCGAATCCGCCGCGCGGCGTCACCGTGACCATGGCCCCGAACCGGGTGCCCTCGGGCCCGGAGTCGAACAGCAGCCGGGCCAGCTGGTGGCCGGGATGGCTGGGCAGGCCGGGGTAGTCGACGCGGCGCACCGCGGGGTGTTTGGCGATCGCGGCCGCGAACACCAGGGCGGTCGAGCACATCCGGCGGACCCGCAGCGGGAGCGTCTCCAGGCCGCGCCTGAGCAGGAACGCCTCGTCGGGTGAGAGCGAGGCGCCGGTGTCGATGCGCACCTCGCGGATCTGGCCGATCAGGTCGGGCCGGCCGACCACGACGCCGCCGGTGCAGTCGTCGTGACCGCCGATGTACTTGGTGGCCGAGTGCACGACCAGGTCGGCGCCGTGCTCCAGCGGGCGGCAGACGACCGGGGTGGCGAAGGTGGAGTCGACCACCAGCAGGGCGCCGGCCTCCCGGGCGATCCGGTAGAGGCCGCGGATGTCGGCCACGGCCATGGTCGGGTTGGCCAGCGTCTCCGCGTACACGACCTTGGTGTTGGCGCGTACGGCGGAGCGCACCCGCCGCACGTCGGAGTAGTCGACGAAGTCGACGGTGACCCCGAACCTGCTGAGCACGTTGACCAGCAGCGAGTACGTCGGCCCGTGGATCGGCGCGGGCGCGACCACGTGCGTGCCCGCGCGCAGGAAGGTCATCAGCACCGCGTTGATGGCCGCCATGCCGGAGGAGAACGCCTGCCCGGCCACGTCCTCAGGCGCGGCGGCCCCCTCCAGCGAGGCGACGCCGTCGGCGAAGGCCGCCACCGTCGGGTTGTCGATCCGGCTGTAGGCGAAGCCGGGGATGTGCTCGGCCAGCACGTCGGCCTGCTCGGAGGTGCTGTCGAAGGTCCACGCCGCCGAACGCCAGACCGGCGGCCCGACGGGGACCTGCCGGGGGGTGGCCGGGGCGGGCAGGTGGACCGCCCTGGAGTTCTCTCCGAGTCGTCTCCGGCTGCGCTTCACGCTCACCAGCTTCTTTTATCAGGATTTACACGCCATATCGTTCAGGCTTGGGCGTACGTGACATCAGGAGCACAGCGGCCTCGGCCGGGGTCATGCCGTCGTGCACGACCCCCACCACGACCTCGGTGATGGGCATCTCCACGTCGTGCTTGGTGGCCAGGTCCAGCACCGACTCGCAGGACTTCACGCCCTCGGCCGTCTGCTTGGTGGCGGCCACCACCTCGGCCATGGTCATGCCGCGCCCGAGGTTCTCGCCGAACGTGCGGTTGCGGGACAGCGGCGAGGTGCAGGTCGCGATCAGGTCGCCCATCCCGGCCAGCCCGGCGAAGGTGTGCGGGTCCGCGCCCAGCGCCGCGCCCAGCCGGGAGATCTCCGCCAGCCCGCGCGTCATCAGCGTGGCCCGCAGGTTGTCGCCGAGCCCCATCCCGACCGCCACGCCGACCGCCAGCGCGATCACGTTCTTGACCGCGCCGCCGAGCTCCACGCCCACCACGTCCGGATTGGTGTACGTCCGGAACCACGGCAGGTGGCACGCCTCCTGGAACCGCTCGGCCACCAGCTGGTCCGGGCAGGCCACCACCGCGGCGGCCGGCTGACGCTGGGCCAGCTCGCCCACCAGGTTCGGCCCCGACACCACGGCCACCCGGCCGGGCGGCACCTCGGCCACCTCGGTGATGACCTCGCTCATCCGCTTGGTCGTGCCGAGCTCGATCCCCTTCATCAGGCTGACCAGGACCGCTCCAGGCGGCAGGTACGGCCGCCACGCGGCCAGGTTCTCGCGCAGCGTCTGGGCCGGCACGGCCAGCACCACGAAGTCGGCCCCGGCCATCGCCTCCGCCGGGTCGGTGGTCGCCCGCAGCGTCTCAGGAAGCTGGAGTCCGGGCAGGTAGTCGGGGTTCTCATGGTCGCGGTCGATGGCGTGCACGATCTCGGCGCGCCGCCCCCACAGCGTCGTCCGGGTGCCCGCCTCGGCGAGGATCATCCCGAATGTCGTCCCCCACGAGCCGGTTCCGAGCACGGCAGCCTTGGTCATTCCCTCACCGTACGCCGAAGTCAGCCGTTAGCGCGGACGTCGGGGGCCTTCTCGCCGCGCAGCTCCGCCAGCTGCGCGGTGATGGCCGCCATGATGTCGGCGGTCGCCTCCCGCAGCGCCTCGGGGCCGACCCCCTGGTGCCGGGACAGGTCCACCGGGGGCCCGGCCAGCACCCGGAAGGTCTTGCGGGGGAACAGCCTGATCTTCGTCTGGCCGTACGGCAGCAGCTCCTGGGCGCCCCAGTGGGCGATCGGGATGACCTGGGCGCCCGTGGTCAGCGCCAGCCGGGCGACGCCTGTCTTGCCCGTCATCGGCCACAGGTCCGGATCGCGGGTGATCGTGCCCTCCGGGTAGAAGAGCACGCAGCCGCCGTCGCGCAGCCGCTGCTCGGCGACGGCCAGTGACTCGGTGGCCGACGCGCTGCCGCGCTCCACCGGGATGGCCAGCAGGGCGCGCACCAGGTAGCCGAGCACGGGCACCCGGAACAGGCCCGCCTTGGCCAGGATGACCGGCCAGCGGCCGTTCACGTGCAGGTAGTGCGAGAGCAGCACGGGATCGGTCCAGGACAGGTGGTTGGCCGCCACGATCACCCCGCCCCGCCTGGGAATCAGGTCTCCCCGCCGCCAGTCCCGCTTGACGAGCAGCAGGGAGAGCGGCTTGACGATCACGATGGCGACCCCTTCCCAGAATCGGGTGGGTCGCCCGGCGCGGCGGCTCATCGTTTGTATCCTCACCTGTCCCCGAACAGCACGGTCTGTGCGGGTCAGTCTCCCGGTTACGTCAAGCCGATGTCGAGGCGGGATGCTTGGGTAATGCACCGAGCACGCTGGTCGATGATCATCCCGGTGAAGACCCTCCTCAGGGCCAAGACCCGGCTCGCGGGCGCGGCGGGCGCCCACCGCGAGGACCTCGCCGTGGCCGTCGCCGCCGACACCGCCTCGGCCGCCCTGGCCTGCCCCCTGGTCGCCCGGGTGATCGTGGTCACCGCCGACCCCATCCCCGCGGCCCGCCTGGCCGACCTGGGCGCCGTCGTGGTCGCCGACCCGGACAGGGGCCTCAACACCGCACTCCGCGCCGGCTTCGCCGAGGCCGTACGGCTCTCGCCCGGCGATCCCGTGGCCGCGCTCCAGGCCGACCTGCCCGCCCTCCGCCCCGCCGAACTGGCCCGCGCCCTGACGGCGGCCGGCGAGTTCGACGAATCCTTCGTCCCCGACGCCCCCGGCACCGGCACCACCCTGTACGCCACCCTCGCCGGCATCCCGTTCACCCCCCGCTTCGGCGGCGAGTCCCGCGCCCGCCACCTCGCCGGCGGCGCGAAGGAACTGGCCCTGGACGACATCCCGACCGTCCGCCGCGACGTGGACACGGTCGAGGACCTGCGTACGGCGACGGCGCTGGGCCTGGGCCCGCACACCGCCGCCGTGGCCGCCAAGTTCCTGGGTTCCTAGTGACCGGCTGACTCCTCGCGGGCCTTCTCCGGCAGCAGGAACGAGACCGCGAAGGTCAGCGCCAGCATGCCGGCGACCACCCAGAGCGTGACCTCCATCGCGTTCTCGAAGCTCGGCCCGGTGGGCACGTCCCCGAGCAGGTCGAAGAAGACCGTGCCGAGCAGGGCGACCCCGAACGCGTTGCCGAGCTGCTGGATCGCGGTGAGCGTGCCGGAGGCGGAGCCGGTCTCCTCGGGCTCGACCCCGGCCAGGACCAGGTCGAAGAAGGGCGCCATGAGCAGGCCCATGCCGAGACCGGTCACCACCAGGGCGGGCGTGAGCTGCCAGGGCGTGACGTGGAGCCCGGCGATCTGCAGCGTGGCCCAGACGCCGACCACCCCCAGGATCATGATCGTCGTGCCGAGCTGGAAGCAGCGGCGGCCGAACTTGAGCAGCGGCTGCGCCAGGCCGAACCCGGCGATCATGCCGAGCGACCAGGGCACCCCCGCGAGCCCGGCCTTGAGCGGCGAGTAGCCCAGCCCGATCTGCGTGTACAGGTTGAAGACCAGCATGAAGCCCGCCATGCCGGCGAAGAACACCATCCCGGTGACCAGGCCGCCGTTGAAGGCCCGCTTCCGGAACAGGCTGGGCTCGATCAGCGGGTCCCGGCCCCACCGGCGCCGGCGGGCCTGGTACACGCCGAACAGCCCGAACACCGCCACCGACGCGGCGATCATGACGAACGCCCAGGCGGGCCAGTCCTTCTCGCGGCCCTGCACCAGCGGGTACACGATCAGCACCCCGGCCACCGAGGCCAGCGCCACGCCGAGCAGGTCCAGCCGGAGCGGGTGCGGCGAGCGCGACTCGGGCAGGAAGCGCAGGCCGGCCGCGAAGGCCAGCAGGCCGACCGGCAGGTTGATCAGGAAGATCATGCGCCAGCCCGTGCCGAACAGGTCGGCGTCGATCAGCCAGCCGGCCAGGATCGGCCCGCCCACCGAGGCCAGGCCCATGACCGGCCCGAACATGCCGAACGCGGTGGCCATCTCCTTCGGCGGGAACATCTCCTTGATCATGCCGAGGCCCTGCGGGATCATGACGGCCGCGAACAGCCCCTGGAGCACTCGCGACCCGACCAACATCTCCGGCGACTGGGACAGGCCGCACAGCAGCGACCCGAGCGTGAAGCCCGCCGCCCCGATCAGGAACATCCGGCGCCGTCCGAAGATGTCGCCGAGCCGCCCGCCGGTGAGCAGACCGGTCGCCATGGCCAGCATGTAGGCCGCGCCGAGCCACTGCAGCACGGTCTCCGAGCCGCCCAGGTCGGCCCGGACGTGCGGACCGGCGATGTTGGTGACCATGGCGTCGATCAGGTCCATGATCTCCGCGCCGAGGATGACGAACAGCGCCGGCCAGCGCCATCGATAGCCGACGGCCTCGTCGGCGGCAGTCGTGGTCATGGGGGGACCTCCAGAGGAGAACAGTGTTCAGATTCTAATGAACACCGTTCTAGCATGAACACTGTTCATCGGACAAGAGTCGTGTTCGCCTTCACGATCGTCGTTCACTACAGTGCGGGAAGAGGTGATGAGATGAGCGAGACCGACCTGCCGGCCCCGCCCTGGGACCGCCACCGCCGCCGGCCCGCCCCCGCGAGGGTGCCGCTGACCAGGGAGCGGATCGTCGACGCGGCCTACGCCGTACTCGACAGGGAGGGCTACGACCGGTTCAGCATGCGGCAGGTCGCGCTGGAGCTGGGCGTCGCCGTGTCGGCGCTCTACGTGCACGTCGCCAACAAGGACGAGCTGTTCGAGCTCATGTACAACCGCACGTTCGAGGGCTACGAGCTGCCCGACCCCGACCCGGAGAACTGGCAGGAGCAGGTCAAGGAGTTCGCCAGGCACGGCCGCGCCCGGCTGCGCCGCCACCGCGACCTGGCCCGCATCTCCATGGCCCACATCCCGTTCAGCCCCGAGCTCCTCCCGCACGTGGAACGCCTGATGGCCATCTTCCGCGCCAGCGGCATGCCCGACCCGGTGGCCGCCATGGCCGGCGACCTGCTGTCCACCTACATCGAGGGCTTCTGCCTGGAGGAGGGCATGTGGCTGGAACGCTACCGCGACATGGACGAGGCGACCTGGGAGAGCAAACGCGCCGAGATCATGAACTACTTCGCCGACCTGCCGCCCGAGCGTTTCCCCAACATGGTCGCCATGGCGCCGTACATGGTGGACGAGTCCAACGACTACCGCTTCGAACTCGGCGTGGACATCCTCGTCCGCGGCCTGGCCTCCTACATTCCGGCCCGCTGAGGTTACGCTGATCACGTGCAGGCCACGGTGAAGACCTACGACGAGACGAGCCGCTCCGGCTCGGTCTACCTCGACGACGGCACGGAGCTGCCGTTCGGCACGGCGGCCTTCGACGCGGGGCCGCTCCGCCTGCTGCGCTCCGGCCAGCGCGTCAACATCGTCATGACGGGCGACCGGATCACCTACATCACGCTGAGCACGTTCCCGGTCCCGTGAGATCAGAACGGCGCCCGGGTAGGGCGCCGTTCTCGCAAGCTACTTCTTTTTGGCGTGCTTCTTGCCGCCGGCGTTGACCAGCTCCTTGAAGTCCGCCCCTGGGCGGAATTTGGGCGCCCAGCTCTCGGCGACCTTGATCGGCGCGCCGGTCGAAGGGTTCCGAGCCTGGCGGGCCGGCTTGTGCACCATCTCAAAGGCGCCGAAGCCGGTGATGGAAACCTTGTCGCCGCTCGCCACCGCGTGCTGGATGGCCTCAAGGACGGCGTTGACCGCCTCGGTGGCCGTCTTCTTGTCCCCGACGCGGTCAGCGATCGCGTCGACGAGTTCCTTCTTGTTCATCTGGTTCCTCCCCCTTACGCGCTCGAAAGTAAGGGAGGAACGCGCGCGACTCAATCACCTTACGTGATTTGGTCTTCACTCGGCGTGTCGAATTCGCCGTCCAGGTAGGCGATGAAGCCATCCAGCCGGGCAATTGCGTGGGGAATGTCCCACTTGGCGGTATTGCAGATGGCCAGCAGCCTGCGGGCGAGGCGAGCCCGCTCCTCGCGGGGCACGGGGAGCGTCCTGACGCGGCGATGCGTGTCCCGCAGTCGCCGCGCCAGCTCGTCTTCTGGTCCGCCCAGTGGGGTCAGACGGTCGTCGGCAGCCATGGCTGCCGACCATTCTCGTACGTGGCGATGTCGTCGGCGTGACGCAGGGTCAGTCCGATGTCGTCCAGGCCCTCCAGCAGCCGCCAGCGGGTGTAGTCGTCGATCTCGAACGACCAGGCGCTCTCCCCCAGCCTGACCTGGCGCTCCACCAGGTCGACGGTGATCTCCGCGGTCGGGTCCGCCTCGGCGGCGGCCTGGAGTTCCTCGACCACCTTGGCGTCCAGGACGACGGGGAGCAGGCCCATCTTGGTGGAGTTGTTGCGGAAGATGTCGCCGAACCTGGCCGCGATCACGACGCGGAAGCCGTACTGCTGGAGGGCCCAGACGGCGTGTTCGCGGGACGAGCCCGTGCCGAAGTCGGGGCCGGCCAGCAGGACCGAGGCGCCCTGGTAGACCGGGTTGTTCAGGACGAAAGCGGGGTCCTCGCGCCAGGCGGCGAACAGGCCCTTCTCGAAGCCGGTACGGCTGACCTGCTTGAGCCAGACGGCCGGGATGATCTGGTCGGTGTCCACGTTGCTGCGGCGCAGCGGGACGGCCGTTCCGGTGTGGGTGGTGAAGGCTTCCATGATCGTGGTTCTCCGTTAGAGGTCGGCGGGGGCGGTCAGCTTGCCGGTGACGGCGGTCGCGGCGGCGACCTGCGGAGACACCAGATGGGTCCGGCCGCCCTTGCCCTGCCGGCCCTCGAAGTTGCGGTTGGAGGTGGAGGCGCTGCGCTCGCCGGGGGCGAGGGTGTCCGGGTTCATGCCCAGGCACATGGAGCAGCCCGCCTCCCGCCACTCGGCGCCGGCGGCCCGGAACACCTCGTCCAGGCCCTCCCGCTCGGCCTCCAGCTTGACCAGCATGGAACCGGGCACGATCAGCGTCCTGGTCTTGACCGTACGGCCGCGCAGGATGTCGGCGGCGGCGCGCAGGTCCTCCAGGCGCCCGTTGGTGCACGACCCGACGAAGACCGTGTCCACCTCGACGTCGCGCAGCGGCGTCCCGGCGGTGAGCCCCATGTACTCCAGCGCCCGCTCGGCCGCCGACCGCTCCACCGGGTCCGCGAACTCCTCCGGCGCCGGTACGGACGCCGCCAGCGGAGCCCCCTGCCCCGGGTTGGTCCCCCACGTCACGAAGGGGGTCAGCGTGCTCGCGTCGATCTCGACGACCTGGTCGAAGACGGCGTCCTCGTCGGTCCTGAGGGTGCGCCAGTAGGCCACGGCCTCGTCCCAGGCGGGGCCCTCGGGGGCGTGCGGGCGGCCCTTGAGGTAGGCGAACGTGGTCTCGTCGGGGGCGATCATGCCGGCCCGCGCGCCCGCCTCGATGGACATGTTGCAGACCGTCATCCGGCCTTCCATCGACAGGTTCCTGATGGCCTCGCCGCGGTACTCCACGATGTAGCCCTGGCCGCCGCCGGTGCCGATCTTGGCGATGATGGCCAGGATCAGGTCCTTGGCGGTCACGCCGTACGGCAGTGCGCCGCTGACCTCGATGGCCATGGTCTTGGGCCGGTAGGCGGGCAGCGTCTGGGTGGCGAGCACGTGCTCCACCTCGGAGGTGCCGATGCCGAAGGCGATGCCGCCGAACGCGCCGTGGGTGGAGGTGTGCGAGTCGCCGCAGACGATGGTCATGCCCGGCTGGGTCAGGCCGAACTGCGGGCCGATGATGTGCACCACGCCCTGCCCGGCGTCGCCCATGGGATGCAGCCGCAGGCCGAACTCGGCGGCGTTCTTGCGGAGCGTCTCGACCTGGGCCCGGGAGACCGGGTCGCTGATCGGGCCGAGCACCGTGGGGACGTTGTGGTCCTCGGTCGCGATGGTGAGATCGGGACGCCGCACCTTCCGGTCCGCGAGTCGCAGGCCGTCGAACGCCTGTGGGCTGGTCACCTCGTGGATGAGGTGCAGGTCGATGAAGAGCAGGTCGGGCTCGCCCTCGGCGCGCCGCACGACATGCTGTTCCCAGACTTTCTCGGCCAGTGTGCGACCCATGGTTTTCAACGCCTCCTTGCGTCTTTTCCCCCGAGTGATCATCTCTTATGATGAGACTGAAATATCGGGATATGGAACTCTACCGGCTGCCACTTGGTAACGCGTTTGCATCTCGGATAGCGAGACGGCAGTATCGGGGTATGGACAACTCTAGCGGAGTCGGGGTACTCGACAAGGCCGTTCTCGTGCTCAACGCCCTGGAGGCCGGACCGGCTTCGCTGGCCCAGCTGGTGCAGGCCACCGGCCTGGCCAGGCCGACCGCCCACCGGCTGGCCGTGGCCTTGGAACACCACCGCATCGTCTCCCGCGACACCCAGGGCCGCTTCATTCTCGGCCCCCGGCTCTCGGAGCTGTCCACCGCGGCCGGCGAGGACCGCCTGCTCGCCGTCGCCGGGCCCGTCCTCACCCACCTGCGCGACCAGACCGGCGAAAGCGCCCAGCTCTACCGCCGCCAGGGCGACGAACGCGTCTGCGTCGCCGCCGCCGAACGCGCCAGCGGCCTGCGCGACACCGTGCCCGTCGGCTCGGCCCTCCCGATGGCCGCCGGTTCCGCCGCCCAGATCCTGCTCGCCTGGGAGGAGCCCGACCGCCTCCACCGCGGCCTGCGCGGCGCCAAGTTCACCGCCGCCACTCTCGCCAGCGTACGCCGCCGCGGCTGGGCCCACAGCGTCGGCGAGCGCGAGCAGGGCGTCGCCAGCGTCTCCGCCCCCATCCGCGGCGCCGGTGGCAAGGTCATCGCCGCCGTCTCCGTCTCCGGCCCCATCGAACGCCTCAGCCGTACCCCCGGCCGCCTCCACGCCATCCCCGTCGTGACCGCCGCCGAGCGCATCACCGAGGCCATGCGCCGTTCCAACTGACCCCCACGCCCTCGCTTCCCGTGGTCCGCCGCGCCCACCCCGCCCGCTCCTCCCCGCAGGCCAACCGGCCGACACCGACGGCCGGGCTCCGCTGCCGTGCCGCGACCGGTTAACGCACAGGCTTGCCGCAATTGGGGATAACCGTTAGATATATGGATAACGGTTAGCGGGCTGATGCGGCGGGAAGTGGTGCTGGCGATGTTGGGGGAGCTCACCACCGTGGGGGATGTCGAGTCGCCGGCGCTGCCGGCCGGATCCGGGCTGGAGGGCTGAGGGCGATGGGCCGCATCCTGCTCGTGGTCCGCCTCGCCGTCCGGGACCTCCGGCGGCGGCGTACCGAGACCGCGCTTCTGCTGCTGGCCATCATGGCGGCCACCACGACGCTGACGCTCGGACTCGTGCTGCGCGACGCGGCCGGCGATCCGTACCAGAGCACCCGGGAGGCGACCAGCGGACCCGACGTGGTCGCCGGCGTCATCCGGTCCGCGAAGCTTCCCGGCCTCGAGGAATTGGCCGGGGCTCCCGGCGTCGTCGACCGCAGCGGGCCGTACCCGGTCGTTCCGGCGCGGCTTCAGGTGTCCGGTCGAACGGCGGATGTGCAGGCCGTGGGGCGCGACGTCGCGCCCGCGTCGGTCGACCAGCCGGAACTGGCCCAGGGCAGTTGGGTCAGCGACGGAGGCGTGGTCGTCGAGGCGGCCTTCGCCGACGCCCTCCGGGTGCGCGTCGGTGATCCGGTCACCTTGGACGGCCGGTCGTTCGAGGTCGTCGGCATCGCGGTCACCGCCGCCATGCCGCCCTATCCGGGCGGGTCCTGCATGGTCGCCGTCGGCTGCGCGAGCGGTGCGGCTCCCGAGAAGCTGTCCCGTCTCCTTCCGGACCTGTTGCGGAATCCGGGTCTGGTCTGGCTCACCCAGGGGGATGTGCGGAGCCTCACCCCGGATCCGGACTCGCTGGCGTACGTGATGAACCTGAAGCTGGCCCACCCGGACGAGGCCCAGGCGTTCGTGGCGGCGAACCACGACCATGGCGGCGCCGCGACCATGCAGGCCTGGCAGAACATCCTCGAAGAGGCCACCGAGCTGGCCAGGGACTCCCAGATCCTGCTGCTGATCGGAGCCTGGCTGCTCGGTCTGCTCGCCGTGGCCAGTCTGTCGGTGCTGGTCGGCGGCCGGATGGCCGATCAGACCAGGCGCGTCGGCCTCCTCAAGGCGGTCGGCGGCACACCGGGCCTGGTCGCCGCCGTGCTGCTCGCGGAGTACGTCCTCGTGGCCCTCGTCGCGGCCGCGGCCGGGCTGGCGGCCGGATCATGGGCCGCTCCGCTGCTCACCGAGTCCAGCGCCGGCCTCGTCGGCAGCGCGGGCGTCCCGTCGATGACCATGTCCACCGTCGGTACGGTGACCGCCGTGGCGCTCGGCGTCGTGATTGTCGCGACCGCTGTTCCAGCCGTGCGCGCCGCTCGCTCCAGCACCGTCGGCGCCCTGGCCGACTCGCCCCGCCCGCCCCGCCGCACCGGCTGGCTGATCGCGATCTCGGCGCGGTTGCCCGTCCCGCTGCTGCTCGCCCTGCGGGTCGCCGCCCGCCGGCCGCGACGGGTGGTGCTGGGGGTGGCCAGCATCGCGACAACGGTCAGCGGGATCTTCGTCCTGCTGGTGCTCAACGCCTTCCTCGCGACCCAGCCACTGGCCGGCGGATACGACGACGCCCAGGTGGAGGTGCTGCGCCACGTGCTCCTGGTCTGGACGGTCATGCTGCTCTGCCTGGCGGCGGTCAACGCCGTCGTCATCACCTGGGCGACGGTGCTCGACAACCGGCATTCGTCGGCGCTGGCGCGCGCCCTCGGCGCGACCCCCGGCGACGTGAGTGCGGCCCTGGCGGCCGCCCAGGTCCTGCCCGCGCTCGTCGGCGCCGTTGTCGGCGTCTTCCCGGGAGGCTTCGCCCTGTTCGCCGCGATAAACGCGATCACCGGTGGCGACGGCGACAGGGCCGCGCTGCCCTCGATCTGGCAGTTGCTGGCCCTGGTGCTGGCGACCGTGGTCGTCGTGGCGGCGCTCACCTCCGTTCCCGCCCGCCTCGGCGGCCGCCGTCCTGTGGCCGAGGCTCTCTGAGCCGCGCACATGTGATCGCGAGCAGGTCCGCCGGACCTCGGCCGATGGGGCGGCCATCTGCGGGAAGGACCGCTCGAACGCGGCCGGAAGCCGCCGGGCGAATCGCGTCCGGCACCGAACCTCAGTGCCGTCGCTGCCCTAACTGATTAGAGTGCATGCCCTGTTAGCCCTAGGCTGGCGGGGTGACAGATCGCATCGAGGCGGCCGCGGCGGAACTGCGTCCCCTGCTCCAGGAGTTCATCCTCTGGGCGCCGTCCCACGCGCCAGGCAACGACCCCGATTTGGTGGGCCCGGCGGCCCTGTGGCATCGGCTCACCGCCAGCGGCGACGTCGGCCTCTGGCGACGCGACGATCTGCGTACCGTCCTGCTGGAGCGAATGCCCCAGGTGGTCGAGGACCCGGACGAGGCCGCCGACGGCATGATCCCGGCCGTGCGCGCGTACCTGACGTTCCTGTCCGAGACCGGCCGGCTCGTCAAGGGATCGCACGCGCTGAACGAGCTCCTGGCCGAGCTCGACGACCTCGAGGAGGAGTTCGTCGACCGGATGGAGGACACGCTCGCCGAGCGGGACTGGGACGAGGAGGAGGACGAGGAGGGCGACGAGGACGAGAGCCTCGGCGACTTCGAGCCGTTCGCCGACGAGATCGCCGAGCTGCCCACCATCCGGCTCCGTCCCGACGTGGAGCTGGCCGCCGCCGCCCGCGCGGTCCCACTCCTCGCCCAGGCCCGTGACCTGGCCGTCTGGGTGGGCGTGCAGCGCAAGGTCGGCACCGAGACCCTGCTCAGCGAGAGCGAGGTGAACGAGGCGCTGGCCGTGCTCTCGCTGACCGAGCCGCAGAAGCTGTGGAACCTCTGGAACCTCGCCATCGACCTGGAGTTCCTCACCCCCGACGGCGAGGACACGGTCAGCGTCGACTCCGACACCGCCGCCTGGCCGTTCGAGGACGACGAGGACGTGCTGGACGCCTGGATGCAGGGCCTGCACTCGATCGACTACGGCGATCCCGAGCTGGACGACGACGACCTGACTCTGGCCCTGTCCGGCCTGACCCGGGAGTTCCTGGCCCGCGTCCTGGTCGGCGGCCTCCGCAAGCCCCTCGCCGAACTCCGCGCCGAACTCGCCGAAGCGGTCGCCGAATACGACGACCTGGGCGCCGACGCCTGGGCGGCCGTCGCCGACCCGCTCGCCTCCGTCCTCGGCTGGCTCACGGGGTACGGCATGGTCGAGGTCACCGACGCCGACGAGGTCGTGTTCACGCCGCTGGGCGTGGAGGGCGTCGTGCACCTGGTGGACGACGAGGACATCGAGGTCGACGCCAGGACCGCCATCGACGCGATGACCGCGCACGATCTGCTCTCCGCCAGCGCCGACATGTCCGAGGAGGAGGCCGACGCGGAGTTCGCCGCCTGGATGCGGCTGCGCGAGCCCGCCACGGCCGCCCACGAGCTCCTGGCCGCCGCCGTGGCGGACGAGTCCGACGCGCTGGTCCGCGTGCAGGCGGCCAGCATGGTGGGCTCGCTCGGCGAGGTCGCCGTCCCGGCCTGGCTGAACGCCCTCAAGGAGCCCTCGCTCCGGCCGTACGCGGCGACGCATCTCACGCAGCTGGACGTGGAGGACGCCCCCGAACCCACCCAGGCGGACACGCACTGGCTGATCCTGGACATGTGGACCATCTCCGCCGGTCTCGGCCGTCCGGAGTTCGTCAGCAGCCTGGAGGACATCGGCCCGGCGACGGACCTGATCGGCCTCCTCGACGTGATCTGGAAGGTGCGTCACCCGCACGTCGAGGAGCTGCTGGAGGCCATCGGCGACGCCCACCCCGACAAGCAGGTGATCAAGGCCGCCAAGCGCGCCCTCTTCAAGGCCCGCTCCGGCAAGTGACCCCTCCCTAGCGGAGGGGGAAGATCGCGCAGGTGGTGGTGCCGTGCGCGTACAGTTTGCCGTCCGCCGTGCCGGTGATCCTGGCTTCGGCGGTCGCGACCGTACGGCCCACGTGCAGGGTGGTGGCCTCGCAGCGGAGCGGGCCGGTGTGGGCGAAGGCCGGCCTGATCATGTTCACGTTGAGCTGGATGGTCGTGTACGCCTGGCCCGGCGGCAGCGTGGTCATGACCGCGCAGCCGAGGGCGGAGTCGAGCAGGGTGGCCAGGTAGCCTCCGTGGATGCTGCCCAGCGGGTTGTACTGGTGCTCGCCGGTCTGGCCCTCGAAGACGGCGACGCCCGGCCCGACGCTGACCAGGGTGAAGTCCAGGGTGCCCGCGATCGGGGGCGCCGGGATCTTCCCGTCCAGCATGGCCTGGAGGAACTCCAGGCCGCTGAGTTCGGCGAAGTGCGCCGGCAGGACGGTGGGCGGCGTCCACGTGTGGGTGCGCGAGTTCTGGGGGTTCATCGTCGTCGTCATGGGTCTAATTTTCGAACCCAGGTGCCGTGGAAAGCAAATCGCCTGACCAGTCCGGGAGCGGACGGTAGACGGCGACCCCGGAGGATTCGAGTTCGCCGCGGAGCTTGAAGTACTCCTCGCCGAAGGGGTCGACCCCGTCCAGGGGCATCAGGCCGCGCCGGATGGCGACGTCGTGGGGGGCCAGCCGGGCCGCGGTGGCCAGGTGCTCGCGGGCGGAGGCCGTACGGGATCGGCGGAAGAGCCAGGTGGCCAGGCGGGCGTGCAGGCGGGCACGGCGCTCGTCGGGGCTGGGCACGCGCAGGTGGGCC
Organism: Acrocarpospora phusangensis; assembly: GCF_016862995.1. Lineage (GTDB taxonomy): Bacteria > Actinomycetota > Actinomycetes > Streptosporangiales > Streptosporangiaceae > Acrocarpospora > Acrocarpospora phusangensis. Next base: position 71,306 of record NZ_BOOA01000048.1, read on the forward strand.
CGTACAGACGCGCGGGTGAGGCCGGAGTCGCCGGTGCGCACCCAGGCCCGCAGGGCGGCGGTGGCGGCCTCCGAGGACAGTCCGTTCATCGCGCGGAAGGTGTCGGTGGCGGTCATGGTGTCCTGCGGGCGGGCGATCCTGCCGGATTCGTCCACCCACACGACGGTGGGCACGTTGATGACGTTGTACAGCTCCGCGACCGTGCCCTCGGTGTCCACCAGGCAGGTGTGGGCGAGGCCGGCGATCCAGGGCGCGGCGTCGGCGCGTTCGCGGTCCAGCGAGACGCTCACCACCCGGAACCCGTACGGCGCGAGTTCGCGGTGCAGGTCGTCCCAGGCGCTCAGGTCATACCGGCAGCCGCACCAGGACGCCCAGAAGACCAGCGCGACCTTGGTGCCGCGCAGTTCGCTCAGCGTGAGGCCGTCCAGGGTGAAATCGGGGGCCACGTCGGGAGTGAGTTCCTGGGTTTCGCCGACCACGATGACCTCGTTGGCGGTGTCGACCACGGCCATCCGCCCGAGCAGCTCGGCGAAGGCGGCCACGTCCACCCCGGCGGGCGTCTCGGCCGCGGCGGCCCGGAAGGCGGGCACGCAGGCATCGCCCCGGCACCAGCCGTGCGGCTTGCGCTCCCAGCCCAGTAACGGGACCCCGTGCGGCACGACCGGTCCCGCGATGGCCTCTTCCCGTCCGTCGGCCAGCAGTGTGTACATCGCGCCCTCCATTGGATAGTGACACTTCCGATAGTAACACTATCCAATCGGAAGGCAAACGAAAAGACCCCTCACGATGGAGGGGTCCTGCTTGGTAGCCCCGAGCGGATTCGAACCGCCGCTACCGCCTTGAGAGGGCGGCGTCCTGGGCCACTAGACGACGGAGCCAAGCTATTCGTTCACTGCGTTACATCAGTCACTGCGTTACTTCT
>NZ_BOOA01000049.1 GCF_016862995.1 Acrocarpospora phusangensis
ATCTTGCCGTTGCGCAGTGGTCAAGGGCGGGCGGAAGTCCCGCTAGCCCGCTAGCCGCCGCGCAGCGGCAAAAGGGTGGGTGGGTGGGAGATCCACCGCAGCACGGGCAGATGAGAGAACCGCCGCAAGTACAAGCGAGTGGGAAGCGCCGCAAACACGGGCGAGTGGGAGAAGGGCCGTAAAGGATAGGCAGGTGGGAGAAGCATCGTGAGGCGGAGATTTGGGGTGGAGGGTGTGGTTGCGGGGGTGGATGAGGGGTGGTGGGTCTGGGGTTGGCTAGTTGGGGGCATGATTTGGGAAACTCCGCTTACCAGACTTGGGGGGCCTCTACCATCGATAACCTGAGGGGGAGGGGCCTGCAGTTGGTTTTCAGGGGAATGGCCGATCGTCAGTCCCGGTGGCGGCTTCCGTCCGGCGTTTACAACCCCGTCGTTTCGGGTGACGGCCGCCGATGGCGTGATTACGAACAAGCCGCCGAGACACCGGCCCCGACTTTGGACGAACGTCCGCCCCGCCCTCGCAGTCCCGCCTTCCCCGAACCCGGCAACGACTGGTTCGACCGCGGCTGCCGCCCACCCCGCCTCGACGAGGCCAGGCCGTACGGGACCGAGGGGGGCCTGGCCCGCCCCGACCCGCAGACACAGCAGGACCTGCTGGAAGCGGCGGTCGGCCGTTTCCCCGACCCTCGGGGCACCTGGATCCGCCTGATCAACGCGGAGGGCCCGACGGAGGACCCCTTCCGCTCCACCAACGCGATCGACTGCGCGCTGGCCGTACTCTCCACCTGGCACGGCGAACCCTCGGTGGCGGCCCCCCGGCTGCCGGAGTACGACCGCGTGGGCAAGCCCGTACTCTCGGGCGAGACCGGCGGCGTGGCCAGGGCGGAACAGTGGATGGGCCACCGGTTCGAGTACCTGGGCCAGGGCCGCCGAGCCTATCTGTCGATCGCCCAGCGCCTGATCACCGGCGGCCACGGCGCCGCCGCGATGCTCATCACCCGCTGGCCCAACGGCGGCAGCCACGCCTGGAACGCCGTCAACTCACGCGGCGAGGTCCTCTGGATCGACGCCCAGCGCGGCCACATGGCCGTCGAACCCCCCTACGAGAACGTCACCGGCGTCTTCTGCGTCATCATCGACCACACGGGCCAGCGGATTTGACCCACCCACACCCGGAGCTTCCGCGATGACCCCCGAGAGCGCACGAGCCCTGGCCGAGGAGTACTTCAACGGCGGCCGCCCCAACCCCGTCGACGTCGCCCTCTACGTCTTCGACGCCGGCTTCGTCGCCTGGACCCGCGACTCCACCCCCGAGGACCCCACCGTCTTACCCACCACGGTCGGCGGCGGCTGCATCATCATCGACCGCCACACCGGCGACGTCTGCGTCCGCCCCCTCCTCTCCCCCGAACACGTCGCCGCCCAATGGCCGGACCGCACCCCCCGCTGACCCCTGCGCCGGCCAGCAAATCCCACCACTGAACCTTCAACCACGCCCAACACGCACCAACCAGCGAAACTGAGCAACCAGACGACCGGTGAGGCCCCACCGCTGAACCCTGCGGCCGATACGCACCAACCAGCGAGACCGGCCGCACCAGTGGAGTCCCGCCGCTCAACCCTCAGCCACGCCCGCCTCGCGTCAACCGGCGGGACCGAGAGCGCCTGAAAGAGCGGCCCCGAGGCACCCGCCTCTCACCGTTTATCCGGCACCGTTAACGCAGGTGCCACTGCTCACCGCACCGGCGCCAAGAGTGACCGGCTTAGGGGCCCAAGCATCCAAACGACCGGTGAAGTCCCGCCGCTGAATCTTCAGCCGCGGCCGACACGCGCAAACTGGCGGGACTGAGAAACCGAACGGCGGGCTCGTTGTTGGGGGCTCAGGGGCGGCCGACGCGGGCTAGTTGGCGGGATTGGGCGACCAGGCGGCCGGTGGAGTCGTGGACTTCTACGTCTTCGTCGAACCAGTCGTCGGAGATGAGGCGGCCGGAGGCGCGGACGGTGAGCCAGCCGGGGGCGGGGAGGGCGCGCAGGTGCCAGGTCAGTTCGACGGTGGGGGCCCAGCCGCGCAGGCCGGCGGAGAAGGCGACCGGGGGGAGGGCGTCGACGGCGAGGGCGAGGATGTAGGGGTCGGGCGGCTGGGGTTCGGTGAGGCGGAAGTAGGCGCGGGATTCGGGGTGGCGGGTGGGGGTGCCGGTGAGCCAGCCGATGGTCGGGGGGTCGAAGCGCAGGTCGGTCTGGGCGTTGAGGTTCATGCCGGATTCGGGCTTGGGCGCGGGAAGCGCGACGCAGTCGGCGAGTGGGGGCATCGGGGTCGCGGCAGGGGTCGTGTAGAAGGGCTCGGAGTCCGGGGTGAGGGTGGCCGTGGCGATCAGGGCGCCAAGGTAGGGGTCGCCGTTCTGGGTGAGGACGGCCTGGGTGACCGTGGTCGTACGCCCGGATTTGAGGGGGGTGAGGTGGACGAGGGCGGGTCCGGGACGGGCGGAGCGGAGGAACTGCACGCTGGTGGAGACCGGGTGCTCGTGCGGTGAGGCGTCGACGACGGCGCGGAGCAGGGCGGCCATCAGGTAGCCGCCGTTGAGCGGGCCGCCGATGGAGTAACCGTCGTCCAGGCACAGCTCGTATGTCGTGGCGTCCACCCGCGTGGCCCTGGTCGCCTCGTCGAACTTGGTCACGTATACCCCTCATGACACGACCGAATGTTGTTCTGGTGGATACCTTAGGCCATATCCCTTCTTGGCCGGGCCATTGGCCACCATTAGCCACCCGAACAGGGAAAACGCGGCATCCACGGGCAGACTCCCAATGGGGGGATGATCTATGTTGAGTGCCCGCGGCCTGGTCGGCCAGTCGGTCTGGGATGTGCGCGGAGTCTGGGTCGGCCACGTCGTCGACGTGAAGATGATCCGTCAGCGCACGGGCTGGTTCCGCAAACCGGAAGAGCCGGAATCGGCCGGTCTGCTCGTCTCGTGCGTCCGCGCCCCACTCCTGATGGGCATCCACCGGGACGCCAACGGCAAACTCACCGGCCTCCTGCAGAACCTCACCAGCCTCCTGTACGCCCGGAGCAAAGTAGTCCCCTGGGACCTCATCGAGTCCAGCGACACCGGCGAAATACACCTCAAAGGACCAGCTACCGACCTGAAACGGGACTAACGTCAAGCACACTGCAAGCGAATCGCAGGCAATGTGGCATATTTTCAAGCTCGCCGAGATTAGACCTCTTATGTGAGTTGAGAAGATGCCTGCCGAGAACCCCCCCGGCCACCCGTTCCCCGCGAACCAGGACCCGGATCGGACTGTCCACTACCGCACCCCTCAGCCGACGTACGGGCAGCCTTACGGACAGCCGGAGGGCGACCAGCCGACACGCGTGGCGTACCCCGGATCCGGGCAGGATGACCCGACCCGGATGCAGTACCCGAGCCAGCAGCCCCAGTACGACCAGCAGTACGGGCAGCAGTACCAGCAGCAGCCGCAGTACGGCGACCAGACCCGGGTCGACTACCCGAGCCAGCAGCAGTACGGCCAGCAGCCCCAGTACGGCCAGCAGTGGCAGCAGCCCGAGGAGCTGGCCTACGGCCTCCCGCCGGTGCAGCTCGGCCCCGAGCCCAAGCGCGGCGGCATCGGCCGCGGCTGGATCATCGCGCTGATCGCCGCGGTCCTCGCCGGCGTCGTCGGCGGTGGCGGCTTCTACCTGGTCAACGCGCTGAGCGGCGGCGGCACCCAGCCGCACGAGGTGTTACCCGGCAGCGCGTTCGCGTACGTGCGCCTGGACCTCGACCCCGCGGCGAACCAGAAGCTGGCGCTGTTCACGATCGCCCGCAAGTTCAACGCCACCAAGGACGTCTTCAGCGCCGACGACCCGCGCAAGGTGCTGTTCGACACGCTCGCCGAGAGCAGCCCCGACTTCAAGAACGTCGACTACGCCAAGGACGTCGAGCCGTGGCTCGGCAGCCGCGTCGGCCTGGCCTTCTCCCAGACGGCCAAGCCGGACGGCGGGGACGAGCCCCTCGGCGTCGCCGTGGCGATCCAGACCAGCGACGAGAGCGCCACGCGCGCCTTCATCGAGAAGATGGACGGCGACTCGCAGGACAAGACCGGCTACGTCTTCCGAGACGGCTACGTGATCCTCGCCCAGAGCCAGAAGGAGGCCGACAAGTACGCCGACGCCCCCACCCTGGCCCAGAACCCCGACTTCTCCGGCGACATGGCCGCCCTGGGCGAGCCCGGCGTGCTGTCCTTCTGGGCGAGCGCCAAGTCCGTGCTGGAGTCCGGCCTGCCCACCGGGGTGGACCAGGCGCTGGTCGACCGCATCAAGGACGGCCGCTTCGCCGGCGCCCTCCGCTTCGACGGCGACTACGCCGAGATCGCCGGCATCAGCCGCGGCATCGACACCACCGTCGCCGGTGACGTGGAGGCGTCCCGGATCGGCGAGCTGCCGGACAGCACGGCCGCCGCGCTGTCGGTCTCCGGCATGGGCGACATGCTGAGCAAGCAGTGGACCGAGATCCTTGAGGCCACCAACGCGGCCGGTCCCGAGGGCCAGTCCTTCAACCAGTTCCTCAACCAGGCCCAGCAGCAGTTCGGCCTGACCCTGCCCGACGACCTGGCCGTCCTGCTCGGCAAGAACCTGACCGTCGCGGTGGACGAGAACGGCCTCGACGGCGACCTGCCCAACATCGGCACGGTCCTGTCGACCGACCCGGCCAAGGCGCAGGCGGTGCTGGAGAAGCTCGAACTGGCCTTCGCCAACAGCGGCGCCCCGGTCCAGCTCATCAAGAAGGCCGGCGACGGCAAGCTCGTGGTCGCCACCACCGAGGAGTACGCGGGCAAGCTGGCCGCCACCGGCACGCTCAAGGACAGCGAGACCTTCCAGCTCGCGGTCCCGAACGCCGAGGACTCCGCCTTCGCCCTGTACGCGGACCTGGACAAGATCGAGAAGCTCTACCTGAACTCGCTCAGCGGCGAGGAGCGGGCCAACCTGGAGGCCCTGCGCGCGGTCGGCATGAGCGCGCAGTACTCGGGCAGCGAGGTCGGCTTCAACCTCCGCCTGATCTTCAACTAGAACCACCCTCGGTGTCCGGCCGGGTGACCCACCCACCGCCCCGGCCGGGCGCCATAAGAAACGCCCGTCTCCCCTGAGAGTTGGAGACGGGCGTTTCGTTCGACACTCTACTTATGCCCAGAGCTGTCCTTCCAGCCGGTCCTCGGCTTCGTCCAGCGTCCCCTCGTACGCGCCGGTCGACAGGTACTTCCAGCCGCCGTCCGCGACGATGAACACGATGTCCGCCCGCTCTCCGGCCTGTACGGCCTTGCGGGCCATGCCCAGCGCCGCGTGCAGCGCGCAGCCGGTGGAGATGCCCGCGAAGATGCCCTCGGCGGCCAGCAGCTCGCGGGTGCGGGCCAGCGCGTCCGCCGAGGTCACCGAGTAGCGGGTGGTGAGCACGGTCTCGTCGTAGAGCTCGGGGATGAAGCCCTCGTCGACGTTGCGCAGGCCGTACACGAGTTCGCCGTAGCGGGGTTCGGCGGCCACGATGCGCACGCCGGGCACGTGCTCCCGGAGGTAGCGGCCGACGCCCATGAGGGTGCCGGTGGTGCCGAGCCCGGCCACGAAATGCGTGATCGTGGGTAGATCCTCCAGGATTTCGGGCGCGGTGGACTCGTAGTGGGAGCGCCAGTTGGCCGGGTTCCCGTACTGGTAGAGCATGATCCAGTCGGGGTTCTCGGCGGCCAGGCCCTTGGCCACGCGCACGGCCTCGTTGGAGCCGCCGGCCGCGGGCGAGGAGATGATCTCCGCCCCCCACATGCGCAGCAGCTGCCGCCGCTCCTCCGAGGTGTTCTCCGGCATCACGCAGATCAGCCGGTACCCCTTCAGCCGCGCCGACATGGCCAGCGAGATCCCGGTGTTCCCGGAGGTGGGCTCCAGGATCGTGCAGCCGGGGCTCAGCAGCCCGTCCTTCTCCGCCTGCTCGATCATCCACAGCGCGGGCCGGTCCTTGATCGACCCGGTCGGGTTGCGGTCCTCGAGTTTCGCCCAGATCCGCACCTCCGCCGAGGGCGACAACCGGGGCAATCCCACCAGAGGCGTACGGCCGACCGAGTCGATCAGCGAGTCGAAACGCATGGCGGCTCAGCCACCGGCGACGGCGGGAAGCACGGTCACCGTGTCGCCGTCGGACACCGGGGTGCCGAGACCGCCGAGGAAACGCACGTCCTCGTCGTTGAGGTAGACGTTGACGAAGCGGCGAAGCTTGCCGGCGTCCACCAGACGGGCCTGCAGCCCCGGATGCCGGGATTCCAGGTCGCCGATCAGCTCTTCCAGCGTGGCGCCGGAGGCGTCGACGGCCTTGGCGCCGTCGGTGTAGGTGCGCAGGATGGTCGGAATGCGAACCTCGATGGCCATCTCGGGTCAATCTCCTTGATCAGTCGTCGTTGTGTGGAACACAGGGAAACGCGCGCGGATTCCTGTGTCAGCGACAGTCGTAGACGACGTCCGATCGAGAATGCGCGAAGAGGAACTTCTGCACCGCCGAGAACATGGCCCCAGTTTAACCTTCCGGCTCCAGGATCTTGACTTCCTCCTCCTCGATGACACCGTCCACGATCCGGAAAGATCGGAACTGGTCGAACTCGGTGGAGTAGAGCACATAGTGCGCGTACGGCTCGGAGGCGTAGCTGACGTCGGTGCGCGAGGGATAGGCCTCGGTGGCCGTGTGCGAGTGGTAGATCACGACCGGTTCCTCGTCCCGGTCGTCCATGTCCCGCCAGACCCGGAACTGCTCCATCGAGTCGAACCGGTAGAAGGTGGGCGAGCGTTCCGCGTTCTCCATCCGGACGAAACGCTCCGGCACCCCGTCCCGGCCGGCGATGACGCCACAGGCCTCGTCCGGGTGGTCCTCGCGGGCGTGCGCCACGATCTGATCGACCAGCTCCCGTGAGATCGTCAACATGCCGGCAAAGCTACCAAAGGGCCCGTACGAGCGTGTCCTGGAGGTAGGTGAGCCAGTCGTAGGTCACGAAGGCCGGATACCGCGGGTCCTCCTCGGACATGCGCGCGATCTCCTCGTGCACCTCCTCGGTGACCTCCAGGCGGACCCCGAGCATGAGCCGGACGTCGTTCAGCGCCCGCATCCAAGCCGCCGCCTGCTCGGCGGTGAGCTCCACCTCGCCGCCCACGGCGGTGTCGATCAGCGTGGTCGCGTCGGCCCGCTTGGCGTCGCGCAGCGTGGCCTCGGTGTAGCGCCGGAACTCCCCCGCCGCCTCCTCGTCCTCGTACGCCGAGGGGAACAGCCGGGCCAGCACCGGATCACTGGGGACCTCGGCCGTGGCGCCGATGCCGAGCGCGCGTTCCAGCGGGTCGTCGCCGGTGGCACCCGGTTCGACCAGGCCCAGCACGAGCCCGACCAGGGAGCGCAGCACGGACGCCTCGGCCGCGTCCAGCCGGATGGACACGCCGGTCTCGGTCGGCTTGAACCCGGTGCTCATCAGGAGTCCCGCTGGACGGTGGCCCACAGGCCGTACGAGTGGAGGATCTGCACGTCGCGCTCCATCTCCTCGCGGGTGCCGCTGGACACCACGGCCCGGCCCTTGTGGTGCACGTCCAGCATGAGCTTCTCCGCCTTCTCCCGGGTGAAGCCGAAGACGCTCTGGAAGACAAACGTCACATAGGACATCAGGTTGACCGGGTCATTCCAGACGATGGTCAGCCATGGCAGATCCGGCCGCACGTCGATTGCCGGACGCTCGACCTCCATTGGAGCGGTGCTACCCACATTTCCAATCCTGCCCTACCTCGGTCGTACTCTCGACTCGTGGAGATGACCATGAACACCGCGTTGCTCACCGACCACTACGAATTGACCATGCTCCAGGCGGCGCTGACCGGGGGAACCGCCCATCGGCGCGCGGTTTTCGAGGTCTTCGCCCGGCGACTGCCCGCGGGACGGCGATACGGGCTGGTCGCGGGCACCGGACGCATCCTTGACGCAATCGAGAACTTCCGGTTCGGCACGCGTGAGCTGGAGTTTCTCCGCGATGTGGTAGACCGGCGCACCCATGACTTCCTCGCTGGATTCCGGTTTTCCGGGGATATATACGGCTATCGGGAAGGTGAGACCTACTTCCCGGGATCGCCGATCCTGGTGGTCGAGGGCACGTTCGCCGAGGCCGTCCTGCTGGAGACGGTCGTGCTGTCGATCCTCAACCACGACTGCGCCATCGCCTCGGCCGCCGGGCGGATGACGCACGCGGCCGGCGACCGGCCGATCATCGAGATGGGCTCCCGCCGCACCCACGAGCAGGCCGCCGTGGCCGCCGCCCGCGCCGCCTACCTGTGCGGGTTCGGCTCCACGTCCAACCTGATGGCCGGCCTGCGGTACGGGGTGCCCACCGCGGGCACCGCCGCCCACGCCTTCACCCTCCTGCACGACTCGGAGCGGGCGGCCTTCGGCTCCCAGCTGGCGTCCCTGGGCAACGGCACGACCCTGCTCGTGGACACCTACGACGTGGCGGAGGCCGTACGGACGGCGGTGGAGCTGGCCGGGCCCGAGCTGGGCGCCGTACGCATCGACTCGGGGGACCTGGGCCCGGTCGCCGTGGAGGTGCGGAACCTGCTCGACTCGCTGGGCGCGCACCGGACCCGGATCATCGTCACCGGCGACCTGGACGAGTTCGCCATCGCCGGCCTGGCCTCCGCCCCCGTCGACGGGTACGGCGTCGGCACCTCGCTGGTGACCGGCTCGGGCGCCCCCACCGCCAACCTCGTCTACAAGCTCGTGACCAGGGACGACGCCACCGGCACGGCCCGGCCTGTGGCCAAGAGGTCCGTCGGCAAGCCGAGCAAGGGCGGGCGCAAATGGGCCTACCGGGAGCTGCGCGACGGAACCGCCACCGCCGAACTGGTCACCCTCGCCCCCGCCGAGGACGCCGGCCGCCCCCTGCTCACCCCGCTCGTACGCGACGGCGAGATCGTCGGCCGGGAGCCACTCGCGGACGCCCGTGCCCGGGTTCGCGCATCCTTGACCGAACTGCCGCCAATCGCACACAGTCTCTCGCCCGGGGATCCGTCAATCCCTACTATCTTTAAGTGATCGTGGGAGAGCGGCGCCTGAGGACGACGCCGGTCTCCCACGATCTCCTAGTCTGAAAGCATGCCTACTGCGCTAGTCATCGTGGACGTGCAGAACGACTTCTGCGAGGGCGGCAGTCTGCCCGTGAGCGGCGGCGCCGACGTGGCCGCGGCCATCACCGCCCATCTGCAAGCCCACTCCTACGACCACATCGTCGCCACCCGGGACTATCACATCGATCCCGGGCCACACTTCTCCGGCACTCCCGACTACGTCAACACCTGGCCCGCGCACTGCGTGGCCGAGACGCCCGGAGCCGACTTCCATCCGTCGTTCGACACGGCCAAAGTCGAACAAATCTTCAGCAAAGGCGCGCACAACGCCGCCTACAGCGGGTTCGAGGGCACCACGCCGGACGGCGAGAGCCTCGGCGCCTGGCTCGCCTCGCGCGAGGTGACCCACCTGGACGTGGTGGGCATCGCCACCGACCACTGCGTGCGCGCCACCGCCATGGACGGCCTGCGCAACAACTTCAGCGTCCAGGTGCTGCTGGACCTCACCGCGGGCGTGGCCGAGGAGACCACCCACGCCGCCCTGGCCCACCTGGCCGACGCGGGCGCCCGCCTGACCGGGAGCCCGGTCCTGGGGTCATGACTTCCGCTGGGCGGCCCAGCGGCGGATCATCGCGATCCGCTCGCGGATCTGCTCGGCCGAGGCCTGGGCGATGGCCGGCCCGCCGCAGGAGCGGCGCAGGTCGGCGTGGATCACGCCGTGCGGCTGGCCGGTGCGGTGGTTCCAGGCGCCCACCAGGCCGTTCAGCTCCTTGCGGAGCTCGTGGATGACCTCGTGCGGGGCCAGTTCCGGAGCCTGTTTGGGCTGGCGGCGCTTGGCGGCCTGCTGGTCGGCCTGGCGTTTGCGGAGCAGTGAGGCCACCTGGTCGGGCTCCAGGAGACCCGGCAGGCCCAGGAAGTCCTCCTCCTCGGGGGAGCCCGCCGCCGCGGCGGTGCCGAACTCGCCGCCGTCGAAGAGCACCCGGTCGAAGGTGGCGGAGGCCTCCAGCGTCTGGAAGGGCAGCTCCTCGCCCAGCGCGTCGGGCTGCTTGCGCTCCCGCTGCGCCTCTTCCAGCAGCAGGTCGTCGAGGCCGTCCTCGTCGCGCTTGCGGTTGAGGACGTGGTCCCGCTCCGCCTCCATCTCCGCCGCGAAGGACAGCAGCAGCGGCACCGAGGGCACGAACACCGACGCCGTCTCGCCGCGTTTGCGCATCCGGACGAAACGCCCGATGGCCTGCGCGAAGAAGAGCGGCGTGGAGATGCTCGTGGCGTAGATGCCGACGGCCAGGCGGGGGATGTCGACGCCCTCGGAGACCATGCGGACGGCCACGAGCCAGCGGTCGTTGGCGGCCGAGAAGTCCTTGATCTTCTTGGACGCCCCGGGATCGTCGGAGAGCACCACGGTGGCGCCCTCGCCGGTGACCGCCCGCAGGTGCTTGGCGTAGGCGCGGGCCGACTCGTGGTCGGTGGCGATGATCAGGCCGCCCGCGTCGGGCATGCCGCGGCGGACCTCGGTGAGGCGGCGGTCGGCGGCGGTGATGACCTGGCGGATCCAGTCGCCCTTGGGATCCAGGGCCGCCCGCCAGGCCTGGCCGAGCTGGTCCTTGGTGAGCGGCGTGCCGAGGGTGGCGGTGATCTCGTCGCCCGCCCGGGTGCGCCACTTCATCTCGCCGGAGTAGGCCAGGAAGATGACCGGGCGCACCACGCCGTCGGCGAGCGCGGGCCCGTAGCCGTAGGAGTAGTCGGAGACGCTGCGCAGCGCGCCGTCGCCGTCCTCGGTGTAGGCCACGAACGGGATCGGGTTGTCGTCGGAGCGGAACGGGGTGCCGGTCAGCTGGAGCCGCCGGGTGGCGGGGTCGAAGGCCTCGCGCACGCCGTCGCCCCAGGACTTGGCGTCGCCCGCGTGGTGGATCTCGTCGAAGATGACCAGGGTCTTGCGCGCCTCGGTCCGCGCCCTGTGCAGCGCCGGATGCATGGCCACCTGCGCGTACGTCACCGCCACGCCCACGTAGTCGCGCGAGGTCGCGCCCTGGCTGTTCTTGAACTCGGGGTCGATGCTGATGCCGACCCGGCCGGCCGCGTCGGCCCACTGCCGCTTCAGGTGCTCGGTGGGCGTGACGACGGTCACGGCCCGGATCACGCCCCGGCTGATTAACTCGCTGGCGATCCTGAGCGCGTAGGTCGTCTTCCCGGCCCCCGGCGTCGCCACGGTCAGGAAGTCGCGCGGTTCCCGCTGGAAGTACAGGTCATACGCCTCCTGCTGCCAGGCGCGCAGCTTGGGCGCCGTGCCCCAGGCGGCCCGATCCGGGTACGACGGCGAGAGGTGAGACGCCGCGGACACGCTCATCGCGACCACGCTCCCCGCTGATCAGCTGAGCGACCGCCGCCATGGCGGTGGGTTCGCTTGCTCACCCGGCCTCCCCGTTCAGTTGTCCACCCGACACGTCGGCCAGAGTAGCCGCCCCCACCGACAAACATGCCGACCACCGCCGATCCGGTCCCCCTCCGGCCCGCAATCCGCCCCGGCGTCCGGCCTGTCCCTCAGCGCACGCCCGAGGTGATGAGGTCGAGGTCGGCGCGGGATTGCGGCGTGTCCGGATGGGCCAGGCCGAGGATGACGACGCTCCCGCCGGAGGAGGTGGTGAGAAGAGTCACACGCAGATAGGCGGGCCGGTTGACGACGTCCCGGTACTCGGCGTGCAGGGCCCGCGTGTGGCCGGCCCTGCCGTTGACGGTGATGGCCTCGTCCTTGACGACGTCCACCTTGTCGCCGTGCAGGAGCAGCCGCGAGTACAGCTCGGTCAGCTCCACCAGTTCGGCCCGCAGCCCGCTCGGCTCGACCTCGTCACCCGGGCGGATCATGACGATGGCCAGGTCCTGGTTGGTGGCCACCGTGGTGAAGCCGGTGACCGGGGCCAGCACGCCCTGACGCCACCCCGGCGGGAGCGGGTAGGTGACACCGGCGAGGCCGTCGCTCACGGCGACCGTCTCGGCGGGCTCGTCGGGGCCGCCCAGCACCGCGAGCGCCGCCACGGTGACCACGGCTCCGGCCGTCAGCAGGGCCAGGACGCTGATCAGGAGGGTGGCGGCCCAGCGCGGCAGCCGGCGCGGGGGCGCGGTGGGCGTGCCGTACCAGCGGGCGGAGGGGGGCAGGTCCTGGTCGGGCTCACCCCGATCGGCGGGCGGCCAGACCCTCCCATCGTCCATGCCCGGAGTAATTCACGCCGGAGTCGCGGGAGTCAATCCAGACCGGGCTTTCGGTATGCGCCCGCCGGTCAGGTCTTGGGCAGGCGGTAGGCCGTCCACATCTCCTTCATCCGGGCGGCCTGGCCGGCCGTGAACTCGGACATGCACCGGTCGTGGCTGTAGTCCATGAAGTTGTGGACGGGGTCGGTGCCCGGGATGGCCGGGCAGGTGTCCTTGTCCTCCGGGCAGCCGTCGGTGGGAAGGCCCTGGGCGGGGGTGTCGGCCACCGAGTCGCCGGCGGCCTCGCAGCCGTTCTCGAAGGTGTGCAGCAGGCCGAGCCAGTGGCCGATCTCGTGCACTCCCGTGAAGCCGCGGTCGTAGTCGCGCAGCGCCCCGCCGGGGAGGCTGCGCCAGTCGATGACCACGCCGTCCAGCCGGGGGGAGTTCTTGTACCAGTGCGGATAGGTGGAGTACCCCAGCACCAGCTCGCTGAGCTGGCCGACGTAGAGGTTGAGCGTGTCCCTACTGCCGCGCCGCAGGCCGGTCTTCATGGCGTCCTCGTGGCCGAGCGGGTCGCGGAACCACTCGCGGTTGCGGGTCCTGGTGATGCCGCGCAGCTCGAACCTGATCCCGGTGTCGACGCCGCCGAGCTGCCCGCCGTACGCGGAGTTGAGGGTCGCGACCTGGTTCTTGATGGCGGCGTCCGAGGCGCCGCGCGCGCCGTCGGTGAGGGCGTGCACCCAGAGCGGCACGGTGATCGCGGTGACCACCATGCGGTTGGCCAGCCGCCCCTTCACGTACTCGTTGACCCGGGCTATCTCGGCGGGATCAGGCTCCACACCCCGGCCCGACCGGCCCGCCGACGCCCGGCACTCGCGGTCGGCCGCGGCCGGACCGGGCACCACGCCCAGCGTGAACAGGCATGCCAAAGAGACGGCGAGTGTACGCCGGGCCATTCATTTCCCCCGATACGACTGGCGGTCCGGCCTCCAAACGCTAGCCGTATCGGGGACGATCAGCGGGGATCGACACTCACTCGTCGTCGCCGGAGGGGAGACCCTCGTAGATCTCCTTGCACTCGGGGCAGACCGGGTACTTCTTCGGGTCCCGGCTGGGCGTCCAGACCTTGCCGCAGAGCGCGCGGACCGGGATGCCGGTCACGTAGCTCTCGGTGATCTTGTTCGCGTCCGCGTAGTGCGAGAAACGCTCGTGGTCGCCGTCCCCGTGCGACAGGTTCGGCGTGACATCGCTCTCGGGAAGAATCTTCGTACTGCTCATCGCACCGAGTTTAGTCGGCGCGTACGGGTACGGCTCCCGCCCGCGAAGGCGAGAGCCGTACGGAAAATGGAAGATCAGCCGATGTGGACCGGGGCGCCCTCGGTCTTGCGGCCGGCCTTGACCAGCAGGGCCAGGACGGCGGCCACGACGGCGACGCCGGTGCTCACCACGAAGCCGAGGTGCAGGCCGTCCATGAAGGACAGGTGCGAGGCGTTGGTGATGACGCCGGCCACCTGCTCGGGCAGCCCGGACGGGGCCATGCCGACCGAGGCCAGGCCCTTCAGGCCCTCAAGCTGGTCCGGCGGGATGGTGGCGGCGGCCGGGCCGAGGTAGCCGGCGTACACGTCGGAGACCTTGGCGGCGACGACGGCGCCGAGGATGGCGGTGCCGAGGGCGCCGCCGACCTGCATGGCCGAGTTCTGCACGCCGCCGGCCACGCCGGCCAGCTCCTGCGGCGCGTTGCCCACGATGATCTCGGTCGCGCCGACGAACACCGGGGACAGGCCGAAGGCGAGCAGGGCGAACGGGATGGCGCTGTCGATGAACGCGGCCTCGATGCTCAGCCGGGACATCAGGAACATGGCCGTGGCGGTGATGAGCATGCCGCCCGCGATCGGGATGCGCGGCCCGAGCTTGCCGATCAGCACACCCGCCAGCGGGGACGCGACGATCATGCCGGCGCTCATGGGGAGCATGCGGATGCCCGACTCCAGCGGGGTCAGCCCGTGCACGCCCTGGAAGAAGAAGGTGAGGAAGAACATCGCGCCGAACATCGAGAAGGCCATCAGGATCATCAGGCCGGTGCCGATGGAGAACGACGCGTTCTTGAACAGGGTGAGCGGGAGCAGCGGCTCCTTGGCCCGGCTCTGCCAGAACAGGAACGCCGCGCCGACCACCACGGTCACGGCCAGGAAGGCGAGCGTCCCGGTGTCGCCCCAGCCCCACTCGGGCGCCTTGATGATGGCCCAGACCAGCGAGAACATCGTGATCGACAGCAGCACCACGCCCGGCCAGTCGATCCGGGAGAGCAGCCGCGTACGGCCGTCCCGCAGCACCCACAGGCCCATGGCCAGCGCCACCGCGCCCACCGGCACGTTGATGAAGAACACCGACTGCCAGCTCACGTTCTCCACCAGCAGGCCGCCGACGATCGGCCCGGCGGCACTGGACAGACCGATGATGCCGCCCCACGCTCCCATGGCCATGTTGAGCCGGTCACCGGGGAAGGCGAGCCGGAGCAGCGCCAGCGCGGCGGGCTGGAGCAGCGCGCCGAACAGGCCCTGCAGCACGCGGAACGCGATCAGGGCTTCCACCGAGGAGGTCAGGCCGATGGCCAGCGAGGTCAGCGCGAAGCCGGCCACGCCGATCAGGAAGACGCGCTTGTGCCCGAACAGGTCGCCCAGCTTGCCGGCCGTGATCAGGAAGACCGCCAGGGCGAGCAGGTAGCCGCTGGTGACCCACTGCAGGTCGGCCAGGGAGGCCCCGAGCTCCTGGCCGATGACCGGGTTGGCGATGGCGACGACGGTGCCGTCCAGCATCACCATGATCACGCCGAGCGAGACGGCCAGCAGGGTCAGCCAGGGCCGGCCCTGGCCGGGTTTCGCCGGCGCCTCGGATGGTGCGGCCAGTGCTTGGGCCATGACGGGATACCCCCCAAGTAGAAGTCAACGTGTCGTAATTTATGTCAGCCTCTGCCAGATGACAAATCCTTTTATCCGACATAAGGTGACAATCGGCAGTTCGTGAACTTTGGGTTTCAGGGAGGTGACAGGGATGGGTCTGCGCGAGCGCAAGAAGCAGAAGACGCGGCTGGCATTGATCGACGCGGCGCTCGACCTGTTCCTCGCACGCGGGTACGAGGCCACGACCATCGATCAGATCGCGGCGAGCGTGGACGTCTCACCGCGGACGTTCTTCCGGTACTTCGCTTCGAAGGAGGACGTCGCGCTGGCTCTGCAGGCCGACGCCCTGGACATATTTGTAGCGGAGCTGTCCGCCCGGCCCGACGCCGAGTCCCCCTTTACCGCGATGTCGCAGGCCATGCGGGCGGCGCTGGCCACCGTCGGCCACAACGACGAGGCCGATCACGAGCGGTTCGCGAAGACGTGCGAGCTGCGGGACCGCCATCCGGCGCTCGTGGCCGGGCAGGCGCGGCTGATGATGGCCCACGAGCAGCGGCTGCTGGCCGAGATCACCCGCCGCAGGGGCGCCGACGACCTGCGCTCACACTTCGTGCTCGCGCTGTTCGCGGCGGTCGCGCGGACCTGCTTCGAGCAGTGCGGGCCGGGCGAGATACGCGACGTCGCGGCCCTGGCCAGGCGCCTGGACGAAACGCTGGTCGTCGCGGGGCAGTCCCTGCGGCCGGGCTGGGACGAGTAGGCGGGAACCTCAGTTGAGCTTGGGGTCGTCCGGGTAGGTGGCGACCATGGCCAGCTCGCCCTGCTGGCGGCGCAGGACCGAGCGCCAGAGCGTGGAGGGGTCCGGATGAAACGTGTCCCCGGGTTCCGAGTCGACGACGTACCAGGCGCCTTCCTGGACCTCGTTCTCCAGCTGGCCGCTGGTCCAGCCGGCGTACCCGGCGAAGATGCGCATCTGGGAGATCTCGCCGGCCAGGATCTCGGGGGGCGCGTCGAGGTCGACCGTGCCGAGGCGGGAGACGGCGGGGCGGCCGGAGTGCAGGCGCCGCCAGCCCAGCGGTTCCTCGCCGCTGCGGACGGCGGCCAGCGCCAGCGCGCTGTCGGTCTGGACCGGTCCGCCCTCGAAGAGGACCGAGGGGCCGGAGACGAGCGCGTCCCAGACCGGGAGGACCTGGGTGACGGTGATGTCGCTCGGACGGTTGAGGACCACGCCGAGGGTGCCGCCGTCGTCGTCGTGCTCCAGGACGAGCACCACGCTACGCCGGAAGTTCGGGTCGTCGAGCAGTGGCGTCGCTACGAGCAACCCGCCGACGTAGATCGCGTCCGCCATACATCCATGATGAGGCAGGAAGGACTAATCGCGCACGTCACCATGACCCGTCACTCTATGTTACGAATTGCACACATATGGGCACTGTACGTAGCATGGATCATGATTCGGGGGGATCATGCTGAAGGTCGCGGTGCTCCTGTTGCCGTTCGGGCTGGCCATGGGCCTGCCAGCCGTCGCGGGGGCGGCGGCGCCGCCCCTGGTGGACTTGTCCGTACAGGACAGGGCTGAGTGTCCGGCGAGTAAGTCGAGCGTCACCATGGCGGCCGGCGCGGGCCACGGCCAGGTCGGTTTCACCATCTACCGCGACGGCGAGTACGTCCAGGACGGCCTCCTCAGCCCCAACTCCCGGCGCACCGTCAAGGTCAAGATCCCGCCGGACGCCGCCTCGAAGATCTCCGTCCAGCTGGCCGGCCAGGGCACGGCCAACTACACGGTCGAATCCCACTGCCGCGCCCGGCTCCCCTTCACCGGCCCCGCGACCCGCCTGTACGGCAGGCTCGCCACCGCGATCGGCCTGCTCATCACCGGCGCCATCTTCTGGTGGTACGCCGGCATCTGGCCACGCCAGACCCGGTGATCACGCCTCGGTGAACCCCCGCGCCTTCCCACCCGCGGACTCACGCACCGCGGCGGCCACCGCGTTCGCCACATCCGGGTGGAACACGCTGGGCACGATGTAGTTGGGACCCAGCTCCTCGCTGGTCACCACGGCGGCCAGCGCCCGGGCGGCGGCCAGCAGCATGTCCTGCGTGACGCCGTCGGCCTGCGCGTCCAGCAGCCCGCGGAACACCCCGGGGAAGGCCAGCACGTTGTTGATCTGGTTCGGGTAGTCGGACCGGCCGGTCGCGACCACGGCCGCGTGCTCGCGGGCGTCGTCGGGGGACACCTCGGGCTCGGGGTTGGCCAGCGCGAAGACCACCGAGTCCGGCGCCATCATGGCCACGTCGTCGCCGGTCAGGATGCCGGGAGCGGAGACGCCGATGAACACGTCCGCGCCCTTCACCGCGCCGCGCAGGTCGCCGGAGTAGCCCTCGGCGTTGGTGTGCTCGGCGATCCAGCGCAGCGAGTCGTCCAGGTCGTCGCGCCCCAGGTGCACCGCGCCCAGGTAGTCGCAGACGACCACGTGCCGGGCCCCGGCCGCGAGCAGCAGCCGCAGCACGGCGGTCCCGGCCGCGCCCGCGCCCGCCAGCGTGATGCGCACGTCGGCCAGCTCCTTGCGCACCACCCGCAGCGCGTTGGTGAGCGCCGCCAGCACCACGATCGCGGTCCCATGCTGGTCGTCGTGGAAGACCGGGATGTCCAGCAACTCGCGCAGCCGGCGTTCCACCTCGAAGCAGCGCGGCGCGGAGATGTCCTCCAGGTTGATCCCGCCGAACCCGGGGGCGATGGCCCGGACGATGGAGACGATCTCGTCCACGTCCTGGGTGTCCAGGCAGATCGGCCAGGCGTCGATCCCGGCGAACCGCTTGAACAGCGCCGCCTTGCCCTCCATCACCGGCAGCGCGGCGGCGGGCCCGATGTTGCCCAGCCCGAGCACGGCCGACCCGTCGGTGACCACGGCCACCGAGTTCCGCTTGATGGTCAGGCGCCGCGCGTCCTCCGGGTTGCGCGCGATGGCCATGCTCACCCGGGCCACCCCCGGCGTGTACGCCATGGACAGCTCGTCACGGTTGCGCAGCGGGACCTTGGACTGCATCTCGATCTTGCCGCCGAGGTGCATGAGGAAGGTCCGGTCGGAGACCTTGTGGATGACCACGCCCTCGATCGCGCCGAGCCCGTCCACGATCGCCTGCGCGTGGTCGGTGTCCCTGGCGGCGCAGGTCACGTCGATGCGCAACTTCTCGTGACCCGCGTTGGTCACGTCGAGAGCGGTGACGATCCCGCCGGCGTTCTCCACCGCGTGGGTCAGCAGGCTGACGGCCTTGCCCCCGGCGGGAACCTCGAGTCTGACGGTGATCGAATAAGAAACACTCGGCACGGTGGCCACGTCAATCCGCTCCTTTGCGCATTGGGTGTGGACCTATCGTGCCACCTCTCGCGGACTGCATCGGGCCGAAATGTGGCTAGAAGAGCGCCGAGGCCAGGCCCCTGCGGGCTTTCGCCACCGCGGGGTCGTCCGCCGGGAGGGTGTCGAACAGGCCGAGCAGGTGGCGGCGGGCCTTGTCGCGGTCGTCGCCCGCGGTGCGGCGCACCACGCCGATGAGCCGGGTGAAGGCGGCGTCCACCTCGCCCGCGAGCATCTCCACGTCGGCGGCCTGCGTCTGGAGCACGACGTCGGCGGACGCGTCGGCGGCCCGGCCGAGCACGTCGGCGGGGTTCAGGCCGGTGGTGCGGCGGACCAGGCCGACCCCGGCGAGGCCGATCTTGGCCTCCTCGTCGTTCGGGGAGCGGGCCAGCAGGCGGCCGAAGGCGGCCTCGGCGGCGTCCAGGTCGCCGTCCTCGATCGCCATGTCGGCGGCGAGCAGGTCGGGGTCCACGGGCGGCTCGGCGGGGCCCTCCTCACCCGGCGCGGCGGGCGGGCCCAGCTCCACGCCGAGCTGCTCGAAGACCTGGGTGAGCGCCTGGCGCAGCTGCGCCTCCGGCAGCGGGCCCTCGAACAGCGGCATCAGCTGGCCCTGCACCGCCAGGTAGACGGTCGGCACCGCGCGCATCCGCAGGGCCTGCGCCAGCTCGGGGTTGGCCTCCACGTCCACCCGGGCCAGCAGCCAGGACCCGCCGGCCTCGGCGGCCAGCTTCTCCATGGCCAGGCTGAACTGCTGGACCTGCTCGGCCCTCGGCACGGTGGCCTCGACGATGACCGGAACGCTCATCGAGCGCTCCACCACCTCCGCGGTGAAGGTCGCCGCGGTCGGCTCGATGAGCTCGGGCGTGCCGGGCGCCGCGGGGTTCTTGGCCGCCGCCTCGCGCCGGGCCTGCGCCTCCAGCGCCTGCTTGCGCGCGCCGAGGTCCACGGCGCCGTAGAGCGATCCAGGTCGAGAGAAGTCCGCTGCCATACCCCAATCCTGCCGCATCCCGGGGGGAGCACGTTCCATCCCCTCGGATCTGGGCGGTCAGAATCGCGGCGGTTCGGTGTATGTGCCCCATTCATCGCGGAGCACATCGCAGATTTCGCCCAAGGTGGCCTCGGCCCTGGCCGCCGCCAGCATCGGCTCGATCATGTTCTGCTCGGTCCGCGCCGCGGCCAGCAGGCCGGCCAGCGCCGCGTCCACGGCCTGCCGGTCACGCCCGGCCCGGCGCTCGGCCAGCACCCGCCGCTGCTCGGCCTCCACCTCGTGGCTGACCCGCAGGATCTCCAGCGGCTGCTCGGTGGTCCCGGTGTGGCAGTTCACCCCGACCACCCGCTTCTCCCCCTTCTCCAGCTGCCGCTGGTAGTCGAAGGCGGCCTCGGCGATCTCGGCCATGAACCAGCCGTCCTCGATGCCGCGCAGCAGGCCGGAGGTGATGTCGCCGGTGCCCATGTCGCGGATCTTGGTGAAGATCTCCTCGGCCTCGGCCTCCAGGCGGTCGGTGAGGGCCTCCACGTACCAGGAGCCGCCGAGGGGGTCGACCACGTTGACCACCTCGGTCTCCTCCATGATCACCTGCTGGGTGCGGAGGGCGATCTCGGCGGCCTTCTCGGACGGCAGGGCCAGCACCTCGTCCAGCGCGTTGGTGTGCAGCGACTGGGTGCCGCCCAGGACCGCGGCCAGGGCCTCGACGGCGGTCCTGACGATGTTGTTGTCGGGCTGCTGCGCGGTGAGCGAGACGCCGGCGGTCTGGGTGTGGAAGCGCAGCCACTGGGCCTTCTCGGTGCGTGCGCCGTACACCTCGCGCATCCAGCGGGCCCAGATGCGGCGGGCGGCGCGGAACTTGGCGATCTCCTCGAAGAAGTCGATGTGCGCGTCGAAGAAGAAGGACAGGCCGGGCGCGAAGACGTCCACGTCCAGGCCGCGGGACAGACCCAGCTCGACGTAGCCGAAGCCGTCGGCGAGGGTGAAGGCCAGCTCCTGGGCGGCGGTGGAGCCCGCCTCCCTGATGTGGTAGCCGGAGACCGACAGCGGCTTGTAGGCGGGCACCTCGCGGGCGCAGAACTCCATCAGGTCGCCGATCAGGCGCAGGTGCGGCTCGGGGGCGAACAGCCACTCCTTCTGCGCGATGTACTCCTTGAAGATGTCGGTCTGCAGCGTCCCGTTCAGCTGCCGCAGCGGTACGCCCTGGCGCTCGGCCGCCACCACGTACATGCAGAAGATCGGCACGGCCGGGCCGCTGATGGTCATGGACGTGGTGACCTCGCCCAGCGGGATGCCGTCGAAGAGCAGGTCCATGTCGAGGGCCGAGTCGATCGCCACGCCGCAGTGGCCGACCTCGCCGAGCGAGCGGGCGTCGTCGGAGTCGCGGCCCATCAGGGTCGGCATGTCGAAGGCGACCGAGAGGCCGCCGCCGCCCGCGCCGAGGATCATCTTGTACCGCTCGTTGGTCTGGCGGGCGTTCCCGAACCCGGCGAACTGGCGGATCGTCCAGGGCCGCCCCCGGTAGCCGGTCGGGTGCAGCCCCCGGGTGTACGGATACTCCCCCGGCCACCCGATCCGCTCGAACCGGGGATCGGGGTGGCCGGGCCCGTAGACCGGGTCGACCGAGATGCCGGACAGGGTCTTGAACTCGCGGTCGCGCCTGCTCGCCGCGTCGTACCTGGCCTGCCAGCGGGCGCGTCCGGCCTCGATGTCGTCCATAGCCGAAATACTAGGACGTCCTAGTAATAAGCGCCAGCACCGGTCAGGCGTTGCCGGGCGCCTCCGCGAAGTCGCCCGCCGCCACCCGGAGGGTTCTGAGCAGGTCGAACATCTCGGCGAGGTCGTGCTCGCCGTACATGCCGAGGCCGAAGTCGGCGGCCATCAGGTCGGCGGTGGCGGCGCGGACGGCGTCCCGGCCCTGGTCGGTGATCTCGGCGAGCACGCCGCGCCCGTCGTTGGGGTTGCGGCGGCGGACCACCAGGCCGGCCCGCTCCAGCCGGTCCACCGTGTTGGTCACGCTGGTCGGATGCACCATCAGCCGCTCCCCGATCTTGGAGAGCGGCAGCGCGCCGGCCCGGCTGAAGGTGAGCAGCACCAGCGCCTCGTAGCGCGCGAAGGTCAGATCGTACGGCTTGAGCAGCGTGTCCAGTTGCGCGAGCAAGATCTGGTGCGCTCTCATGATCGAGGTGACGGCCGCCATGGCGGACGAGGGCCCGAAGCGCTCCCGCCAGGTTCCGGCGGCGCGCTCGATGGGATCGAACGGCAGGTTGAGAGGCACAGCGTTACCGTAGCGCGGCGATCGTCCGGATTCGCACTTCACGTAGCGTGACCAAACTCATTCCTTGACCAGGGAATCCCTCCACCAAACATCACGCTCCGTTATGGTTGTCATCTCGAACAGTGAGGCGACGGCAAACTCGCCCCGCGCCACGGGGAACTGGCGCGGCAGGGCGGTCACGACGACTCGCACAGGCACGGGGGGTGCTTGATGGGCAGGGCGGCGACATGGCTGGGCCGTGCGTGAGCATAGGGGCGTCTCACGCGAGGAGCTGAAGAACAGCGCGATCGTCACGGTGACCGTGCTGATGGTGCTCGGCCTGGTGGCGGCGTGGAGCGTCCTCATTCCCGGCGTGATGGTCTGGGACAACGTCATGGTCGCGGTGATCGGCTCGCTCCGGCTGACCGGCCCGGTCGCGGCGGCGTTCGCCGCCTGGGTGGCGGTCCGCAAACACCGGGCGATCCGGGGCGAGCTGACCGCGTGGCGGGCGTTGAAGGCGCCGCTGGCCATCCTGGCCGTGGTGACGGGCTCCTTCGGGGCCACCGTGCTGCTGCTGACGCTGCGCGCGGTGCTGAGCGAGCAGGCCGGCCGGCTGCTGCCGAGCGGTCTCGCCATGGGCGCCGCCGGGCTGGCGCTGTACGTCGTGCTCGGCTGGATGCTGGGCTGGGGCGTGCCGTACGCGATCACGCCGCTGCTGGCGGGGACCGGGACGTACGCGCTGTTCACCTGGATCGCGGACGGGTCCGGGTGGGCGGATCGGCTGGCGCCGGCCACGCCCGAGCCGTACGACCTGTTCCAGGGGCTGAGCGCCGGGGCGTTCCTCAACCAGACGCTGTGGCTGCTCGGGATCAGCGCGGCGCTGCTGCTCGGCTGGGCGGCGGCGGTGACGCGGCAGCGGCTGGCGCTCGCGGCGGCGATGGTCGCGGTGCTGACGGCGGGCACCGGGGTGGCCCGGCTGCTGGCCGAGCCGCGGCCGTTCGCGACCGCGCAGAAGGTGGTCTACAGCTGCCAGGAGTGGCCGATCACGGTGTGCGTGCATCCGGGCATGCGCGGCGGGCTGACCGAGCTGGGCAGCGCGTTCACCGGCATCGCGGCCCGGCTGTCCGGCACGCCCGCCGCGTTCCAGCGGGTCGAGCAGCGCTCCCGGCTGGCCGCGGGGGACGCGCCGCAGGGCGTGATCCCCATCCACGTGGACGACCTGGACGCCGGCTACGCCGACCGCGCCGCCGCCGAGTTCGTGGAACGGCTGTCGCGGCCGTGCGCCGACGCCGTGGCCGGCGGGTATCGCGCGATCGTGGCCGCCTGGCTGCGCGGGGAGCCGCTGCCGGCCGGGCCGCTGGCGGCGCACCAGAACGCCTCCACCTGGTTCTCCGGGCTGAGCGAGGAGCAGCGGCGCGAGTGGCTGCGCATGTTCTACGCCGACTTCGCGGGCTGCCGGTTGAGCGCCGGCCACTTCGGCGGGTTCACGTACGCGCCGAGGCCCAGCCCGACCCCGCTCATGCCCGCGGGGCCGAGCCGGTGGGAACCGGGCGGAATGCCGTCCCCCGCGATGTGATAGCCGCCGGTTAGCGGGAAGATGTCCCTTCGTGAACCGCCAGACCCGCGCTCCCCTGACCGAGCCGACCCCCGTCACGCGCAGCTCGCGCCGTGGCTGGCGGCGGCTGGCCGGAGTGCTCTTCGTCGCGCTGCTGCTGCTCGTGGGTGCCCGCCTGGCCTGGTCCTGGCTGGACCCGTTCGGCGAGACCACCATCGACCGCAGCCAGCCGGTGCTGCTCCAGTCCATCCACAACCTCAGCCGCTTCGAGGCCGCGACCGGCAACTTCCAGGTCGTGGTGGATCTGGAGAAGGACGCCGACTTCCTGCCCGACGCCATCAAGGGCACCCGCACGCTCTTCGTCGGCGCCGGCAACGTGGACGCCTACGTCGAGTTCGGCGGCCTGGGCAAGGACGCCATCACCGTCTCCCCCGACCGCACCTCGGTGACGGTACGGCTCCCGCGCGCCCAGCTGGAGAAGCCCAACCTGGACAACAAACGCTCCTACGTCTACCACCAGGAGCGCGGCCTGCTGGACCGGGTCGGGGAGTTCCTGTCCGACTCGCCCGGCAACCAGCAGGAGCTCTACGTGCTCGCCGAGAAGAAGATCGCCGAGGCGGCCGTCGCCAGCGACCTGCGCGCCCGCGCCGACGCCAACACCAAGACGATGCTGGAGAACATGCTCAAGGCGCTCGGCTTCACGAAGGTCACCGTCACGTACACGGACGAGCCCTAGAGATAGCCCCACTTGGCGGCGATCTCGCGTAGTTCCTCGGGGACCTCGGCGGGGGCGGGGAGCGGGCGGCCGGGCTGGACCGTACCGGTCTGGATCTTGTCGCGCCAGTCGCCGATGCCCTTCACGAAGGTGCCGTGGTCGTGGTCGCCGTACCGGAGCATGCCGGGCTCCCACGGCACGCCGAGGCGGTCGCAGATGGCCCGGAGCTCACCCTCCGGGTCGCTCGTGAGCCTCTCGTACGTGACGGTCAGGCCGCCCACCTTCTGCCGGGCCTCCTCCAGGTAGGTGGCGTACCTGAGGGCGTGCGGGATCGCCTCCGACATGGGCCTGGCCTCCGGGTCGGCCTCGTGCCAGGAGGTGGCGATGGACAGCGGATGCCTGATCAGGTAGATGAAACGGGCGTCCGGCCAGCAGGTGGCGATGCGCTTCCACGCGAAGACGTTGCTCGGGGTCTTCTCCACCAGGATCTTCTTGCCGCTGCGCAGCAGCTCCCGGTGGAGCATGCGGTCCCACAGGATGTGCTCGACGTCGCTGTGGGTGTGGCCGAGCGCGGTCAGCGCCTGCTGGAGCGGGTCGGTGGGCAGGTTGACGGTCATCCGCCGGAAGTGCGTCTCGTGCGGGGCGTGCAGGTGGGAGTGGCTGTTCAGCATCACCCGCAGCAGGGTCGAACCCGAACGCACGGAGGCCAGCAGGAACACCGGCTGGCGCAGCAGCCGGTCGGCCGCCGGGTCCACCGGGCCGCGGATCCTGTCATCGGGCATCCGGGGCGGCAGCGGCGGCACGGGCTTGGCCGGGAGCCGGACCCGTTTGATGGCGTAACCGGTGACCCCTTCCAGGGTCGAGTTCAGAACCTGCTTCCACTTCATGGCCCGAAGGTAGGGAGGAGGGGTTAAGCGAGGGTGAACAAGGGCTGGGAAAAGCTAGAGCGACGCGATGACCTGGTCCGCGGCCGTGTACGGATCGACCTCCCCCGCCAGCACCCGCGCCGCCATCACCTCCAGCCGCTCGAGCCCGTGCACCCGCCCGCCGATCCGCGCCCGCAGCTCGGCCAGCACGATCACCTCGATCTCGTCCCGTGCCCTGGCCAGCCTGCGTTTGCGGCCCTGACCCGACTCCGCCAGGTAGGTGGCGTGCGCGTCCAGCGCGGCGACGACGTCGGCCACGCCCTCGCCCCGTACGGCCACGGTCGGCACGATCGGCGGGCGCCACGAGGCGGTGGACAGCGCGACCATGTTCCGCAGCTCCCGGATCGTCGCCTGCGCG
The DNA here is from genome assembly GCF_016862995.1 of Acrocarpospora phusangensis. Taxonomy (GTDB): domain Bacteria; phylum Actinomycetota; class Actinomycetes; order Streptosporangiales; family Streptosporangiaceae; genus Acrocarpospora; species Acrocarpospora phusangensis. The sequence goes on from NZ_BOOA01000049.1 coordinate 25,356, forward strand.
CCCTCCCGGTCGGCCTTGTTCACCACGAACACGTCGGCGATCTCCAGGATGCCGGCCTTCGCGGCCTGCACGCCGTCGCCCATACCCGGCGCCAGCAGCACGATCGTGGAGTCGGCCAGCGAGGCCACGTCCACCTCGGCCTGCCCCACCCCGACGGTCTCGACCAGGATCAGGTCGTACCCGGCGGCGTCCAGCACCCGGATGGCCTGCGGCACCGCCCAGGCCAGCCCGCCCAGATGCCCGCGCGTGGCCATGGACCGGATGAACACCCCGGAGTCGGTCGCGTGCTCCTGCATGCGCACCCGGTCGCCGAGCAGCGCGCCCCCCGTGAACGGCGAGGACGGATCCACCGCCAGCACGCCGACCTTCTCGCCGCGCTTGCGCGCCGCCTCGATCAGCGTGCCGGTCGAGGTGGACTTCCCCACCCCCGGCGACCCGGTCAGCCCCACCACCTTCGCCCGGTACGGCTGCCGCGTGCCGAGCTCCGCGATGAGCTCGCGCAGGCCCGCGCCGGCGTTCTCCACCAGCGAGATGGCGCGGGCGACGGCGCGCGGCCGGCCGGCCAGGACGTCGTCGGCCAGGCCGGTCACGCGGGAACGCGGATGATCAGCGCGTCGCCCTGGCCGCCGCCGCCGCACAGCGCGGCCGCGCCGAGACCGCCACCGCGGCGGCGCAGCTCGTGCGCGAGGGTGAGCACGATGCGCGCGCCGGACGCCCCGATCGGGTGGCCGATCGCGATGCCCCCGCCGTTGACGTTGATCTTGTCGAGTGACAGCCCGAGCTCCTTCGCCGACTGGAGCACCACCTGGGCGAACGCCTCGTTGATCTCGACCAGGTCGAGGTCGGCCACGGTCAGGCCCTGCTTGCCGAGCGCGTGCGCGATGGCGTTGGCGGGCTGGGAGTGGAGCGCGTTGTCGGGACCGGCCACGTTGCCGTGGGCGCCGATCTCGGCCAGCCAGGTGAGGCCGAGCTCCTCGGCCTTGCTCCTGGACATCACCACGACCGCGCACGCGCCGTCGGAGACCTGGGAGGCCGATCCGGCCGTGATCGTGCCGTCCCCGGTGAAGGCGGGGCGCAGGTTGGCGAGGATCGCCTCGGTGGTCTCGGGCCGTACGCCCTCGTCCACCGTGAACGGGACGGGGTCGCCCTTGCGCTGCGGGATGGGGACGGGGACGATCTCGTCCTCGAAGAGGCCGTTCTTGGCCGCGGCGGCGGCCAGCTGGTGGGAGCGGGCCGCGAAGGCGTCCTGCTCCTCGCGGGTGATGCCGAAGCGCGCGTTGTGCCGCTCGGTCGACTCGCCCATGGAGATCTGGTCGAAGGAGTCGGTCAGGCCGTCCACGGCGGTCGCGTCCAGGATCTCGGCGGAGCCGTACTTGACGCCCTTGCGCAGGCCGGGGAGGAGGTGCGGGGCGTTGGTCATGGACTCCATGCCGCCCGCCACCACGATGTCGAACTCGCCGGCCCGGATCAGCTGGGCGGCCAGCGCGATCGCGTCCAGCCCGGACAGGCAGACCTTGTTGATCGTGAGCGACGGCACGCTCATCGGGATCCCGGCCAGGACCGCGGCCTGCCGTGACGGGATCTGCCCGGCACCGGCCTGGAGCACCTGCCCCATGATCACGTACTGTACGTCCGACGGCGCGACACCGGCCCGTTCCAGCGCGGCCTTGATGGCGATCCCGCCGAGCTCGGCGGCCGACTGACCGGCCAGCGAGCCGAGCAGCCGCCCGATGGGGGTACGTGCTCCGGCGACGATGACGGAACTGGACATGCGCGGGCCTCCTCGATAGACCAGGGGCGACGGTGTCACCATACCCAGGAGCGGTCGGCCGATCGCCGACGAGGGGGGACGACGAGGATGGACTCAGTGTTTCAGCGGATCGATCACGTGGGCATCGCGTGTCACAACCTCGAAGAGAAGATCGAGTTCTACGAGTCGACGTTCGGTCTGGTGGTCGTGAGCCGCGAGGTGAACGAGGAGCAGGGCGTCCGGGAGGCCATGCTGCACGTGGCCGACGGCGACGGCGGGGCATCGTACATTCAATTGCTCGAACCCCTGCACCCGGACACCGCCGTGGGGAAGTATTTGAGCAAGCGCGGGGAGGGCGTGCATCACATTGGATACGGCGTCGCCGACGTGGCCAAGGCCATGGCGGACATCGCCGCCAAGGGAGTGCGTCTCATCGACGAACGCCCACGTCACGGCTCTATGGGTGCCTCTATTGCGTTTCTCCATCCCAAGGATGTGGGAGGAGTCCTAACAGAGCTGGTCGAGACACCGAGGCATTGAGCAAACACAAGAAAGGTTCATACGTAACAAGTAGCGCAGAAAGTCCGAGGAGGCCGACAACACGGCAGCACCGGAGTACGCTGGCCTACCACCGGACGTGGATCCCGCAATGGGCTCCTCGCCTCGGATGTCCGAAACCCCCCGTCCGGCCCGTGTAGCCGTCTCGACAACCCAGGATCGAGCCTCATGCAGTCCGACATCGACGCCCAGTTGAACAATTTCTTTGAAGACGCCCCCTCCCGGGAATTCGACGTGGTGCTCCGCGGCTATGACCGGCACCAGGTCCACGACCACCTGAAGACGCTGGACACCGACCTGCGTCAGGCCCGGGAGCAGGTCTCCGCCCTTCAGCGGGATCTTTCCGACTCCCAGCGCCAGCTCCAGGAGCAGGAGCGCCCGACCTACTCGGGGCTGGGCGCCCGCATTGAGCAGCTGCTGCGTCTGGCGGAGGAGCAGGCCACCGAGCTGGTCCAGGCCGCCCGGTCCGAGGCCAACGAGATCAAGGCCGCCGCGAAGGTGGACGCCGCCGACGTCCGCGCCGCCGCCGAGAACGAGGCCGCCGAGAAGCGCGCCCTCGCCACCCGCGAGGCCGACGAGATGCGCACCACCGCCGAGCGGGACGCGGAGGAGATCCGCTCCACCGCCAAGCGCGAGTCGGACGAGCTGACCAACACCACCGAGCGTGAGGTCGCCAAGCTCCGCGCCACCGCCGATCACGAGGTCGCCGAGAAGCGCGCCGACGCCGAGCGTGAGATCGCCAAGCTGCGCACCACCACCGAGCGGGAGGTCGCCCAGCTGCGCGCGTCCACCAAGCGGGAGCGCGACGAGGTGCTGACCACCGCCAAGCGGCAGGCCGACGAGATGCGCGCCCAGGCGCAGCGGGTCCTGGAGGAGTCCGAGGCCAAGCGGGCCCAGGACGAGGCCGAGTTCGAGATCCAGCTGGCCGCCCGCCGCGAGGAGGCCGAGCGCCAGGAGGCCGAGCGTCACGCCACCGCGCAGGCCAACACGCAGAAGCTGGTCGCCGAGGCGGAGCAGCGCGCCGCCACCGCCGAGCAGCGCGCCACCAAGGCCACCCAGCAGGCCGACCAGACCCGCCGCGAGGCCGACACCCACGCCAAGCAGCTCCTGGCCAACGCCCGCAAGAACGCCGACCAGCTGGTCGCCGAGTCCAAGTCCAGCGCCGAGTCGATCGTCAGCGACGCGAAGGCCGAGGCCGAGCGGACCCGCACCAACATGCAGCGCCAGGTCGACGAGCTGACCCGCCAGCGGGACAGCATCACCAGCCACCTGGCCCAGCTCCGCCAGTTGCTCGGCGGCGCGGCCCTGCCCGGCATGGACCCGGAGCCCGCCCCCGTGGTGGCCGCTCCGATCAAGCCGGCCCTGTCCGCCGCTCCGGTCAGCGAGAAGCCCGCGCCGAAGCCGGCTCCGCCCGCTCCCAAGGCGGACGACGACGCCGAGTGGTGGCAGGAGTAGGACTCTCTTTCCTCGGGGCGACGGCTACACGCTGAACAAATGCCCGGCAGATCTCGATCTGCCGGGCATTTGTCACGTTCCCGAACTATTCACCGTTAGGTTCCGCTTCTTCGGTTCGCCCCTTAAGTCAGATCCAGCCTTTACGGGCGGCCTGCACGCCGGCCTGGAAACGGCCGGTGGCGCCGAGGCGGTCGAAGAGCGAGGCGATCCGGCGGCGCAGGGTCCGTTCGGATATGCCCAGCTGGCGGAGGATGGATTCGTCCTTCATGCCCACGGACAGCAGTTCCAGGATCTGCTGGTCGACGCCGTCGCCGTGCGCCGCCGCGGAGGCGCCCCAGACGGGCGACGACTCCCGCCACAGGGTCTCGAAGAGGGCGACCAGGGCGTTGGTGAGGGCGCTGCGGCCCACCACGACGGAGGTGAAGCGGGCGCCCTCCTCGTGGTCGGTGAGCGGAAGCAGCGCGGTACGGCCGTCCACCAGGATCAGTTTGATCGGGACCCGGGAGCGCACCCGGGCCTGCTCGCCCAGGCCGGTCATCCGGCGGATCTCGTCCAGCTTCTGCGGCAGGTCCAGGACGATCGAGGAGTAGATGGCCCGGCAGCGCACCCCGCGCGCCAGCGCGGCCTCCTCGGCCCCCAGCGACGTCCCCGTCGCCGCGTACGGCGGGGCGTCCAGGGCGAGCACCTCGCGGGTGGCCCCCGCCAGCAGCTCGACCACCCGGCGGCCGGCCGCCTCCGACCCTTCGACGACCTCGATGACCCGGCCGGGGTCGGCCCGGAGCAGGCCCTCCTGGAAGTCCGTGGCGAGTTCCTCGGCCGCCATGGCGAGTCGGTCCAGTTCCGCCCGCCGCCGCCGGATCGCCGACGACAGCGCGATCCGCGGATCCGCCGGGCGGTACCCATACGGTCCGTCCGATTCCAGCAGCCCCAGCTCCTGCAGGCGGGCCAGAGCGGCCCGAACGTCAGCGTGGGACGATTCCAGCCGCCGGGTGGACTCCTCGGGAGAACACTTGGGATCGCGCAGCAGAAGGCGGTACAGCCGCTCCTCCAACCCGGACAAGCCGATCGCTTCCCACATACCCCTACCTTGGCAGATTCCGGCCACTGACCGGTACCGGCCACCCCAATCGGTACATCGCACGCCGGAACCACGTCATGGTTAAAGAGTCTTTAGGGGCAACACCCCGAGGGAGGAAGACCCACGGCCGGCGCAGAGGGAGGCGCCGGCCGTTGTGTTATCTCCATGACCGCCGCATTACGCCCGTGCCCCCATCGCCGGCGCGACACCACCCGACCGGCTGGCCCTCCTCCGTGCCCTACGCGCAACATCCGCACGCGGAACCGGCCGCACGACCGTCGCCGGTCACGAGCGAGCCCGCCGGAGAGGCGCAACATGCGGAACCGGGCTCGCGACCGTCCTCGGCCGCGGACGCGACTGCCGGAGCGCAGCAGGCTTCGCCGCGCCAGGCCTGCCGGCCCTCCTTGACCGCCATCGCGGCGATCACCAGGGCCGCGATCGGATCGGCCCATGACCAGCCGAACAGCGTGTTCACGACCAGCCCGGCCAGCAGAACCGCCGACAGGTACGTGCACAGCAGCGTCTGCTTGGAGTCGGCGACCGCGCTCGCGGAGCCCAGTTCCCGTCCGGCCCGGCGTTGCGCTCCCGACAGCAGCGGCATGACCGCCAGGCTCACCGCGGCCAGCACGATGCCGACCGTGGAGTGCTCCGCCGTCTCCCCCTTCACCAGTGCCCAGACCGAATCGGCGCCCACGTAGGCGGCCAGGGCGAAGAAGGACAGGGCGATCACCTTTAACGCGGTCCGCTCCCGGGACTCGTGGTCCGGGCCGGAGAACTGCCAGGCCACGGCGAGCGCCGACGCGACCTCGACCACCGAGTCCAGGCCGAACGCGATCAGCGCGCCGGACGAGGCGACCGTGCCCGCCGTCAGGGCGATTACGGCTTCTCCGACGTTGTAGACGATGGTCGCGGCGACCAGGAGTCGTACCCGCCGCCGCAGCACCGTCCGCCGTCCTGCCGTCAACTCCGGAGCGAGAGCGGCCATCAGCAGGCTCCTCCCGGCTCGTCGTCCAGGCAGGGCGCGCCCGAATCGACCGCCAGAACCACTCCGAGGAGGTCGTCGATCGCACGGGCCAGCCGCCGATCGGCGATCTCGTACCGGGTCTGGCGTCCTTCCCCGACGCCGACCACCAGGCCGCAGCCCCGCAGGCAGGCCAGGTGGTTGGAGACATTCGACCGGGTCAGATCCAGCCGCTCGGCGAGCCGGGCCGGATACTCGGGCCCTTCCAGCAGGGCGATCAGGATGCGGCATCGGGTGGGGTCGGCCAGGGCCTTGCCCAGGCGGGCCATCGCGTCCATACGCGTCGCGGTCGTCAGCACACCTCGGACAGTACAGCCGTAACTGTATTACAGTCCAGGCTGAATTCACTGCCAACTGATCAATTGTCGGGTTCGCGCCGTTATCCGGCGCCGTTAACGCAGGTGACGCGTCTCGCCGCACCGGCGCCAAGAGCAGCCAGGCGGTCTCAGGGCCAGTCAATCTCTCAGAGCCCGCCGATCTATCAGGGCCGGTCGATCTCTCAGAGCCCGCCGAACTCTCAGAGCCGGTCGATCTCTCAGAGCCCGCCGAACTCTCAGAGCCCGCCGAACTCTCAGAGCCGGTCGATCTCTCAGAGCCCGCCGATCTGTCAGGGCCGGTCGATCTGTCAGGGCCGGTCGATCCGCTAGAGCTGCTGGAGTCGGGTGAGGAAGTCGGTGAGGGAGTGGTTGAAGGATTCGGGGGTTTCGATTGCGGAGAGGTGGCCGGCTTTGGGGAGGATCTCCAGGTGGGCGGTGGGGAGGGCGTCGCGCATGGCTTCGGCGTCGGCGGGGGTGGTGAGCCGGTCTTCTTCGCCGACCAGGACGAGAGCGGGAACTCTCAGGGAGCGGAGGGTGTCGAAGGAGTCGGGGCGGGTGGCCATGGCGCGGGAGGCCCAGGCGACGGCGTCGGGCGGTGCGGACTGCACGAGGCCGCGAATCCGGCCGAGAACCATCGGGCGGCTGGTGAGCGTGGTCGAGCCGACGAGGTTGGGGACCGTGTCCGCCAGGGTTTCGCCGGACAGGACGCGCTGAGCGGTCTTCTCGCGATTGGCGGCCGCTTCCGGAGTGTCGGGAGCGGCTTTCGTGTCGGCCAGGATGACCGCCCGCACCCGGTCGGGATGGCGGCGGCACAGCGCCATGGTCACGTACCCGCCCATCGACTGACCGCCGATCACCGCCCGGTCGATGCCCTCCGCGTCGAGCAGTTCGGCCACGTCGTCCGCCATCGCGTCCAGGGACGGCTGATCGTCACCCAGACGGGAGCCGCCGAACCCGCGCAGATCCGGGGTGATGACCCGGCAATGCGACGCCAGCCCTTCACGCTGCCCCAGCCACATCGCCGAAGAGAACGGGAACGCGTGAAGAAGCACCAAGGGCACACCGCTACCGGCCACTCGCGAATACAGCTGCACCCGGCCCACGGTAACTTCCACCGCCTCCAGCCGCCATGCACGCGCCGCATGCACGGACCTACGGCGTTGAGGGAAGCTGGCCGTTGTCTGTTCAGGGGCGTTCCCCTGACAGTGCGTATTCGAATCATCCATCATTGTGATGGGAGGTGTCGGAATGCGCTGTCACGTCTGCGGCACCGAGACGGCCGAGCAGGTTCGCTGCCTTCGATGTGGTGCGAGCCTTGTTCCCGAGGCGCAGGCCGTACCGGTACGGCGGCGTTCGCGGCCTGAGCGCGGGCGGCTGGTGCGGGCGCTGGGCGCGGTGGTCGTGGCGGGGGCCGTGGCGGCGGGCGCGCTGTGGTTCACGCGATCCGGCGACGACGGGGTGGCCGCGGATGACGCGGGCGGGGTCACGGCGCCGACGGAGAGTTCGCCCACAGCCGTGGCGGTGGAGGAGACCCGGTCCGTCTGGAACGAGGCTGCGGCTCAGGCGACGGAAGTCGATGTGCTTCTCGATTCCAGCCGCGCCAGTCGGGGCCGGCTCGGGTCCGCGCTTCAGTCCCTGCTGAACTGCACGTCCGTCCGGTCCGCCACGCGGACCGTCGCCACGGTGACGGAGTCCCGGCGCGAGCAACTCGCTCGCAGCCGGACGCTGGTCGTCGACGACATCCCCGGCGGGGCCGAGTTGAAGAGGGCGCTGGTTCGCGCCCTCGACGCCTCGTACCAGGCCGACGTTTCATTTCCTGCGGTGGGCCAGGAAAGGGTGCGCGGGGGCGGGCGACACCAACTTCCGGCGCGGGGAGAGGGAGTCCGAGCGGGCCACCCGAGCGAAGCGGGAGTTCGTCGACCTTTGGACGCCGATCGCCCGTTCGTACAGCCTCGCCACCCGGACGGAACCCGAGATCTAGGAGCCGAGATCTAGGAACCGGGGAGCAGGAGCGTCGCGAGGGTGGCGACAGCTTCGGCCAGGACCGCGATGGAGGCGACTCTCTGCGCCAGGCGCTCCAATCGTGAGCCGATGACGGTGTGGTCCGGGTTGGGCAGGGCGAGTTCGGAGCCGATGCGGCGCAGGTCGGCGTGGGCGCCGGCGGGATCGTCGAGTTGCCGCCCGTGGCGGGTCAGCAGCGTTTCGATCCTGGCGATGAGATCGTCCGCCGCGGGGGTCTGACTGATGTTCTGGACCGCCCGGGCATGGTCTCCCGCCGCGACCGGTCCGGAGATGTTGCCGCCCGAGATGGTGACGCCGTAGTTGGCCGGTTCGGTCACGATGCTCCTGCCTGGGTCTGCATTGCCTGGGCGCTGGCCCCGGCGGCGACCGGGCCGGTGACCTGGCCGCCGGTGATCAGGGCGCCGTAGTTCACGATCATGGCGGCCTGCTGCCGGTAGGCGGCGGTGTCGATCTCGCGGTCTTCGAGGAAGTCGAGCACGGCCTCGGTGAGCCGCTGCGAGATCAGCTTGCTGTACTTGTCGATGTCGAGGACCTGCATGAACGTGGTCGGCTCGGCTTCGGCGCCCATTTCGCGCACGCTCTGCCGAGCGCCGAACGGATACGCCAGGAACCGCTCGGGGCGCGGCCTGGACGCGGCGTTCCTGAACTCTGTGGCGAGCAGGCGGACCAGGCGGAACGGGGCGAACAGGACCTCCCCTGCGAGGTTCAGCCTGATCGCCCGCAGCGCCCGCCAGGCGACCTGCGGAACCGACAGCGCCGGCAGGACGTCGATGACGTGGTACTCACGCTTGCACGGCGGCAGTACGGCGACGACGAACTGGGTGTACATCATGCGGCCCTCGACGGCGAGGTAGATGAACGCGGAGATGTCGATCTCACGATCGATGCCCGGAATGACCGGCTCACCGTCCGCCTTGGTGATCGCCGGGCCCTCCGCGCCGACGGTCACGCGCTGGTAGTACCGCAGCGCGCCCTGCGGATGCCGGATCACCGCCGCGATCGCTTCTTCGTCGAGCGCGTACTTGGGCAGGCCGTTGGAATCGATCATGGGATGGCTCTGGTCCAGCCACGGCTGGCGGGGGTGCATGGCCCGCCAGTCGGCGCGCTGGAACGTCCCCCGGGTGGTCAGGTGATCGCTGACGAGCAGCCGCGAGATGCTCTCGTACGGGTTGACCACGTCGTCCCGCATCTGGGTGAGCCGCTCACGGATGAACCGGTGCAGTTCGACGGGGTCGACGGTGACGTTGCGGCGGGCGCCGGAGATCGCGCCGGGCGCCGAGCGGCGACGGTCGAGTTCGACCACTATCGACCAGGTCCGGTTGGTCGGCCCGGCTCCGATGAAGGGATCCTCACCGTCGTAGAGGGTGAGGTTTCCCCACTGCGCGGTGTTGACGTAGTGCTGGCGATCCCGGTGTACCCCGTGCGTCTCCGAGGGCGCATGGTGGGAGTCTCCGGGCCGGAACGCGCTGGAGAGCAGGACGTACTGGAACACCCAGTAGGCGATGGCGGTGACGAAAGAGCCGATCACGAAAATCGTGCCGAGGGTGGCCAGGTCCTCGGCGATCGACTGCTCCAGGCTCGGCGCCGGGGACAGCGACGACGGGAACGGGTTCGATCGGAGTCCGCTGGTGACCGTCGCCACCAGCATGGCCACGAAGGCGGCGGCGACGAGTGTGAGCGCGGTCCAGGCGGCCCAGATGATCACAACGATCCGCAGTGTCCGGTTGCGGCGCACCAGGGGCAGGGCCAGGATCGCGAGTGGCAGCACGAGGTACAGCGTGCTCAGCGCTCCTGCCGGATTGAGCAGCAGAGCCATGAAGAGCAGCAACGTGATGACCGAGTCACGGATGATCGTGAGCCGTCTCGCGCGCAGGCAGTGCGAGAGCACCGGTTGAACGTTGGTCCCGCCGTAGGAGGGGGCGACGGCACGGTGGGGGTCTCCGAGCAGTTCGTCGATGACACGATCGCGGAACTCCGCGTCTATATAGGCGGCAGCGCAGAGATATCGCGTCGCGTTCGATAGAACCGACCTTCGCGGAGCCACATAATTGTCGGCCGTCGCCTCGACGGACATCATGCCTCCTGGCGAGAATCAGTGAGGCATATCGTAGAGAAATATGGTGACAGCAACAGCACAAAACGGAACTTGGAGTCACCACCTCTTCATGGCCCCAGTCGCCCGAGGCATAGGAAACGGGTTTTCCGCGCCTTCTGCGGCAAGGAGGCCGACCACGTCACCGGCCATCACGTCCGGCGACGACTCGCCGTCACCCAGGTGCGTGGAGACTCTCCAGCCGCCTCGCCGAAGAGGACGGAAACGTGGAGAAAAACCGCCGGAAGGCCGTTACCGGTCGTTCGTGAATGGATTTGCACTCATTACGCCGTACCCACCCATAAATAACGTCAGAACAGGGTGGGATTTTCCGGTTCGATACCGCGCAAGGCCGCGTAGTCGAGGGTGACGCAGTCGATGCCGCGGTCGGTGGCCAGGACGCGGGCCTGGGGCTTGATCTCCTGGGCGGCGAAGATGCCCCGGACGGGGGCCAGGAGGGGGTCCCGGTTGAGGAGTTCGAGGTAGCGCGTGAGCTGTTCGACGCCGTCGATCTCGCCGCGGCGTTTGATCTCGACGGCGACCGTGCCGCCGTTCTGGTCGCGGCAGAGGATGTCGACCGGGCCGATCGCGGTCATGTACTCGCGCCGGACCAGCGTGTAGCCCGCGCCCAGCGTGCTGATGTGCTCGGCCAGCAGTTCCTGGAGGTGGGCTTCGACGCCGTCCTTCTGCAGGCCGGGGTCGACGCCGAGCTCATGGCTGGAGTCGTGCAGGATCTCCTCGATGGTGAGGATGAGCTTCTCGCCGGTCTTCCCCTGGGTGACCGTCCACTGGCCCTCTTCCTCGCGGACCTTGCACGGCGGGTTCATCCAGTTCAGCGGCTTGAACGCCCGGTCGTCGCAGTGGATCGACACCGAGCCGTCCGCCTTCATGAGGATCAGCCGGGGCGCCATCGGGAGATGGGCCGTCAGTCTTCCCACGTAATCCACGCTGCACCGCGCGATGACCAGCCGCATGACCCGCAACCCTACCCGCGCGCGTGGCTGTACCAGGACACTCTGGGAGACTACTGAGTGGTAACCCGAGGAGGCGTACGGTGGAGACGGTCGGAGTCGTCGGGCTGGGGATCATGGGCGCCGGGATCGTCGAGGTGTTCGCCCGGGCGGGGCTGCGCGTGGTGGGCGTGGACGTCGACGAGGCCGCCGTGGGCCGGGGGCGCGGGCATCTGGAGCTGTCCACCGGCAGGGCGGTCGACCGGGGCAGGCTCGCGGCCGAGGAGCGCGCGGCCATCCTGGACCGGATCACGCTGACGCCCGACCGGGGCGCGCTGGCCGACGTCGATCTGGTGGTCGAGGCCGTGCCCGAGGTCATGGAGCTGAAGCGGGCGCTCTTCGCGGACCTGGACCGGATCTGCAAGCCGTCGGCCGTGCTGGCGACCAACACCTCCTCGCTGTCGGTGACCACGATCGCGGCCGGCACCTCCCGGCCGTCCCAGGTGGTCGGCATGCACTTCTTCAACCCGGCGCCGGTCATGAAGCTGGTCGAGGTCGTCACGACCGTGCTGACCGCGGACGGCCTCGCCGCGCGGATCGCCGACCTGGCCGTACGGCTCGGCAAGACGCCGATCACCGTCGGGGACCGGGCCGGGTTCGTGGCCAACCGGCTGCTGCTGGGCTACCTCAACCACGCCTGCCGGCTGCTGGGCGAGGGCGTCTCGGGCCGCGACGACATCGACGTCGCGATGCGGGAGGGCGCGGGGCTGCCGATGGGGCCGTTCCAGCTGCTCGACCTGATCGGCCTAGACACCGCGTACGAGATCTGCGAGGTGCTCTTCCACGAGACCAAGGATCGCCGGCACGCGCCCTCCCCGCTGCTGCGCGAACTCGTCGCCGCCGGACGGCGCGGCCGCAAGACCGGCGAGGGCTTCTACGCGCGTACGGAGACGCCCACCCTCCTCGACGAAGGCCCGAAGGTGGCCGTGACCTCGGTCGGCATCGTAGGCCCGCATCCGGAGCACCTGCTGGAACGGCTGGACGCGGCGGGGTTCAAGGCCACCGCGGGCGACATCCCCGACGACGCCGACGTGGTCCTCGCCATCTGCCCGCCGCCGGTGGTCGAAGCCGCCGTACGGCTCCCGCATCCCGACCGGGTCGTGGGCCTGCACCTGGCCGGGGACCGGGTGGGCGAGGTGGCCTCGACCGTGCTGACCGCCCCGGAGGTCGCCGCCGCCGCGCGGGATCTGGTCCGGGTGGTGGGCAGGGTACCCGTGGCCTGCGCCGACCGGGCGGGGTTCGTGGTGGACGCGCTGCTGTTGCCGTACCTGAACGACGCCGTTCGGATGGTCGAGTCGGGGTACGCGTCGTTCGCGGACGTGGACACGGCGATGAAGCTCGGCTGCGGTTACCCGCAGGGCCCGTTCAAGATGCTGGAGCGGCTGGGCCTGGAGACCGTACGGGATGGGCTGCGTGCCCTGTACGCCGAGTACCGGGAGCCGTCGTTCGCGCCCGCGCCGCTGCTGGAGCGCCTGGTCGCGGCCGGGGTGCGCAGCACCGGCGACCTCACCCCGAATCGGTGAAATACCCTCTTTACTGTGGAGGAACGATGAGCCCGCGCCGGGCGAAACGGCGGGACGAGGGTCCCGGCTTCGGTGAGCGGCCGGCGGCGCGCCTGGGCATCGGCGAGGTCGAGGAGTGGCCCGACGGTGAGTGGCAGGTGCGGCGGATCGTCGGCGGCGCGGCCGATAAGGTCTACCGGTGCCCGGGGTGCGATCAGGAGATCCGGGTAGGAATGGCGCATCTGGTCAGCTGGCCCAACTGGTCCGGCGGCGAGGGCGAGCGGCGGCACTGGCACACGGCCTGCTGGCGCAACCGGATCAAGCGCGGACCCGGCCGCAGCAGGTACTGAGAGAGGCATTCATGGAGATCCGCGCGTCCACCGTGCTTCCGGCGAAGCGGGAGAACATCGAACTGCAGACCGGCGACGGCCTGACCCTCGTGGGCGAACTGGCGCTCCCGCAGCGGGACCCGGTCGCCACCCTGGTCTGCCTGCACCCGCTGCCGACCCACGGCGGCATGATGGACAGCCACCTCCTGCGCAAGGCGTCCTTCCGGCTGCCCGCCCTGGCCGACCTGGCCGTCCTGCGCTTCAACACCCGGGGCACCGCCTCCGAGCGCGGCACCTCGCAGGGCGCGTTCGGCGACGGCGAGGGCGAACGCTTCGACGTGGCCGCCGCCCTGGAGTACGCCGACTTCCACGACCTGCCGCGCCCGTGGCTGGTGGGCTGGTCGTTCGGCACCGAACTCGCGCTCAAGTGGGGCCGCGACCCCCTCGTGGAGGGCGCCATCCTGCTCTCTCCCCCGCTGCGCCGCGCGACCGACGCGGACCTGGACGCCTGGGCGGAGTTCGGCCGCCCGCTCACCGCGCTCGTCCCCGAGTTCGACGACTACCTGCGACCGGAGGAGGCCGCCAAACGGTTCGCCCGCGTCCCGCAGGCCGAGGTCGTCGGCGTCGACGGGGCGAAGCACCTGTGGGTCGGCGAGCCGTACGTGCGGATCGTGCTCACCGAGATCGTCCGGCGGATCAACCCGGGGGCTCTGCCATTGCCCACAGAGGTACCCACAGGGGTATAAAGAGGCTGTGCAACAGGCATTCGATCTTTCCGGCCGCAAGGCGTTCGTCACCGGCGCGTCCCGCGGCATCGGGCGGGCCATCGCGCTCGCGTACGCGGCGGCCGGCGCCGACGTGGCCCTCGTCTCCCGCTCCGCGGACACGCTCGCCGAGGTCGCCAAGGAGGTCGAGGCCCTGGGCCGCCAGGCCGCCGTCATCCCGTGCGACGTCATGGACCGGGACTCCATTCCGGCCGCCGTACAGCAGGGCATCGACGCGCTCGGCCACCTGGACATCGTGGTCAACAACGCGGGCGGCTCCAACTTCATCGTGGAGTTCAAGGATCTGCGGCTGTCCGGCTGGGACAAGCTGATCAGGCTCAACCTCGACTCCGCCATGGCGGTCAGCCACGCGGTCGCCGGCCACCTGCTGGAACGCGGCGACGGCACGCTGATCAACGTGGCCTCCGCGGCCGCCAAGGGCGCGCCCTTCCTCGCGCCGTACTCGGCGGCGAAGGCGGGCGTGGTGGCGCTGACCAAGTCGCTGGCGCTGGAGTGGGCGTCCCGGGGCGTACGGGTGAACTGCCTGTGCCCGGGGTGGACGGCCACCGACCTCAACCGGGCGCTCTGGGAGAACCCGGGCGACACGACGGTGGCCTCGGTGCCGCTGGGCCGCTGGGCCACGCCGGAGGAGATCGCCGCTCCCGCGGTGTTCCTGGCCGGCACCGCCGCCAGGTACATCACCGGGCAGGTGCTCTTCGTGGACGGCGGGCTCACCACCGCGCAGTAGCGCGCTGTCCTCCGGATGGAGGACAGCCGCGTCGGTCGGCCGATGGTGCCGCGCGAGCCGCGCGCGGCGGACGCTTGACCCATGACGACAGCGATTCATGTCCAGGGGCTGACCAAACGCTACGGTGACGTGCAAGCCGTGGCGGGGATCGACCTGGAGATCAAACAGGGCGAGGTGTTCGCCATCCTCGGCCCCAACGGCGCGGGGAAGTCGACCACCGTCGAGATCCTGGAGGGATACCGCACCCGCGACGCGGGCGAGGTCCTGGTGCTCGGCACCGATCCGCAGAAGCCGACCCGGGAGTGGCGGACGAAGCTGGGCATCGTCCTGCAGACCGCCAACGACGCGGCCGAACTCACCGTCCGCGAGATGGTCCGGCACTTCGCCGGCTACTACCCGAGGTCCCGCGACCCCGACGAGGTCATCGCCAAGGTCGGGCTCACCGAGAAGGCCGACGTCCGGGTCAGGAAACTCTCCGGCGGCCAGCGGCGGCGGGTGGACGTGGCGCTCGGCGTGATCGGCAACCCGCAGCTGCTCTTCCTGGACGAGCCGACCACCGGCTTCGACCCGGAGGCGCGCCGGCAGTTCTGGGACCTGATCAAGGGCCTGGCCGCCGAGGGCACCACGATCCTGCTCACCACCCACTACCTGGACGAGGCCGAGGCGCTCGCCGGGCGGGTCGCGGTGATCGCGAAAGGCCGCATCGTGGCCGAGGGCGACCCCGCCACGTTAGGCGGCCGGTCCTCCGCCAAGGCCCGGGTGAGCTGGCTCGGCGGCAGCGAGGAGACCGACACCCCGACGCGGCTGGTCCAGGAGCTGGCGGACCGCTTCGACGGCGAGATCCCCGGTCTGGCGGTCTCCCGCCCCACCCTTGAGGACATCTACCTGACCCTGATCGAGGCCCCCCATGTCTGACACCCTCGCCCTAGGCGTCTCCCGCGCCGGGCTCGAAACCAAGATGTTCTTCCGCGAGAAGGACGGCGTGATCTTCACGTTCTCCTTCCCGATCATCCTGCTGGTGCTGTTCGGGTCGATCTTCTCCGACCAGTTCGAGGGCACCGGCATCACCGTCTCGCAGGTCTACACCGCCGGCCTGATCGGCGCGGGCGTGATGGGGGCCGCCTTCCAGAACATGGGCATCGGCATCGCCATCGACCGGGAGGACGGCACCCTGAAGCGGCTGGCGGGCACGCCCATGCCGCGCAGCGCGTACTTCATCGGGCGCATGCTCAGCGTGCTGGTCATCTCGCTGCTGGAAGTGGCCATCCTGCTCGCCGTCGGTGTCATCCTGTACGGCCTGGAGCTGCCCTCCGACTTCTCCCGCTGGGTCACCCTCGTCTGGGTGCTGCTGCTGGGGCTCGCGGGGGCGGCCCTGCTCGGCATCGCGGCCAGCAGCGTGCCCCGCTCGGCCAAGAGCGCGGCGGCCGTGATCACGATGCCGTTCGTGGTGCTCCAGTTCATCTCCGGCGTCTACATCCCGTTCACCCAGCTGCCGCCGTGGCTGATCAACATCTCCTCGGTGTTCCCGCTCAAGTGGATGTGCCAGGGCCTGCGTTCGGTCTTCCTCGGCCCGGAGGGCGCTCAGCTGGAGCTGACCGGTTCGTACGAGCTAGGCAGGGTTGCCCTGGTTCTGGGAGCCTGGGTCATCGGAGGTCTGCTGCTGTGCCTGACAACGTTCAGATGGAAGAGCCGGCGGGACGGATGAACGACAGCGTCGCCTTCCTCGGCCGGCGGCCCGAGCAGGGCGACGCCTGGAGGTCCTTCCGCGGCTGGGAGACCCTGTTCGGGCTGTCCTGGCTCGTCTCCGTGGTCTTCGTGATCGCCGGCGACACGCACGCCCTGCACATCCGGGCCATCGTGGTGGCGCTGCTGGTGCTGTGCGCGGCCGGGTACCTGCTGCTCGGCCGCCCGGCGATCAGGGAGGACGACGACGACAGCCACCGGGCGGTCTGGTACTTCGGGCTGATCCTGGTGGCCTTCGTCCCGGCCGCCCTGCTCGTCCCGGCCGCCTGCTTCTGCCTGTTCGCGCTCGGCCCGCAGGTGTTCATGCTGTTCAGCGGGCGGCGCGCGGTGGCCGCGACCCTGCTCCTCAACCTGGCCCCCGCGATGCGTTTCCTCACCGAGCCGGGC
This sequence comes from Acrocarpospora phusangensis, assembly GCF_016862995.1. Lineage (GTDB taxonomy): Bacteria > Actinomycetota > Actinomycetes > Streptosporangiales > Streptosporangiaceae > Acrocarpospora > Acrocarpospora phusangensis. The sequence goes on from NZ_BOOA01000049.1 coordinate 42,132, forward strand.
CTGAGCCTCGACCAGATCCTGTTGTTCGCCGGCTCGACGCTGATCGCGATCACCTTCGCGCTCGTGTTCGGGCCGTGGATCTCGCGGATCATCCACCAGAGCGCCGACCGGGCCTGCCTGATCGAGGAGCTGGAGGCGAGCCGGGCCGAGGTGGCCAGGCTCTCCGCCGAGAGCGGCGCGCTGGCCGAACGGGAACGCCTGGCCGGCGAGATCCACGACACCCTCGCCCAGGGCTTCACCAGCATCATCATGCTCATCCAGGCCGCCCAGGCGCAGCCCGACTCCGCCCGCCACCTGGACCTGGCAATCCAGACGGCGCGGGAGAACCTGGCGGAGGCCCGCGCGCTCGTCGCGGCCCTCGGCCCCGTGCCCCTGGACGGCTCCACCCTCGACGACGCCCTGCGCCGCCTGTCCGTACGCCTCTGCGAGGAGGGCGGCGTCACCGTCGCCTGCACCATCGACGGCGAATCCCGCCCGCTCCCGCCCAGCACGGAGGTGGTCCTGCTGCGCTCCGCCCAGGAGGCCCTCGCCAATGTCCGCCGCCACGCCGCCGCCTCCTCCGTACGCGTGCGCGTGCGCTACTGCCCCGACGACGTGACCCTGCTCGTGGAGGACGACGGCACCGGCTTCGACCCCGGCAGGGCGTCCGGGTACGGCCTGCGCGGCATGCGCGCCCGGATCGAACAGCAAGGCGGAACCCTCACCGTGACCAGCTCCCCCGGCCTCGGCACCTCGCTCCAGGTGACCATATGATCCGCGTGATGATCGTGGACGACCATCCGGTGGTCCGGGAGGGCCTGCGCGGCATGCTCGACGCGGATCCCGGCATCACGGTGGCCGGCGAGGCGGGCTCCGGCGACGAGGCGGTCATCAGGGACCGCGACCTCAAGCCCGACGTCACGCTGATGGACCTGCGCATGCCCGGCGGGGACGGCGTCAGCGCGATCACCCGCATCCTGGCCGGCCGGCCGGAGGCGCGCATCATCGTGCTCACCACGTACGAGAGCGACCAGGACATCGTGCGCGCGGTCGAGGCCGGCGCCGCCGGGTACCTGCTCAAGGACACCTCCCGCGCGGACCTGCTCGGGGCCGTCGCCGCCGCCGCCCGCGGCGAGACCGTGCTCTCCCCCTCGGTCGCCACCAGACTGGTCACCCGCCTGCGCGCGCCGGTCGCCGAATCGCTCTCCCCGCGGGAAACCCAGGTGCTCTCGCTGGTGGCCCGCGGCTTGACCAACGCCGAAATCGGCCGTGAACTGTTCATCAGCGAAACGACCGTCAAGACCCACCTGCTGCGCGTGTTCGGCAAACTCGGCGTCTCCGACCGCACCGCCGCCGTAACCACGGCACTCCAGCGCGGCCTCCTCTGAAGCAATTTCTATATATGTCGCCCATCGCGGGTTAATATGCCGTTGTCAGCGAAAGTCTGACCGGTCGGGAGCGTCCCAACGTGAGCGACGAAACGCACGGCCAACCGCAGCGCGAATGGCCTGCCACCCTCGCGATCGGCGATCTTCTCGCAGGCGGCTGGCAGCCGGTGCCGTTCCGCCAGTTCATCCTAAAGATCCATAGCAGGTGCAATCTCGCCTGCGACTACTGCTATATGTACGAGCTCGCCGACCAGAGCTGGCGTGACCGGCCCAAACTCATGGCGCCCCGCCACGTCACCGCCACCGCGCACCGAATCGCCGAGCACGCCCGCGACCATAAGCTCCGGTCCGCGCGCGTGATTCTGCACGGCGGCGAACCCCTTCTGGCCGGGCCTGAATACATATCGGATCTGGTCCATGAGATTCGCGCCGCGACCTCCGGTGTGGCCGTGGATTTCATAATGCAGACCAACGGCGTACGGCTGACCGAATCATTCCTGCGCGTGTTGCTGAACCTCGGCGTACGGATCGGGGTGAGCCTGGACGGCGGCGAGCGGGACAACGACCGGCACCGGAAAACCCGCACCGGCCGCGGTTCGTACGCCACGGTCGCCCGCGCCCTGCGCCTGCTCGGCCGCCCCGAGTTCCAGCCCGTGTACGGCGGCATCCTGTGCACCGTGGACCTGGCCAACGACCCCGTCGGCACGTACGAGAGCCTGGCCGCCTTCAAGCCGCCGGCCATCGACCTGCTCCTGCCGCACGGCACCTGGGCCGACCCTCCCCCGGGGTGGACGGGGGACCCGGGGCACACGCCGTACGCCGACTGGCTGATCGCGGTCTTCGACCGCTGGTACGGCGAGGGGAACCCGCCGGTCGGCGTGCGCCTCTTCGAGGAGATCATCCACCTGCTGCTGGGCGGCAGGTCGGGCGTGGAGGCCGTCGGGCTGACCCCGTCCACGCTGGTGGTCGTGGAGACGGACGGCACGATCGAGCAGTCCGACTTCCTGAAGGTGGTGGGGCAGGGCGCGGCCGCCACCGGGCTCAACGTCGTCGAGCACGCCTTCGACCGCGCGCTCTTCCATCCCGGGGTCGCGGTCCGGCAGCTGGGCCTGGCCGGGCTCGCGGAGCAGTGCCAGACGTGCCGGTTCGGGCAGGTCTGCGGCGGTGGGCTCTACGCGCACCGGTACCGCCCCGGCAGCGGCCACCTCAACCCCTCCGTCTACTGCGCCGACCTGTTCCGGCTGATCACGCATATTCGCGCTCGGCTCGTACGGGATCTCCCTGCGGAGTGAGGACTTACTGATGCGCCGAATCACGGTTCCGGGTGACGTTTTCGCCGCGCTCGCGGCGGGCGCGGGGGGCGAGCACGCGGGACGTTTCCTCGCCGGCGCGGAGCGGAGCAAACACCTGCTGCTGGTCAGGAACGTGGTGGCCACCGCCGAGCAGATCGGCCACGAACGGGCGTGGGAGCTCGCCGAGGCGTACGACCTGCTGGCCGGGCTGCACGAGGACCATCCGGAGGCGGTGGAGCGGGTGCTGCGGCATCCGCCGGTGGGCACCTGGGCGCTGCGCATGATGAACGTGCTGCCGCGCAAGAGCGGCGGCGGTCCGCTGGCGTTCAGCTACCTGCCCGGCATGGCGATGGCCGCGGCGGTGCTGGCCGGCGCGACCACGGCGCTGGACCTCACCGCCTCCGGCGGCCGGGTGCTGCTGCCGTCCCTGGGCGCGTGCCGCCTGGCCACCGCCCACCACCGGTACACCACCCGGGTCACGCTCAGGACGGGCCCGGAGGGCGGGGAGGTCTCCGGGGCCGGCGGCGTGGCGTACATCCCGAGAAGTCCCGAACTGTACGCGGAGGGCTGGAGCGGGGTGCGCCGCCTGTCCACCGAGCACGGCGGGCGGCGGTTCAGCGTGCTGCTGGACGACCTCGACCCCTACCGGCTGCCGGAGGGCTGGCCGGCCCCGCGCCAGCGCCCGGCGGCCATCCGGCAGTGGCAGGAGCACCTGCACTCCGCCTGGTCCCTGCTGATCGAGCACCACCCCGGCTACGCGGACGATGTCGCGACCTGCGTCACCACGTTCGTCCCGCTGCACCGGCCGGGCGGGCGCACGGTCAGCTCCACCTCCCGGCGCGCCTTCGGCTCCTTCGCCGCCTCACTGCCCACCGACGGGCGCGTCCTGGCGGCGCTGCTCTCCCACGAGGTCCAGCACGGGAAGCTCTGGGCGCTGCTCGACCTCGTCCCGCTCACCGTCAAGGAGGAGACCCCCACCCTCTGGTACGCCCCCTGGCGCGACGACCCCCGCCCGATCATGGCGCTGCTCCAGGGCGCGTACGCGCACCTCGCGGTGGCGGCCTTCTGGCGGGTCCAGCGTTTCGTGGACCGAGGCGAGGCGGCCCTGCGCGCCCACACCGAGTACGCCCGCTGGCGGCAGCACACCCGCGACGCCATCGAGACCCTGCGCACCAGCGGACGCCTCACCCACGCCGGGTACGACTTCGTCACCGCGATGGCCGCCACGATCGACGGCTGGCGCGGCGACGCGGTCCCGCCCAGCGCCGCGCGGCGCGCCGAAGCCTCCTCGGCCGACCACCGCCGGGCCTGGCTGCGGCGCAACCAGCGGTAGCTCAGACGGCGGGGGGCTCGAAGTCGAAGTCCAGCCGCTCGTGGTGGGCGACCGCGATCACGTCGGGGTAGTTCTCCCCCAATGTCCGGCCGAACCGCTTGATCACGTCGTCGCGCAGGTCCCGCGCCCGCTCGGCCTCCCCGACCGCCTCCAGGTCGAGCGCCAGGTTGGCCGCGCAGGCCAGCGCGTGCGGGTGGTCTTCCCCGAGCACGTCCCGCAGCCCCGCCGCGGCGGCCTCGCCGATCTTGCGGGCCTCCGCCACCTCGTCCCGGCCGGACAGCACGCTGGCCAGGTTGGTCGCGCAGGTCAGCGTGTAGTGGTGGCGCTCGCCGAGCGTGGCGGTGAAGCGCGCCAGCGCCGAGCGGAGCGTCGTCTCCGCCTCGTCGGACTCGCCCAGCAGGCGCAGCGCCAGCGCGGTGTTGAGCGCCGCGCCGAGCGTGAAGGGATGGTGGGGTCCGAGCACCTCGCCGTACCGCTCGGCGGTCTCGGTGGCGAACGCGGCCGAGGGGTCGTAGTCCTTCACCAGGCGCTGGCAGTTGGCCAGGGTCAGCGCGGCCGCCAGCGTGGTCGGGTTGGCCCGGCCGTAGGTGTCGCGCTGCCGATGGAAGACCTCCCTGGCCAGGCTCAGGGCCTCGTCGAACGCGCCGGCCTTTCTGCGGGCGATGGCCAGCTCGCGGGCCTGGTTGAGCACGTCCGGGTGGTTCACACCGAGCACACGCTGGCGGACCAGGTCCTGGTAGATGCCGTACACCCGCTCGCTGTGCTCCCGCGCCTCGGCGTAGCGGCCGAGCAGGCGCAGGTCGCGCGCGACCGCGTTGTTGCTGAACGCCACCCGCCAGTGGGCGTCGCTGCCGTAGTAGTCGCGGCGTAACTCGTACCCCCGGCGGTCCAGGGCCAGCGCGTCCTCGTACCGGGTGGCGAGGGTGTTGTCGATGGCCAGGTTGCTCAGCACGCGCTGCGTGTTGGGGTGGTTGGTGCCGAAGACGCGCTCGTGCAGTTCCAGCGCGTCCTGGTCCGCCTCCAGTGCCGACGCGAACTGACCGAGCCACCGCAGGATGCCGCCGTGGATGTTGGTCATGATCAGCGTCTCGTCGTGGTCGTAGCCGTACGCCGCCTGGAAGCGCTCCAGCGTGTCCCGGCTGACCTCCAGCGCCTGCTGGTGGTAGCCCTGCACCAGCAGGAGGTTCGCCTTCAGCCGCCGCAGGATCAGCAGGTGCAGGTCGTTCTCCTTGCTGGTCCGCTGCCAGTCCTCCAGGGCCCGGTCGACCCACTCCGCGCACGCCTTGAGGTCGCCCTTGACCAGCAGGTAGCGGGCCATGTTGGTGACCAGCCGCCGAGCGTCCTGATAGGTGCACTCGATGATCTGCGACGGGTAGATGTGCGGCAGCAGGTCCTCGTACGCCTGCCAGCTGTCGAGCTCGTCGGGCCGGTCGGGGTCGGCGGCGGCCAGCAGCAGGTGCACGTCGTGCCGGACGGCCTTGCCCTCGTTCTCGGAGAGTCCCTCCTTGATGAGGGTCTGGATGATGCGGTGCATCTGCAGCGAGCGGCGCAGGTTGTCGATCCGGGCGAGCGCGTACCGGCCCAGCTCGCGGATGGCGTTGCTCATCCGGTAGGGGTCTTTGATGGTGTTGCGGAGCTCGGAGTCGGACAGCACGTGCCGGCCCAGGTTGATCAGGTCCAGCGGGATGGGCTCGGGGCCGAAGTAGGCGATCCGGTAGAGCAGCTCCATCGCGGAGGGCTCCTGCCGGGTGATGCGCTCCAGCGAGATGCTCCACGCCGCCGCCACCGGGACCGGGTAGTCCAGCGGGGTGCCCTGCGCGAGGATCTTGCTGGCCGCCCGCTCCAGCTCGCTGAGGTAGGTCTCCACGCTCATCGCGGTCTCGGCCATGAGGGCGCCGGCCTGCTCCAGCGCCAGCGGCAGGTCGCCCAGCTCCTCGGCCAGCCGGTCGGCGTCGTAGTCGGAGATGCCGGGGACGCGCCGGCGCAGGAACTCCATGCTCTCCACCCGCATGAAGACGTCCACGTCCAGCACCATCGCCCGGGACTGCCAGCGGTGGTTGCGCGAGGTGATGAGCACGTGCCCGTTGGCCTTGGGCAGCACGTCCTGCAGGTCCTCCGGCTGGTCGGCGTTGTCGAACACCACCAGCCACCGCTTGTACGGCTCGCCGCGGCGTAACTTCTCCCGCACCGCGTCGATCACGTCCTCCTGCCGGCCCGCCGGGATGTCGGTGATCCCGAGGCGCGGCGCGAGCGCCGCCAGCGAACCCCGCAGCAGCGGCGGCTGGTCGGCCGGAACCCACCAGATCAGCTCGTAGTCGCCGGAGAACCGGTAGATGTATTCGATCGCCAGGTGGGTCTTGCCGACGCCGCCGTATCCCTGGAGCGCGTGCAGGACGACCGCGTCCTTCTGTTCGACCAACTGGGAGCGCAATCGGTAGAGCAGATCCGACCGTCCCGTGAAGCTGGCGTTCCGCTGTGGCACGTTGCCCCAGACCGCCGGCGCGGCGGTTCCATACCTGTCAGAATCAGCCACTCGAGGCCTCCCATGGAGGATCGCTGGGGAAGATAGTAACTCAAGAAATCCCCGCGAATTGGGTGCGCATCTCCAGGGTAACCGAAATACGCCATTTTCAGTTGCCTCAATTCGGAGGGCTGGACGGGACCCGCCGCGTGCCTTATCAAGGAGGTGACGGATAGCCCACCACCATGAAGGGCAGCGGTGTGAGCGATCTAGAGAGTGGCCTGATCGACTTCGGCGGTTTCCGGCTCGGTGATCTCGCCTCGGCGGGTGACAGCGTCATCACCAGGGCCGCTCGCCGGGTGCGGGACGAGGCCAGCGGCACCGATGATCCACTGGCCCGTTTCGACGCGTCCCTCTGACATCGACGGCATCGACGAAAATTGGTGTCGCATCGCTCCTGAACGATCACCTCGCCGTGATTGAATCCTTCCACCGTTGACGGGGCCTCGGTATCGCCCTCACGTCTCGGATCGGTGGGATGCATGAAGGAGCTTGACTGGCAGCGGCTGGTCGCCGGCTTGGAGAGCGGTGACTGCACGCCCTTTATCGGTGCCGGGATGTGTTCCGGCATTCTTCCCACGGGGCGCGAGCTGAGCGCGGAGTGGGCCAGGAGGGTCCGTTATCCGTTCGAGGACAAGACCGCCCTGCCCGAGGTGATGGATTTCGCCGCCATCCACAACGGTGACGCGGTTTTCGTGAAACAAGAGGTGCTCAAGAGGCTGGCCGGCTGCGGCACGCCGGATTTCGACGACCCGCACGAGCCGCACGCGCTGCTGGCCAAATTCCCGCTGGCCGTCTACTTCACCACCAACTACGACAAGTTCATGAGCCAGGCGCTGACCAAGGAGAAGAAGCAGCCGAAGGGCGTCATCTGCCCCTGGTACCTGAGCTCGGCGGACATGGCCGCCCACTTCGGCGAACCGCTGCGCCCGACCGCCGGCGAGCCGGTCGTCTTCCATCTGCACGGGAGTATGGACGAACCGCGCTCACTGGTGCTCAGCAGAAGCGACTACGTGAGTTTTCTGATCAATCTTTCCAAGGACTACGCCTCCGACGACCGCAAACTCGTCCCCGTTTCGCTGCGTCCCTGGCTCACCGACCGCCCGCTGCTCTTCATCGGATACAGCCTTCAGGACTGGACGTTCAACGTGCTGTTCCAGGGCCTGCGGCAGACGTTGTCGGAGGTGCACCTGCGCCGCCATGTGAGCGTGCAGTTGCCGCCGCCCGACCTGCCGCCGCACCGCCGCCGGCAGGCGCAGAGTTATCTCACTAAATACTTCGACCGATGGAAGATATCGATATATTGGGGTACAGTAAATGATTTCTGTGCCGAGTTACGCCTCCGCATGGGGTGGGTCTGATGGACAACCCGTACGTGGGACTGCAGTCCTTTGACGCAGACCACGCCGAGCAGTTCTTCGGGCGGTCGCGAGAGTCCAGCGAACTCGCCGACCTCTGGTGCAGCAACCAGCTCGTGATCCTTTACGGCCCCTCCGGAATCGGGAAGACCTCACTTCTGCACGCGGGCGCGCTGCCCCGGCTCCGCCGCGACCACATCGATTTACTACCGGTGGGCCGCGCCGTCCCCGCCGCGGTCCTGCCGGCCCCCACCATGGCGACCCACAACCCTTTTACTTTCTCGCTGCTCTCGTCGTGGTCGCCCGCCGATTCCCCGGTACGGCTCGCCGGGAAAACGGTCTCCGATTTCCTGCTCGACCGCCCGGCCAAAAAACACCGGGACGGTGAGGACCTGCCATTGTTCGCCGCCATCGACCAGTTCGAGGAGGTTCTGGTCGCCACCTCGGTGTGGCGAAAACAGGCCGACGACTTCCTCACTGAACTGGGACGGGCGACCAAGGACGTGCCGCACCTGCGGCTGGTCATCTCCATCCGGGAGGACGCCGTCGCGGCGCTGCTGCCGTACGAGTCGTTGCTGGCGGGGCACGCGCGGGCCCGGATGCGGCTGCTGGCGCTGCGGCCGGACGACGCCGTGGCCGCCGTGGTGGGGCCGTCCAGGAGCACGCCGCGCTCGTACGAGGAGGACGCCGCGGAGAACCTGGTCCGCGATCTGCGCACCGTGCGGACGCGCAACACGCTCGGCAAGATGACGGCGGTGGAGACCGACCAGGTCGAGCCCTGGCAGCTCCAGGTGGCCTGCGCCGCGCTCTGGGACCGCCTCCCCGCGGACCGTACGGTGATCACCAAGGAGGACGTGCGCGACTTCGGTGACGTGAGCCTCGCCCTGATGGACGTCTACGAGCAGGCGATCGCGGCGCTCACGGCCGAGTTCGGTCTCTCCGAAGGCGTGTTGCGGAAGTGGCTGGAGGAAAGTTTCATCACCGATCTCGGCACCCGGGCGCAGACGTACGAGGGCCGGGACCAGACCAGGGGCCTGCCCAACGGGGTCGCGCGGGCCTTCGAGCGGCGCCACATCCTCCGCTCGGAACGCCGCTCGGGCGCCCGCTGGTACGAACTCCAGCACGACCGCCTGATCGAGCCCATCCAGCTGGCCAACCGCCCGTGGACGGGCTCCGGCACGGTCCGCGACACGGTCGAGCCCCGCGCGTCCGACTACCAGCGCTCGGCGGAGGCCGCCCTGGCCGAAGGCGACTTCACCAGCGCCGCCCGGTACGCCACGCAGTGTGTGCGCACGGCCGAGCGCGGCACCGACGAGCCCTCGCTCCGCACGGCGGCGGAGGCCAACTCCCTCCTCGGTGACATCACGTTCCTGCAGGGCCGCCCCGACGAGGCCGAACGCCGGTACCGGGACGCGTTGCGGCAGTTCGCGGCGGTCTCGGCCTGGTCCGCGGTGGCCCGATTGCAGCAGGCGATCGGCCGGATCCATTTGGGACGGCGATTGCCAGACCAGGCTTTGGAGCAGTTCCAGGGCGCATTGCACCATTTGCCCAATGACCATTCGATTCGGATCGATCTGGGACGGGCGAGCTGGCATTCCGGCCGCCTTGTCGCCGCGCTGAGCCTTTTCAACAGCGTTCTGGTCGCGAGCCCGGATAACGAGCATGCCCTGGCCGACCGCACTGAGATACTTGCCGATCTCGGTGATTATGTGGCGGCATTAGAAGATTTCGCCCGCTTATCCCGAATGTACCCAGACCGTGCGTCATCACCCGAAATACAGGCCGCGGCCGGCCTCGCCCTGGCCGGATTGGGGCGGGGCGACGAGGCGGAGAACCACCTGGATGGAGCCCTCGTGGACGCGCCTGATAGTGGGCCGGTACTACTACGCGTAGCCAAGGCCGCCGCTCTTATGGGTAAGATCAGGCGAGCAAAAGCACTTGCGCAAACGGCCCTTGACTCATCCAACCCTCCGCTTTTCGCCCACCACTTTGACCAGGCGACGGATATGCTCAGGGCCTTCGACTAATGGATTCGTCACCCGAATCATCGTCGGAGACCCGATAGGGGCGACTGACGCCCCCTGGAACGTCCCGCGTGGTCTTACAGGCTCGGTGGGTCGGAATTGGCCGGTGCCGTCTGGGTGTGAGGACTGGGACGTATCCCGGGGACAGGTGACGCAGGGTATGGAGCTCCGACCTCCAGAGGGCGATCGCGGGATCTCCCGCGCATGAACGCTTTCGTCAGGGCGTGCGCGGGTTCGTTCGCCTCCATGCTCGCCTCGCGAATCTTCGGAGTCACCTACCCGCTGCTCGCCCTGTCCATCTCCGGCTCGGCCACCGAGGCGGGATGGGTGGGTTTCGCCTGGGCACTCCCCAATGTCTTGTTCTACGTCCTGGCTGGCGCGCTGGTCGACCGCTGGGACTACCGGCGGGTGATGCTGATCGCCGACCTGATCCGGGGGGCCGCGGGGCTCAGCCTCGGGGTGGCGCTGCTGCTGGGCTTACCGACCTTCGGCCATCTGGTCGTGGTCGCGTTCGTGGAGGGCTCGCTGGGCGTCTTCCACAGCCTCGCCATCTCGGCGATGCTGCCCATCCTCACCGACGGCCCCGAACTGCGCTCGCGGCTCGGCAGCCACGAGGTGGCCACGCACGTCGCCGTCCTGCTCGGCCGGCCGCTGGGCGGCCTGCTCTTCGGCGTCCTGATGTGGATCCCGTTCGTCGCCAACACCCTCCTCTGCTTCGCCTCCCTGGCCGCCGTCTCGACGCTGCCGGCCGACGAGCGCCGCCCGGCCCGTACCCGCCGCCGCCTGCTCCGCGAGATCGTGTACGGCTTCCACACGCTCTGGCGCTTCACCATGCTGCGCACCGCGACCATCACCACCGCGCTGACCAACGTGGTCTTCCACGCGCTCACCATGATCTTCTACGCGCACGCGGCCAGTTCGACCTCGCCGATCTGGATCGGGGTCGTGGTCGCCATGGCCGGGCTCGGCGGGGTGCTGGGATCGAGCATCGCCCGGTTCAGCCAGGACCTGGCCAGGGAGATCTTCGGGGGCCGCCCGCGGATCCGGCTGGGCCGCTTCGAGATCCGGCTGAGCAGCCGCGAATGGCCGCGGGTGTCGATGTGGCTGCTGCACCTGTGGCTCTGGGTGCTCGCCCTGGCCATTCCCTGGTTCTGGGGGCCCACCGTCTGGGCGTTCGCCGGCGCTCTTGCCATCATGGGGATCTCCGGCGGTAAGAGCAACGTCAACATCCGGATGCTGGTGGCCGAGGGCGTCGACCAGAACGCGGCCGGGCGGGTGCTCAGCGTGTCCCGGCTGATGGGGTTCGGCGCGATCACCCTCGGGCCGCTGCTGGGCGGCTTCCTGGTCGGCTACCTGGGCGTCGCGAACGCCATCTACGCCCTGCTGATGGTGATGGTCACCGCCGCGCTGGCCACCACCGCGATCCCCCGCCTGCGCGTCCTCTTCTTCAAGCAGCCCCAGGGGGAGCCCGTCGTCCTCCCCAACGGACGGCATCTCCTGCCCGATCCGCAGTAGGGCTGTTGTAAGCGCGGCCTTACCGGCGTTATCGTGCCTCGCAGGAGGATGGTGACATGTCGCTCACTGAGCTGGAGACGTTCGATTCGTTGAATCCGGCCACGGGAGAGGTGCTCGCCTCCTACCCGCGGGACGGCGCGGCAGCCGTAGGGGACGCGGTGGCGCGGGCGGCGACGGCCGCCGAGTGGTGGGGCGGCCTCGGGTTCCGGGAGCGGAAGCGGCGGCTGCTGGACTACAAGGCCGTGCTGACGCGCAACCTCGCCAAGGTGGTCGCCGTGGTCTCCGAGGAGACCGGCAAGCCGGAGGGCGACGCGATCCTGGAGACCGTGCTGGCGATCACCCATCTGGACTGGGCCGCGCGGCACGCCGCCTCGGTGCTGGGCCGCCGCCGGGTGCCGAGCGGGCTGGTCGCGATGAACATGGCCGCCACGCTGGAGTACCTGCCGCTCGGCGTGATCGGCGTGATCGGGCCGTGGAACTACCCCGTCTTCACCCCCATGGGCTCCATCGCGTACGCGCTGGCGGCCGGCAACGCCGTGGTCTTCAAGCCCAGCGAGTACACCCCCGGCGTGGGCGTGCTGCTGGCCGAGCTGTTCACCGAGGCGGTGCCCGAGCAGCCGGTCTTCCAGGTGGTGACCGGGCTCGGCGACACCGGCGCGGCCCTGGCCGGGAACCCCGGGATCAAGAAGATCGCCTTCACCGGGTCCGCGCCGACGGCGCGGCGGGTGATGGCGGCCTGCGCGCAGAACCTCACCCCGATGGTGGCCGAGTGCGGCGGCAAGGACGCGTTCATCGTGGACGCGGGCGCCGACCTGAAGGCCGCCGCGGACGCCGCCCTCTGGGGCGCCATGTCCAACTCCGGGCAGACCTGCGTGGGCGTCGAGCGCGTGTACGCGGTGACCGAGGTCTACGACGAGTTCCTGCGCGAGCTGACCGAACGGGCCAGGGGCATCCGGGCCGGCGAGCACTACGGCCCGATCACCATGCCCAAGCAGCTGGACATCATCCAGCGGCACATCGAGGACGCCGCCGGCAGCGGCAAGGCCGTCGTGGGCGGCCCCGAGTCGGTGCGCGCGCCGTTCGTGGACCCGGTGATCGTCACCGACGTCCCCGAGGACTCGGGCGCGGTCCGCGAGGAGACGTTCGGCCCGACGGTGACCGTCAAGCGCGTCGCCGACGTGGCCGAGGCCCTGGAGAAGGCGAACGCCTCCGCATACGGCCTGGCCGGCACGGTCTTCTCCGGGAACACCGGGCGAGCCGTGGAACTGGCCCGGCGCATGGTCACCGGGATGACCGCCATCAACTCGGTCATCTCGTTCGCGGGAGTGCCGGCGCTGCCGTTCGGCGGCGTGGGCGAGTCGGGCTTCGGGCGCATTCACGGCGCGGACGGCTTGCGCGAGTTCACCCGGCCGAAGGCGGTGTCCCGGCAGCGTTTCGCCGTACCGGGAATGAACCTGACGTCGTTCGGGCGCACACCCGCGGAGCTTGACCGGCTGGTCAAGATCGTGACATTACTTCATGGCCGCAGAAAGCGCTAATTTCCCGATACTTCCACAAAAAAGATCTTGCGACCATAATGGTGGCTTCTGGGGGGCCATGACGGCGTGAGGTGAAGATTTTGACGGGACGGGACTATCGGGGGATGTCGGCCGAGGAGCGCCTGGCCGACCGGCGAGAACGGTTGATCCTGGCCGCGTACACGCTCTTCGCGAGCCCGGGATTCCACGCGACGACGATCGAGCGGCTCTGCGCCACGGCGCGGATCTCCAACCGCGCGTTCTATGAGTGCTTCTCGGGGAGGGAGGCACTCATGCGCGCGGTCTACGACCGCTGTGTCGAGGAGACCCTGCAGGCCATCACCAAGGCCATCGACCAGGCGCCCCCCGAACTGGACGCCCGGATCGTGGCCGGCATCACGGAGTACGTGAAGTTCGTGACGGCGGACGAGCGGCGCGCCCGCATCATGCATCTGGAGGTACGCCGGGCCGGGGACGTGCTGAGCAACGCCCGCCAGCGCGCGGTCCTGGACTTCACCAAGATCATTGAAGGGACGGTCAACGACCTGCCGGTGCACCAGCCCACGGAGCTGCACCTGCTGTCCCTGGCCCTGATCGGCGCGGTCACCGAGTTACTGATCGAGTGGGTGGTCTCCGACCATCCGCCGGCCACCGAAGTGATCGTCAAGACGGCCGTCCACGTTTTCCGCCGCGCATTTATCCGATGAATGTTCTTGGCCCGCCTTCAACGAGCGGAAGGCGGGCCAGCATATAGAGACGGGCCCGAACCCGAGCCCGAACAGATAACCGCAAGGACGACAAGACACGCGAAAAGCGCGTAACTACCTGACGGCACGCGTCCCTTCAGCGAAGCTGCCGATCACGCTTCGTAATCACACCGTGGCATATCGCCAGCCGCGGCGGCCGCCCGCCGCCAACGTGGCGCGCCAAGAAAGTCCCTAGATCCAGCCCATGTCCTGGGCTGCCCGGATGGCCGTGATGCGGTTGCCCGCGCCCAGTTTGGTGATCGCGTTGGAGAGGTAGTTGCGGACCGTGCCCTCGGTGAGGTGCAGCGTGGCGGCGATCTCGCCGACCGAGGCTCCGCCGGCGGCCAGGGCGAGCGCGTCGCGTTCCCGGTCGCTCAGCGGGCTCTCGCCGGCCATCATGGCGGAGGCGGCCATCTCGGGGTCGAGGTAGCGGCCGCCCGCGTGCACCTTGCGGATGGCGGCGGCCAGCTCCTCGGCGGGCGCGTCCTTGGGGATGAAGCCGCGCACCCCGGCCGCCAGGGCACGGCGCAGGTAGCCGGGGCGGGCGAAGCTGGTGAGGATGACCATGGCCTGGCCGGGCAGGGACTCGGCCACCGTGAGGCCGTCCTGGCCCGGCATCTCCACGTCCAGCACGACGACGTCGGGGGTGTGCTCGGCCACCGCGGGCTTGACCTGGTCGCCCCGGGCCACCTGGCCGATCACCTCGATGTCGGGTTCGAGGGTGAGGAGGGTGGCGATGGCCTGCCGTACCAGATGTTCGTCGTCGGCGAGCAGGACGCGGATCACGCGGCGACCCCGGCCAGGACGGGGGCGACGGCGCGCAGGGTGAACTCGCCCGAGCTGTTCGGGCGGGCGCTCAGGGTGCCGCCGACGGCGGCGAGACGCTCGCCGAGCCCGGTCAGGCCGCTGCCCACGTCCTCTGCCACCGGCCTGGCGGTCACGCCGTCGTTCCGCACTTCGAGCACGGCCTCCTCACCGGTGAACCGCACGGTGATGTCGCAGAAGCTCGCGGTGCTGTGCCGCAGCACGTTGGTGACGGCCTCCCTGACCACCCAGGCGAACACGGGCGCGACCTCCGCCGGCACATCCCGGTACGGCAGATGCAGCCGGCACTCCACCCCCGCCGCCTCCAGGACCGCCCGCACGCTGCCCAGCTCGGCCACCAGGTCGAGCTCCCGGTACCCCCGGACGGCCTCCCGCAGCTCCCGCAGCGCCTTCCTGGCCAGCTGCCTGACCTCGGCCATCTCGGCCGCGGCCCGCGCGGGGTCATCGGCCAGCCGGACCGCGAGCTCACTCTTCACGGCGATCGCGGACAGCTGGTGGCCGACCAGGTCGTGCAGGTCGCGGGCGAAACGCAGGCGCTCCTCCGCGACGGCCAGCCGGGCCTGGGCCTCCCTGCCGTCGTGCGCCTGCTCGGCCAGCTGCCAGATCCACACCCACAGCCGGTTGGCCCACGGGAAGAACGTGCCTATCAACAGGTTGTAGACCAGCACGCCGACGATGAGCCCGGCCACCGAGCCCTCGTCCTGGGACCAGACCGGGTCCTGCTGGAAGAGCGTGAGCAGGATCGCGAGCGGCGAGCTCACCGCTATGGTGGCGGCGCCGAGCAGGACCGCGTTGCGGCGGCTCAGCCCGATGGCCGCCACCGCGAGCCAGGCGAACGGCACGAAGCCCCAGCCGGTGGGGTTGGCGCCGCCGGCCACGGCCACGGCGTAGGCCAGGACGCCGGTGATCACGACCTCGCGGGTGGCGTAGCGATGCTGCAGGATGGCGCGGGTGACGCGCAGGAACAGCCAGCTGAACACGAGCAGGCCGAGCATGGCGAGACCCAGCCGGACCCCGCTGGTGGGGCCGAACCCGGCCGCGCTGGCGACCAGGACGATGAACCACGCGGTCGCGAGCGTCATGTTCAGCATCACCAGAACGAGCCGGCGCGCCCGCGCGATCCCTTTGTCGCCCATTTGCGGCATTCTACGGCTTGCTGCCCGTGAGCACCTCGGACAGCCGCACCCGGGCGCCGGTGCGCAGCACCGCCCGCTCGTAGATCTTCGCGCCTAGGGCCAGCATGCCCGCCACCGCCGCCACCATGAGCGCGCCGGACAGGGCGATCTCCCAGATCGGGACCTCGGCGGCGGCGGCGCGGACCGGCATGACCATGGAGGAGAACGGCGGGACCAGGGAGAGCACCGTGGCGATCGTCGAGGTCGGGTCGGCGGAGGCGAAGAACGAGACGCCGTAGCTGACCATGAGCAGCAGGGTCATCGGCTGGAGCACGTTGCCGACCTCCTCCTGCCGGGACACCAGCGAGGCCAGCGCGCCGGAGAAGGCGGCGAAGAAGGCGTACCCGAGGATGAACCAGATCAGCGAGCCGATCGCGATGCCGGTCATCCCCGGCGGGAAGTCGGCGGCCAGGCCGGACAGCAGCGCCGCCACCAGGCCGGTGACCACGATCGCGGCCATGTTGATGAGGCCGATCACGCCGAGCCCGAGGATCTTGCCGCCGAGCAGCTGCCAGGGCCGGATCGAGGTGAGCAGGATCTCCACGATCCGGCTGCCCTTCTCCTCGACCACGCCCATCGCGACCATCATCACCGACCCGATGATCATGAAGAAGAGCACCATCACGAGCACGGTGGCGATCCCCCGGCGGGCACCCTGGTAACGGGTGTCCGCGCCGACCGACTCCATCGCGAGCGGCGTGATCGTCACCCCGGAGGCCCCGATCTGGGCCTCCCGGTTGGCGCTCTGCAGCAGCAGCCCGAGCTCGTCGTCGATCTCCCCGTCGGTGAGCACCCGGTTCCCGGGCACCAGGGCCGCCTCCACGTCACCGCCCAGCACGGCGGTCTTGGCCGCCGCCTCGTCGGCGAACTCCCGCCACTCGAACTCCACATCCGGCGCGAACGTCTTCAGTGGCAGCTCGGCCACCTGCACCCGCCCCAGCGTGAACGACTCGGGTCCGTCGAACAGCTTCGGCGCGAACGCGAGACCCGCCACGATCACCACCGAGACGATCAGGCCGATCACGAACGCTTTGGTGCGCACCTGGGTGCGGATCTCCCGCCCCGCGACCAGCAGCAGGTGGTTCGTCACGACACGGCCTCCTTGAAGATCTCGGTGATGGTGGGACGCTCGGCCCCGAAATGCTCGACCCGCCCCGCCTGTACGGCCGCGCGCAGGATCTCCTGGTCGTCGCCCCCGGTGACGACCAGGGTCTCCCGGTCTCCGGCCACGGTCAGGGTGCCCGGAAGGTTGTCGGCCCAGCCCGGCTTGGCGTCCCTGACCACGACCCGCAGCCGCTGCCCCTCCGCGGAGCGCAGCTCGTCCACGGCCCCGCTGGCCACCATGCGGCCCGCCGAGATGATCCCGATGGAGTCGCAGAGCCGCTCGACCAGCTCCAGCTGGTGGCTGGAGAAGATCACCGGTACGCCGCCCCTGGCCCGCTCCTGCAGCACCTCGGCGAGCGCGTCCACCGCGATCGGGTCGAGGCCGGAGAACGGCTCGTCCAGCACCAGCACCTCCGGGTCGTGCACCAGCGCCACGGCCAGCTGCACGCGCTGCTGGTTGCCCAGCGAGAGCGCCTCGACCGCGTCGCCGCGCCGCTCGGTGAGCCCGAGCCGCTCCAGCAGCTCGGCGGTGGCCTTGGCGGCCCCCTGCGGAGTGAGCCCGTGCAGCCGCCCGAAGTAGTCGATCTGCTCGCCGACCTTCATCTTCTGGTAGAGGCCGCGCTCCTCCGGCATGTAGCCGAAAGTCCGCCGCGCCGCGAACCCGAGCGGGACGCCGTTCACCGAGACCTGGCCGGCGTCCGGGCTGAGCACGCCCATCACGATCCGCATGGTGGTCGTCTTGCCCGCGCCGTTGGCGCCGACGAACCCGAACATCTCCCCGGGCCGTACGGCGAAGCTCACGCCGTCGAGTGCGACCTTGTCCTGAAAGGTCTTTCGCAATCCACTGATGTCCAACATGTGTCGATCATTTCGTGGGCGGAGTATCGCGCGGTAGACGCTGATATCAGAGGGTCTTGATGGTTTTCACCCCTCGCGGAGATGACAGATGTCATCTCGTACGCTGAGCGGCATGACACGTGGGGACAACGACAAGCCGGTGGTGCTTTCCAAGATCTACACGCGGACCGGCGACGACGGCACGACCGGGCTCGGCGACATGAGCCGGGTCAGGAAGACCGACCCGCGCCTGGCCGCCTACGCGGACGTGGAGGAGGCCAACGCGGCCATCGGGGTGGCCCTGGCCACCGGCGGCCTGCCGGCCGAGATCGCGGAGACGCTGACCCTCATCCAGAACGAGCTCTTCGACGTGGGCGCCGACCTCTGCACCCCCGTCACCGAGAACCCGGAGTATCCGCCGCTGCGCGTCACCCAGCCGTACGTGGACCGGCTGGAGGAGCAGTGCGACCGCTTCAACGCCGACCTCAAACCGCTGCGCAGCTTCATCCTGCCCGGCGGGGACCAGGCCACCGCCCTGCTCCATCTCGCCCGCACCGTCGTACGGCGGGCCGAACGCACGGCCTGGGCCGCCCTGGAGGCACACGACGACATGAACCCGCTGACCGCCACCTACCTCAACCGGCTCAGCGACCTGATGTTCATCCTCTGCCGGGTCGCCGCGGCCGGGGCCGAGATCCTCTGGAAGCCCGGCGCGACCCGCTGACCCGGATCAGCCCGCCGGATCGAGGTGGGCGCTCGGCGGCGCCGACTCCAGCCAGGCCAGGAACCCCGTCAGCGCGTCCTCGCTCATGGCCAGCGCGATCGGGCCCGCCTCGACCATCCAGTAGCCCTCGGGCCCCTCGCCCTCGTCCAGCGGGCGGCGGCGGGAAACGATGAGGCCGCGCCTCGCTATCGCGTGGCGCGGCCTCAGTCGCAGTCCCAGGAAGGGCACCCAGTGGAGTTCTCCGCCGGCATACCGGGCTACTCCCGATTGCCAGCGCTCCCCTGTCCGCACGCTGCAGGCGACCGTGCCCCGGCGTGCGTTCAGGGCCACGGCCCTGATACAGAACAGGGCGGCGAGCACCGCGATCCCCGCGATAATCTCCATCGCCGCCCCTCCTGAACGTGTTCGCTATACGTCTTCCCCGGCCGCCCGCAGCCGGGCCCGGTTCCGCTTGGCCTCGATCTGGGCGTCCGCGTCGTCCTGGTTCGCCTCGATGGACGCCTGGGCGCGCTCCAGCGCGTCCTTCGCCCTCGCCACGTCGACCTCGGAGCCGAGCTCCGCCGCCTCCGCGAGGATCGACACCTCGTTGTCGGCCACCGAGATGAACCCGCCGTGCACCGCGGCCACCAGGTCGCTCTCGGAGTCGCGCTTGACGCGCAGCACGCCGCCCTCGACCAGGACGCCGAGAACCGGCGCGTGATTCGGCATAATACCGATCTCGCCGTCCACGGTCTTGGCAATCACCATGTCGGCCGCGCCGGACCAGATCTCACGCTCCGGCGAGACCACCCCTACTTGCAGCTTTGCCACAGTTACCTCCAAAACGCCGACCCGGTCGTCCCGGGCCGGCGTTTCACGATTAGCGAGCCAGTTCCTTGGCCTTGGCGATGGCCTGCTCGATGCCGCCGACCATGAAGAACGCCTGCTCGGGCAGGTGGTCGTACTCACCCGCGCAGAGGCCCTTGAAGGAGGCGATCGTCTCGTCCAGCGGCACGAACTCGCCCGGCTGACCGGTGAACGCCTCGGCGGCGTACATCGGGTGGGAGAGGAACCGCTCGATGCGGCGCGCCCGCTGGACGGTGACCTTGTCGTCCTCGGAGAGCTCGTCGATGCCCAGGATGGCGATGATGTCCTGGAGCTCCTTGTACTTCTGCAGGATCCGCTTGGTCTCCTGGGCGACCGCGTAGTGCTCCTCGCCGATGACCTGCGGGTCCAGGATCCGGGAGGAGGAGTCCAGCGGGTCCACCGCCGGGTAGATGCCCTTCTCCGAGATCGGCCGCGAGAGCACCGTCTGCGCGTCCAGGTGCGCGAACGCGTTGTGCGGCGCCGGGTCGGTGATGTCGTCGGCCGGCACGTAGATCGCCTGCATGGAGGTGATCGAGTGACCGCGGGTGGAGGTGATGCGCTCCTGCAGCACGCCCATCTCGTCGGCCAGCGTCGGCTGGTAACCCACCGCGGACGGCATACGCCCGAGCAGCGTGGAGACCTCGGAACCCGCCTGGGTGAACCGGAAGATGTTGTCGATGAACAGCAGCACGTCCTGCTTCTGCACATCGCGGAAGTACTCCGCCATGGTCAGCGCGGAGAGCGCGACCCGGAGCCGGGTGCCCGGGGGCTCGTCCATCTGGCCGAAGACGAGCGCGGTGTCCTTGAGGACGCCCGCCTCCTCCATCTCCAGCCAGAGGTCGTTGCCCTCACGGGTACGCTCGCCGACGCCCGCGAAGCACGAGGTGCCCGAGAACTTCAGCGCGACCCGGCGGATCATCTCCTGGATCAGCACGGTCTTGCCCACGCCCGCGCCGCCGAACAGGCCGATCTTCCCACCCTTCACGTACGGGGTGAGCAGGTCGATGACCTTGATGCCGGTGGGCAGCATCTCGGTGCGCGACTCCAGCTGGTCGAACGCCGGGGACGGGCGGTGGATGCCCCACGTCTCGGTGATCTTCAGCGACGCGGTCGGCACGTCCAGGGACTCGCCCAGCGCGTTCCACACGTGACCCTTGACCACGTCGCCGACCGGCACCGAGATCGGCTTGCCCGAGTCGGACACCGCCGCGCCGCGGACCAGGCCGTCGGTGGGCTGCATGGAGATCGCGCGGACCAGGTTGTCGCCCAGGTGCTGGGCCACTTCCAGGGTCAGCGTCTTGGTGACGTCCTCGCCCTCGGTGTTGAGGGTGACGTCGACGTTCAGGGCGTTGTAGATGTCCGGCATCGCCTCGACGGGGAACTCCACGTCGACGACGGGACCGGTGACTCGGGCGACGCGGCCCACGCCGGTCTCAACAGTCTGTGCAGTCATTTCACTCTTTCCCCGCGGCGGCGTCGGCCAGCGCGTTCGCGCCACCGACGATCTCGCTGATTTCCTGGGTGATCTCGGCCTGGCGAGCCTGGTTCATCTGCATGGTGAACACGCGGATGAGCTCGTTGGCGTTGTCGGTCGCCGACTTCATCGCGCGCCGCCGGGCGGCCTCCTCCGAGGCCGCCGACTGGAGCAGCGCGGTGAAGATGCGCGACTCGATGTAGCGCGGCAGCAGCGAGTCCAGCACGGCGCCCGCGGTCGGCTCGAACTCGAAGTAGGGCAGCGGCGTCGGCGGCGCCTCGGTGGTCTCCTCGACCACCAGCGGCAGGATGCGCTTGACCACGACCTCCTGCGTCAGCATCGACACGAACTCGGTCGAGACGATGTGGATCTCGTCGATCCCGTTCTCTTCCGTGAACGCCTCGATCAGCGTGTCCGCGATGGCCTTGGCGTCGGCGTAGGCGGGCCGCCGGGAGAACCCGGTCCACTGCCCGCCCATCTCCCGGTGCCGGAAGGAGTGCCAGGTGACACCCTTGCGGCCGGTCACGAACGGCGTCGGCTCGATGCCCTTGCCGCGCAGCAGCCCGGCCAGCGCCTCGGCCTCACGCAGGATGTTGGCGTTGAAGCCGCCGCAGAACCCGCTGTCGCTGGTGACGATGAGCACCCCGGCGCGCCGGGGCTGCTCCTTCGCCACCGTCAGCGGGTGGCTGACCGTGCTGGTGTTGCTGACGACCCCGGTGACGGCGCGCGTGATCTCCCGCTCGTACGGCACCGCGGCCTGCATGCGCTGCTGCGCCTT
This sequence comes from Acrocarpospora phusangensis, assembly GCF_016862995.1. Taxonomy (GTDB): domain Bacteria; phylum Actinomycetota; class Actinomycetes; order Streptosporangiales; family Streptosporangiaceae; genus Acrocarpospora; species Acrocarpospora phusangensis. Next base: position 63,568 of record NZ_BOOA01000049.1, read on the forward strand.
CACGATGCGCGAGGAGGCGATGAGCTCCTGCGCGCGCGTGATCTTCGCGGTTGACTTGACCGACTTGATCCGCCGCCGCAGCAGTCTGAGCTGGGCGCCCATAGATCAGCGCCCCTCGGTCTTGCGGACGTGCTTGACGATCTTCTCCTGGCCGACCTCTTCGGCGTTGAGGGGCGCCACCGGCTCGTCCTTGACCAGCAGTTCGCCGGAGGAGGTGGTGAAGCCCTTCTTGAACTCGGTGATCGCGCTCTTCAGCGTGGTCACCGCGTCGTCGCCGAGGTCCTTGGACTCCCGGATGCCGTCGAAGACGCCCTTGTGGGAGCTGTTCAGGTAGTCCAGGAACTCGCTCTCGAAGCGGCGGATGTCCTCGATCGGGACGTCGTCCAGCTCGCCGGTGGTGCCGGCCCACACCGAGACGACCTGCCGCTCGACCGCGAACGGCGAGTACTGCGGCTGCTTGAGCAGCTCCACAAGGCGGGAGCCGCGCTCCAGCTGGGCCCGCGAGGTCGCGTCCAGGTCGGACGCGAACGACGCGAACGCCTCCAGGTCACGGAACTGGGAGAGCGAGAGGCGGAGCGTGCCCGCCACCTTCTTCATGGCCTTGATCTGGGCGGAGCCACCGACTCGGGAGACCGAGACACCGACGTTGATGGCCGGGCGGACGCCCGAGTTGAACAGGTCGGTCTCCAGGAAGCACTGACCGTCGGTGATGGAGATGACGTTGGTCGGGATGAACGCCGACACGTCGTTGCCCTTGGTCTCGATGATCGGCAGACCGGTCATCGAGCCCGAGCCCATGTCCTGCGACAGCTTCGCGCAGCGCTCCAGGAGCCGGGAGTGCAAGTAGAAGACGTCGCCGGGGAACGCCTCACGGCCCGGCGGACGGCGCAGCAGCAGCGAGACGGCGCGGTACGCGTCGGCCTGCTTGGTCAGGTCGTCGAAGACGATGAGCACGTGCTTGCCCTGGTACATCCAGTGCTGGCCGATGGCCGAACCGGTGTAGGGGGCGAGGTACTTGAAGCCCGCCGGGTCGGACGCGGGAGCGGCCACGATGGTCGTGTACTCCAGCGCGCCGGCCTCCTCCAGGCGGCCCTTGACCTGCGCGATCGTCGAACCCTTCTGGCCGATCGCGACGTAGACGCAGCGGACCTGCTTCGTCGGGTCGCCGGAGAGCCAGTTGTCCTTCTGGTTCAGGATCGTGTCCACCGCGATGGCCGTCTTGCCGGTACCGCGGTCACCGATGATCAGCTGGCGCTGGCCGCGCCCGATCGGCGTCATGGCGTCGATCGCCTTGAGGCCGGTCTGCAGCGGCTCCTTCACCGGCTGCCGCTGGACCACCGAAGGCGCCTGGGTCTCCAGGGCGCGGCGGCCCTCGGCCTCGATCGCGCCCTTGCCGTCGAGGGGGTTGCCCAGCGGGTCCACCACACGGCCGAGGAAGTTGTCGCCGATCGGCACGGACAGGACCTGGCCGGTCCGCCGTACCTGCTGGCCTTCCTCGATACTGCTGAAGTCGCCCAGGATAACCACACCGATTTCCCGGACGTCCAGGTTCAGCGCCAGGCCGCGCGTACCGTCCTCGAACTCCAGCAGCTCGTTCGCCATCGTCGAGGGCAGGCCGGAGACATGGGCGATGCCGTCGCCGCAGTCGACGACGGTCCCGATCTCCTCGCGCGCCGCGCCTTCCGGCTCGTACGCCTGGACGAAGCGCTCAAGCGCGTCCCGAATCTCGTCCGGCCGGATCGTCAGCTCCGCCATCTCTTCCTGTCTCCCTATTTCGCCTAGCCGGCCAACCGGCGGCGGACTTCTTCAATACGTCCAGCGATGGTGGTATCGATGATCTCGTCCCCGATCTTGACCGAGAACCCACCGAGCACCTTGGGGTCCACCTCCACGTTCAGGTGGACGTCACGACCGTAAGTCGCCCGCAGCCAGGCCGCGAGCCGCTCCTTCTGCTCGTCCGAGAGCGGTACGGCGCTGCTGACCACGGCCACCAGACGCTGCCGCTGCAACGCGACGAGCCGGCCGCACTCCTCCAGGCCCGCTTCCAGGCTACGTCCCCGCGGCTGTGCCACGAGATGCCTGATCAGACGGAGCGTGGCCGGCGCGACCTTGCCGCCGAGCAGACCGTCGAGCAGCTGCTCCTTGCCGGGCTTGGCCGGGTCGGCCAGGACGCGCCGCAGGTCCGGGTTGGCGGCCAGGATGCGGCCGAACCGGAACAGCTCGTCCTCGACGTCGTCCAGCTGCTCGTGGCTCTCCGCCTCGGTGGCGGCGGCGATCACGCCGAGCCGCTCCAGGGCGTCGGCCAGGTCGCCGGACTGCGACCAGCGTGCCTCGACCACGGCCACCGTGGTCTCCAGCGCGGCCGTGCCCACCTTGCCCGCCAGCAGGGCGCGCACGGCGCCCGCTTTCGCGTCCGCCGGACGGGAGGCATCGGAGAGCGTGCGCCGCAGGCCGTGCTCGCGGTCGAACAGGTCGGCCACCGCGAAGAGCTCGTCGGACAGCTCGCCCAGGTCGGCCGACCCGGCGACGCTGTTGAACCGCTCCTCGACCTCGGCCAGCGACGTCCTGCTCAGACCGCGCATTACCGAACCGCCGCGTTGGTGTTCTCGAGCTCCTCGAGGAACCGGTCGACGATGCGGCGCTGACGGGCCTCGTCCTCCAGCGACTCGCCGACGATGCGGCCGGCCAGGTCGGTGGAGAGACGGCCGATCTCGGCGCGCAGCTGGGCCAGGGCCTGCTGCTTGTCCGCCTCGATCTGGGCGTGCGCGGCGGCGATGATGCGCTGCGCCTCGGCCCGGGCCTCCTCCTGGAGGTCCGCCTTGATCTGGGCGCCCTGCTCGCGGGCCTCGTCCCGAAGCCGGGCGGCTTCCTGACGGGCGGCCTGGAGCTGGTCGTGGTACTGCTTGAGGACCGCCTGGGCCTCGGCCTGCGCGTCCTCGGCCTTCTTGATCCCGCCTTCGATCGCCTCGGTCCGCTCAGCCAGCGCCTTCTGGATGCGCGGGGTGAGGATCTTACCGACGACGATCACGACGACGGCGAACGCGAAGACGCCGACGACGAGTTCGTAGGTGTGCGGGAGTAGGGGGTTGCTCCCTTCCGCGGCCAGGAGCGTAGCTGCCAGTTTCATGGGTGCAGCCTTCCGTCAAGTGTTGTTCGTTACTGACCGAACATGAACGGCGCGACCAGGCCGATCAGGGCGAGGGCCTCGGTAAGCACGAAGCCCAGCAGCATGTTCTGGCGGATCAGGCCGTACGCCTCCGGCTGGCGGGCGATGGCCTGGACACCCTGACCGAAGATGATGCCGACGCCGATGCCGGGGCCGATGGCGGCGAGGCCGTAACCGATGGAACCGAGGGAGCCGGTGACCTCAGCGAGGACGCTCATTTTCTCTTCCTTTACTGGGTGGGCCGATGGGAGATTCCCCCACCGGTCTGGGCAAACTTGAAGGTGCTTGACGTCTCAGTGGTCGGCGTGCAGCGAGTTGCCGATGTACATGGCGGCCAGCATCGCGAACAGGAACGCCTGCAGGAACTGGATGAACATCTCGAACCCGGTCATGGCGATCGTCATGACGACGCCCACGACGCCGAGGCCGGCGCCGAGCGGGGTGAGTTTCTCGAACAGGAACCAGAAGCCGACCAGGCTGAAGAAGGCCAGGATGATGTGGCCGGCGAACATGTTCGCGAACAGTCGGACGGCGTGCGTGAAGGGCGCGATGATCAGGTTCGACAGGAACTCGATGGGGGCCAGCAGGAAGTAGATCGGCTTGGGCAGGCCCGGGGGGAACATCATGTTCTTGAAGTAGCCGATGGGGCCCTGGTGCTTGATGCCCAGGTAGATCTTCAGGATGTAGATCGTGGCGGCGAGCACGATCGGGAAGGCGATGTGCGAGGCCACCGGGAACTGGAGGACGGGGATGACGCCCATCAGGTTCCAGATCCAGACCATGAAGAAGATGCTGAGCAGCAGGCCCATCCACCGGTCGGCGTCCTTGCCGAGGAACGGCCGGGCGACCTGGTCGCGGACGAACATGTAGCCCATCTCGCCGACGTTCTGGATCCCGCGCGGCACCAGCTTGGGCTTGGCGAACGCGGACCAGCAGAAGATCACTACGATCAGCGTGCTGAGGATGGCGAGCAGAACCGGCTTGGTGAACCAGGCCACCCCGGAGATGAGCGGCGGAGCGTCGAACAGCTCCAGGCCGGGCGGGGTGAACACATCCTCGGAAGCCCCGGAAGCCCCGGAAGCGAGGACCGTCAGCGTATTCACGCGGCGTTCCCTTCAGCGTGATAGTGGATCGTCAAAGAGGCTTCGTCGGCCAGACAGCCGGGGGCTAGCTGCCGTACTTCCGGTAGACCAGGTAGACGGCGAGTGCTACGCCGAGGATCAAGCCGATGGGCGTGAACGCGACCACGCCGGTCCAACGGCTCAGCAACCAGCCGGCTCCGCCGTACAAGATCATCCCGGAGAGTAGATAGCTGGGGATCGACCAGGCGGCGCTGGCGAAGTCGCGGCCGTCGTCCTCGGGCCGGATTTTCCTCTCGCTCATCGCGGGGCCGACGATAGCAGGCGCAGGGGTGACTAGTCATATCGGGCCCCTCACGCGCCATCGGAACCCGGGACTTTCGTATCTGGGTCCACATAGAGCAGCTTCAACTTCATGAATCCGCGCATCTCGCCCACGGTCCAGGCGACGGTGCCGACGATCGCGGCCCATCCGAACGCGCGCGGCTCGAAGGCGGTGGCCGTCTCGAAGGTCTTCAGCAGCACCATCAGGACCAGGACCTTGACCAGGTAGCTGACCACGGCCGCGGTCATCATCATCATCGGCGAGACCCGGCCGGCGTACGCCACCGCGACCAGGCCGATGGTGAAGAACACGACCACGACCAGCAGGCCGATCACGGCGCCGAGCGCGCCGGGGAATCCCGCCAGGATGGCCGCCACCGCGGCGACGACCAGTCCAACCAACACGGTAGGCACGGCGGCGCCCTTGAGTACGCGCACGTCGTTGGCCTGCATCACGACTCCCGAAGCCTGTTGTCAAAAGTGCGATCAACCGAGCGTTTGCTTCCCCTTACGGAGGGGACCCTGCTAGTGAAAGCTATCACAAGCTCTACGTGGAGTGCCTTTACCTGCTTTTTCGGGGCATTTCACCCGGTAGTTGCCGTAGCTCTCGGTGTGGCGGTCGCGGCGGCCGTACCCGACTGGGAGTCGGAGGAGTCGGCCGGCGGGGGCATTCTATGGGCGGCGTGCGCCCCGCCACGCCCGTTCCCGCCGGTGGACCGCCAGCGCTGCCGCGACAGCAGCACCAGGATGGCGATGGCCACCGCGATGATCGGCGGGAACACCTCGACGGGCACACCCTCGACCGAGAGCGCGACCAGGGCGAACGCGAACAGGAACGTCCAGGCGTACATGATCAGGACGCTGCGGCGGTGCGAGTGGCCGATGTCGAGCAGGCGGTGGTGAAGATGGCCGCGGTCGGGCGCGAACGGCGACATGCCCGCTGAGGTACGGCGGACCACCGCCATGATCAGGTCGGCCAGCGGCAGCACCAGGACGGCGACGGGGAGCAGCACCGGCAGCAGCAGCGGGAACCGGTTGACCTGCAGGGCCGCGCTCGGCACCGAGGAGACGATGGTGACCAGCGAGGTGGCCAGGATCAGGCCGATCAGCATGGCGCCGGTGTCGCCCATGAAGATCTTCGCCGGGTTGAAGTTGTGCGGCAGGAAGCCCAGGCACATGCCGATCAGCAGCGACGCGACCACGGCGGTCAGGTTGATGCGGGTGGCCTGCAGGCTCTGCGAGAGCACCATCGAGTAGACCAGGGTGGCCAGCGCGGCGATGCCGACGATGCCGGCGGCCAGGCCGTCCAGACCGTCGACGAAGTTCACCGCGTTGATGGTGACGACCACGATCATGATGGTGATGACGACCTGGAGGTTGGTGTCCAGGCTCAGCTCGCCGCCCATGTTGGAGGGCAGCGGCAGGTAGCGCAGGGTGACGCCGTAGTAGACCAGCAGACCGCCGGCGGCGATCTGGCCGCCCAGCTTGACCAGCGCGTCCATGCCGAGCCAGTCGTCCAGGAAGCCGGTCACCACGATCAGTCCGCCTGCCGCGAGCAACGCCATCGCGGTCTGGCCCGACTGCTGGTCGAGGGCGCCGCCCACCCAGGGCAGGTTGGTGGCCACCAGCAGACCGGCGGCCATACCGCCGAACATCGCCAGGCCGCCGAGCCGGGGGGTCGGCACCTTGTGCACGTCACGTTCCCTGACCTCGGGCGCCGCGCCGATGCGCAGCGCGAAGGCCCGGACCGGAGGCACCAGCAGATAGGTGACAACGGCGGTGACGAGCGCCACAAGGAAGTATTCGCGCACGGACCTAGTTTCCCGGATCGAAGGAGCAGTTGTGACGGTATAACGACACAGAACCCGACGAAAACTTCGCTCGGATGCGCGATCTGGACGACGGGTGGCGCGCTTACCGGTGTGCAGAAAGTAGCGCACCCCGCTTGCGGGTCACTTGAAGCACGGTCGACCCTTGGCCATAGCTTCACGCCCGGCCGCGCGGGAGTCCTCCCCGCTCGTCCGCATTTCGCCCCGTCGGACGCGACACCCCTCGCCTGCGCGGCGTCACCCGCGCGCGGGATCACGAATAGGCGTGCGGGGCTCCCGCCTTGCTGGGGATCCAGCGCGGGGTGTCGGCCGCCTGGTCGCTGATCGCGGTCAGCACGGCCTGGCGGTACAGGCCCAGGCGGTTGCGCCACTCGCCCATGTCCTGGATGTAGCGCTTCGCGACGGGCGCGTCCCAGACGTCGGTGCTCCTGGCCATCTGGTACGGCTTGTCGAGCGACGTGGTCAGCTGCTCCATCAGCGGGAGAACCTGGAACCAGAGGTCGACCAGGCGCTGGTACTCCGGGTTGAAGACCCAGGTGGTGGCCTGGCCGCCCGGAGTGAGCAGGTCGGAACTGGACGGCGCGGGCGGGGTCTCGCCCGGCTGGAGCGGTCTCGGCGCGGGGGGATCGACGTAACTCACGCTTTCTCCTACTTCCGGGTACGTCTTCGGCTACGCGCCAGGGGCGGGGATCGGCTGGTCCGGATCGTTGGGATCGACACTGCCGGCCGGACCGTCAGGCTTGATCTCCATGGGCGCCCACGCGCCGGTGCCCCACTCCCCGGCCGGCACCGAAACACTCGGCATGTCCATCGGCTCGATCTCCCCGTGCAACTGAATCAACGCCCGAAGCGCATCGTCAGTCGGCGGCTTCGCCGGAGCCGACAGCACATCCCCCGGCTGCTGCGCCGCCAACGCACGCGGATCGACGTCTTCCCCCTCACCGACCAACAA
>NZ_BOOA01000050.1 GCF_016862995.1 Acrocarpospora phusangensis
GCATCGCCCGATCTGGCCTCGTAGATCAGGGGAATTCGGCATGGGTCGTACTACACCGCCTCGTCCGGTGGATCTGATCGCCATCTTCCCCGAATTGGCAGATCATGCCCGTACGGCCACGCGACTGCACCCTCGTCCCGGCGTTCCGGAGGAGATGCACAGTTCCGTCGGCGGGCGACTCCTGTGGCCGCCTGACGAGGTGTGGCCGGTCTGCCTAGAACAGCATGATGGGTACGATTTCCGGCGACCTGATGACGAGCGGCTTCGGCGGCGGGTGCTCATGGATGGGTGGAGCCGGACGATGCCTGGACAGAACCTGCAGCTCACGGAGCAGGAACGTGCGGATCTGGACCGGGCCGATCGGAACCTCGTCGTCGGGGAGGAACTCCCGCCGCTTCCGATGATGGCTGTCGCCCAACTGTTCGCGCGCGATGTGCCTGACCTCGCCTGTCCCGAGGGGACCGATCTGCTTCAGGTACTGTGGTGCCCTATCGACCATGAAGCGGGCAGTCCCCGTGTCTTCCTGCGGTGGCGTCGTTCCGCCGACGTCGTCGATGTTCTCGCTGACCAGCCTGAGCCGCCCTTGATGGAGTCGAACTACTACCTGCCGGAGCCGTGCCTCCTACACCCTGAGCAAGTGGTGGAGTACCAATACGCCGACCTGCTTCCGGAGCGGCTGCGGGAGCGAATCGAGGAGTGGGAGGAGGCAACCGAGCACGACTATCAGGATCTTTCCATAGCAGAGGGGTGGAAGGCCGGCGGATGGGCGTCGTGGCACCTCACCGACCCCTACCCGATGATGTGTGAATGCGGCCAAGACATGCGACTCCTCCTGACCGTCGCCAGCAACGAATGGTCTGCTGGCTACACCTGGCGGCCGATCGAGGATGAGCCGACCGGAACGGAACCGAGTTATCCAAGGACGCGCGAGCCCACAATGATCACGATTGGGCGCGGATATAGTCTCTGGATCTTCATCTGCCCCCGGTCGTTCGAGCATCCACATCAGACGATCATGCAATGACCGGGTGTTTCACCAGGTCGCCCCATCGCGTCAAGGTCCGAGCGAGCTTGGTGGACCCCTTGTTTAGGTCGACGCAGGTTGCTCAAGGCCAGGTCGGAGTTGTCGATCCGGCGGGCGTAACGCGTCGACGCGGGCTAGGCCACGCCACCCCCTTTGGCCGTGGAAGGAGTATCCGGGCACTGGTTATCGCGCGTCGAACATGAGCTGGTAGTGGGAGTAGTAGCCAGAAGATCGCCATACCAGCCGAGTGGCTCACGGCGCGGAGACCGCATCCGGCGCGCGAGTTCACGGTGTTCTCCCCTGGTGTCGGGCGTGTTCTTGGCTGTCCGGAGGCGAGGTGTTGCTCTAGGCGTTCGATACGCCTGACGAGTAACTGGAGTTACGGGTCACGGTCTCGGCCAGAGTTTGTGTCGGGTCGGGAGGTCTGGCGCGCAGGTGGACGTATCCGGCCAGAGCGGCGGTTACGGCGGCGAGTGCGAAGGAACGACGCCCGCTTTATTTGGGAGATTTGGGCGCGCATTTTGTCGGCGATGGCTGCGCTGCCGAGTCGGCGACCGAGTAGGCGCAGGTTGTTGGTGTCCGTGCTGAGGATCATCACAATTGTGGAATCAATGGGCGGCGACGGCTTCGATCCGGGCCGTGAGTTCCTCGGCCTGTTCTACCAGGTGAGCTAAAACGGCATTGGGTCTGCGGCCAGACGTAGTTCACCGCCGTGGGCAGTTCCTTCAGCCGGTCGCAGACCAGCATCAGGACATCACGAATCCCCCGGTTTTGAGTTCGGCCAGGACCTGCTGCCAGTACTTGGCGCCTCTACCACCTTCGCCGGCCCGCAGCCCAAAGATGTCCCTCGAACCCTCCACGGACTTCGTCGAACGCGTATTCTGCTTCATGATGTTCCTCCCCAGGAAACTCATGAGTACCAACTAGCGCCCCCTGGCCGGGAGTTACACCACTCACCGTACAGACCCGGCGAATCTGGTTGAGGTCACGGCGGCAAGCTACAAGGAGTACCTCGTCCAGCGGCGCAGACTCATGGCCGCGATCATGCGGGACTGTTTCCAAGCACTCTGATACTGAGGCGACGACATGACTCTTTCTGCTTACGAACAACGGGAGTGGGACCGACTCCAGAAGCGAAAGGCGGCTTCCCTCAATAAGCAGGCGAGGAACCTCCTTCCGCAGCCAGCCCGAGACCGACTCGCTTCGCTCGGCCAGAAGGCGACGAGCACCCCGGGCGCCAATGTGGCTGCCGCCCACGGCGTAGCCGCGAAGGGTCTCAGCAAAGCTGTGGGAGGCACCGCAAGCAGGACAGTGAGCAAGAAGCGTGTCGTTGGGCAGTATCGACGTGCCGGACACGACATCGCCGGGTTGGACGAGATCCGCGAGCTCGACCTGCGGGTCGTCGATGAGGTCGCGAGGCACAATTTGGTTCGGTACGGCCACGCGCTTTCGGCAGCGGCAACTGGCCTTGGATCCGCTGCAGCCGTAACAGGCGGAGAGCTGCTTGCCGCCGCCGGCACAATCGCCGGCGCAGGTGCGCGTGCGGCACCCGGACTCGGAACCGTGGCCGGGGCGATGGTCGCCGACACTGCAATAATGCTCGCCCTTGCCACTCGAACGGTCGCCACCACAGCTCTCTACTACGGCTACTATCCAAGCGATCCCGAAGAGGAACTCTTCGTGATGTCTGTGATTACTCTCGGAATGTCCACAGGCACATCGGCGAAGGCGGTCGCGTACCGCGAACTGTCTCAACTCACCCAGTTGCTTGCGAGGAACGCTTCTTGGGCCAAGTTGAACGAGAAGGTTCTCACCAAGATCGTTCAGGCATTCGCAGCGAAGTTCACGCACCAGCTGACGAAGAAAAAGCTCGGGCAGTTCGTGCCCATCGCTGGCATGGCTGTCGGCGCAGGGCTGAGCTACATGCACATCGATCGAATCGCCGTTTCGGCGCGCGACGCGTATCGCGAACGCTTCTTGATCGAGAAGTCAGACGGCGACCTGACCTGTGACCCGAACTACGGCGACGCCGACCTTGCGCAGAACGATAACGCGATCGGCGTGTTCGAACTGCTCCGGGAGGAGGATGCTCTGCCGACGTCTACCCCCTCCGGCTCCGAGGACCAGCCGGACAACTGAGCTCGGCAAAATACCGCAGTGATACCCCAGGAGAACCGTAAGGGGTTCATGTGGTGTTCCCTCGGACAGATGGCCGCCCGATAGACCCACGCCACGACTGGGAGGAATGGAAAGAGATTCCAGCCGAGGCCAAGGTCCGAGATGCCCGGGTCCACGACGGTCGTCACACCGCAGGGACCCTTCTATGACATCTTCAAAACTGCAACGGAGAATGCAACGGGAAACGATCACAGGGCGTCTCCCGGAAGGGAAACGCCCTGGTCAAAGTGGAGCCGCCTTGGGGAATCGAACCCCAGACCTACGCATTACGAGTGCGTCGCTCTGGCCGACTGAGCTAAGGCGGCGGTGCTGCGAACAGCGAGGTCGAGTCTACAGGGTTTGGAGTGGTTCTCGCGCCTGGGTTAGCACCGGGTCCCGGCCGCCGGAGGTTTGAGGTTGATCAAGTAGTCGTCGACGGCGGAGTCGATGCAGCTGGAGCCGGACATGTAGGCGGTGTGGCCGTCGCCGTCGTACGTGAGGAGGACGCCCGAGGTGAGCTGCTCGGCCAGACCCTCGGCCCACTCGTACGGCGTGGCCGGGTCGCGCAGGGTGCCCACCACGACGATGGGAGGCGCTCCGGGGGCCGTGAGCCTGCGGTCGGGGTCGGGGCCCTTGGCCGGCCAGTACGCGCACGGCAGCGAGTCCCACATCACGAACTGCCCGAAGCGGGGAGCGAGCTTCCCGGCCGCGGTGGCGGCTTTGTCGTAGGCGGGCGTGTCGAGCGGGTAGACGTGGTCCACACAGTTGACGGCTTTGTTGGCCTCGGTCTGGTTCGTGTAGGTGCCGTCGGCACGGCGGCCGAGCAGGATGTCGGCGAACCGGAGCAGGTAGGTGCCATCGCCCTGGAAGGCGGTCTTCAGGGCTTCGCGGAGGACGTTCCAGGACTTCCGGTCGTACAGCGGGGTGGCGATGCCGAACGCCAGCCAGGTGTCGTTGATCTCGCGGCCGTCGCCGAGGGTGTTGCGCAGGGGCTGCTTGTCGGCCTGGCGGAGCAGGGCGGTGATCTCGTCCAGGGCGCCCTCGACCGTGGTGCTGCGGAAGGGACAGTTGGGGGCTTCCAGGCAGTCTTCGATGAACGCGGTCAGCGCGACCTCGAAGCCCTTGGACTGGAGTTCGTTCATCTTGAGCGCGGACACGGCCGGGTCGACGGCGCCGTCGAGCACGAGGGCCCGGACCTTCGTGGGGAACAGGTCGGCGTAGGTCGCGCCGAGGTAGGTGCCGTAGGACTTGCCGAGGTAGGTCAGCCCTTCGTCACCGACGATCGCCCGCAGGACGTCCATGTCGCGGGCGGCGTCCGCCGTGCCCACGTGCGGGAGGAGTTTGGCGGATTTCTCCTGGCATTTGGTGGCGAAGGCGCGGGAGCCTTCTTCCATCTGGGTGGTTTCGGCCGCGGAGTCTGGACTCATGTCGAGGCCGAGGTAGGCGTCCAGGTCAGGGCCGGACATGCAGGTCACGGGGGTGGATTCGCCCACACCGCGAGGGTCGAAGCCGACGATGTCGAAGCGTTCGCGCACGTCGGCGCTCACCTGGGATCGAGCGGCTCTGGTGTATTCGATGCCGGAACCGCCCGGACCGCCGGGATTGAGGAGCAGTGAGCCGATACGCTCGCCGGAGGCGGCCAGCCGGATGACGCTGATCTCGATCCGCTCGCCGTCGGGCGCGTCGTAGTCGAGCGGCACCTGGACGCGCGCGCACTCGAAGTCGTCGCCGCAGTCCCGCCAGTCGGGTTTCTGGCCGTAGAACGCGGCCAGGCCCGAGTCGGGCGCGGTCGATGCCAGCGGTGCTTCTTCTGCACCGGTGCACCCCGCGCCGACCAGAGCGACCAGAGCCATAACCACGAGGGGACGCTTCACGCTCGAAAGCCTACCCAGCCACTCTCAGTACTCGGCCGCATCATCCACAGGTTAATCTTCGGCGGCGGCGTCCACGGGCTCCTCATAAGCCGCTTCGTACGCCTTTCGCGGCGCGCACACACTCGCCTTCGAGCACGCGCACCGCCGCCCTCCGTCGTTCAGGCGGACGATCACCGAGTCGGCCGGCACGTTGTGCCCGACGACTACTCCGGGCCCTTCGGGCGTTTCCACCGTCGACCCCGTACGCGGCGCGCTGGCGCGAAACTCCCCGTACAGCGGGTGTTCGTACTTCAGGCAGCACATCAGCCGCCCGCAGGCCCCGGCGATTCGCAGGGGATTGACGGGAAGGTCCTGGTCTTTCGCCATCCGTACGGAAACGGGCTCGAAGTCCTTGAGGAAGGTGGCGCAGCAGAGGTCGCGTCCGCACGGTCCGATGCCGCCCTGGAGGCGGGCCTCGTCGCGGGGGCCGATTTGGCGGAGTTCGACCCGGGCGCGCAGGTTACGCGCGAGATCGCGGACCAATGCCCGGAAATCCACCCGGTGCGGCGCCGAGAAGTAGACGGTGTAGACGTTCTCCTCGTCCACGTAGTCGACGCCGATCACCTTCATGGGCAGGTCGTGGCGTTTGATGAGGCGTTTGGACACGCTGCGGGCCTCGGCGCGGCGCCGCCGGTTGGCCTCGTCGCGGTTGAGGTGTTCCTCGCCCGCGATTCCCGCGCAGACCGGCAGCCCGCCGACGTCCTCGCTCACCCACTGCGGCGCCCAGATGCACTCGGCGACCTCGTTGCCGGCTTCGGTGGGCACCAGAACCTTGTCGCCGACCTTGGGGCTGTGCTCGCCCGGATCAAGGTAGTAGAGCCGCCCATACCGGGTGAAGCTCACGGCCATCATCATGCCCAACGAGCCGGCCTCCTCTGTCTGGTACGCCTCACGGCCACCCTACGTGGAGTCGAGCGCGTGACGCGATGAGATCACCAGGCGATTTCCGTCCCGAATGACCCCATGTATGTAAATTCGGCGTTGGGGAGCAGCGGACGGTACTTACCGTCGGTGACAGTGCCGATCTCACCGTCTTTCCGGATGAGGAGGTTGTCGCCGGTTCCGTCCACATCCAGAAGCTGCATCGCCGTCTCCTTCGAGCGGAACAGCATCTCCTGAGGCGTGCCGTCCTCCGCGCTGAAAGCGACGATGCCAGAATCGCCGTCATGGCGCCGAGGAGTGCCGCCCACGACCTCCACGCGACGGGAGCCCAGGAGCCCGAGCAGCCGCTCGCCGTCGGGGGAGAGATGGATCCCGGAGAACCCGCCCCAGAGCCCTTCGAACGTGTCCGGCAATTTCACCGTACGCGCCTGGTCCAGGTTGTCCCCCGGCGCGGTGGTGTCCAGGACGCTGACGAGCGGCGGATCGGCACATACCGAAATCGCCGAACCCGCCCGCCACACGGCGAATCTGCACGACGACATCTCCAACGGCATCGGGACGGGCACCGCGTTCCCGGACGGAGTGCCAGGACTCGGCACGAGAGTGATCGTCGCGGTGGGAACCGGAACACTCGATTCCGGCCTGGCGGGCTCGATCTCGACCGGGTTGACGGGCGGATCGGTCAACGACGTTGGGGGCACTGTCTCGACTGGGATGGAAGGCGTGACGGTCGCCGTCACCGTCGGGTCGGGAATCGCGGTCGGGGGTGCCACCGGCTGCACGGTGACGGTCGCCGTCACCTCCGGCGGGAAATTGGGGTTGCCGACCCGCGGATCCGGCGTGGGCGCGGCGGTCGCGATCACCTTGGGCGGTAGGGAGCCGGGGGTGATGCTCGGCTCGGGGACGCCGGGAACAGCCGTGACGCTGGGCTCCGAGGCCGCCGTCACCTGCGACATGGTCCGCTGGAACGCGACCTTCGAACCGTCGGCGCTCATCGACAGGCTCAACAGGCCGACCCCCTCCGGCGAGGCCCAGGTACGGCTCTCGCCGGTCGCCGTGTCCATGACCACGAGCTTGCCGCCGATTTCGCCGGGCGCGCACGGATGCAACGCGTACGCCAGCTTCGAGCCGTCCCCGCTCACGGCGAGCGAGACGATCTGGTTGCCGGGGGGAGGTGTGGCGGATGCAGTACCGAACTGGGAGATTTTGCCGTTCTCGTCCAGCATCATGCGGTACAGCGAGGAGCCGCACGAGCCGGTCGAACTGGCGGCGTAGAAGAGGCGATTGTCCTGGGCGGCCTGGAGCAAGGAGAACCGCGTGCCGTCGCCGGGATCGGAGATCCTGTCCGTCTCCGCGCCTCCGTCGACGGCTCGGACGATGATCGCCGACGAGGGGCGCGCGTCCACGAAGAATTTGGGCGGGGAGGCGGGGGCCGCGGCCGAGCTGAGTCCGCCGCCGGCCACGAAGACGGTGCCGCCCGCGATCGCCGCCATCACCGCGGTCGCCGCCGCCACGGGCACCAACCAGCTCATTCTCGGACGGCTCGGCTCAAGTTCCAGCGGGCGGACGTTCTCGATGGTCTCCCCGGTCGCCCGGGCCGCGTCGGTCAGCCGGTTGATGATCTCGTTCACGTACGTTCTCCCAGCAGACGTCCGAGCGCGTCCAGCGCCCGGGACGTGGTGGACTTCACGGTGCCCCGGCTGACACCCATGACCTGGGCGGTCTCCTCCTCCGACAGCTCCGCGTAGTAGCGCAGCAGCAGGGATTCGCGCTGCCGTGCGGGCAGCCGGTGCAGCGCGGCCATGACCTCGCGGCGCTCGGCCCCGAGCAGCGCCGCCGACTCGGCCGACCACACCGGCGGCTCGTACGTCCCGGCCAGCATCGACGGCAGCCGACGACGCCGCAGCACCGACCGCGAATTGTTCAGTACGGCGCTGCGTAAATACACCAGCGCCTTATCCGGATCCCGGAGATGGCGAAACCGCCGGTGCAGGCCGAGAAACGCGTCCTGGACGACGTCTTCGGCGCTCTCCCGATCCCCGACCATGAGCAGGGCGAGCCGCGCCAGGCCGAGCGCGTGCTCGGCGTAGAGCCCGGTGATCGCCTGCTCGTGTTCCCCGGGAGGTTTGTGGAGGTCCATGATTTCGGCCTGCATATTCCAGAGACGCGGGAACGGGGCCGAGGTTGCTCTTATCCTCGGGGATTTCTGAGGGACAGCGTCATCGCCTCGACGGCGATCTGCGGATTGACGTTCGCGGCCAGGCGTTCGCGGCACAGCAGGATCGCGTCCACGCGGCGCAGCGTGTCCTCCGGGGTGCCAGTGCGGGCGAGATGGTCGAGATCGGCGCGGCGGTCCTCATTGGCCAATTCGATCTGGGCGCCGAACTGCACGGCGAGGACGTCGCGGTAGAGCGCCATCAGGTCCAGCAGGGCGAGGTCGAGGGATTCGCGCTTGATTCGGGTGGCGCGGGATTTCTGGGCGTTCTCCAGTTCTTTCAGCGCGCCGGCGCCGCCACGGATCAGGCCTTTGTTGAGGCCTTTGCCGGATGATCCTTCGCCGTAGAGGGCCCGGAGTTCGTTGACTTCCGTTTCGTTGAGTTCGGCGGTCGCGGCGGCGGCGTCCTCGTCGGCCGTTTTGACGAGTCGTTCCGCGGCGGTGATGCATTCGGCGACGCCGGTGAGACTTCTCGGAATGGCCAGTACGGCGTCGCGGCGGTGGCGCACCTGTTCGTCGAGGGCGAGACGGCGGGCGCGGGAAAGGTGGCCCTGGGAGGCGCGGGCGGCTGAATCGGCGATGCCTGGGGGGATGTTGTCGCGGGTTTTCAGGACGTGGGCGACGGCCTGGGTGGAGGGGGTGCGGAGGGTGATGACGCGGCAGCGGGAGCGGATGGTGACGATCATGTCGTCCGCGGCGGGGGCGCAGAGAAGCCAGACGGTGCGGGGCGGGGGTTCCTCGATGGCTTTGAGGAGGGCGTTGGCGGCTTGTTCCGTGGCGCGGTCGGCGTCCTCGAACAGGACGATGCGCCAGCCGCCGAGGGTTGCGCGGCCTGCTGCCCGCAGGATCAGTTCCCGGGTCTGTTTGACGCTGTAGGAGAGGCCTTGGGGGCGTACGGACTCGAGGTCCGGGTGGGAGCCGACCTCGACCTGGTGGCAGGAGTCGCAGTGGCCGCAGCCCTGGGTGGGGCAGAGGAGGGCGGCGGCGAAGGCTTTGGCGGCGGCGGATCTGCCGGAGCCGGGGGGGCCGGTGAAGAGCCAGGCGTGGGTCATGCCGGTGCCTCGGCCGCCGGTGAGGGTTTCGGCGGCGGCCGAAGCGGCTTGCTTCAAGACGATGGCAGCTTGCTCCTGCCCTACAAGATCATCGAACACACCCACGCTGCCAGGGTAGTCTCTGCGCCCGACACCGGTTCCCTGATCTCGTTGCTTCGCCTGCCTGTGAGTTAGTGGGCTTGGATGGCCTCATGATTGCGGTGGCTCTCCCCACCCACCCACCCTTTGTCGAGCTGGCGCTCTGCCCCCTTCCCCGGAGCTCGCCGGCATGCCCGGCACTGATTACGGTGGTTCTCCCACCCACCCACCCTTTGTCGAGCTGGCGCTCTGCCCCCTTCCCCGGAGCTCGCTGACATGCCCGGCACTGATTGCGGTGGTTCCCCCACCCACCCACCCTTGATCACGGGCTTCGCCCGTCCCCCGCGTCGAGCCGCTGGAGGCGGGATGGCGGGGGCGAGGCCCGGCATGGGATGGCGGGCGGAGCCTGGTCCGGGGGCGGCGGGCGGAGCCCGCAAGCATAAGGGTGGGTGGGTGGGGAACCCCCCGCAAGCAATAAAGGGTGACTGGGAACCCACCGGCAAACAACGGGTGGGAACCCATCGGAAGATCTCGTCTGGCAATCGGTCGTAGGTCGGCATGCCGCCCGGATGCCCGCTCGGTAAGCGCGCCGCGCAGCGGCAATAAGGGTGGGTGGGTGGGAGAACCCCCGCAAGCAATAAACCCCGGAGCCCGGCCAAACACCGGACTCCAGGGCTTCGAGGCAACGCTAGTCGCGAATGGCGGGCATGGTTCCCGTGTTCGCCTCCGCCTCCAGGGGAACCGGATCAGGCAGGATCTCGCGGACCTTGTCCTGAATGAGGCGGGTCACATCCCCCTGCGAAAGAGTGCCATCGACCACGAAGTAACGGTCGGGTTCCGCCGCCGCGAGGGAGCGGAACTCACGGCGGACGCGCTCGTGGAAGTCCATCGGCTCGGATTCGATGCGGTCCGCCGGGGACGCGAATCTCCGCAATCCCACCGAGGGCGGCACATCGATGAGAACAGTCAGATCAGGAACCAAGCTCCCCGTAGCCCAAGCGTTGATCTTCGCCACGTCCTCGGTCTGAAGGGAACGCCCAGCCCCCTGATAAGCGAGCGACGAGTCCACATACCGATCACAGACCACCATAGACCCGCGAAACAAAGCCGGTCGGATGACCTTCTCGACATGCTCCGCCCGGTCCGCCGCGTACAAAAGAGTCTCCGCCCGAGCGGAAAGCCCCTGATGAGTGGAGTCCAGAAGAATCGCCCGCAACCGCATGCCGACCTTCGTAGACCCGGGCTCACGCGTCTGCACGACATCGAACCCCTGGTCACGAAGCCAGATCGCGAGAAGCCGGGACTGCGTGGTCTTGCCGGAACCCTCACCGCCCTCGAAGGCGATGAACATCCCCCGAGCCTGCTCGTCCTCATCGGGAACGAACCGCTCCCCCCGAACCGCCGCAAGCAGATCCACACCGAGCGGAATCCCACGCCGATCATCCATGTGCCTGAGCGCCAGCACCCCGACGATCACCGCGACCAACGCCCCGATGAGCATCACCAGGTTGGACCCGTCGAACCGGTAGCTCATGCCGCCGATGACGAACGGATGACTCCCGAACAGACCCGCCAGCGTGGACCCGAACGCCACCACCAGCAGCAACACCACCCGCGCCAGCGACTGCAGGAACGAGAACGTCCGCCCCCGCAGCTGGTCCTCGACCTCCAGTCCGATCATCGTGTACCCGATGATCCACGCGATTCCCGCGCACGCCCCCAGCACGACCGTGAGCATGACCACGATCACCAGGTTGTGGATGAGCGCGGTCGCCACCAGCACCACACCGGCCAGAATGATCGACAACCCGAACAGCCGCCGCCGCGACAGCTCCTTCAGCAGGCGCAGCCCGAAGAACATCCCCAGCGCCATACCGACAAAAACCGCACCGAACACCGTTCCGTACGCGGCGTCGCCCCCCTGCAACGCCCCCACGTAAGCCTTGGCCACCCCGACCACGGCCCCACCGGCCGCGAACGCCCCCAGCATCCCGATGACCAGCCCCCGGACGGTACGGTTCGCACCCACGAACCGCCAGCCCTCCACGATCTGCCGGAGCACCGACGGCTCGGTGGCCCCCGCGTGCCCCCTCGGGATGTCACGTAACGTGAAGATCAGCCCCGCCGACACGAGGTACGCCAAGGCGTTGATCCCCAGCGCCAGATCGGTCGGCTGCGCCGTGAACGACGGCGCCAGCGAGTTGATCATGCTCACGATCACCGACAGGACCGCGAAGAGCGCGGCGGCCAGCGGCGCGGTGCCGTACGTGACGAGCAGGTTGAGCTGGTTGGCCTCTTCCAGGCGGTCCTTGGGCACCAGGTTGGGGACGGTCGCGTCCTTGGCCGGGACCCAGAACAGGTTCACGCACTCGACCAGGAACGTGGCGATCACGATCCACTGGTAGCTGCCGATCAGCGGGATCGAGAGCACGACCGCGAACCGGGACACGTCCGCCAGGACCATGGTGAGGCGGCGGTCGAACCGGTCGGCGAAGGCTCCGGCCAGGGGTCCGAGCAGGATCGCGGGCAGCATCTTGGCGATGAAGACGCCGCCGATGGCCAGGCTCTGCGTCTGGTAGCCGTCGTCCTGCGTGAGGTTACCGGCGAGGGCCGTGAGCGCGATGATGTTGAGCCAGTCACCGAGGCTGCAGACCGACATGGCCGTCCACAGCCTGCGGAAAGGTGCGTTCGCCAGCACATGTGGGGGCTTGCGGCGAGGGACCGCCCGGCCAGGGGTGCTCATGATGTCAGCGTATCCAGGTTGTTCGCTGGGCTTGGGGAGAAATGAGCGGGCCGGATTTGCCCCGCCTGCTCATCACCTGAGGGTATTACGTCACAGCTGTCCACCGCAGTCAGGTAGACACGATCGTCATTTCGCGTTTGCCTCCCCCGCGCCGCTCTGTTCTCGCTGCTCACACCGCGCCCATCGGCCCCCGACGCGCCGCCGGATACGACGCGATCGCCGGGTGCTCGCCGCTCCCGGGCACGGTTGACGTAGGTGGCGCTCCTCGCCACACCGGTGCCGAAATCGGCCGCGTCAGGCTCGGAGTTCGATCAAGGTGATCTCCGGGGGCGCCCCGACGCGAACCGGGGGTCCCCAGAAGCCGGCGCCCCGGGTGACGTACACCTGGGTTCCTTCGACGACGTGGAGGCCCTGCACGGCCGGCTGCTGGAGGGGGACGATCAGGTTGAAGGGCACCATCTGGCCGCCGTGGGTGTGGCCGGAGAGCTGCAGGTCGACCCCGTACGGCGCGGCGTCGTAGACCTGGACGGGCTGGTGGGAGAGCAGGACGACGGGCCGGTCGGCGCTCCGCCCGGCGAGAGCGCCCGCCATGTCGGGCCCGTCGTTCACGGCGGCGCCGTTGACGTCGTTGACGCCGGCCAGGTCGAGGGTGGCGCCCGCGTGCTCGATCGCCACGCGTTCGTTGCGCAGGGAGCGGATGCCGAGGCTGTTGAGCTCGTTGATCCACTCCTGGGGGCCGTTGGCGGTGTAGTACTCGTGATTGCCCGTCACGAAATATGAGCCATAGCGGGATTCGAGGCTCTTGAGCGGGCGGGCCATCGGGCCCAGTTCGGCGACCGTCCCGTCCACGAGGTCGCCGACGATCGCGACGATGTCGGCCTCCAGGCCGTTGATCATCCGGACGATGCGCTCGGTGTGCCTGATCCCGGTCAGCGGTCCCAGGTGGATGTCGCTCACGGCGGCGATGCGCAGCCCGCTCATGCGCGGGTCCAGCCGGGCCAGCCGCACCGGCACCCGTTCGATGACGGGGTCGCCGAAGGCGGTGCGCACGCCGTACCCCACCGTGGCGATGGCCCCCACGCCGGCGACGGCCGCGACCGTACGCGAAAGGAACAGGCGTCGATCGACCTGGGGGGCTACCGAACCCTCGTCGAGGGCTACTTCGACGTCCTGAGCGAGCACAGGACCGCCGGCGGGCACCGGAACCGCGATCACCCGGTTCGACTCACGCCGTGCCCGGCGGCCGAGCACGATCGACACGACCGCCCGGGGGATCTCCAGAACGATCAGGATGACCGCCAGGTAGAACATGGTCGCCATCCACAGGTATCCGGGCCAGGCGAGCGCGTGCCCGGTCTCCGACGGGATGACCCGGGTGCCGATCAGGGCCACCAGCAGCAGCCCGGCCAGCACGACCAGCGTCCACGTCAGGATGCGCCGCCCCCGCCCCGGCACGGTCGTCCCCCGGACCAGCCGGCGCCACAGGTAGTAGTGGACCCCGGCCAGCACGACTAAAACGAAAGCGAGAAATCCCACGACCTGCCCCACTCCGACCTCCGCCTTGGGCGGACCGGCCGCCAACGTCCCCCCGCAATGCTACGAGCCCGCACCCCGCTCGACGGCACCCTCTCAGCTCCCCCTCAGGAACCGGCCCGCGAAGCGACGGCGTGCCTCGACGATGCCCGCGCGACCAACGGGCGTCAGCGCAGGATCGGGAACTTGCCGCGGAAGACGTTGTGCGGGTCCAGGCTGCGTTTCAGCGCACGCAGGCGGACGAGCGTGGACTCCGGGAACGTCAGCGACACGTCCTCGCCAGGGGCGAGGGAGGTGTAGGGCTTGGTTCCGGTGAGGTAGTCGCCGAGCGTGTCGGTGATCTCGTTCATCTTGGCCCGGACGGCCGCCGTGGCCGCGAGATCACGCGGCGTCCCGAGCATGGCCAGCATGTACGGCGCGGCCAACGCCGGCACCGCACCGCCGCCCGGCGGATCGACCGCCAGGGCTCCGCCGAGATGCCGGATCTGCACGCTGGTCAGCGGATCGATGGGCTTGGCGAGCAGCAACTGGGCGGCCCTGTCGTCCAGTCCGGTGAGGAGTTCGGTGCGCCACAGCTCGGGACCGGGATCCACCGACTCGGCGCAGATGCCGCCCAGCTCGCCCACCGGGATCACGCACCGGCTGTCGGCGATCACGCCGTCGATGTCGTCGAGAGGCCGCAGCAGACTCCGCGCCTCCGCGGGCCCGCCCAGGAACGTGGCGGCCACCGTGACGAGCGGAGGGGAGTCCGGCAGATGCAGCAGTGTGAACCAGGCCGACAGCTCGTCCGGAGCGTTCGCGGTGATCTCCCGGTAGGCGTCCAGGACGCGCGGCGCCTGGTCGACGGCCCAGAGCATGCGCCCGCCGTACAGGGCCGGCATGGGGAGCAGGTCGAACTCCATGGCGGTGACCATGGCGAAGTCGCCGCCGCCCCCGCGCATCGCCCAGAACAGGTCGGGATCGGAGTCGGCCGTCACCCGGATCGGCAGGCCGTCGGCGTCCACGGCGTCGAAGGCGCGGACGCTGTTGGCGGCGAAGCCGTACTTGCGGCCGAACCACCCGGCGCCGCCGCCGAGCGCGGACCCGAGCACGCTCACGACCGAGGAGCTTCCGGCCAGACCGGCCAGCTCGTGGGGGCTGCCGGCCATCAGCACCTGGTCCCACATGGC
Organism: Acrocarpospora phusangensis; assembly: GCF_016862995.1. Lineage (GTDB taxonomy): Bacteria > Actinomycetota > Actinomycetes > Streptosporangiales > Streptosporangiaceae > Acrocarpospora > Acrocarpospora phusangensis. The sequence continues at coordinate 14,767 of NZ_BOOA01000050.1, forward strand.
TCCCGCGCCGACCCGCGCCGTTCGTGTGTCGGGATTCACCGCCACGTCGTTGAGCCGCTCGGTGCGCAGCAGGATCACGCCTTCCACGTCCCCGCTGGGCCGATGCCCGCTCTGCTGCGCCGTGACGGTCAGGCGTTCCTGGCGCGCGTACGTCACCAGGGTGGCCACGTCCTCGGCGTCGTAGACCTCCACGACCGCCAGCACCGGCTGGTCGACCGCCCGGTTCCACGCCCGCCTGGCGTCGTCGAAGCACTCGTCGCCACGCAGCACCACCCGACCCTTGATCGATTGGCGCAGGTCATTCAAGGTCATGCTGGCTCCACGGATCGTGGTCAGGAACACCTTCTCCATACCCGCCGACCCTAGGGACCCCGACCGACAGAACCGCCGCGGCTCATCCGCAGGTCAACGCCACCCTGTCGGCCGGGCAACCCCACCGGCAAAAGCCACCGACCCCACGAAAACCACGCAAAACCCCACCGCCGCCAGCCCGACTTCTCGCGAAATATCGCTAAATATCGGCGAGGAAAGCGTCAGGGCCCGCAGCCGCCGATCGGCCACGAGCCCCTAACCCCTGGGCAAGCCAAGCCTGCCCTCCGGGTAACCCCTACTTCTTCGTCGTCGCCCGCGCCCGCGGCGCCCGCTTCGGCTTCGGCGCGGGCTCGCGGGCCCGCCGCTCCGCCAGCAGCTCGGCCGCCCGCGCGATCGTGATCTCCTCCACCGAGTCCCCCTTGCGCAGGGACGCGTTGGTCTCGCCGTCCGTCACGTACGGCCCGAAACGCCCGTCCTTCACCACGACCGGCTTGTTCGAGTTGGGATCGTCCCCCAGCTCCCGCAGCGGCGGCGCGGCGGCCCGCCCGCGCCCCCGCGCCTTGGGCTGCGCGAACAGCGCCTGGGCCTGCTCGATCGTCACCGTGAGCAGGTCCTCCTCCGCCGCCAGCGACCGGGAGTCGGTCCCCTTCTTGATGTACGGCCCGAACTGCCCGTTGTGCGCCACGACCTCCACGCCGTCGATCTCCCCGACCACCCGGGGGATCGTCAGCAGCATCAGCGCGTCCTCAAGCGTGATCTCCTGCAGATCCATCGACTTGAACAGAGAGCTGATCCGCGGTTTGGGAGCGTCCGCCTTCTTGGTCCGCTTCTTCGTCCCCTCCGCGGCCGGCTCCGGCTCCGGGAGGACCTCGGTGACATACGGGCCGTACTTGCCGTCCCGCGCCTGGATCACGAACCCGGTCTCCGGGTCCTTGCCCAGCTCACGCGTGGTGCTCGGGCGCGCGAACAGCTCCTCGGCCTTCTCCGCCGTGAGCTCGTCGGGCGTCATGTCCTCGGGCACGTTGACCCGGGCGCCGTCCCGATCCAGGTACGGCCCGAACCGCCCGACCCGGATCACGATGTCGCTGCCCTTGATCGGGAAGGAGCTGATCTCCTTGGCGTCGATGTCGCCGAGGTCGCTGACCATCTCCTTGAGGCCTTCGTCCCCTTCGCCCTCGCCGAAGTAGAACCGCCGCAGCTCGGGCACCCGCTCCGCGCGGTCGTTGGCGATGTCGTCGAGCACCTTCTCCATCTCGGCCGTGAAGTCGTAGTCGACCAGGTTGCCGAAATGCTGCTCAAGCAGGTTGTTCACCGCGAAGGCCAGGAACGACGGCACCAGCGCCGTGCCCTTCTTGAACACGTACCCGCGGTCCAGGATCGTTCCGATGATCGACGCGTACGTGGACGGCCGGCCGATCTCCCGGTCTTCGAGCTCCTTGACCAGCGACGCCTCGGTGTAGCGCGCGGGCGGCTTGGTCGCGTGACCGGCCACGTTGAGCTCCAGCGCGGTCAGCGCGTCGCCTTCGGCCAGGTTCGGCAGGCGCTTCTCGGAGTCGTCCCGATCCGTGGAGGGATCGTCCGCGCCCTCCACGTACGCCTTCAGGAAGCCGTAGAACGTGATCGTCCGCCCGGTGGCGCTGAACTCGGCCCCTTCCCGGTCGGCGATGACCTTCACCGAGACCGACTCGCCGACGGCGTCCTTCATCTGCGAGGCCACGGTCCGCTGCCAGATCAGCTCGTACAGGCGGAACATGTCCCCGCTGAGCCCGGTCTCGCCGGGAGTGCGGAACTCCTCCCCGGACGGGCGGATCGCCTCGTGCGCCTCCTGGGCGTTCTTCACCTTGCTGGCGTAGACGCGTGGCTTGTCCGGCACGTACGCCGAGCCGTACAGCTTGACGGCCTGGCTGCGGGCCGCGGCCACCGCGGTCTCGGACAGCGTGATGCTGTCCGTTCGCATGTACGTGATGTAGCCGTTCTCATACAGCTTCTGGGCGACCTGCATCGTGTACTTGGCGGAGAACCCCAGCTTCCGGCTGGCCTCCTGCTGCAACGTGGTCGTCCGAAAGGGCGCGTACGGCTTCCGCGTGTACGGCTTGCGCTCCACCGACCGCACCGCGTACGACGCCCCCGACAGGCGTCCGGCCAGCGCGGTCGCCGCGGCTTCGTCCAGATGCAGCGCGTCCGCGGTCTTGAGCTGCCCGGTCGAGGCGAAGTCACGCCCCTGCGCGACCCGCTTGCCGGCCACGCCGGTCAGCGTCGCGCCGAACCTGCTCGGATCGTCCTCGGCCCTGCCGGTGTCGAACACGGCGGCCAGATCCCAGTACGCGGCCGAGGTGAACGCCATTCTGTCGCGTTCCCGTTCGACCACCAGGCGGGTCGCCACCGACTGCACCCGGCCGGCCGACAGCCGGGGCTTGACCTTCTTCCACAGGACCGGGCTGACCTCGTACCCGTACAGACGGTCGAGGATCCGCCGGGTCTCCTGGGCGTCGACGAGCCGCAGGTTCAGGTCGCGCGGGTTGGACACCGCGTCCTGGATGGCCTGCGGCGTGATCTCGTGGAACACCATGCGGTGCACCGGAACCTTGGGCTTGAGCACCTCGCGCAGATGCCACGCGATGGCCTCGCCCTCGCGGTCCTCGTCCGTCGCGAGGTAGAGCTCGTCGGCGTCCTTGAGCAGCGCCTTGAGCTTCGTCACCTGGGACTTCTTGTCCGGATTCACGACGTAAAGCGGCTCGAAGTCGTGCTCGACGTTCACGCCGAGTTTGGCCCACGACTCGCCCCGGTACTTCTCCGGGATGTCGTCGGCCTTGCCAGGCAGGTCACGAATGTGACCGATGCTGGATTCCACGATGTACCCGCGCCCGAGGTACCCAGCGATCGTCTTCGCCTTCGCGGGCGACTCGACGATCACCAGGCGGGTTCCGCCGGCGTTGCCGTTGTTGGCTGGCACGCTGCTACCTACCTCGCTGTTCGCTGTCGTTTCCCCGTACTTACCGGTGTCGTGGCTCTGCCGACCCCGTTTCGACGGTAACCCGTCTCCGGTAGTCCTACCCCCAAGGCCTACCCGGATCGGCCACCGCCTGGACCCGTCTCTCCACGAGGACGCAGAATAGAGCCCAAGAGGTTCCACCGTCCCAACGGGAGACTAATCGCTGATGCTGGACTACTCCTACATGGAGCTGTACTTGCCGCGCGGAACAACTCGCGAAACCGCTCGCCAGGTACTGACCGAGCATGCGGAGTACGGGCATTGGGAACTTGACCGGCTGCGACTGTATCCCGACGGAAGCCGGCGCGTACGGCTGCGCCGGAGGATCATCCGGGTCAGCCGAACCATGTGATCGTCCCAAGTCACACCAGTTCCGTGCGAAAAAGGCTTTGCCCGTCCCGGGCCGCGCCCCCGGAACGGGCAAAGCTTCTGTGCTCACATCCGCTGGCTGCGGGGAGCGTCTGTGGTCACCCCGGCAAGGGTGAGAAAACCGTTACCTTCGACCGACGGGCTTGTTACCTCCGGCCCGGGCGAAAGCGACGGGTGGACGCGAAGAGCGTCGCCGAGGCGGCGAACATCGCGCCGAGCAGCAGAGCCACCAGCGAGCCGCCGTTCATGCCGGTGAGACCGGCCGGCTGCTCCGCGCTCATCAGGCCGAGGCCGCCGACCGGCAGCGCGCTCGCCGCCTGGCCGAGGGAGCCGGCCACGGGCAGCGAACCGGCCAGGCCGGTCACCGGGGCGATGGGGCTGGCGGCGGTCGTGGCCGTGCGGGCCGGGGCCGCGGGGGCGCCGGGCAGACCCGGGAGGCCGGGCAGCGCGGGCAGGCCGAGCATGCCCGGCAGGTCGCCCACGAGCGGCAGCGCGGGCAGGCCCGCGGCGCTCATCTTCTGGGTGAAGTTGCCCACGTCCTTGACCCCGGCCAGGGACGGCACCGACGGCAGGCCGGGCAGCATGCCACTCGCCTGCGAGGCGTTGACCTTGCCCCAGCTCCTGGTCCAGTACGAGTAGCCCGCGTCCGCGGCGGACTGGGCCTCGCTGACCGCGCCGACCCGGGAGCCGCCGAGGCAGCCCGCGGCCGCGTCGCCGAGGACGGCGGCCGAGTTGCCGCACGCGTTGATCGGGGCGGTGATCGGCGCGACCACCTGGTTGCCGGCCGCGACGCCGTGCTTCCCGTCGGTGGTGTTGCCCCCGCCGCCTGGGCCGCCGTCGGCGTAGACGCCGCCCTTGCAGTGCGCCTCGGAGGCGCCCAGCGCGGCCACCGCGTTGCCGCAGGCGTTGATCGGGGCGGTGATCGGCGCGACCACCTGGTTGCCCGCCAGCGCGCCCGAGCGGCCCGACGTGGTGTTGCCGCCGGCGCCCTTGCCGCCGTTCTTCACCGACGCGCCCCCGAGGCAGCCCGCGAAGGCCTCCCCGGCGACGGCGACGGCGTTGCCGCAGATGTTGATGGGCGCGGTGATCGGCGCCACCACCTGGTTCCCGGACAACAACCCGGACTTCCCGTCCGTACGGTTGCCACCCGCGGCCGTCCCCGGCAGGGTGTTCTGCACCTCGGTGCCGCCCTTGCAGCCCGAGACGCCGCCGCCGACGCTGTTGCCGCACAGGTTGATCGGCAGGCTGACCGGCGCGATCACCTGGTTGCCGCTGCCGGCCCCGAACCGCCCGTCGGTGTCGTTGCCGGTCGAGCCCTTGGCCTGGTGGTAGCGGTGCCCCGGCTTGCCCGGCTTGCCGGTGTTGGTCACCGACGAGCCGCCCTTGCAGCCCGAGAAGGCCTCGCCGAAGATCGCGACGGTGTTGCCGCAGATGTTGATCGGGCCGCTGATCGGCGCGATGACCTGGTTCCCGCCGAGCACCGAGGAGCGCCCCGAGGTGCGGTTGCCGCCCGCGCCGACCCCGGTGTTGCGGACCGACGAGCCGCCCTTGCAGCCGGCGACCGCCTCGCCGAAGATCGCGATGGCGTTGCCGCAGGCGTTGACGGGCGCGCTGATCGGAGCCGTGATCTGGTTGCCGCCGAGCACGCTGTGGTCGCCGTTGGTGGTGTTGCCGCCGGCGCCGCCGTGCCCGGAGTTCTTGACCGAGGAGCCGCCCACGCAGCCGGCCTGGGAGCTGCCGAACAGCGAGACGGCGTTGCCGCAGGCGTTGACCGGCGCGCTGATGGGCGCGTTGACCTGGTTGCCGCCGAGCACGCTGCTGTTGCCCGAGGTCTTGCCGGGAATGCCCTTGGTGGTGTTCTCGACCGAGGCCCCGCCCTTGGAGCCGGCGGTGGAGTCGCCCGCCACGCCGACCGCGTTGCCGCTGATGTCGATGGGCAGGGAGACGGGCAGGTTGACCTGGTTGCCGCCGCCGACAGAGCTGGTGCCGGAGGTGTCGGCGATAGCCGTACCGCTGCCGAGGGCCATGACGCCGGCCGCGAGCAGCGCGGCGGGGGCTGAGCCCTTCGCCCACGTTCGCATGATGAATGCTCCTAGTGGTTCTTTTGGGGGTTACCTGACAGCTCGCGAGAGATGCCCAAGCCCAGGGCGTGGCACGTCGCGAGGGTGGTGGATTTCCGCGTCACCCGCGTGATCAGGAGCGGCTCAGGGATCGACGCACCCGAGACAGGGGGGTCGAAAGGCACGCTCCGCGACCGGCCGCTGCCCTGTGCGGGCTGCCTGACGGCAGGGGCCGGTCTGGAGGCGGGGTCAGTCAGGAGAGAAGGAAGGGTCGTCCGCAGCCGTGCGGACGACAGGGGGCACGAGCGCCGCCAGCGGGGCGGGCGAATGTGCGAGCCGCGGGTCGGCGAAGGACCTCGCGACATCCCCGAACATGATCGACCCACCGCTGGTCGGGGGAATCAGACCGTTCCCCGGGGTGTGGTCAGCGGTGGACGGGTCGGGCAGGACGGGCGTGGACTGGCTGGTGAGCCCGTCGACGTTCCGCCCAGCCATCGCCTCGGCGTTGACCGAGGCGTCGATGCCGTCACTCGTGGGGAAACCGTCGGCGTGGGGCGCCGACCCGGTGACGACAGCTGAGGGCGCCGCCTCGGCCACGGCCGTAGCCGTGCCGAAGACGCCGAAAATCACGCCCACCAGCCATCCGACGGCGATGAGACCGCCGATGACCAGCAGACGACCAAGCCGGGAGTCGGCCGCGAACCGCGCCATCCGATCGTCCCGGGCCGGACGGCGGTCGGTCGCGGGCACGCACAGGTCAGCGGAAGGCGAAAGCGCCTCCAGCTGAGACCCAGGCGTGCGTGCCACGCGACCTCCCCAACTCCGTCGAGCCGCCCGATGCGGATCAACCCCTCAACGGAGCGTTACGTTATCAGCACCCACCGTCAACGCAACGGGTTTCTCAGCAGTAATCGAGGAACCGGTCAAGAACGCGCACCCCAAACTTGAGCGAATCCACCGGAACCCGCTCGTCGATGCCATGGAACATCCCCGAGAAGTCCAAAGTCGGGGGCAGCTTCAGCGGCGCGAACCCGAACCCGCGCAGTCCCAGCCGGCTGAACGCCTTCAGATCCGTCCCCCCCGACAGCGTGTACGGCACCGCCCGCGCCCCCGGGTCCTCCGCCCGCAGCGCGTCCGCCATCGCCGTCACCAGCCGCCCTTCGAACGCGGTCTCGACCGCGACGTCGTGGTAGACGTGCTCCCGCGTGATGTTCGGCCCGAGCAGCTCGTCGATGGTCGCGAAGAACTCCTCCTCGAATCCCGGCAGGAACCGCCCGTCCACGTGCGCGGTCGCCGTCTGCGGGATCACGTTGGCCTTGTACCCCGCGTCCAGCATGGTCGGATTGGCGGTGTTGCGGAGAGTCGCCCCGATCATCCGGGCGATCGGCCCCAGTTTGGCGACGGCCTCCTCGGCGTCGTCCGCCTTGACCTCGATGTCGAGGGCCTCGCGGAAGAAGGCCTGGACGGTGGGCGTGAGCCGTACCGGCCATTCGTAGCGGCCCAGCCGGCCGATCGCCTCGGCCAGCTCGGTCACGGCGTTCTCGCCGTTCAGCATGGATCCGTGACCCGCGCGGCCGGTCGCGGTGAGCTTCATCCAGGCGATGCCCTTCTCGGCCGCCTCGATCAGGTAGACGCGCCGGCGCTCGCCCACGGTGACGCTGAAGCCGCCGACCTCGCCGATCGCCTCGGTGCAGCCCTCGAAGACGTCCGCGTGCTTCTCCACCAGCCACTGCGCGCCGTAGTGCCCGCCCGCCTCCTCGTCGGCGGTGAACAGCAGCACGACATCCCGCGGCGGCCTGCGCCCCTCGCCGAGCCGCTTCCGCACCACCGCGAGGATCATGGCGTCCATGTCCTTCATGTCGACGGCGCCGCGGCCCCACACGCACCCGTCCTGGACCTCGCCGCTCAGCGGGTGCACCTGCCAGTCGTTCGGGTCGAAGGGGACCACGTCCAGGTGCCCGTGCAGCACGAGCGCGTCCCGCCCCGGGTCCTCCCCCGCGATCCTGGCCACCACGTTGGCCCTGCCCCGGTCGCTCTCCAGGATCCGCGCCTCGACGCCCACCTCGGCGAGCTTCTCCGCCACGTACTCGGCGGCCACCCGCTCACCCGGCCCCGCGTTGTCCCCCGCGTTGCGCGTATCGATCCGGATCAGATCCCCGCACAGGCCTACAACGTCATCCTCACCCAGCCCGGCCATCCTGTTTCCTCCAGAGTCGGTACGGCTTGCGACTCCATCCTGTCCGATCGGATAGCTGGATGAACCACAGGGCGGCGAGTGCTAACCTTTAACAGCCGACGCGGGATGACGGTTCCGCGTGCAGGCACCACGTCCGGGTGGCGGAATAGGCAGACGCGCTAGCTTGAGGTGCTAGTGCCCAGTGATGGGCATGGGGGTTCAAGTCCCCCCTCGGACACCATGAAAAGCCCTGCTCAGCGGGGCTTTCTTCATGTCGGGGTTGCAACGCAGCCTGATCGATGTCAGGCGAGAGAACGGCCCGGTCTCGGCGGCTTCCGCCTGCATGCCCCTGATGACGTGCGCGTAGATGTTCATCGTGATCGACGGGTTGGCGTGGCCCAACCGTTCCCGAACGACCTCCACGGGCACGAGGCTATCTCTGGTGACGCGAGACGGAGATCCTCAAGACTGGCGACGCCTGCGCCTCGCGTGGGCGTGTCCGGCACAAGTTCCATCAGGCACCGGAGTGGCCAGACAGTTCGAGCTGATGAACCTGCTCGTGCAGGGAAAGATATCCACGCCCGCATTCGCCAGGGATTGGTTGTCCGCGCGACGAACATCCCTCGATAACGGAGAGCGGCTGAGGGAATCTTTCGAACGCGCGATGAACAACGTCTTCTATCTGCTGGATAACTATTCGATCGACCCATCGCTACGAAACCCATCGGATGTATCCGACGAAGCCCTAATCGAGGGAGTCCGATACGCCTTGGAGGATCTCAGCGCATTGGATGGCAAATACAGAGATAGCTGAACGCGTCGTTAATCGTCATTCGTGGCCGCCCTCGGCAATTGATCGGCGAACTGACCAGCGGCTCTGTCCACAGGAGACCATCGTCCGGGCGCTGCCGATCTCATGGCGTGGATTCACGTAGAGCACGATTGGTCCGAGGAGACCCCGGGTAGTGCTGCAACAGCGGCTCCGGGACGCGATCAGGAAAGGGCTGCCAATGGCCAAGCGGATGAAGTTCCATCATCTTTCCACGACCTGCCAGCCATGGTGCATGCAGCATGAAAGCGGCGATGCGTGGCCTCAGGACGCTTACTGCGTTGCCGTGTACTCCAGCCCGGTCTTCGGGAAGATCCAGATGTTCAACAATCCGGGTTACGGCGAGAAGGGACCGTTCATCGGCCTGTGGGAGGTCCGAGACGTAGAGCTCACCGTGGATCAGGCCGAAGAGTTTGGTCGGGCGATACTCAATTTTGTCGAGGCGGTTCGCCGCAGTCGGCGCCCTGCAGTTGGCGATGGTCAGCAGGTGACTCGTCCATCCGCCTTTCTCCGGATGTGATCAGGGCGTGACGATGGGGAAGTCCGGTGTGGGCTGCTCCAGTACGGAGGTCAGCCGGTCCAGGACGGCCAGGTCACCGTCGTGATCGATGCCGTCGGCGCCCTCTCCGCTGATCAGGCCGACCAAGCGCTGTTTGGTCAGGCGCAGCGTCAGGTCAGTTCGGCCACCGGACGGTGACTTCTCGTGGATCAAGGTGCCGTTGGACAGCGTGGTGCGGTGGCACTCGTCCAGGTCGGTGAGGTGCCAGTCGATGGCGAAGCGCTCTTTCCAGGCGTTGGGCCCGTCGACGCGGATCGCGAGGGAGTCGAAGATCTGCTCCGCGGTGAGCGCGGTGAGCAGGTCCGGCGAGGTGGTGCTGACCGTGCTCGCGGAGGGCCGGCCCGTGGTCAGCTCTGTGGCGCCGGTGAGGTAGAAGTTGCGCCAGGTGGCGTTCTCGGCGCCGTGGCCCATTCGGGTGTAGACCTGGGCCAGGAGTTCGCGTGCGGAGGAGTCGCCTTGGTCGGCGAACACCGCGTGGTTGAGCAGGGTGGCCGCGAAGCGTAGGTCGCCTTGCTGAACGTAGCGTTCGGCCAGCGCGACCACCGCGGTGGCGCCACCGAGGCACTCGACGTAGCGGCGGGACTGCTCGACGGGCGGGTGCTCCCACAGATGGGCCGGGTTCCCGTCGAACCAGCCCAGATAGCGCTGGTAGATCGCTTTCACGTTGTGGCTGACCGAGCCGTAGTAGCCGTGCGTGTGCCAGGCCTGTTCCAGCGCGGGCGGCATCCTCATGGCTTCGGCGATCTCGCTGCCGGTCATGCCGCGGTTGAGCATGCGTACGGTCTGGTCGTGCAGGTACGCGTACAGGTCGCGCTGCTGGGACAGGAACGTGACGATGGCGTCCTTGCCCCAGGTGGGCCAGTGGTGGGAGGCGAAGGCCACGTCCGCATGGTCGGCGAACAGCGCGATGGCCTCGGTCAGGTACCGGGCCCACACGCGTGCGTCGCGGACCAGCGCACCACGCAGGGTGAGCACGTTGTGCAGGTTGTGGGTGGCGTTCTCGGCCATGCACAGGGCGCGGTGGTCGGGGAAGAGGAAGTTCATCTCCGCCGGGGCCTCGGTGCCGGGGGTGAGCTGGAAGACGACGCGTACGCCGTCGATTGTTTCCTCCTGTCCGGTACGAGTGATGTCGACGGTGGGCGGAATGAGGGAGACGGTGCCGGTCGAGGTGGCCATGCCCAGGCCGCAGCCGAGTTGGCCTTCGGGGGAGGGCGGCAGGATCTGGCCGTACATGTACAGGGCCCGGCGGTTCATGGCGGTACCGGCGTAGACGTTCTCGGAGACGGCGTGCTCCATGAAATGGGCGGGGGCGATGATGGGGATGTCCGCGCCGTCGGTGACGCCTCGCGCGCCGCCGAAGTGGTCGGCGTGGGAGTGGGTGTAGATCAGGCCGGTGACCGGGCGGTCGCCCCGGTGGTCGCGGTAGAGCCGCAGGGCGGCGGCGGCGCACTCGGTGGAGACGAGCGGATCGGTGACGATGACGCCGCGCCGGCCTTCGACGATGGTCATGTTGGACAGGTCCAGGCCGCGAACCTGGTAGATGCCGTCCGTCACCTCGAACAGCCCTTGCTTGGCGCACAGTCGCGCCTGCCGCCAGAGGCTCGGGTGCGCGGTCTCCGGGCAGTCCCCGCCGAGGAAATCGTAGGAATCGTTGTCCCAGACGACCCTACCGTCGGCCGCTTTGATCAGCGCGGGGGTCAGTTTCGCGACGAAGCCGCGCTCCGCGTTGTCGAAATCGGTCCGATCGTGAAAGGGAAGGTCCGCCATGGGACGGTGATGCCCGGAAGCCTCTTCGATGAGGGCAAGCATGACCTCAAGAAAGAACATGCCGGAGAGTCAGCCCTCCAACCGGCTGGGCTCACCGCGATCGTCAGGGTGAATGCCCGGGACGCCGACTCGATCACACTGGTTCGGGGAGGCCGCCGATCACCATTCCGAGGAGTTGTTCGTAGCTCTCGTCTATGTCGACGGGCAGGCCGAAGCCCCCGGCCAGTTCCAGAGTGATGAAGCCGTGGACGGCCGCGCGCATGCAGCGGGTGGCGTGGATGGCCGCCGGACCCTCCAGTCCGTACGCGCGCAGGGCGGCCAGTGAGAGGTCAACCAGCCGCCGGCCCTCCTTCTCCAGTTCGGGACGGGCGGTCTGGATCATCGCGGCGTAACGGCCGGGGTGGTCCTTGGCGTACTCCCGCCAGCTGCGGGCGAAGGCGCGCAGGGCCTGTTCGCCGGAGCGGCCGGCGATGGACAGGGCCGCGCGGTCGCCGAGCTCGACCATGACCCTGATCGAGAGCAGGGTGGTGAGCTCGGCGAGGTTGCGGACGTGCTTGTACAGCGAGGGCGTGGCGACGCCCGCGCGGGCCGCGACGGCCGACAGGGTGACCGCTTCGGGGCCGCTCTCGTCAACGATGCCCATGGCGAGGTCGACGATGATCTCGGCCGTCAGGCCCGCCCTACCCACGCGTGCGCTCCGCCAGGTACGGCAGCAGCACCTCGGCGACCCGATCCGGGAACTGCCCGTGGGGGTAGTGACCGGCGCCGGGGATCATCGCGACGGACCCCGCGGGCAGCGCCGCGACGATACCGTCGGCCTCGGCCTTCGGGTCGGCCCAGTCGGGGTCGAGCTCGCCCATGACGACCAGGGCGGGCACCGGCACCTCGGGCAGCTTGGCGCCGGCGTCGGTGGGCGGGTTCATGCCCATCTTGGCCACTACGGCCATGCGGCCGGGCCGCCGCAGCTCGGTCTCCAGGGTGCCGAGGTAGGTGCTCCAGTCCTTGGGCTTCTCGCCGGGATAGGCGTGGTCGAGGTAGCGCTTCCACATGCCGACGCCGCGGAACGCGCCGGCGGCCAGGAGCAGCAGCATGCCCTTGCCGTGCCGGCGGTTGCGGATCATGCCGCCGATGTCGAACTTCTGCGCCCGGGTGAACGGGCCGATCTCGACGATCCCGCTGACCAGCTCGGGCGCGTCGGCCGCGGCGATGGTGGCGGAACCACCGGCGAACGAGTGGCCGACGATGACGGCCGGGCCGCCGAGGTGGCGGATGAGGGCGACCAGGTCGCCCGCGGTGTCGGTACGGGTGTAGGACGGCCAGCCGATCGTCGAGTCGCCGTGGCCCCGCAGGTCGACGGAGGCGACCCGGTATCCCTCCGCGACCAGGCGGGAGGCCAGGAACCGGTAGGCCCTGCGGCTGTCGCCCATCCCGTGGGCGAGCACGACCAGCGGGCCCTCGCCTTCGACCTCGTAGGCGATCCGGCCGCCCTCACGCTCCAAGTAGCTAATCTCCATAGCTTTTAAGCTAAAGCAATTAGCCAACCACGTCAACAGCCCGCCAGGAGACGGCCGCGACGAACGCGCACGCGACCGCCGTGGCCGCGAGTAGCCGTACGCTAAGGCCGTCCGGGTCGGGCCAGGCGAGCAGGGCGACGATCATCGCCGAGGCCAGCGCGGAGCCGGTCGCCCACCCTCGGTTTCCCTCGCGGGCGAAGCGGCGCAGGTAGACCGGGCCGGCCACGACGATCGAGCCCAGGGCGACCACGGGGCCGAGGGTATGGATGATGCCGTGCCAGGTCAGCTCGGGCGCCCCTTCGGGAGCCCCGGCGGGGAAGCCCGCGCCGGCGTCGGTGAGGAACACCCCGCCGACGATCAGTCCCGCGCCGAGCAGGCCGACCAGGAGCGGCCCCCACGTACCGCCGGCCGTCCGGCGCAATCCGGCCGCGCAGGCGACGTACAGCAGGCCGGTGACGACGAAGTTGGCGATCTGGATCCAGCCGGCCTCCCCGAGGCTGAGCAGGCTGATGGGGTGGCGGGACAGGTCGTACCCCTCGCGGGTGACGGCCTGGATGAGGCAGGTGGTGACGAACAGCGGCCCGGCGATGATTCCGCAGGTCAACAGGGTTCTGGTGGACATGTCTCCTCCTTTTGGGAGGGACGTCGGAGCCGACCGGCTCAACCAGACAAGACACCACCGCCCCAAACACAGCAGGCGTACATTGCTGCCATAACGTGAGAAACCCTCCTTGGAGGAGACGGCTGTGGCGCGACCCTTGCGGAAGCTTGGCTTTCTGACCATTGGCTTGTTCGACGAAGCCGACCCTCGCCGGGGCCACGAGTCGACGCTGGAGGCCATCGAGCTGGGTGAGCGGCTGGGCTTCGACAGCGCCTGGGTGCGCCACCGTCACCTCCAGTACGGCATCTCCTCCCCCGTCGCGGTCCTCGCGGCGGCCACCCAGCGCACCAGCCGCATCGAGCTGGGCACGGCCGTCATCCCGCTGGGCTGGGAGAACCCCCTCCGCCTGGCCGAGGACCTGGCGACTCTGGACATCCTGTCCGGCGGCCGCCTCAACCCCGGCGTCAGCGTCGGCCCGCCGATCCACTACGACGAAGTCAAACACGCGCTCTACCCCACCAGCTCCGACACCGAGGACTTCAGCTACGAGCGGGTACGGCGCCTGCTCGACTTCGTCCGCGGCGAACCGGCCACCGACTTCCGCGGCGTCGAAGGCTTCGAGGTGTTCTCCGACCGCGTCCAGCCCCACTCACCCGGCCTGGGCAGCCGCCTCTGGTACGGCGGCGGCAGCCTGCGCTCGGCCCAGTGGGCGGGCGAACACGCCATGAACTTCCTGACCAGCAGCGTCGTCAAAGCCGAGGAGTCGGAGGACTTCGCCGAGATCCAGCTGTCGCACATCCGCGCCTTCCGCTCCCACCACCCGGACGGCGACCGTGCCCGCGTCTCCCAGGGACTCGTCGTCATCCCCACCGACTCCGCGTCCGCGTCGCAACGGGCCAAGTACAAGGAGTTCGTGGAGAAGCGCACCCCGCGCACCGCGACGCCGCAGGGCCCGCAGCGCCTGATGTTCGCGCCCGATCTCGTCGGGACCTCCGCGGAGATCGCCGAACAGCTCCACGCGCACGTCGCCTTCCGGGAGATCGACGAGGTCGCGTTCGCGCTGCCGTTCACCTTCGAGCACGACGACTACGTGCAGATCCTCACGGACATCGCCACCCACCTCGGCCCGGTGCTCGGCTGGCACCCCGCCGAGCAGTGAGGTCACGACTTTTCCAGCTGTGCCATGAGGAACTCGACGACAGCCCGCCGCGTCTGTACGGCCTCGGGCATGTCGGGCTCCCAATGGAAGCCGTGCCACATGCCCTCGCCCACGAGCAGGCGGGACTCGACGCCGGCGTTCTCGAGTTTCCAGTGCTGCCGTACCGTGTCGCTGAGGTTGAAATCGCGGGTGCCGGTGGTGAGCACCGTCGGCGGGAAGTCCGCCGCGTACTCCGCGTAGACCGGTGACAGGCCCGGAGCGCGGAGGTCCTCGCCGGGGGCGTAGAAGCGCTCGGGGACGCCGACCCGCAGGTTGGTGACAAGGCTGTCGCGGCCGTTGTTGGCGACCACGCTGTCACCGACGCCGCTGAGGTCGGTGCACGGCGTAAAGAGCGCCACTCCCGCGATCATCGGAAGCGCCTGCCGCTCCGCCGCCAGGAGCATGGAGAGTAGGAGATTGCCGCCCGCGGAGCTGGCGAAGGCGACCACCTGCGCGGGATCACGATCGCCGACCAGCGCCCGGTACACCGCGAGTGACTGATTGACGGCGACCGGGTACACGGCCTGCGGGGACAGCGAGTAGTCGATCGAGTAGACGGGCATGCCCAGCTCGTACGCCATGAGCAGCCCGACGCGGTCGCGGCTGGTGCCCATGACGAAGCCGCCGCCGTGGATGTTGATCGCGATCCTGTTCCGGTTCTCCGGCCGGACCTCGGGCGGGGTCACGACGGTCACCGGCACGCCCGAGATCATCGTCCGGTCGAGCCTGAGGCCGAATCGTTTGATCAGCCCGTCCTCGACGGTCTTCTCGTTCGCGGCGAACCGCTCCTGCTCCTGGTGGATCACCTCCTCGGTCACGAGGTAGGGGAAGGCGAAATCGGGGATGGTCAGGGTCGTGGCTCCGTCCAGATGGGCGGCGGCCTCCCTGCTGATCGTCGCCCGCTGGGTGTCCACGATCCCCAGCGGCTGGTCGCCGTAGTTCACCGAGACGTACGCCGCCGGGACCGCCAACGCGAGCACGAGCGCCCCCGCGGCCCAGGGCCACCGGCGACGCGCCGGTTTGTTCGTTGTCCGCATGCCGCCAAACTAACAGACAAGTGGGCTCTTAATAAAGAGCAAGTGGGCTTTTATGCCGTGAGAGCCGGCTGATAGCGTGTGGCCGTGGTCAACACCTCCACCGACTTCCAGCGGGCACGCCGTCCGGAGCAGGTGGAGGCCCGCCGGCAGGTGATCCTCGAAACCGCGCGCGCGATGCTGCACGAGCAGCCGGTGGCCGAGATCAGCCTGCGGGAGCTGAGCAGCCGGGTCGGACTCGCGCGGTCGAACGTGCTGCGTTACTTCGACAGCCGCGAGGCGATCTTCCTGGAGATCATGGATGAGACCTGGAAGAGCTGGCTGGGGACGGTCGAGGACCGGCTTGGCGAGCCGGGGCCACCGGATGGGCCGTTCGGCGCGGAGACGCGGGTCGCGGAGGTCATCGCCGGCACCATCGCCGAGCAGCGGCTGCTGTGCGAGCTGATCAGCCTGATGGCCGGGGAACTGGAGAAGAACATCTCCCTCGAGTACGCCCGGAGCTTCAAGCGGCGTGCCTCGGCCAACAGTGCCAGGCTCGCCGCGTTGGTACGGGCGCAGCTGCCGTACCTGACCGATGCCGCGGCACAGCATTTCGCCGGTTCGGTCTTCGTTGTCGTCGCGGGGCTCTGGCCGTACACCACACCGACCGAGACCGTCCTCACGGTCATCCGCGAAATGGGGCTTCCCCATCCCGGTGACGTGTTCGCCGGGAATCTTCGCGAGGGATTGAGCAACCAACTCGTCGGGCTGGCCGTCCGGGCCGGGCGTCAGCCGGGATAGGACGCGGGTCTCGGCGAGAGTGGGCCGGTGTCAGGCGCGCTCGTACGGGATCTTCTCGCCGGCCTCGATCGCGATCGGCAAGCGGTTCTCGGCCGGCGGTAGCGGGCAGGTGGCGTAGTCGGTGTAGGCGCAGGGCAGGTTCACGGCGCGGTTGAAGTCGAGCACCAGGCTGGCGTCGGAGGCGGGGGCGCCCAGTTTCAGGACACGGTTGTCGGCGTACGTGGTCACGCCGGACGTCAGGTCGGTGAACAGGACCGTCAGGCTGCCCGGGGAGCCGCCGGCGAACGCCGTCAGGCTGAGCGCCTGGCCGTCGAGTTCGAACTCGATCCGCCCGGGGGCGTGGTAGATGTGCTCCAGTCCTTCCACCGCGGCGCCGACGGTGGTCGGACGGGGGTGGTCGAAGGGGACGTAGTGGCCGGTGACCACCCAGCGCGGGTCCGGTGCGAACACGGGCGTGCCGGCGTACTTGACCCGGAGGGGGTGGTCCGGGTGCCGTGGCCGGACGATGTCGTTCCCGCCGCGCTTGGCCACCTCGATCACCGCGTCGCCCCAGACGGCGTTGATCCCGCCGCGCTCGGGAATGACGCCGAAGACGTACCGGTCGCGCACCACTCGCCCGTCCACGACCAGTTCCTCGCCCGCGTCGAGGGTCACCGCGACGCCCTCGACGCCGGTCGACCACTCTCCCGGAGCGCCGGGCACGCGCTGCGGCTCGGACGTCAGCCAGTACAGGCCGGTGACGGCCAGGAACCCGTGCTCATCGGCCCGTACGGCTTCGTGCCGCTGATGCCAGTCCTGCCAGTCCTGGACGAATGTCTCCGCCGCTGTGTCGTTAGCTGTCATGTCTGCTCCTCGGGACCGTTTCCTTCCAGCCAGTGAGGCGTCTTGGACATACGGCGACGACGACACCGGCGGTGATCAAGTCGGACCTGCCAATGTGAGTGCCACCGAACAAAACTCATATTTCCAAGCTAGGCACCCCGATGGGACAGGTCAATAATTCCTACCTGATTTACATGGATTTCACACCCGAGGTGTTGCCGACGTAGGAGCCGGCCTCAGCGGCTGGTGTGGACGTCGATCCAGTGCTCGATCAAGCGCCGCTGGTCGTCCCTTTCTTCCACGGGAAAAATGACTCCTTGAGACCCCGTTTTCCTCCAGCATATGCACGGGTTCGAAGGCGTTCCAGATTCACCGAACCCGGGTTCGTGCAATCGCCGTCGCGCCATTGACGTCCGTACCGGACAACCGAAAAATGACGCCCGTGACGTACGGACGGCAACGGCTGCGGAATCGTTGGGTTCGGGTCAAGATAGAGGTGGCGGTGTCATTGGCGCCGTTTCTTGTGGCGGGTGGCGGGGGCCCATCGACTCAGGAGAGTCCTTGGCTGCTTTTGTGAGCGTTTCCGGCGATGATGTCCCCGATCAACTCCGGGATCTCTATGCCTGGCTGTCGGACGAATCCGAGATCCGCGGCCGGGTCAGGCTGCGTGAGGCTCCGCCGAAGGAGAACAACCTCGGGACGGCCGTGGACGCGCTGCAGTTGCTGCTCGGCGCGGGAGGCGGCGCGGCGACGGCGGCGAGTGTGGTGGTCGCGTGGCTGAGCAACCGACGTGGTGAGGTCAGCGTGAAGCTGACTCGCGGGGACAAGTCGCTCGAGGTCACCGCCAAGGGTGTGAAAGCCATGAACGCCGACGGACTTCGCGAGCTTACGGATCGTATCGCCGAGGTGTTGAACGAGGACGAGGGCGGTCAGTGAGCGGGGCGGCGTCCCGACATCTCATGCTTGGGGCCCCGGGTGCCCCTGACCGGCCCAACTTCTTAGTGGACATACCTACCCAGCGTGGCGCTTGGCTGGATTATGACGCCGCAACAGGAGCGGACCTGTTGCATCATGGAGGCCGGACAACGCGATCTAGGAGGTGGACATGACCATCGATCGGTTCACCACCCCGCTGTACGGCATCGCCGAAGCGGCAGGCTACCTCGCGATTCCCGCCTCCACCTTCACCACGTGGGCCTTCGGCTACCAGCGCCGCCAGCGCGACGGCCGTACCGTACACGCCAAGCCGGTCATCACCGCCGCGAGGGCGGAGCGGCCACATGAAGCCTCCGTACCGTTCATCGGCCTGGCCGAGGGCTATGCCCTGGCTGCGTTCCGGCAGGCGGGCGTGCCGCTCCAGCGCATCCGGCCGTCGATCGACGCGCTTCAGCGGGAACTCGGTCTGGAACACGCCCTGGCCAGCCGCCGGCTCTTCACCGACGGCGCCGAAGTCCTCTACGACTACGCCGAGCACGCGGGTGATGAATCGGCCCGCGAACTGGTGGTCGTCCGCAACAACCAGCGCGTCTTCGCCGAGGTCGTGGAGAGCTACCTCCGCCGTGTGGACTTCGCCCCCGACGGATATGCCAAGGTGATCGCGCTCCCGCAATACCGTGTCGCCGAGATCACGGTGGATGCCGAGCATGGCTTCGGCCGTCCCCGGTTCGCGCGCGGCGGCGCCAAGCTCGAAGACGTGATCGACCTCTTCCAGGCCGGTGAACCGGTCGACGTCGTGGCGGAGGAGTACGGACTCACCCGAGAAGAGATCGAGGACGTCCTTCGTGTCGCCACCCGAGCAGCCGCGTAAGTTCTTCATCGACCGCAGCCTCGGCCGAGTCGCCGTCCCACGCCTGCTCCGTGAAGCCGGATGGGATCTGATCACGCTGGCCGAGCACTACGGCATCCCCCACGACGAGACCGTTGAAGACATCCGCTGGATCGAGGACAGCGCCAAACTCGGCTGGGCCGTCCTGATGAAGGACAAGCGCATCCGCTATCGGCAGGCGGAAATCGACGCCGTCATCGAGCACCAAGCCCGCTGCTTCGTCATCACTCGTGGGGATCTGACGTCGGCCGCCTACGCCGAGAGGTTCGTCACCAATCAGGTGAGCATCTTCGCCATCGCCGACACGTCTGGCCCCTTCATCTACGCCGTCCATGCTGACCGGCTGGAACGCCTGTATCCCCCACGTCTCTGACACGAAGGGCCGGGAGGGGGTGCCCTCCCGGCCCGTACGGGTTAGGGGGTTGTGCAGGTGATTGAGGTGGGGACG
The DNA here is from genome assembly GCF_016862995.1 of Acrocarpospora phusangensis. Classification (GTDB taxonomy): domain Bacteria; phylum Actinomycetota; class Actinomycetes; order Streptosporangiales; family Streptosporangiaceae; genus Acrocarpospora; species Acrocarpospora phusangensis. The sequence goes on from NZ_BOOA01000050.1 coordinate 34,053, forward strand.
GAGTTGGTGTTGTTGTTCCAGCTGCCGAGGAAGCCGAACGTGATGGTGGTGTTCGGGGGTACGGAGGCGTTGTAGTTGACGTTTCGTACGGTGATGTTGGAGCCGGACGCGGTCGCGGTGCCGCTCCAGATCTGGGTGATCGTCTGGCCGTTGGCGAAGGTCCAGCGGACGGTCCAGCCGTTGAGGCGGGTGGTGCCGGCGCGTACCGTCACCTCACCTTGGAAGCCACTCGGCCATTGGGATATGACGCGGTATGTGGCGGTGCAGGGTCCGCCCGTCGGGGTGGGGCTAGGGCTGGGGGATGGACTCGGGCTTGGCGATGGACTCGGCGAAGGGCTTGGCGATGGACTCGGGGACGGACTGGGCGATGGGCTTGGTGAAGGGCTGGGCGACGGGCTGGGGGATGGGGATGGGCTGGGGGATGGGGATGGGCTGGGGTTGCCGGGGAGTCTGAAGGAGTAGAAGCGGGTGCTGGCGGTGCCGCCGCGGGAGTAGCCGTTGCCCCAGTAGAGCTTGCCTCCGACGATGGCCGTTCCGGCGTTGGACGAGCCCGCGCCCTGGAACTGCCACAGGACTTGGCCGTTGTTGGCGTTCAGGGCGTACATGTAGTTGTTCATGGAGCCCACGTAGACGACGCCGTTGGCGTACGTGACAGGCCCGATGGAACGCGCGCCGCGGGGTTCGGGGACCTGCCAGAGGAGCTGGCCGGTGGCCGCGTCCAGGGCGCCGAACGAGCTGTAGTTGATCGTCTGGCCGCTGGGCAGCTGGTGGGCGAGGTTGCCCGCGTTGCTGGAGGTGAAGAACACGCGGCGGCCGTCGGTGGCGGTGCCCCACTGGATGCCGCCCTGCGTCGAGCCGGGGCCGACCGAGGCGCTCCAGATGATCGCGCCGGTGGCCGCGTCGAGCATCCAGAACTCGCCGCTCTTCTGGCCGGCGCCGACCGCGCGGCGGGTCGTGCCGTTCGGTCCGGGCAGGTCGTAGAGGTGGGTGCCGTCGCCGGTGTCGTGGTCCGGGCCGGGGGTCGGGCAGTTGTTGGGCGGGAATCCGGGCAGACAGGCGAAGTTCCACTCGTCGAAGCGGGCCGGGCCGGTGTTCCACTTGATCGCGCCCGTGGTGAGGTCCATCGCGATGATGGCGTCCTTGGCGTTCCAGGACGGCAGGCATTGCTGGGGTGTGCCGCCGTTCGTCTGGCATTGCCGGGCGCTCTCCGGGATGGAGTAGTTCTGTCCCGTACCGATGAAGATGGTGTTGCTGGCGGGGTCGATGCTCGGGGTGCTGCCCCAGACGGACGCGCCGCTGAAGATGTCGCCGCCCGGACCCTGGTCCGGCAGGGTGTACGACTTCCAGCGCTGGGCCCCGGTGGCCGCGTCGATCGCCACCAGACTGCCGCGGAACGTGCAGCAGTCGTAGGAGGCGTTGGAGGCCAGGGAGAACTCGTCGGAGGAGACGCCCTGGTAGAGGACGCCGTTGTAGTAGACGGCCGCGCCGGTGAGCACGGCGCGCGGGTGCGGGTCGGCGGCGACGTTCCAGCGCAGGTTGCCGTTGGCGGTGTCGATCGCGAGGACCCGGGCGCCGGTCTGGGTGCCGATGTAGACGCTGTTTCCGACCACGACCGGGCTGGTGCGGGAAACCACGGTTCCGGTCGCTCCCACGTACGAGGCGACGGAACGGGACCAGATCACGGCGCCGGTGTTCGCGTCGACTTTGTGGAAGAAGCCGCCCCAGTCGGGGAAGTAGACGGCGCCGTCCACCACGGCGGGGGTCGCGGAGACGTCGCCGCGGGTGGTGTACGTCCAGTTGAGTTCCAGGCCGCCCACCGTGGACGGGCTGAGCAGGGTCTCAGTCGGATTGGATCGGGTGTTGCTGATGTTCTGCCCGCCCATGGACCATTGGGGGTCGTCCGCGGCGCCGGCGGGTGCCGTTATGACCACCGCGAAGGTGGCCGCCGCGCACACCGCGGCCGCCGCGGACGCTGCCACCACTCGTCCGATACCAGATTTCACACCGCCTCCTGAACCGATACAGCTGACAAATAGGAAATATAGCTGCCGATTCATTGGGCTTTTTGAAAGTTTCAACAAACAACAACGCGAATAATCGCGGTTGAGATTTTGAAACTTTCACCTACCCTGCAACGCGTGAAATCAAAGTGGACTTGCAGGATCATTCATTAATGAAAGCCGCGGAAACAAGGAATTCACAGCGGGGTCAGGAACATGCCCACCAGATGGGTGGGCGCCGTGGTGCTGGGCCGGAGGCGGGAGACGATGCGCAGAAGCTCGGCCTGGAGTTCTTTGGCCTGGGCGGCGTCGAGAGCGACCGGAACCCAGTTGAAAACAACCGCGGGCGCTTTCTCGTCGAGCAGGGCGGCCGGACTCCACTCGGCGTCGGCGGGCGTCATGTCGAGATGAATCGCGCCGGACGGGCCGCGATAACACCGGACCACCCAGTCGAGCATGCCGCTGCCCGTGGCCAGCCGCGACAACGCCGTCAGGAACACATTCCTGGTCCCCGCGTCGATCAGGTCGAACAGGTGGAGCACATCCGCCTCCGGCAGGACGCGCAGCGGCGCCCGGAACTCCCGCGGCGCGCGGTAGAGCGTGATCGGCCGGCCCTTGCGCGCGATCCGCCCGGTCGCACCGAGCAACCCACGCCCGCTCAACGCCTTGACCCGGTACGACATCTGCTCGGTCGTCACCCCGATCTCCCTGGCCGCCTCCGCGGTGCTCCGCTCACGGCCGATGAAGGGCTCCAGGTAGCGGCGCTCGTCCGGCCGCAGCAGCAGCCGCGCCGCGGCCGAGTCGGTCACCGTCATCACGGCGTCTTCGGCGGCGAAGCTACTCGAATCCGACCCTGTCATGTCGAGGAGGTTATTCCGGAAGCTGTCGCCATGACAGCGAAGATCGCCGAACGGCACCCCGAGACCCTGACCTGGGCGCGCGTGCTCACCGCCCACCTGCTCCCTGGCATCGCCCTGACCGGGTTCTGGCTCGCCTGCACCCCCCTCCTGATCGCGGCCGGCCTGCCCCCGCTGTGGGGACTGCTCGCGGGCGTGATCATCGTGCTTCTCCCGGTGACACTGCTGACGATGCGGAAGGCGCGCAACCAACTCGACCCCGGCCGTTCCCTCGTCGCATTCGCGGGGATCCGACGGCTTCGGGGCCGAGATCTGCTGAGGGTCGGCGTCCCCGCGCTCCTCACCTCGCTGGTGGCCTCGGGTGCCGTGATCGCGCTGGAGGTCCCGATTCGTACGGGCCTATTCGGATGGTTGCCCGCGTGGTGGACGACCGGTCCACAGACTGTGGACACGGTCACGCTCGTGCTCTGGTTCGTCTCGGCCGTGGTCGTCGGGCCGGTGCTGGAGGAGGCGTACTTCCGCGGGTACCTTCAGCCGCGCATCCCGGGAGGTCCGCTGCGGCGCTGCCTCATCGGCTCGGTGCTGTTCACCGTCTACCACCTCTGGCAGCCGTACGCGTGGATCACCATCCTGGCCACGACCGTTCCGATCGCACTGTCCCAAGGCACCCGCAGCGGCACCACAATCCCGATCGTGGTCCACGTCCTGTCCAACCTCGTGGTCTTCATCCTCCTGATCGCGGGTACGGTCACCCGCTGAAGGTCAGCCCTGAATGGTCGGCCGGACGACGACCTCGTTGACGTCCACCCCGTTAGGCCGGCCGATCGCGTACGCGATGACGTCGGCCACCGCGGATTCCACCCCGCGGTCCCCTCCCCCGGGCAGCCCCACCTCCGCCGGCTCCAGGCGGACGAAACTGGCATACCGCCGAGCTTACTCACGCCTGACCTGCGAAAATCACTCCTCCGGAACTCCGTGACAGCGTTTGTACTTCTTCCCGGAACCGCAGGGGCATGGGGCGTTGCGCTCCAGGTCTCCGTGCGCGTCACGTAGGGCACGCTGCTCCGACGTCAAGGGAGGCCGGTCATCCTTGGCATCGCTCTCGCCCGGCCCGAGATACTTCGGCCGCGGCACGTACGGACGAACCTCGGCGACCTGCGGCTCCTCCAGTACGGCCGCATCGGCCTCCACATCGACTTCGAGATTGAACAGGTAACCGACCGCTTCCTCCTGGATGGCGAGCTTCATCTCGTCGAAGATCTCGGCGGCCTCGCGCTCGTACTCCGTGATGGGATTGCCGCCCCGCAGGCGGACGAGTTGCGTGGCCTCGCGGAGATCCCTGAGCGCGGCGAGGTGCTCTCGCCATTTCACGTCGACAAGGCTGAGGACGACCCGCCGTTTGAGTTCGAACCACACCTCAGGGCCCAGTTCCTCGGCGCGGCGGTGCCAGGCCTGCTCGGCCGCCAGGAAGCTCGCGGTGAGGGACAGCTCAGTGCCGGCGCCACCGGGAGCACCGCTCTCCAGAGCGGCCTGCTCGGAGTAGCGGGGGCCGCAGAGTTCGGCCATGGCGGCGGTGTACTCCTCGACGTCGGCGACGCCGTTGGCCGTGAATCGATGGTGGTAGGCGCGGACGGTCGCGAGCAGCCATCCGTCGACGACCTCGCCGAACCCGTCCCCGCGCAGGAACTGCTGCCGGAAGGCCGCGATCTCCTCCTGCTGCCTCGCCTGCACCTCGTCGTACGCGAACTGCTGCTTGCGCAGATCGAACAGGTACGCGCCGAGAAGCTCCTGCCGCATGGCGATGGCCTTGGTGAGCAGCGTGCTGCTGAGCGGGACGTCGCCCTGGAACGACGGCGTCCAGACGCCCGTGAACAACTTGTCGGTGAGACTGACCAGGAAGCAGGTCTCCCCGGGTTCGCCGTTGCGGCCGGTCAGGGCGCGGAGCCGGTCGTCCTCCCAGCGGTACAGGCTCCGCGCGGAGCCGATCACGATCAGCCCGCCGAGGGCCGCGGCATCCGGGCCCACGGGGGCGATGGCGTGTTCGGCCCGAGCCGCCTGGGTGGCCACGGTGACGGCGCCGGGAGCGCTCGCCGCCGCCAGGATCTCGGCTTCCCCGCGCCGGTCGGAGCCCAGGATCTCGTGCGTCACTCCCGCGGCGGTGAGCAGGCCGCTGACCACGGCCGCCCGGTCGTCGTCGGCGACGTCGACCAGCACCGGCTGACCCCGCGCATGCTTGTCGGACACCAGCTCGACCAGCGCGGCCAGCCGCAGCTCGTCGGTCCGGTAGCACACGTCGTCGTGGTCGATCCGGGTCTTGGGCGTCGCGGCCGGGACGGCGACCGTACGCCGGTGGTAGAGCCAGTCGAACTCCGCGGCGTTGAGCGCCGAGCCGAGCCCGGCCAGCCGCTGGTACTTGCCGAGGAAGGCCCGTCGGTCGGTGGCCGCCAGGATGATGCTGCCCGCGGTGATGGCGAGTCCCTCTTTCGCCTCCAGGGCCTGGCGGATACCGGAGGGGAAGCCGGAGTTGAACATCTCGCCATTGGGTTCGCGGAACGGGACCACGGTTCCGTTCTCGATGTCGTAGTGCTTTTTCCGCTCGTACAGGGCGGCGGCGTTCAGCGCGAGGTCGAGGTGGTGGACCAGCGGGGAGTTGACGCCGTCGTAGAGGTTGTCGATCCCGAACCAGTCCTCGATCTTGGCGATGCCCGCCTCGGTGGCGTCCACCTGCCAGCCGGGCCGGTCGACCGTGTAGTCCTCGGCCTCGGTGAGGCGCGAGACGATCTTCGCGAACTCCCGGTACCACTTGGAGATCGGCTGCCCGTCGGGTGCGCTGATCATTATCGCCTGGTCGGCGTACTCGATCATGTCGATGTCGGCGTCCTCGACGATGGCGGCGGACAGGCCGCGCCCCTGCACCAGCTCGTCGACCGTCCAGGCCATGCTGTCGCGCAGGTAGTCGAAGCCGAAGTCGGCCAGCCGGCCGAAGACCACGCTCGCCTGGTAGGCGGTGGTCCGTTCGTCCCCGTGTACGGGGTCCTTGAGCAGCCCGTAGTCGATCCCGAGGAACTGGAGCACCCGGCCGACGCTGTCGGCGCCCCGCTCGGCCGCCTCCTGCGTCAGGTACATCAGGTGCACGGACTGGCCGTCCAGCGCGCCGAGGAAGGCGGCGGCGCCAGCCGCGAGCGTGCTCCCGCCCGGCGCGGGCTCGCTCATGAAACCCCGGTGCAGTACGGCGGCCGCGCTGAGCTGCCCGTCGTCGCAGGAGATCCCGAGCAGCCGCTGCGCCGCCTCGTTGAAGATCGCGAGCGCCTCGGGGATGTCGTCGGCCCCGGAGCTGTAACGGAGCACCCTGATGCGCTGCCGCAGCGCCGTGTCGGACAGCTGGGCGACCGCCTCGGCCAGCTGCCCGACCCTGACCGCGACCTCCTTGGACTCCCGCAGCGTACGGCTCCGCCGCGCGGGCCTGGCCCGTACGGCCGGCAGCGCGCCCCGTTCGGCGAGGGTGAAGTAGCGCGCGGCGGCGGCATGGTCGCCGAGCCGTTCGGCGAGCCGGCCCGCGGTCCGTGCGGCCTCCTCGTGCCCCTGTTCGGCCGCCTGCCCTAGCCAGCGCAGGGCCTCCCGCCCGTCGGTCTCCTCCAGCGCGGCGCCGAGCGCGTACGCGCCCTCCGGGTGGCCGGCCTGCGCCGAGAGACGGTAGTAGCCGAGCGCGACCTCTCCTTCGGTGAGCCGTCCGGCGGCCAGCGCCGCCGCGCCATGACCCGCCTCGGCGGCCTGGCCGAGCCAGCGCAGCGCCTCGTCCGCACCGCGTTCCCGCAGCAGGACCCCGAGCGCGTACGCCCCCTCGGTGCTGCCGGCCTCCGCCGACATGCGGTAGAAGCGTTCCGCCGTGGTCGCGTCCCCACGGGCGGCGGCCAGCCGTCCGGCCGCGTGCGCCGACTCGCCGTGGCCGTTCTCCGCCGCCCTGGTGTAGAAGGTCTCCGCCTCGGCGACACGGTCGAGTTTCTCCAGCATGAGGGCGTAGTTGTAGGCCGCGTGCATGCGGTTGACCACGTGCACGGGCTCGTTCAGTACGGCGATCTCGAAGGCCTGCACGGCGATGTCGATCCGGCCCTGGATGTAGGCGGCCATTCCGATCCGCAGCGCCTCGTCGCCGTCCTGGACCTCCTCCAGCGCCGAGGTCCACACGCTGTCCTGGACGGTCGTGCCGATGCGCTCCTCGGCGTGGTCGATGACGTAGTCGAAGACGGCGTAGCCGTCGGAGGTGTTGCTGAGCAGCGAACTGGCGGCGTAGACGGGCTCGCGCGCCCAGGCGAGCGCCTTGCCGAGCTCCTGCCGGTCGGGGACGGGGATGCCGAGCGCGCCGGCGTAGTGGGCGACGAGCGGGTCGAGCAGGTGCGGCGGGATCGGCCGTCCCATGCCGGCCCGCGACCAGTCCACCGCGACCATCACGACGACCGCGCCGACCGGCTGCCAGACGAGACCCTCCTCCAGCCTGCGCATCAGGTCCGGTCCGGCGGCGAGATACTCGGCCAGGCCGTGCTCGTCCAGGGCGGCGAGCAGGTGCGGATCGTCGTAGACCGCGGCCGTACGGTCCCGTTCGGCCTCCGAGAACATGACGTCCAGCGGGACGAGCAGGGCCTGGTCGAGCACCCGGACGTACGGCGAGTCCAGGCCGTCCTTCGGCAGGTATCCGGCGAAGACGTCGGCCCGGATGGTGGCGAGGATGGTCACCTCCGCGGGGGCGTCGGGACCGTCCAGCCGGCCGAGCAGGCGTTCCAGGCCGTCGTGGTCGAGGAAACGCTGGAGTTCGTCGAGCCAGACCACGCTGTGCGCGAAGTCCACACCGGAGTCCAGGAGGGCGGCTATCGCCTCCCCCGACCTTGGGTAGATCAGCTTGCGGGAGCGGAAGTGACGGCGGATGGCCTCGGCCGCCATCCGGGTCTTGCCGGCCTTGGAGTCGCCGATGATGACGACGAACGGTCTCTCCTGGATCGCCCTGTCGAGGACTTCGTCCTGGTCGCGTGACACGTAGGGGCCGAATCCCGCGCCTTTGCGGCCACGTGAGCGGGTGACGCCCAGATCGGCGAGACTATGCACGGAACCGACGGTCGGAATGCCCTGACGCAGGGCCGACACGCGCAGGTGCTTGCCAAACAGGTTCTGCTTTTCCTTGGCGCGCTGCCGGCGCACCAGAAAAGTGATGACGACGATGAGAATGAACACGGCGAGGATCGACCAGAAAGCAGTCAACGGGCACTCCTCGGGACGCGATGATACCCCCTGAAGCACGATCCTCTCAGGTTGCGCGGCTTATGACTAAGCCGTAGGAAAATCTGGCGGCCAGGTTAGATCTCACGTACCAGCAAGATCGATTCTGCTGGGCTTTTCTGGCCGTGTTTCCGCTGTTCGAGCCAGGACAGATAGGCGACGGCGGTCCGGAGAATTGATTGCCTGCCGACCGCGTCGGTAAGGCAGTTCACGATGACCCTGGCCTCCGTCACATGTGCCGGAGTCGGGTCGATGCGCCCGAGAACGAGCGGGACGATGAATTCCCGCAGCGAATTCAGCAATGTGGTGAGCCACGGACGGGACTCGTCTCCGGCGAGCCGGTGAATCTCCAGGAGCTGGTCTTTCAACTGGTCAGGACTCGGCGGGAGCTGAGCCGGGTGACCGGCGTCGCCGAATTCGCGGAGCAGGTATTCCGGGCGCCCCCGGGCTTTGGAGAAGGAGCGGGTGAGCACGTCTCCGAGTTGGTTGTAGCGCAGGTTTCCGTCCAGTCCGAGCCGGACGGGCAGTCCGCTTTCATGCGCGTGGAACTCCTCGAAGGCGGTGTCGAGGGCCTTTTCGATGTCCACGATCAGATCGAGGGCGTCGGTCCGCCGCCGGAAGCTCGCGCCCTGATGATTGGGGAGGATTTCCGCCACGACGCCGCCGGCGAGCAGGCACTGTCCCAGCCAGGGGTTCGCGGACACGGAACGAGTTCTGGTCGCGAATTCCTGGAAAGCCTTGTTCATCTCCTGGCACCAGGAGAGGACGTCGCCGGGGTTGAACGGCTTGGCCGCGGCGAGTGATTCGCCGAGGCGCTGCTGGTAATTGCGGGCCAGGAGCAGCAGCAGGATCCGGTAGATCAAGAGCATGGTCTCCGGGTCGTCGCGGCCCGGGTTCTCCATCAGGGGTGCGCGCGTGCCGGCGGGAGTCCAGAGCAGGGGATGTTCTCCGGCGCTTTCGGCCGGCCGTACCCAGATCTCCGAGACGGCTCCGTTGAAGGCCACCCGTACCACGGAGGGGTCGATCTCCTCCGGTCGTGGCAGGCGGAACGCCGAACCCGGGCCGAGCGCGTTCGCCCACGCCACGAAGCGTTCCGCGGACCAGCCGCGTACGCCGAGAACGGGGCTTTCCAGGTCGGGGGCAGGCGTGCCGTGCGCGTCCTCGTCAGGCTCGGTGCGCAGGAACATCTGGTAGAGCGCGTTGCTGATCGGGATGACGGACAGCCCGCCCCGCTCCTCGGTCGGCCCGAAGATCCGTACGGCGCGCAGGATCGCCGCGAGCGCCACCCGCCGGTCGAGTTCGGGGTCGCCGCTGCCCGATTCGAGCAGTTCGTACAGGTGCCGCCGCAGATCTGGGTCGAGCGGCCCGCCCAGTTCGACGCAGTCGAAGGCGAGGGTCAGCGCGTTGACCTCGCCGGCCATCAGGCAGGCCCGGACGATGTCGTCGGCGTCGGCGCCCGCCGCGTAGAGCACGGTCACCTCGTGCCACCAGGGATCGGTCACGTGGTTCACGAGCTGGGCGCCCAGCCGCTCCTCCTGGATGTACGCCGCGGCCAGGTACTCCTGGAAGGTCAGATGCGCGAAGCCGACCTTGCGCACGTCCTGCTCGATCAGCAGCCCGCCGGACACCACGTCCTGGAGGAAGGCCTCGGCGGTCACCTCTCCGGGGAACCGGGTCAGGCTCGGCGCGATGACCGCGAGGATCTCCGCCTCGCTCAGCGCGGTGACCTTGCGCCGCATCATCTCGTAGGCCACCTCGCGCATCGGGGCCTCGGCATGGGCTCCGCGCAGGATGCCGGGCAGCTGCTTGGCCTCCCGCCGCCGCCAGAGCATCACCTGGCAGATGTCGCGGTAGAGCGCGGCGCGGGTGCCCGGCAGCGCCCCGAGGAACCGGTGCACACTCGCGACCATGGTCAGCAGGAGCGGGTTCACCGACAGCGCCTGGAGCTCCGGGTTGTCCTCCAGCTTGCGGAGCAGTCCGTCCGCGCCCCGGGCGGCGAGGCGCTCCACGTCCTCGCCCTCGGTGCCGGTGCTGAGCCGTTCGATGGCCTGGTACCAGCCGTGCACGAAGACGCTGACCTGATCGGCGCTGAAGGGCTGGACCTCCAGGACTGTCGCGCCCTGGATGCGGGCGGGGCCCTGGTAGCCGCGCGGCCGGGAGGTGATCACGAAGTCGTTCTCCGGGTATCGGGCGATCTGCCGCTCCACCCAGCTCGCGACCTGCTGCCGGTCGCGCTCGTCGGCCACCTCGTCCAGGCCGTCCAGGAGTACGACGCAGTCGCCCGCTTCCAGGCGCTCCTCGAACCAGCTCGCCGGCTCCTTGGCCGCGAGGCCCTCCAGCGTCCCGCGTACGACCGAGGGAAGCTCCTGGTCGGGGGCGGTCATCTCCGGCACGTGGTCACGGAGGTAGAGCAGGATCGGGACCGGGCGCCCCCAGCGTTTGCGCCCGGTCGCCGCCGCCACCCGCCGGGCGGTGTGCCGCAGCAGGGTGGTCTTGCCGCTGCCGGGCGCGCCGGTCACCGCGATGATCGCGGGCTCCTTCCTCCCGATGAAGGAGGAGATCGACCGGCGTTCGGATCCATCCGCCTGGCGTGCCAGCGGATGCGCGGACACCTGGTGCGGCGGGCGTCGTTCCAGTCCGACGTCGACGAAGACCTTGTCCAGTTCTGGGGTGTTGTCGCCGACCGTCGGCAAGCCCTTCTGGTCCACGAACCGCAGGACGCTCAGCACGTACTTGGCGTAGCTTCGCGCGAACCGCGCGCCTCGTACGGTCTTGGCGCGGTGCCGTTCCGGCCCGGTCTCGGCCGGACGCTCCTCCAGCAGGCGCAGCACCTGATCGAGAGCCCAGGTGAGGAGGACGAGTCCGGCCGCCAGGGCCAGCCACCGCCAGTTCCACTCACCGCCGTCGAGCACCTGGTTGACTGCGACGCCGATCGGTACGGCCAGCAGTGCCAGGGCGCCGCCGGCGATTCTGACCCCGCGCCTACGATTCACATTCCGATGAGAACCGATCGAAACAACGCGTGCCATACCCGAGTCCTGATCGTTGCAATATCCCGAGGATGGTTTCCTGGAATAGGTATTTCGCCGGCTCGATTAGGACAAGTAGCGGAACCATAGATACGGCGTCACCAGGGTGATGGTGATGAATGTGACGATCAGGCCGTACTTGGTGAATTGCCAGAAGCTGATGGGGTGGCCGTTTCTGGCGGCGATGCCGACGATGACCACGTTGGCGGCGGCTCCGACGGCGGTGGCGTTGCCGCCCAGGTCGGCGCCGAAGGCGAGGGCCCACCAGAGCACCTGGGCGTGTTCGCCGCCGCCGTTGGCCTGCACCAGGTCGGCGACGATGGGACTCATTGTCGCCACGTACGGAATGTTGTCCACGATGGCCGAGATGCCGGCGGACGCCCACAGCAGGACCATGGTGGTCAGGCCGAGGCGGCCTCCGGTGGCGTCGACGGCGAGCTGGGAGATCCTGCCGATGACGCCGGTCTCGACCAGGGCGCCGACCATGACGAACAGGCCCATGAAGAAGACCAGGGTCGGCCATTCCACCTCTTCGATGGCCTGCTCGGTGGTCACCTTGGTGGCGGCGACCAGGAGGCCCGCGCCGAGGATCGCCACGACCGAGGGCTCGTAGTGCAGGACCGGGTGGAGCACGAAGGCGGCCACGACCAAGGCCAGCACGGCCAGGCTCTGCCAGAGCAGGGTGCGGTCGGCGATCGCCTCGCGTTCGTCGAGTTGCATGATTTCGGCCGCGCGTACCGGGTCGTACCGGAATGAATCGCGGAACATGATCCGGCACAGGCCGACGAAGACGATCATCAGCACGATGACCATGGGCGCCATGTGGATCAGGAAGTCGTTGAACGACAGGCCGCCCCGGCTGGCGATGATGATGTTGGGCGGATCGCCGACCAGCGTCGACGCGCCGCCGATGTTGGAGGCCATCGCCTCCGCGATCAGGTACGGCACCGCCGGCAACCCCAGCCGCGCGCACACCAGCAACGTCACCGGCGCGATCAGCAGCACCGTGGTCACGTTGTCGAGCATCGCCGAGGCGACCGCGGTGATGACCACCAGCAACACCATCAGCCGGTACGGCCGGCCCCGGGCCCGCTTGGCCGCCCAGATCGCCAGATACTCAAACACTCCCGTACGTTTGAGCACACTGACGATGACCATCATGCCGAGCAGCAGGAAGACGACATTCCAGTCGACACCGCTGTGCTCGGAGAAGAAGGCCGCCTCCGCGTCGGTGGCGTGGATCAGCAGCATGATCCCGGCTCCGCCGAGCGCCGCGGCGACCCGGTGGATGCGTTCGGTGGCGATCAGCGCGTACGCGCCGAGGAAGACCGCGAGGGACAGCCACGCGAGCGCCGTCACCCGGAGACCGCCTGGCAGATCGAATCGATGATCCAGGCACCCACGGGCGAGACTCCTTCGGAAATCGGCGGCAGAACTGCCGACCAGACTTCCCGGCTCACCTTCCACCGACCTTACCAATGCCCCGAAATATCCGACATAGGGGTGTCGCGGGGGGAGGTGATGCTGGCTCGCGTGCCCGTTCGGGCACGTCACCCTACCTGGAGTTGATCATGACTGCGTACAACACGGTTGCCTGGTTCGAGATCGCCACGGACGACCCGGACGCCGCCGAGCGCTTCTACGGCGAGACCTTCGGCTGGAAGTTCAACGCCGACACCGGCATGGACTACCGCCTGATCACGACGGACGGCGGCGCGCCCAGCGGCGGCATTCTGGGCACCGGCGGCACGATGCCGAAGCACGCCGTGTTCTCGGTCGCCGTCGAGGACGTGGCCGCCGTGTGCAAGACGGTCGAGCAGTTGGGCGGCCGGGTGGTCGTCCAGTACGCGGCCTCGGAGTCCGCGCCCGCGAACGCCTACCTGCTCGACCCCGCCGGCAACCTGTTCGGCGTGTTCACGCCCCGCGGCTGAGACGCCGAAGCCCGCCGATCCCCGTCGGCGGGCTCCGGCCGGTGCTCAGCCCCGCGTCTCAACCCAGACATTGATGGTCGTGTGCGGGGAGATGGTGGCGTAGGAGACGCTTCCGACGGACACCCAGGGACCCTCGATCGGGATCAATCCCACTTCTGGCAGGAAGTGGCGCTGCAGAACCCTGATCCGGTGTTCGCCGGTCCCGCCGGAGCAGAAGCTGGTGGCCCACCTCTGCTGCGTGTTGAGCTGAGTGCTGCAGTTGGTCGGCACCGCCTGGGCGCTCGACGCCGTCCCCGCGACCAGGGCCGCGGTCAGCATCGTGGTGGCGGAGGCGGCGGCGACCCATTTCCTTGTACCCATGCGTCACTCCTGGCTTGGATGAGTGGTGCAACACGCGAGTTCAGCGCCCGGACAGGCAGCCTTTTCTTAGGAAACTTTCTTAAAAGAAACTACGCCCCCACCACCCAGCCGTCAACGCCGCCGAAGAAGCTACGGGAGGGACAGGGTGGCGAAGACGGCGCGGTGGTCGGTTTCGGGGAGGGTGTGGGTGCTGAAGGCGTGTACGGCGGTGGCCTGGTTGACGAGGATGTGGTCGAGGGTGACCGGGGGGATCGGCAGGCCGTAGAGGGTCCAGGCGATGGACGGCCAGGTGGGGGTGAGGCCGTTGCCGGTGGCGTCGGCGGCGTCCCGGTAGCCGGCCGTGAGGAGGTCGCGCATCCGTACGTGGTCGAGGGTGGCGTTGAAGTCGCCGAGCAGGACCTTGGGGGTGCCGTCCGGGCGGGGTAGTGCGGCCAGTCCGTCCTCCCAGCATCGGTGGAGTGATTTCTCGACGGGAGCGCAGGGATGCACGGACACGATGTCGACTTTGCCGCCGGGGGTTTCCACGGTCGCTCGGGCTTGGCCGAATCCGCCGAAGTCGAGGAGTTCGGTCATGGTCAGCGGGAAACGTGAGTAGATTCCGGAGCCGCCGACGCCTGGCCGGGCTTCTCCGACGTGGAACGGAAGCACCTGGCTGAGCCCGGCCGCTTCAAGCCCTTCGGCGGCGGCCGGTGTCAGTTCCTGCACGGCGAGGACGTCGGCGCGCAGGTCGCGTACCAGGCGCGTCAGCGCTTCCGGAGGCGCGTCCCCCACCTTGAGGTTCGACGCGAGGACCCGCAACGACGACCCCGACGTCACAGGGTTCGAGTCCGCGATCGCGCGCGGGAGCACCATGGTGGCCAGCATCCCGCTCACCGCCACACCCACGGCCAGTGCCGTCCACCGCCGCGTCAGCAGCGCGAGCACCGGCGCGACCAGCGAGATCAACGCCACGGCCGGGGTGAACGCCACCAATTGAACCCAGGTGAAATTCACCTCCCACATCGAGAAGCGAAGCCCCGCCCATGACCCGAATGCCGCCACGACCACCCAGACCAGCACCGTCACGGATCGTCGGCGTGGCTTCCCCGCCGGGGAGACCGGCGCTTCGAGCTGTTTCGCGTCAAGAGCCACCGTGCACATCCCCAGTCAGGCGTCAGGTAGCCCGTAGCTTAGGCGCGCCGCGCTGTCGCCGGGGTTGACTCAGGGCAAACCGCCTTGTCTTAAGAAACGGTGCACGAAATGTGTCCACACCATGTGTTCGAAGCTCCAATTCCTTCCAAATAGGTCGCAAGATCGATAAATCCCTTGTCAGCGGCCCGAGCATGGGCCAAAGTTTCGCGGGATACCCGAACGGCGGGCATCCACGGGGAAACCGGATCTGACACGGAGGGCCTCAGATGAGGCGTTTGATCACGGTGATCATGTGCGTGGCGGTCACCGCAGCACTGACATCGGGAGTGGCGCAGGCACGGGCGGTCGATCCCGTCGCCGCGTTAGCCAAGCAGCTCAAGAGCGGTCACGGCGTACATTTCGAGTCTGTCTCCAAAACCAACCCGGACTACGGGGTCAAGACCCGCTCGTACGGCGACCTGCAGTTCGGCCGCTCCCAGGTGGCCGCCAGCAACATCATCACGACGGTCGACTACGGCTCGCTGACCAAGCTGGCCGAAGAGGTCGCCAAGATCCTCGGCCTGGACCCCGACAAGTTCACCGGGTCCACCCAGACGATCACGCTCAAGGACTACTACTACGTCACCGGCGGGCTCAACGACATCCTGCTGCCGGAAGGCAAGATCTGGCTGAAGTCGAAGAACTTCATCACCCGGCCGGGTCTGGGCGGATCCGCCATCGACGTGCTCTCGCCGCGTGAGCTGAAGGCCCTGCTCGCCGACGTGGACGGCAAGAAGGCCGGCGGTGTCGTGGACGGCGTGCCCACCACGCTCTACTACGGCTCCAACGTGCTCAGGACCACGCTGTTCGACATCAAGATCAGCATCAAGATCAACTGGAAGCTCTGGATCGGCGACAACGACGGCCTGATCCGGCGCGTCGCCTCCAACGAGAACCTGGTGCTCTCGATCAAGCCGGCCAAGGGCGCCAAGCCCGTAGCGCCCGTCAAGATGCAGCTCAGCAGCGACACCTACCTCAGCGACTGGGGCAAGAAGGTGTGGATCTACGCTCCCGACGACCGCCTGGTCGCCGACATGCTGGACCAGCTGACGCTCCCGCCCGCGGTCCTCGGCACCATCGACCTCGGCGACTGAGCCGACGCGACAAGGCCGCGCCGCCCGACCGGGCAGCGCGGCCTTCCGTCTGTCACCAGCCCTCGATGACGATCTTGCCGATGGCGGCCGACCGCTCGGCCATGGCGTGCGCCTCCCGCATCGAGGCCGCGCTGATCGGCCCGAGCCGCCTGGTCAGCGTGCTGCGCACCTGCTGCCCGTCCACCATCTCGGCCACCACGTTGAGCAGGTCGTGATGGGCGGTGTCGTGCGGCGCGTACAGCGGCCGGGTGAACATGAACTCCCAGTGCCAGGTCAGGCTCTTGCTCTTCAGCACGGTGACGTCCAGCCCTTCGGGGTCGTCGATCGCGGTGATCTCCCCTCCGGGCTTGAGCATCTCCGCGTACGCCTCCAGGTTCCCCGCCGAGAACGGACTGAAGACGTAGTCCACCCCGTCCGGCGCCACGGCGCGCACGGCCGCCGCCAGGTCCCCCCGGTGATCGACGACGTGGTGCGCGCCCATCTCCGCCGCCCATTCCCGCGACTCCGGCCGCGACGCCGTACCGACGAGCATGAGATCCGGGCAGTGCCGCCGGGCCAGCTGCAAGAGCATCGACCCCACGCCCCCGGCCGCCCCCACCACGAGCATCGTCCCTCCGCTGTCCTTGGACAGCCGGAACTTGTCGTGCACGGTCTCCCACGCCGTGATGCTCGTCAGCGGCATCGCCGCCGCCTCCGCCCAATCCAGGATGTACGGCTTGCGCCCCACCAGCCGCTCATCCACCAGCTGGAACTGCGCGTTGCTCCCCGGCCGCGCGATGGACCCCGCGTAGTAGACCTCGTCCCCCGTCCGGAACAGCCCGGCCTCGGGCCCGGCCGCCTCGACGATCCCCGCCGCGTCGTACCCGAGGATCTGCAGTTCGCCGTGCGTCTCCCGGCGCATGCGCATCTTGACGTCCACCGGATTGACCGACACCGCCTGCACCCGGATGAGCAGATCCCGCCCGGTGACCCGCGGCACCGGCACCTCCACGTCGATCAGGCACGACGGATCATCCACCGGCAGATTCTCCCGAAACCCAACCACCCGCATCATGTCCACCAGAGCACCCCCGACTCGCTCACTTCCCGTGATCGTCCCATTTCAGCACGTCATCGACCGGAAGCGGGTGACCGGGTACGGCGGTCAGCCGTAGAGGAATTCCCGGGTGCGCGGGTTCTGGGGGGTGTCGAAGATCTGGGCGGGGGGGCCGTGTTCGACGAGGGTGCCCTGGTCGAGGAAGCAGATGGTGTCGGCGATGTCGCGGGCGAAGGACATCTCGTGGGTGGCGAGGATCATGGTCATGCCGGACTGCTTGAGTTCGCGGATGACGCCGAGGACCTCGTTGACCAGGGTGGGGTCCAGGGCGGAGGTGACCTCGTCGAGGAGGAGCAGGCGGGGGTTGGTGGCGAGGGCGCGGATGATGGCGACGCGCTGCTGCTGGCCGCCGGAGAGGCGGTCGGGGTAGGTGGCGGCCTTGTCGGCCAGGCCGAAGCGGGCGAGCAGTTCGCGGGCCTGGGCTTCGGCCTGGGCGGGGGTGACGCCGTGGACCTTGCGCGGGGCGAGGGTGATGTTGTCGAGCACGGTCATGTGCGGGAACAGGTTGTAGGCCTGGAACACGATGCCGATGCGCTTGCGGATCTCGTCGGGGTCGGCGCGGACGTCGGTGATCTCCTGGTCGTCCAGGTAGATGGCGCCGTCGTCGACGGTTTCGAGCAGGTTTATGCAGCGCAGCAGGGTGGACTTGCCGGAGCCGGAGGCGCCGATGAGGCAGACCACCTCGTGCGGGGCGACGGCGAGGTCGACGCCGCGGAGCACGGCGTGGTCCTGGTAGCGCTTCCAGACGCCGTCGATGGTGAGCAGGGCCATCAGCCGTCTCCGCGCTGCCGGGCCGCGCGGGCGGCGAGGTGGTCGGTGAATCGCGCCATCGGCACGGTCAGCGCGATGAACAGCAGCGCCGCCGCCAGGTACGGCGTGTAGTTGAAGGTCTTGGCGACGTGGATCTGCGCCTGCCGGAGGGCTTCGAGCGGACCGAGCAGGGCCACCAGGGCGGTGTCCTTCTGCAGGGACGCGAAGTCGTTGAGCAGCGGCGGAACCACCCGCCGTACGGCCTGGGGGACCACCACGTAGCGCATGGTCTGGCCGTGGGAGAGGCCGAGGGAACGGGCGGCGGCGCGCTGGCTGGGGTGCACGGACTCGATGCCGGAGCGGAACACCTCGGCGACGTACGAGGTGTAGGAGAGGACCAGCGCGATGATGCCCAGCGTGACCGGGTCGGAGGGGGCGCCCTGCAACTGGAGGGCGGGGACGCCGAAGCCGACCAGGTAGATCAGCAGGATGACGGGGATGCCGCGGAAGATGTCGGTGTAGAGGGTGGCGGCGGCGCGCAGCGGGAAGAAGACGGGCGCGCGCAGACCGCGTACGAGGGCGACGCCCAGGCCCAGCACCAGGATGATCGGCTCAGCGATCATGAAGATGAAGACGTTGAGCAGGAAGCCGCGCAGCACGTCGGGGAACGACGTGACGAGGGCGTCCCAGCTGAAGAACGTCTCCCGCACGCGCGGCCAGCCCGGGGAGGCGATGATCAGCGCGACCGCCACGACCACCACGATGACGGTGGAGGTCGTGGCGGCGGTGACCGACCGCCTGCCGCGGGCGCGCAGCAGCGCCTCGCGAGCGAGCTGGCGGTCGCTCTTGATCCAGTCGACGCTCACGAGAGTTCGGGCGCGCCCGCCGTGGAGGTCAGCCACTGGGCTTCGATCTTGGCCAGCTCACCCGAGGACTTCAGGGTGCCGAGCGCCTGGTTGACGCAGGAGACGAGCGGGTTGCCCTTCTCGAAGAGCAGGCCGAACTCCTCGGGGGCGCCGGAGGTGGCCGCGAACTGGCCGACGATCTTGGAGTTGTCGACCTGGGCGGCGGAGATGTAGAACGCGGTGGGCAGGTCGACCACGATGGCGTCGATCTGCTTGTTCTTGAGCGCGTTGACCACGTCGATCTGCTGGTTGAAGACGCTCGGGTCGGCTTCGGGCTTGATCACGTCCTGGACGGCCTGGAGCGACGTGGTGCCCACCTGGACGCCGATCTTGACCGACTTGAGCGCGGCCAGGGTGGTCGCGCCGGCTGCCTGGGAGTCCTCCAGGGCGACGACGGCCTGCTTGACCGCGTAGTACCCGTCGCTGAAGTCGACGGCCTTGGCCCGCTCGGGGGTGATCGAGACCTGGTTGATGTCGAAGTCGAACTTTTTGGGGCCGGGCGCGAACGAGGAGTCGAACGGCACGACCTCCCAGGCGACCTCGGCGGGGGTGAACCCGAGCGTGGTGGCGACGGCCGCGGCGACCGCGCCCTCGAAGCCCTGCCCGTTGGCGGGGTCGTCGTCCTTGAACCACGGCTCGTACGCGGGCTTGTCGGTGCCGATGGTGAGCTTGCCCGGAGTGATCAGCTTGAGCTGGTCCTTCGCGCAGGGCGCCGCGGCCGAGGAGGCCGGGGCGGCGCCGGTCGCGGTGGCCGCGGTGGTCGGCTGCTGGTCCTCGGGCGCGCAGGCGACCGCGGCCAGGGCGAGGACACCGGCTGCCAGAAGCAGGGGGGTACGGGGCAAGGTGACCTCCGGAACGTGCGAGGAATTTCCTACCGAGGATGTCGGAATACTCCGCCGTCGGCAAATCGAGTTTGACATGACAAAAGACCAAGACTCAAAGCGGACCCCGGCCGGTTGGTCAAGAGATGCCCGCACAGGTGTGAATGCAGCGTGGCGGGATATCTACTCTCCGTAATCATTGCAGGTGGTTCCGGCAAAGAGTGGGGTGAGCACGGGTGGAGGGAGGATCTCCCGGCGCGGCGGCGTGGCTGGCCGTCTCCCTGGTCTCGCTGTCCACCCTGGTGGGTGCGTGGCTGGCCCGGCGGCATGCCCGGCGGGTGACCGTCTGGCTGGCCGTCTCCTCGGCGCTGATGCTGGTCACCGCCGTGGTCGACCTGCTGCCCGACGCCTGGCACGAGGCGGTCGAGAAGGGGGTGCCGCTGTGGGGCATGGGGCTGGCGATCGGGCTCGGCTTCCTGGTGGTCACTTACTTCACCCGCAAGGAGCACGTCCACACCTCGGACCCGCCCGCCGGCCGGCACGCGCCCGGCCTGCACCGGCGGATCAAGGAGATGGCCGCCGCCGCGCTGTTCGGCGGCGTGGGCACGGCGGCCGCGCTGACCGTGCACCGGGTGATCGAGGGCGCGACCCTGGCCCTGAGCGCCTCGGCCGTCGTCGTGATCGCGCTGGTCATCCATTCGGCCGGGGAGGGCCTGGCCATCGTGGCGCTGCTGGACATGGCCGGGCAGCGGCTGACGCCGCTGCTGCTGGTGGCCTGTGCCAGCCCGCTGGTGGGGATGGCGATCGGCATGGTCAGCCCGATGCCCAGCCGGGCGGTGCCCATCCTGCTCGGCGTGGCCACCGGCATCCTGTCGCGTACGGCCCTGCTGGGCCTGAAGCTGGCGGCGAGCAGGCACGAGGACGGCCGGGTGCCGCGACGGCATGTGCTGACCGCCGCCACGGTCGCCGCCACGGTCGCGCTGAGCATCAGCGCCGTGCAGTGGATCCCCGGGCACGCTCCCGGCGCGGAGCGGCCGACCGTCCTCGGGCGGGTCGTCGCCAGGCCCCGGCCGAACCCGGCCCCGACGCCGCCCTCGTTCCGGGACAAGAGACAGTTGCGCGGCGCGTTCGTGTCGGGCGCGCTGAGCCTGGCCCAGCTGTTCGCCAGAACCGACCGGCTGACCAGGCGCATCCGGGTGGCGTGGCTGCTGCGCGGCCACCCCCGCTACGACCAGGGCGACATCGCCGACCTGCTCTTCTTCGCCGGCATCGGTCCCGACCACACCATCGGCGATCTGGACGATCGGCAGCGTGCCGAGCTGCTGGCGGAACTGTCGTAAGGCGCTTCGAGAGGAGATCCAGAATGGGCGACGCGAACGACTACGTGCTGACGGCGGAGGATGTCCGCAACCAGGTCTTCACCACCGTCCGGCTCCGTGAGGGCTACGACCTGGCGGAGGTCGACGTGTTCCTGGGCATGGTGGAGACCAGCCTCACCCGCCTGCACCGGGAGTACGAACGGCTCAAAGCCCGCTGCGACCTGGGCGGCATCCCGGCCCCCACCTGGCCGGGCGCGGCGGAGGTGATCGCCTCGGCCCAGCGGCAGGCCGAGGCGATCGTCGCCGAGGCCGAGGCCCGGGCCAGGGACGTGGAGCTCGAACTGCGGGAACGGCTGCGCCGGGCCGCCGAGATCCTCGCCATCACCGAGCAGGAGCACGCCCGCGACCTGGAGAACCGCCGCCAGCAGGCGGACCGCAGGCGCGCCGACATCCAGGACCACCTGTCCTGGATCAACGAGTTCGTCGCCGGCCGCCCGTGACCGGTCAGGAGACTTCGGGCAGCCAGACGCGCATGGTGGCCGGCCCCCGGTTCCCCCACCGGTGGTACGGCACCAGCCGCAACGGCCCCACGACCCCGTCCCCGAGCGCCGCCGACGGCACCTCCAGCTCCACGACCCCGTCCGCCCGTTCCTCCCGGGGCGGCGTCCCGGTCAGGACCTGGACGAGCTCCAGCGAGGGCCCGCCCGCCGCCGATTCGGCGCAGTAGACCAGCGGCCCGCGTTCGACGGCCACGCAACCGCGTACCGCGTCCACCCGGGGATCGGGGCGCACCCAGCGCGGCCGTACGTCCAGCTCCACCGCGACCACGTCCCCCGGCTCCCAGACCCGCTCCTCGGTGTGCTCGCCCACGCTGATCCGCCGAGGCGCGGCGGGCGCGGCCACCACGTGCACGGCCACCCCGCCGTCCCACGGGTACCCGGTCTCGACCCGCAGTTCCAGGCCGTCGTGGGTGATCTCGCCCGCGGCCGGGTGGTGGATCTGGATCCCGTCGGCGGTGGCCGTCGCCAGGTACGCCGGCAGCGAGGCCAGCGTGCGCGCCACGTTGTTCGGGCAGCACGACACGGCGAACCAGGGCGCCCGCAACGCTCCCTCGGCGCGCGGGTTCACGCCCTCCGCCGGCTGCCCCGCCACCCGGACCTGCAGCGGATTGGTGTAGAAGAACGACCGCCCGTCCAGCGCCGGCGACGCGGCCACGACGTTGTACAGCGTGCGCTCGGCCTGCTCCGCGTACCGCCGGCGGCCGGTCGCCAGCAGCAGCCGGTGCGACAGCATGACGGACCCGACCGCCGCGCACGTCTCCGAGTACGCCCGATCCGGCGGCAGCTCGAAGTCGTCCCCGAAGGACTCGCCGGAGTGCCGGGACCCCATGCCCCCGGTCAGGTGCGTACGGCGGGCGATCGTGCGTTCCCACTGGGCCTCGACGGCGGCCAGGAGTTCGGTGTCGCCGGTCTCCACGGCCACGTCGACGGTTCCGCAGGCCAGGTA
Organism: Acrocarpospora phusangensis; assembly: GCF_016862995.1. Classification (GTDB taxonomy): domain Bacteria; phylum Actinomycetota; class Actinomycetes; order Streptosporangiales; family Streptosporangiaceae; genus Acrocarpospora; species Acrocarpospora phusangensis. The sequence continues at coordinate 56,159 of NZ_BOOA01000050.1, forward strand.
CATGGCGCGGACGGCGTGGCCGCGGAACACGTCCGCGTCGCGTACGGGCATGTCGTCCTGGAAGTAGGCGCGGCCGAACTCGACCTCGGCGAGGGCGGGTGTGCCGCGGCGTTCGACGAAGCGCCGGGCCATCTCCAGGTAGCGGTCGGTCCCGGTCAGGCGGTAGAGCTCGACCAGCGCCATCTCGATCTCGGGGTGGCCGCAGGTCTCCCCGGTGTCCATGAAGCGCCGGCAGACGTGGTCGGCGGCGCGGCGGACGGCATCGGTGAACTCGTGCTCGCCGGAGGTGCGCCACCGGGCCACGCCGGCCTGGATGAGGTGGCCGTAGCAGTACAGCTCGTGGCCCCACTCGAAGTCGCGGTAGCGGTCGCCGCTCCAGCGGGTGTTGAGGTATCCGTCGGATTCCTGGGCGGCCACCACGGTCGCCGCCAGCTCGTCGAAGCGGGGGTCGCGCGCCCAGGACATGGCCTCCAGCAGCTTGTACACCTCGGAGTCGGCGAATTCCCGGCCCCGGGCGGACTCGCCGCGGAAGTTGCCGATCCAGCCGAGTTTTTCCATCCAGTCCAGGCAGTGGCCGATGATCACTTCTTGGTTGAGCGCGCGCAGGTCTCCCCAGAAGCCGGGCGACAGCCGTACGGCGTCGAGGCCGAGGGGGGTGAGCGCGCCAGTGGACGGAACGACTGGGTTAACCACGCAATGCTCCCGACATGAATCCGCGCACGTAGTAGCGCTGGAGGAGGAGGAAGATGGCCAGACAGGGCAGGGCCATGAAGACCACGCCGGCTTGCATGGTGGGGTAGTCGACCGCGCCGAAGTTGTGCAGGCGCATGTTGACCACGGCCACCGGCAGCGTGAACCGCTCGTTGGAGCTGATCAGGATGAGCGGGGCCACGTAGTCGTTCCACGAGGCCAGGAAGGCGAACAGGCCGACGGTCACCAGGCCGGGCACCACGGCGGGCAGCAGCACCCGCACCAGCGCGCCGAAACTGCCGCAGCCGTCGATCATCGCGGCCTCGTCGAGGGTGCGCGGCACCGACTCGAAGGCGTTGCGCATCATGAAGACGGCGAACGGCAGCTGGAACATGATCATGACGAGGGCCAGGCCGAGCAGCGAGTCCTGCAGCCCCAGCCAGCCGAGCAGCACGTACAGCGGGATCAGGATGGTCGGGTACGGCACCATCAGGATGGCCAGGATGAGCACGAACAGCAGGCCCTTGCCGGGGAAGCGGAAGCGGGCGAAGGCGTACCCGGCGAAGGTGGCGACGAGGAGGGTGCCGGCCACCGTGAACAGGACCAGGATGACGGTGTTGGTGAGGTAGACGCCGACGCCTTCGCCGTACTCGGCGAGTTTGCGGTAGCTGTCCAGGCTGAAGGCGTCGCCGAGCCGCACGGACGACCAGCCGCTCCACACGATCGGATACACGAACAGCAGCGACAGCACGGCCATGCCGGCGTAGTAGGCCGGTCGTCTCATGAGTTCCTCCGCCGGATGAAGGCGAGCTGGAGCGCGTTGAGCAGCACCAGCGCGGCCAGGACGAGCACCGACATGGCGGCGGCCGAGCCCAGGTTGAAGCGGACGAAGGCCTCCCGGACGATGACCATCACCACCGAGGTGGTGCTGCTGCCGGGGCCGCCGCGGGTGAGGATGTAGAACTGCTCGAAGCCGAGCAGCGAGCCGGTGATCATCAGGCAGAGCACGAGCGCGATGGTGGGCCGCATGAGCGGCAGGGTGATCCGCCGGAACGCCTGGAAGGCGCTGGCGCCGTCCACCCGGGCGGCTTCGTAGATCTCGTTGGGGATGGCCTGCAGGCCGGTGAGCAGGATCAGCATGTTGAACCCGGCCCACCGCCAGATGACGAGCGTGACCGTGGAGCCGAAGGCGACCGCCGGGTCGCCGGCCGTCCAGGACACCGGCGCGTCGATCAGGCCGATCCCTTCGAGCAGGTCGTTGAGGGGCCCGATCTGGTCGCTGAGCAGGCCGAAGAAGAGCAGGGTGGCGGTCGCCCAGCCGACCGCCGCGGGCAGGAAGAAGGCGCCGCGGAAGAATCCGATGCCCGGGCGGCGGTGCTGGACCAGCAGCGCGAGACCGAAGGCGACGCTGAACAGCAGGACGGTGACGACCGCCGTGTACTTGAGCGTGAACACCACGGCGTCGAGCACGAGCGCGTTGTCGGCGATCTGGGTGTAGTTGCCTGGCGCGTTGAAGGTGGGCGGGGCGAGCAGGGGCCACTTGTTCAGTGACATCCAGACGACCAGCCCGAGCGGCAGCAGGAAGAACAGGGCGACGATCACCGCCGCCGGGGCCGCGTAGGCGAGCCCCGTCAGGCCGGATGACCTGCGCCGGGGTGGGGCGGGCGGGGCGGCGCCGGTGACCCGGTCCGGCCGGGCGCGTACGCCGAGAGAGTTGCTCATTCGTTCTCCAACCGGCGCCCCCGGGGACGGACGGGGGCGCCGGCGAGGTCCGCTACTGCTGGTTGAGGGAAGCCGTGATGGTGGCCGCGCCGGCCTTCAGCGCGCCCGCCGGGTCCGCGCCGAACAGCGCGTCCCGCAGGGTCTTCAGCCACGGGCTCTGCGAGTCGTTGTAGGACTCGTTGAACTTCAGCGCGTACGGCGTGCGGCCCACCGCCATCACCTCGTTCATGGTCTGCACCCGCGGGTCGGTCGCCGTCAGGTCGGTACGGGCGACCGTGCTCCTGCTCTTGGCCTGAAGATCGCCCTGCACCTTGTCGGAGAGGGTGAAGGCGAGGAAGTCCCAGGCCGCCTCGGCCTGCTGCGTGGTCGCGCTGATGCCGATCACGTCGCCGCCGACGAAGGTGGAGGTGCCGCCGTTGACGCCGGGGATGGGGGCGACGCCGACGTCGATGCCCTTCTCCTCCAGCAGCCCGAGCCACGCGGACGGGCCGGGGGCGACGCCGATGTTGCCGGCCTGGAGCGCGCCCAGCCAGGTGGTGCCGTTCTCCTCCTTGGAGCCGGGCGCGGCCACACCGGCCTCGAACAGCTTGCGGTAGACGTCGAAGACGGCGGCCATCTGCGGCCCGTCCACGGTGGACTGGGTGCCTTCGGGGTTCATCACGTCGCCGCCCTCGGCCCAGACCGACGGCCAGAGCGTGAAGACGTTGCAGCCGCCGCAGTTGCCGCCGAAGTAGGTGCCGTACGTGTCGCCGCCGATCTTCTCCCGGATGGTGGTGGCCTGCTCGGCCATCTCCTTCAGCGAGGTGGGCGGCTTCTCGGGGTCGAGGCCGGCCTTGGTGTAGAGGGCCTTGTTGAGGAAGAGCACGGAGACGTCGACCGTGTGCGGGACCGCGTAGATCTTCCCGTCCTGGGTGGCCTCCTTGATGTGCGCGGGGGCGACCTTGTCCTTGTACGGCAGTGCCCCGAACCGCTCGGTCACATCCGTCCACAGGCCCTGCGACACGTAGTTGGGAGCGAACACGACGTCGGAGGCGAACAGGTCGGGCAGGTTCTTGGCCCCGGCCGCTGTGGCGATCTTGGCGGGGTACTCCTCGTTCGGGTACGCCGTCACCTCGACCTTGTTGGTGTGCGCGGCGTTGTACGCCTCGGCCAGAGCCTTGGTGTGCGACTCGGTCGCCGCCCGCGTCCACACCTTGATCGTCACCGCGGCCGGAGCCTGGCTGGCCGGACTCTCCCCGGCCGGGGGCGTCTCCGCGCCGCCGCATGAGGTCACGAGCAACGCTGCGGCGAGCAGCGCGCCGAGGCGTCGGGGCATATCCATTTTGTCTCCTCTGCATCCCCCGATGCACGCTGAAAAGGTTTTCGGAAACGTAAGCGCAACATGAGGGGCTGTCAAGAGGTGGTCGGCTTGCCTGCGATGGTGTAGTGGGGTTATGGTCTGCGGAATCGGCTCAGGATAACGATTCCGTACCAACAGAAAAGGCTTTCGCAGATGACTCCTCAGCGGCCACGAGCGGCCACGATCAACGACGTGGCGGCCCGCGCGGGCGTGTCGATCGCGACGGCGTCCAAGGCGCTGAACGGGCGCGGGCAGGTGCGGGACGAGACCAGGCAGCGGGTCCTGGAGGCCGCCCAGGAGCTGGCCTTCCAGCCGAACGCGGCGGCCCGCAGCCTGATCTCGGGGCAGACCAGGACGGTGGGCCTGCTCACCAGCGACAGCGTGGGCCGCTTCGGCATCCCGGTGCTGCTCGGCGCGGAGGACGCGTTCGGGGCCGGCGAGATGGCGGTGATGCTCTGCGACGCGCGCGGCGACTCCATCCGCGAGCAGCACCACCTGCGCACCCTGCTGGCCCGCCGGGTGGACGGGCTCATCGTGGTGGGCGAGAGCACCGACCCGCGCCCCTCCATCAGCCGGAACGTGCCGGTCCCCGTCGTGTACGCGTACGCGCCGTCGGACGATCCGGACGACGTGTCGTTCGTGCCGGACGACGTGGCCGGGGCGCGCACGGCCGTGCAGCACCTGATCACGCTGGGGCGGCGGCGGATCGCCCACGTGACCGGGCCCACGCACTACCGGGCCGCGCAGGACCGGGCCGAGGGCGTGAAGTCCGCGCTGGCGGAGGCGGGTCTGGAGCCGGCCGGCGGGGAGCCGATGTTCGGGGCGTGGTCGCAGCGGTGGGGGCGGCAGGCGGCCGAACTCGTGCTGCGGCACGAGGTGGACGCGGTGATGTGCGGCAGCGACCAGATCGCGGCCGGGTTCATCGAGGCGGCGCGGGAGCGCGGGCACCGCATCCCCGACGACATCGCCGTGGTCGGCTACGACAACTGGGAAGTGCTCTCGGCCGAGACCAGGCCGCCGCTGACCACCATCGACATGAACCTGGAGCGCCTCGGCCGCACGGCCGCGCAGCACCTGTTCGCGGCCATCGACGGCAAGGCCACCCCCGGCGTGCACCGCATGCCCTGCCGTCTGGTGATCCGCGAGTCGACCGTCCCGGCCTGAAACCTTTACGCCCCGGTTTCTATTGACAGCACCGCTTGTAAAGTTTACGTTTCCGAAAACCTTTACTTCCCACTCCTTCATGCACCTCCGCAAGAATGTTAGCGCTAACATCCTGAGGAGCACCCCCATGAAACGACGATGGGCCGCCGCCGCGGCAACCGTTGTCCTCGCCCTCACCACCGCCGGCCCGGCGATCGCCGCCGCCCCCATCACCACCGCGATCTACACGGCCGATCCCTCGGCCCTGGTCGTCGGCGACACCCTCTACCTGTACACCGGCCACGACGAGGCCCCCGCCGGAGGCGGCAACTTCGTCATGCGCGACTGGCACGTGTTCAGCTCCGCCGACGCCACCACCTTCACCGACCTGGGCGCGCGCCTCTCGCTCGCCAACTTCCCGTGGGCCGGCGCCGACGCCTGGGCCGGCGAGGTCGAACGCGGCGCCAACGGCCGCTACTACTGGTACGTCCCGGTCAACGGCAACGGCGCCGGCTGGATGGACATCGGCGTCGCGGTCGGCGACTCCCCCACCGGCCCCTTCACCGACGCCAGGGGCGGCCCGCTGATCAGTGACAGCACCGCGAACTCCTCCCCGCTCAACATCGACCCGACCGTGTTCACCGACGACGACGGCCAGGTCTACATGTACTGGGGCTCCTACTACGGGCTGCGGGCCGTACGGCTCAACGCGAACATGACCCAGACCGTGGGCTCGGTGATCACCCCCACCGGCGTCACCAACTTCTGGGAGGCGCCCTGGATGTTCAAGCGGAACGGCACCTACTACCTGGCCTACGCCGCCAACGACTCGGCCTGCTCCGCGCCGGGCTACGCCTGCATCCGGTACGCCACCGCGAGCAACCCGCTCGGCCCGTGGACCCACCGGGGCGTCGTGCTCGACCAGGTCAGTTCGACCACCAACCACCCGGCGATCATCGAGTTCAAGGGGCAGTGGTACATGGTCTACCACAACGCCGCGGCCCCCGGCGGGGGCAACTTCCGCCGCTCGGTCACCATCGACAAGCTGTTCTGGAACGCCGACGGCACCATGCAGAAGGTCGTGCAGACCACCGGCGGCGGCACCGGCGGGAGCAACCTGGCGCTGACCGCCACCCCCTACACCTCCTACGTCTCCCCGTGGGAGACCCTCGGCGCGATCAAGGACGGCTTCACTCCGACCAGCTCCGCCGACCGCAGCCACGGCGCGTACGGCAACTGGAACCACCAGGGCACCGAGTGGATCGAGTACCGCTGGTCCACGGCGCAGAGCATCCGCCGGGTCACCACGTACTGGTTCGACGACAACCAGGGCATCGACCTGCCCGCCTCCTGCCAGGTGCAGTACTGGAACGGCAGCGCGTACGTGAACGTGCCGGGGCAGTCGGCCTGCGGCGTCGCCGGCAACACGGCGAACACGACCACGTTCACCCCCGTCAGCACCACCCGCCTGAGGCTCAGCATGACCTCCAGGACCGGCTTCTCCACCGGCGTGCTCGAATGGACGGCCCACTCATGAAACGCATCAGCGCCGCGTTACTCCTGGTCGCCGGCCTCATCGTGGCGGGTCCGCCCGCGTCGGCGGCCCAGACCATCGGCTTCCCCACCTTCAGCGGCCCTGCGATCCCGGCCGCGCCCGCCAACTCCATGCAGGCCATCTACGACGCGGAGAGCGGCGGCACCGACTTCTGGATGGACCGGCTGCTGGCCAGGCCCGGCAACGACCCGGCCGGGACCTGGCTGATGACCCGGGGCCGGGCGGTCTTCATGAAGACCCACAATCCGGGCACGCTCGGGTTCGGCGGGCAGGTCGCGTACTGGGAGAGCATCAGCAACGCCAACGCGTTCACGGTCGCGATCACCCCGGGCACCTTCACCGAGCAGGTGAGCTCCCGCTGGCAGGCGCCGAGCCACTGGCGCAGCGTGCACACCAGCGGGTCGATCACGGTCAACCAGACCAAGTTCATCACCGACAACAACGTGGCCGTGGCCAACCTGTCCATCGTCAACAACGGCTCGTCCTCGGCGACGCTCCAGCTGCGGGCCACCTCGCCCTATGCCACCAGCGGCAGCGGGAACACGCTGACCGGGCAGGTCAACGCGTACAACAACCTGACGACGATCTTCCCGAGGCTGACCGGGGACGGGTTCACGGTCAGCAGCGGCGGGCTCAACCGGTCGGTCACCGTGGCCGCCGGCGCGACCGTGACCGCGAAGGTGGTCATGGGGTTCGTCACCAACGAGATCCCCGAGTCCCTGACCGAGTTCAACGCGTACGCCGGGTACAGCAACGCCACCGCGTTCGCCACCCACGTCCGGGCCTACAACCTGTGGTGGGCGCAGAACGTGCCCTACATCGACGTGCCCGAGCCGGCCATCAAGAAGAACATCTACTACCGCTGGTGGCTGATGCGCTTCAACAGCCTGGACGCCGACATCCCGGGGCAGACCTTCCAGTTCCCGACGTCCACCGAGGGCGTGCTCGGCTACAACAACGCGATCGCGCTCACCCAGCCGATGCACATCGACGACCTGAAGTACCTGCGCAATCCCATCTACGCGTACGGGAACTGGCTGAGCGTCGGACAGATCTCCAAGAACGGGCGGTTCCTCGACAACCCGGGTGACCCGGAGAACTGGTCCAACAGCTACACGCAGTACATCGGCGAGGCGGCCTGGAAGAGCTACCAGATCCACGGCGGCCAGCCGGGCATCGCCGCCAACCTGGCCCGCTACGCCGAGCAGGACGTCAAGGGACAGCTGTCCTTCTACGACACCGACAACAACGGCCTCATCGAGTACGACTGGGGCGCGCTGACCGGCAACGACGCCGACGCGGTGTCCTTCCACTGGAAGCCGGGGCGGATGGACCGGGCCGAGTCGGCGTACCAGTACAGCGGGGCGCTGGCGGCGGCGCAGGCGTACGAGGCGATCGGGAACACCGCCAAGGGCACGGAGATGCGCACCCTGGCGACCCGCATCCAGAACGCCATCGTCAACGTCCTGTGGAACCCCAACCGGCAGCTGTTCGAGCACCGGCTGAAGTCGACCAACGAATGGGTGCCCTGGAAGGAGATCAACAACTACTACCCGTTCTCGGTCGGCGCGATCCCCAACACCGCCACCTACCGGGAGGCCCTGCGCCTCTACGACAGCCCCGCCCAGTACCCGATCTTCCCGTACTACACGGCCAACCAGGTCGACAAGGCGGCAGCGGCGGCGGCCGGGAACCCGGGCTCCAACAACTTCTCCACCATCAACTCGACCGTGCAGTTCCGCCTGTACTCCTCGGTGCTGCGCAACTACCCGAACGCCTGGATGAGCGCGACCGACTACAAGAAGCTGCTCTACTGGAACGCCTGGGCGCAGTACGTCGGCGGCAACACCCAGTGGCCCGACGCCAACGAGTTCTGGGCCGACTGGAACGGCTCCTCGATCAACTACCGGTCCTGGATCCACCACAACATCCTGGGCAGCTCCAACTGGACCGTGATCGAGGACGTGGCCGGGCTGCGCCCGCGCGGTGACGCCAAGGTGGAGCTCTCGCCGATCAACATCGGCTGGACCCACTTCATGGTCAACAACCTGCGTTACCGCAACACCGACCTGACCATCGTCTGGGACGACCCGGCGGACGGGATCACCCGCTACGCGGGCGTGCCGCAGGGCTACTCGATCTTCCTCAACGGCACCCGGGTGGCCACGGTCAACTCGCTGGTGCCCTTCACCTGGGACTCGGCCACCGGAGCCGTCACCACCGGCGGAACGGTCGCGTTCAACGCGGCCTTCCCCAGCCTGCAGACGCCCACCCAGGTCAGCCAGTCCAGCGCGCGCATGGTGGACATGCTGGCCAAGGCGGGCGTGGACCTGACCGCCAACCTCACCAACCTGGCGGCCGGCGCGACGGCCACGGCCTCCTCGACCGCGTCCGGCAGCAACGTGGCCGGGGCGATCGACGGGTTCCCCACCAACGAGCCGTTCTGGGGCGGGAACACCTCCGCCTCCGACTGGTACGAGGTGAACTTCGGCGCGGCGCGCACGTTCAACGAGCTACGGGTGCACTTCAAGGACAGCCGTCCGGCCAGTGCCACGTATCGGGCGCCCGCGTCGTACAACATCCAGTACCTCAACGGGAGCACCTGGACGACCGTGCCCTCGCAGACCAAGAGCCCGGCCGCGCCCCGGGCCAACTACAACCTGGTGCAGTTCCCGGCGATCAGCGCGCAGCGGGTGCGGATCGTCACCACCAACGCCTCGGGGTCGCGCAGCGGCCTCACCGAGGTGAAGATCTTCAACCGGGGCGGGGTGGTGCAGCCGCCGAGCAACCTGGCCCAGCTGGCCACGCCGTCGGCGTCGTTCACCTCCGCCTGGGAGAGCGTGGCGGCGATCAACGACGGTGCCCAGCCGCCCTCGTCCAACGACACGGTGAACCCGCGCTGGGGCTGCTGGCCGCAGACCGGGCAGCAGTGGGTGGACCTGACCTGGTCCTCGGCGCAGTCGCTGAACCGGGCCGAGGTGTACTTCTTCGACGACGAGCAGGGGATCGACATGCCCGCGTCGTGGAAGCTCCAGTACTGGAACGGCAGCGCGTACGTGGACGTGCCCGGGGCGAGCGCGTACACGCTGACGAAGAACGCGTTCAACAGTGTGACGTTCACGGCCACCAGCACGACCCGGCTGCGGGTGCTGCTCACCGGCAACGGCAGCAGCTCCGTCGGCCTGCTGGAGGTCCGCGCGTTCGGCAGCTGATCACCCTGGGGGCGTGCCCGTCGCGGGCGCGCCCCCGTCAGGGCAGGTAGCGGTAGCCCATGCCCAGTTCGGTGATCAGGTGCACCGGGTGGGCGGGGTCGCGTTCGAGCTTGCGGCGCAGCTGCACCATGTACTGCCGCAGGTAGTGGGTCTCCTTCTGGTACTGGGTGCCCCAGACCTCGGTCAGGAGCTGGCGCTGGCTGACCAGGCGGCCGGGGTTGCGCAGCAGGATCTCCAGGATGTGCCACTCGGTGGGCGTGAGCCGTACGCCGCCGGAGACGGTCTTGTTGGCCAGGTCCACGGTGTGGTCGCCGAGCTGGACGGCCGCCGGTTCGGTCTCCTGGGCGCGGGTCCTGCGGGTCACGGCCCTGACCCGGGCCAGGAGTTCCTCGATGTTGAAGGGTTTCGTCACGTAGTCGTCGGCGCCCGCGTCCAGGGCCTCGATCTTGTCCTGGTTGCCGGCCCGGCCGGAGAGCACGACGATCGGCACGGTGGTCCAGCCGCGCAGGCCGTGGATCACCTCCACGCCGTCCAGGTCGGGCAGCCCGAGATCGAGCAGGACCAGGTCGGGGTGCCACTGGGCGGCCTCGCGCAGCGCGGCGGCGCCGTCGGCGGCCAGGGCCACCTCGTAGTCGCGGGCGACCAGGTTGATGCGGAGCGCGCGGAGGATCTGGGGTTCGTCGTCCACGACGAGGATGCGCGTCATGCGCGGGCCATCGGCAGAGTGAGGATCATGGTGAGGCCGCCGCCCGGCGTCTCGTCCGGGGTCAGCCGGCCGCCCATCGCCTCGGTCAGCCCGCGGGACAGGGCCAGGCCGAGACCGACTCCGCTGTGGGTGTCCCGGTCGCCGAGACGCTGGAACGGCAGGAAGACCTGCTCGTGGGCGTCGGGCGGAATGCCGGGGCCCCGGTCGATGACGCGGATCTCCACATGCTCATCGTGCCAGCTGCCGGAGACCAGGACCTTGACGCCGGGCGGGCTGTGCCGGACCGCGTTGGCCATGAGGTTGACCAGCACGCGTTCGAGCAGGCCCGGATCGGCCATGATCTCGGGCAGGTCGAGGGAGACGTCCCCCGCCACCTGCTCGCCCAGTGGTCCCAGGTCGTCGATGGCCAGCGGCAGCACCTCGTCCACGGCCACCGGCTGGAGCGAGACCCCGAGCGCGCCGGCCTGGAGGCGGCTCATGTCGAGCAGGTTGGCGATCAGCCGGTCCAGTCTGGCCAGGGACTCGTCGGCGGTGGCGAGCAGTTCGGCGCGGTCCTCCGCCGACCAGTCGATGGCGGTGTTGCCGAGGCTCTCCACCGCCGCCTTGGCGGAGGCGAGCGGCGTGCGCAGGTCGTGGCTGACGGCGGCGAGCAGGGCGGTGCGCATGCGGTCGGCCTCGGCCAGCGGCTTGGCCCGTTCGGCCTGCTCGGCCAGCCGCTGCTGGCGCAGGGCCACCGCCGCCTCGGCCGCGAACGCCTCCAGGATGCGCCGGTCGGCGGCGTCCAGCAGGCGGCCCCGTACCGCCAGCACCAGGTCCTCGTCGATGGCCACGTCGGTCTCGGCCAGCGCGGGGCAGGTGGCCGGCTCCCCGCCGGAGGTGGCCACGATCCGCCAGGCCGCCGGATCGGCCTGGTCCTCGGGGGTCTGCGCCGCGCCGCGCTCCAGCAGGGTGACCGAGCTCAGCCCGAACATCTCCCGCAGCCGCCCCAGCAGCGAGGTCAGCGCCGCGTCCCCGCGCAGCACGTATCCGGCCAGCGCCGAGAGCGTCTCCGCCTCCGCCGAGGCCCTGGCCGCCTCCCTGGTACGGCGGGCCGCCACATCCACCACCATGCTCACCATGATCGCGACCAGCACGTACACCAGGAGCGCCAGCAGGTGCTCCGGGTCGGCGACGGTGAGCTGGTTGGTGGGCGGCGTGAAGAAGTAGTTGAGCAGCAGGAACCCCGCGATCGCGGCCGTCACCGCCGGCCACATGCCGCCGACCAGGGCCACGCCCACCACCAGCAGCAGGAACAGCAGGATCTCGCTGGTCAGCGCCAGCACGCCGCGCAGCGGGAACAGGCCGGCGGTGAGCGCGGGCAGGCCGAGCAGGGCCACCGCCCAGCCGCCGATCCGGCGCGTCCTGGTCAGCGCCGCGCGCGGCCGCGCCCCCCGGCCGCCCCGCTTGACGTTCGGGTGGGGGACCATGTGCACGTCGATGCTGCCGGAGCGCGAGGTCGTCTCCACGCCGACGCCGCGCGCGGACAGCTGGGCGAGCCGCCCCCGCCGGGACGCGCCGAGGACCAGCTGGGTGGCGTTGACGCCCCTGGCGAAGTCGAGCAGCGCGCCGGGCACGTCGTCGCCGATGACCTGGTGGTAGGAGCCGCCGACGCTCTCCACCAGAGTGCGCTGGCGTACCAGGGTGGCCGGGTCGGCGTCGGCCAGCCCGTCGGCCCGCGTGACGTGGACGGCCAGCAGGTCGGCGCCCTTGGAGCGGGCGGCGATCCGGGCCGCCCTGCGGATGAGCACGTCGCCCTCGGGGCCTCCGGCGAGGGCCACGACGACCCGCTCGCGCGCCTCCCAGGTGCCGGCGATGCCGTGTTCCGCCCGGTAGCGGTCGAGCTGTTCGTCGACCTTGCCGGCCACCCAGAGCAGGGCCAGTTCGCGCAGCGCGGTCAGGTTGCCGACGCGGAAGTAGTTGGCGAGGGCGGCGTCGACCTTCTCGGGGGCGTACACGTTGCCGTGGGCCATGCGGCGGCGCAGGGCCTCGGGGGCCATGTCCACGAGTTCCACCTGGTCGGCGCGGCGGACCACCTCGTCGGGCACGGTCTCCCGCTGCGGCACGCCGGTGATGGCCTGGACGACGTCGTTGATGGACTCCAGGTGCTGGATGTTGACCGTGGAGATGACGTCGATGCCCGCTTCCAGGATCTCCTCGATGTCCTGCCAGCGTTTGACGTTGCGGGAGCCCGGCACGTTGGTGTGGGCCAGCTCGTCGATCAGGGCGATCTTGGGGCTGCGGCGGATGACGGCCTCGACGTCCAGTTCGGTGAAGGAGGCCCCGCGGTGGGTCATGTTCCGGCGCGGGACGACCTCCAGGCCGTCGAGGAGTTCGGCGGTGCGGGGACGGCCGTGGGTCTCGACCAGGCCGACGACCACGTCCCGGCCGCGCGCCGCGCCGCGGCGGCCCTCGTCGAGCATGGCGTAGGTCTTGCCCACGCCCGGTGCGGCTCCGAGGTAGACGCGCAGTCGTCCGCGAGGCATACGATCACCTGACCTGATCGAGTGCCAGGTTGAGCCGGAGCACGTTGACGGCGGGTTCGCCGAGGAAGCCGAGCGCCCGGCCGGTGGTGTGCCGGTCGATGAGGGTGTGGACGCGGGCGAGCGGAAGTCCGCGTTCGCGGGCGATCCTGGGCGCCTGGAGGCGGGCGTAGGCGACCGAGATGTCCGGATCGAGCCCGGAGCCGCTGGCGGTGACCGCGTCGGCGGGCACCACGGCGGTTGCGGCCCCCCGGATCGGGATCGTCCGACCGGCCGTGTAGTCCTCACCCGGCCGCGCACACTCCACCCCCATGCCCCGATATTTCGGGATGAAGGGTTTCTTCGGGCAGGGCTCGTTCACACTCACCACCCGGCCGGGAAAGAGCTTGAGCACCGCACCCACCCCCTCGCCCGTGCAGTACGGCCGAGCACCGGACACCCCTTCGAGCACCCCGACCGCCCTGCTCCGCGCGCAGACCCGGGTCAGCAGGCTCACCTTTTCCGGAGTGTCCACGATGTCCTCAGGGCCCAGATTACTGGCCGTCGTGGCGAGCATGTCGTACCCGTCCCCGGCCTCGGACGGGCGGCTCTGGAAGTAGCGGGGGATCGGCGTTCCGGCGGCGTCGGTGAACTTCTGGCCGATCAGGGCACTGCCGACGATCTCGCCGTCCTTGCGCAGCAGCGAGCCCTGGGCCCGGTCGTGGAACAGGAGCTGGCCGAGGCCCATCACGAGCAGCGGATAGAGCAGCCCGGCGAGCACGGTCAGCACGACCACCGCGCGTACGGCGGCCAGGTGTTCGCGGGCCATCACGACATCCCGGGCAGATGGTGGAT
>NZ_BOOA01000051.1 GCF_016862995.1 Acrocarpospora phusangensis
TGGTGGGGATGGTGGCCAGGGGGATGTCCCAGACGCGGATGTCCGGGGTGGTTGTCAGCACTTCGAGGACACGGATCAGGTGGTGGGCGAAGCGGGTGACGGTGGGAGCGTCGAAGAGGTCGGTCGCGTAGTCGATGTGGAGGTGGGTGGCTTCGGCGATCACCGTCATGTCGAAGCGGGCGGGAGGTGCGGAGAGGGCCCAGGATTCGGCGGTGAGGCCGGGAGCGGGGTGGTGTACGCCTCCGGGCTCCCCGGTCACCAGCATGACCTGAAATATCGGGTTGAAGCTGAGATCCCTTCGGCCGCCGAGCATGTCGACGACGACGTCGAACGGCAGCGAACGGTGATCCAACCCCGACATGGTCGTCTCGCGGACCTGCGCCAGCACGTCGCCCAGTGTCGGATTGCCCGCCAGCCGCGTACGAAAGGCGAGCGTGTTCACGTAGAACCCGACCGACTGCTCCAGATCCGGATGATCGCGATCGGCGACCGGGGATCCGACGACGACATCGTCCACATCCGCCAGGCGGGCCAGCACCACTGCGAGCGCCGCCATCACCACCATGAACGGGGTGTGATCCGCCCGCCGGATGCCCTCCGCGACCTTCTGCGGCAACGGCACCGAACATCGATCCCCGCGATGCGTCGCCCGGCTCGGCCGTACCCGATCGGTCGGTAAGGGAAGGAAACCGGGCGCGCCGTCGAGTTCTCGCCGCCAGTAGTCGGCGGCCGACGTGTCCCTGCGCCCCGACGCCCACACCGCGTAATCGGGGAACTGGACCTTCACCTCCGGGAGGACCTCACCGCGGTAGAGCGCGTAGACCTCCCCGAAGATCACCCCCACGGTCTCGCCGTCCGAGATCAGATGGTGCAGGCAGAGCACGAACACGTGCTCATCCACCCCTGTCTCCACCAGCAACGCCCTGATCAGCGGCCCCGTCGCGAGATCGAACCCGCGTCCCAGAAACTCGGCGACCGCCTCGTGAGCCGGGCCGATGACGTAGTCCAGGACGACCTCGACGTGGGCATGGACTATCTGGGTGGCGCGGCCGTTCTCTTCGGTGAAAGACGTGCGGAGGGCTTCGTGGCGGTTGACGACTTCGGTGAGAGCCGCAGCAAGCGCCTTGGGGTCGAGAGGGCCGGTCAGGCGGTGGGCGGCCCAGCAAAGGTAGGTGTCGTCGGCGGTCCGGGAGAGGAACCAGAGGCGTTCTTGAGCGGATGTGAGCGGAATCGCGGCATCCGGGGAGCGCCGAGGAATCGTCGTGCGGGCGACTCGGGCCATACGAGCCCGCAAGCCGCCCATCAGGTGATCACCACATCGCGCAGATGCGCGGGGACATGGTCACCGAAAAGCGCGCGATAGGCCCGCACATGCTCCGGATCATCGGCCAGAAAGGGCAGGTCGGTGGCGACCATGTGGCGGATGACCAGCATCGGTACCGGGCTCGCGAGCGGCCGCAGGTCCGGGTTCCAGAGCCCCGGCTTGTCCGGCGGCCCGTCATGGAACTCCCCGATCATGAGCCCGTCCTGGACATACCGATCTTTGAGCCGCCTCTGGGCCGCGTCGATCAGATCCAACTCCCCGTACGCGTCCGGGAACACGATCAGGATCGTCGTGTGCAGCGCGTCCGGCTCCTCCCGCGGAGCCAGCTGAATGAACCACGCCCGGTACGGTTCGACCGCCTTCACCACCTCATCCACCGACCTGAGCGCACCCGTCCGCAAAGCCAGATGGAATCGCCGGCGATCGATCGAGGACTGCGCGTACGGGCAGACCGGCCCGCGCCGGCCGAGGTCCGGGTGCGGGTTACAGAGATACTCGCGGGCCCAGCCGGCGGCCGCGCGGAGATGGCGGTGCTCGCCGACCTCGGTGATGTCGTAAAGGCGGAGCGCGGAGTCGCCGGGATTGATGATCACTGCACGTGCCTCCTGCGTTTCCATGCCGCCAGGACGGCTGCACCGGCGACCAGGCCGGCGAGCCCGGCACGCAGGACCAGCCGGTCCTGGGCTCGGGCGCGGTCGAGCGCGTCGCCGTACGGCATGGCGGTGTGGCTGATCATGGTGTAGAGGGGGCGCCAGTGGCCGGGGAAGGCCCGGCTGAGCAGGGTGTCGAGCCGTTTTCTGGCGCGGTGGAGGGGGGAACGCAGGCGGTCGCGCAGTTCCAGGAAGTTGTCCTCGGACAGGTCGGCGAGGACGTCGGTGTGCGGCTTTCTGGCCCGCTGGTAGGCGGCGAAGGCGGCGGCGCGGTCGGCGGGGTGGTCGGCCAGGCAGCCGTCGAGGACGACGCAGTCCTCGAAGGCGGAGTTCATGCCTTGTCCGTAGAAGGGGTACACGGCATGGCAGGCGTCGCCGATCAGGACGACCCGGTCGGCGTGGTGCCAATGCGAGGTCCGTACGGAGACGAGGTGCCCGACCGGGTTCGCGGCGAACTGTGCGGAGACGTAGGGGATCGCGGCGGAAGGGAAGTTCCTCCGGAAGAAGCCGGCCACGTCGGAAAGTGCGGCCAGCTCCGCGTACGGCATGAAGAGGGTGCAGGTGAGGGAGCCGTCCACGTTCGGGTGGGCGACCATGAGGCCGCGTTCGCCGGGCCAGACGTGGAGGGCTTCCAGACGGTCGGTCGTCGGAAGGTGGAGCTCCTTGTAGCCCCAGTCGAGGAAGTCCTGCCGGAAGTCGGCGGGCAGGCCGCGGTGGGTCTCCTGGCGCACGGTGGAGAACGCGCCGTCGGCGCCGACGATGTAGTCGGGGGTGACGCGGCCGTGGCCGGTGACGGTGAGGGCGGGAACGTCACGTTCGATGCCGGTGCAGGGAGCGTCGAAGTGGAAGCGCACGCCGGGGGCGGCCTGTTCGACGAGGACGCGGGCGAGGGTGTCGCGGCGGATCGAGTAGAGGATCTCGGTGGGGTCCTGGCCATACGGCTGGAAGAAGGGTTCGCCGTCGCGGGGGTGCACGTATCGGCCGCGCATGGGGACGGTATGCGGGCGCACGTCCTCCCAGAGCCCGGCCAGGCGTAAGGCCCGGATCCCGCGGGCGGACAGGCCGAGGTTGATCGATCGTCCTTCGCCCGCGCTGCCCCGGCGGGGGTCGCCGCGGCGTTCGAAGACCTCGACGCGGTGCCCGCGTTTGGCCAGATAGATCGCCATCAGGGAACCGGCGAGGCCGGCGCCGACGATGGCGACGTGGTTCAGCTGGTCGGGCACCGCTCCGCCTCCTCCAGGATGGCCTCGACGGCCAGGGCGAACTCGGCGACCGTGCGCCGGGTGAACAGCGTGCGCACGGGGACGGCCAGGTCGGCGGCGTGGCGGATGCGGGCGATGACGCGGGTGGCGAGCAGGGAGTGGCCGCCGAGGGTGAAGAAGTCGTCCCCGGCGCCGACCCGGTCGAGGCCGAGCACGTCCGCCCAGATCTCCGCGACCAGTTCCTCCGCTTCGGATCGTGGCGGAATGTACGCCCCCGCGGATGTGGCCGGCGCGGGCAGGGCGGCGCGGTCCAGCTTTCCGTTCGCGGTCAGGGGGAAGCCGTCGACGTTCACCCAGTGGGTGGGGAGCAGATGCGGAGGAAGCGCCATAGAAACGTGCCGCCGCAGGTCGTCGTGGTCGGCGGTGCCGTCGACATAAGCGATGAGATCCCCGTCTCGTACGGTGACGACCGCTTGGCGAACTCCGGGGTGCGTCGCGAGGCAGGATTGGATCTCGCCTGGTTCGACCCGGAAGCCTCGGACCTTCACCTGGTCGTCGAGCCGCCCGAGGAATTCGAGCTGCCCGTCACGAAGCCAGCGGACTCGGTCACCGGTCCGGTAGAGGCGCGACCCTGGTTGTCCCTCGGGGTCGGGGACGAAACGCTCGGCCGTCAGTCGTGGTTGTCCGAGGTATCCGCGTGCGACCCCGATGCCGCCGATGAGCAGTTCGCCCGCCACGCCGACCGGGACCAGTTCCCCGTACTCGTCGGTCACGTGCACGGTCGTCTCCCCGATCGGACGGCCGATCGGCGGATTGCCCGGTCCGTCCAGGTCCGCCGCCGTCGCGACCACCGTCGTCTCGGTCGGGCCGTACGTGTTGACCAGCCGCACCCGATCCCCGAACCGCTGCCGCCAGGTCCGTACGGCGTCCGCCGCGACCTGCTCGCCGCCCAGGATTACCAGCCGCAATCCGTCCGGCCAGGCCAGGCCGTCGAGATCGCGTACCAGTTCGTGCCAGTACGCCGTCGGCAGGTCGAGCACCGTGACCTGCCGGCCTTCGGGCGTACGCAGGAAGTCGGGGAAGCTCCGCCCGCCGTCCGGCACCATGACGACCGTGGCCCCCGCCGCCAGGGCCGGGAAGATCTCCTCCACGTGCGCGTCGAAGCTCAACGCCGCGAACTGCGCCACCCGATCCCCGGGTTTCAGCCCGTACGCGTCCGCCATCCACCGCACCCGCGCGGCCACACTCCGCCGCTCGACCACGACGCCCTTGGGCGTTCCCGTCGATCCGGAGGTGTAGATCACGTAGGCCGGGTGGCTCTCGCGTATCCACATATCAGGCGGATCCACCGCTGAGGTGAGCCGCTCGACCTCGGATGCATCCGAGATGATCAGGCTCGCTTCGCTGTCGGACAGGAGATGGTCGACCCGCTCCGCCGGATATTCCGGATCTATCGCCAGGTAGGCGGCGCCCGTTCGCCAGATGGCGAGCAACGTCGCCACCAGGTCAATCGACCGGCCGAGCCGCACCCCGACGACCTGACTGGGACCGATGCCGCGGGCGAGAAGAACGGCGGCCAGCTCATCGATCCTGCGCGCGAGACCTCGGTATGTCAGTCGCCGACCGGCGCACTCGATCGCAACGGAGTCCGGTGCGCCGCCCAGCACGACGACCTCGTCGACAGCACCGGTCTCAGCGGCCTGATCTCCTGCCCAGGAGGCGAGAAGGGCGCGTTCGGCCGGCGGGAGGAGAGGGAGACGGCTGATCTTCGTGTCCGGTTGGGTGGATATGCCGGACAGGAGCGTGAGGAAGCGCGTGGCGAGGTCGGCGATGGTTTCGGGGTCGAAGAGGTCGGTGTCGTAGGTGAAGGTGAGGCCGGTCAGGGTCGGGCCTTGGTAGATGTCGAGGGACAGGTCGGTCTTGGCGGTGGCGAGACCCGAGTCGAAGATCTCCACGGTCAGGTCGGCAAGGCGGGGGCGCTCCGACTGCGTCCGCATATACATGAACATGGCCTGAAAAGGCGCACCGAATGGCAGTTCGCCCTGGTCGTAGGCGCGTAGGCAGGTATTGCGAGTGATCCGCAGCAGGTCACGGAAGAGGATGTCTCCGGAAATTTCGGTCCTGAGCATGATCAGCCCGGTGAAGTAGCCGATCAGTCGTTCCGTGTCGACGCGGCCACGGGCGATGATCGGCGTGGCGATGGTGACGTCGCGCTGACCGCAGTGCCGGGCCAGAAGAATCTGGAAGGCCGCGAGGAAGACCATGAAAACGGTCGCCCGTTCGGCCCTGGCCAATGATTCGAGCGTTTTGACCAGGTCAGGCGGAATCTCCCGATGAACCTGCGCTCCCCGAGCCGAACGCGTGGCCGGCCGGGGGCGGTCCGTAGGAAGCTCCAGCGGCGGAGCATCTTCGAGAACCCCCGTCCAGTACGCCGTGCGGGTGGCGGTGGCTTCGTCACGCGAACGGCGTACATGATCGGCGTATCGGATCGGGAGTGGCGGCAGGGGCGACGGCCGCCCCTCGATGAACGCTTCGTAGAGGTCGGCCAGTTCGCGGAGCAGGACGTCGACCGACCAGCCGTCCGCCACGATGTGGTGCATGACCAGGCACAGAACATGGTCATCCTGGGCGATCCGGAACAGCGCGAAACGCGCGACAGGCCCGTTCGCGAGATCGAAAGGCTCGTTGGCCAGCCCGGCCACCCACTCCCGAACTTCCTCAAGCGACGCTTCGCGATGTTCGAGCGGAATGCCCTCCTGCACGACCACACAGACCGGAGAACCGTCCTCTTCGGCGAAACGGCTCCGCAGCACGTCATGGCGATCCACGATCTCGACCAGCGCCCGGCGCAGCGCCGCCGCGTCAAGGGGCCCGTGGATTCGAAGGGCGATCGGCATGTTGTACGAGGCGTCGCCCGGATCGAGCCGATGCAGAAACCAGAGCCGCTCCTGGCCCGGAGTCAGCGGCCCCGCCGGGGTCATGTGCGGTCCCCCCGTTCACCGATCGCGGCGGCGATTCCAGTGATCGTCGGGGTGTCGAAGAACGTGTAGAACGGCACGTCCACGTCGAAGCGGTCACGGATCCTTGCGGCGATCTGGGCAATGGTGAGCGAGTGCCCACCCAGGTCGAAAAGGCTCTCCTCCGGACCGATGCCCTCCATGCCGAACACGTCCGCCCAGATCTCAGCCACCGCTTCGAGCGGTGACTCACTCGCGGAGACCGCGGCGGCGGGCTCGTCATGCCGGGGCAGGGCGGCACGGTCAAGCTTGCCGTTCGGCGTGAGCGGCATGCTGCCGAGCTCGACGAACGCGGCGGGCACCATGTAGGCAGGCACCTGCCGGGCAAGATGACGACGCAGGTCAGGCCCCCCACCCACTGTGTACGCGATCAGCTCCTCGTCCTGGACGACGACCGCGGCCTCCTTCACGTGGGCCAGCAGGCACGCCTCGATCTCGCCGAGCTCGATCCGGTGGCCACGAAGTTTGACCTGATTGTCGGTACGCCCAAGGAACTCCAGCCCGTCACCGCGCAACCGAACCCGATCCCCCGTCCGGTACATGCGCACCGGCTCGGAACGGAAACGCTCGGCGGTCAGCTCGGGACGATTCAGGTAACCGCGGGCGAGTCCGGCTCCCGCGATGTAGAGCTCACCAGGGATGCCCGCAGGCACGGGGTCCAGGTCGTCATCCAGGACGAACACCTGGGTGTTGGCGATCGGACGACCAATCCGCACATGCTCCGGATTGAGCGGAATCTCGGCCAGGGTCGACCAGATCGTGGTCTCCGTCGGGCCATACATGTTGAGCAAGCGGCCGACGCGGGGCCGCAGCCGCGCCGCCAGCGGCAGAGGAAGGGCTTCTCCGCCGGTCAGCACGGTTCCATCGAACCGGAATCCCGCATCCAGGAGCATCCGCCAGGTGGACGGGGTCGCCTGCACATGCGTGACCGCGTGACGTCCGGCCAACCGCGTCAACGCGTCACCGTCAGCGGTCTCGCCCTCCCCGGCGATGACGACCGACCCGCCGGTGACCAGCGGCAGCCAGAGTTCAAGCGCGGAAATATCGAACGACCACGACGTCACCGCAAGCCAGACATCCCCCGATCCGGCCCGCAACTCATCCCGCATCGACAGCAGGAGGTTAACCAGCGCCCGATGCTCGATCTCCACCCCTTTCGGCCGCCCAGTGGACCCGGAGGTGTAGATCACGTACGCAAGCACCCCAGCCGAACCACGCTCGGCCGAACCCGAACCCGAACCCGAACCCTGTGCGGAAGTCGATTCGTCGTCTGGAACATCGGCGAGAGGGACTACCGTCGCGCCCGCCAACCAGGTACCCGGATCCGCGAGTAGGACCTTGGCCCCGGAGTCGGCGAGGATGTAGTCGAGCCGCTCAGCCGGATATGCCGGATCAAGCGGCAGATAAGCGGCTCCCGCCTTCCAGCAGGCCAGCACCCCGGCCACCATCCGCTCCGACCTACCGGCGGCCAGCGCGACCAGATCGCCCGCCTCAACCCCGGCATCCCGGAGCCGCCCCGCCAGCCGCCCCGCCAACCGATCCAGGTCGACATAGCTCAGCCGCACATCCCCGCTGACCACAGCCACCGCGTCCGGCGTGGCCGCAACCTGCTCCAGAAATAGCTCCAGAGCCCCTACCTGCGGATACTCCACAACCGCGCCAGTCATAGCCGACACCGATCCACCCGCGACCGCACTCGCCGTAGCGACCATGGCCGCACCCGCCATGGCCGACGGTGGGCCACCCACGACCGCACCCTCCAGTGCCAGCGCCGAGCCACTCTCGACCGCACTCACGACGGCTAGCTTCGAGACATCCTCGACCGCACCCTCCACAGTCGGCGCCGAGCCACCCACGACCCCACCCGCTATGGCCGACGCCGAGCTACCCACGACCTCAGCCACGATGGCCGACTTCGAGCCACCCTCGACCGCAGGCACGATGGCGAACGCCGAGCCTCCCGCCACCCCGCCTCCCACGGCGAGGTTCACCGGTGCCGAGCCACCCACGACCGCTTCCGTGAACGACTCACCCGCTAGCCGGTCGCTCAACACCAGCTCGCGGACCCTTATGTCAGGATTTTTCGTGATCTGCGTAAGGATGGATTGCCAGTGGGACGCGATTCGTTCCACGTCGGTTCGGGCGATCGACCCGGGGGCGAACTGCAACATGACGCCCAGCCCGTCGGGCCCGTCCACCAGGTGGATCCGCAACGCGTTCCGGGCGGTGTGGTTGAAAAGCACCCAGTCCACGGTCGTCCCGGGCGGGGGCGCGATCCGGCGGCGATAGGTCAGCGATACGGGCGCGAGCGACACCCCGGGCCGGACTCCGGAGACCGCCCTGCTCAGGGGAACTTCGCGGACCTGGTAAAGCTCTCGCAGGCCCGCGCGTACAGACCGGGCGAACTCCGCGAAGCCCATCTCACGCGCAGGCTCGGAGGCGAAGGGCAACTCGTTCACGTACACGCCGATGCGGCCACGCGCCTCCGCAGGCCGTACGCCGAGATCCAGGGCGGTCACCGGCCGGTGGTTGCCGTAGCGGCGCAACAGCGCGTGCACGCTCGCGACGACCGTCTCGAACCTGGTCACGCCAAGACGCGCGGCGGCGTTCTCCAGCACCGACGAGGGCAGCCGGAACTCGACAGCATCGCCGGGCTGAACCTCCTGGCCGGACCGCTCGAAGCCGGGCAGCACGACCTCGTCGGGTTCCGCCCACCGCCCCGACCAGTACGCCCGCGCCGCCGGAGTCCCGGCCGCGATCCGCGCCGCCTCGACCTCGGGATGCTCCCCCGGCCCGAGCTCAGCCAGCTCGGGCGCGAACCCCGCCGTCTCCGCCCGGTAACACGCCGCCAGATCGGCGACGAAGATGTCGGTGGACTGCCCGTCGAAGGCCAGGTGGTGCACGATGACGAGCAGCCGCCCGTCCTCCAGCAGGCTGAACCGCGCCAGCGGCCCTTTCTCCAGGTCGAACGGCCGGAGAATCTCCGTACGAGGGTCTGAACCGAGTTCGACGCGGACCGGAGCGCCTTCGACCAGGTACGGAACCCCGTCCGACTGCCGGACCGCCGCCCGGAGCAGCGGATGCCGGTCGACCATGCGCGCGCACGCGCGGCCGAGGGCCGGCACGTCGACAGGACCGGCGAACCGGACCGCGAACGGCATGTGGTGTACCGCTCCCAGGTCGCTGAGCTGCTCGTTGAACCAGATGCCGCGCTGCGGTACCGAGATCCGAACGTGTTCCATTGAACCGCCCCAACGATCGCTTATTTCGTGAGTATGACTAGAAATTGCATCCGTTTGCTAGATACTTGTGATGATTCGTTCGGAGTGGTTTACTCCGAGGGATCATCGACGGCTGCGGAGAGGCGGGACGATGACCGTCACACTCCCCGGACTGCTCCGGGCCCGGGCTGGTGAGCAACCCTCAAGAACGGCTCTGATCTGCGACGACAGTGTGAAGTTGAGCTTCGGGGAGTGGGACGAGCAGGCCGACGCCACCGCGTCCGCGCTACTCGGCCGGGGACTCGCGCCCGGGACCGGGTCGGCCTGCTGTTCGAGAACGACCGCTGGGCTGAGTACGCGGTCGCGTTCCTGGGCGTGCTCCGGGCCGGCGGAGTGGCGGTCCCGCTCCCAGCGCGGCAGTCCGAGGCCACCCTCCGCCTGATGATCGACGACTGCCAGGCCCGCTGGGTCCTGGACCAAGCGCTCCACGACACCCGCCGGACTCGGGCCGATGATCCGGACGTCCAAGATCCACAGATTGATCCGGGACGACCCAAGGCTGATCCCGGAGCCGACTCGACGGCAGGACCGAGAGTGGAGCCGGACAACGAGAAGAAGCCCACCCTCAATCCGGACGATCCCGCACAGATCCTCTACACGTCCGGGACGACCGGACGGCCGAAGGGCGTCGCGGCCAGTCACGCGAACCTGGCGTTCGGGCATCGGCCGCATCCCGCCCACCGGATGTTGTCGCATTCGGAGTATTTCCTGCACGCGTTCCCGATCGGGACGAACGCCGCGCAGATGATGCTCGTCAACACGCTCGTCGCGCACCCCACCGCGCTCGTCGCGTCCGTCTTCGACGCCGAACGTTTCTGCGCCGCGATCGCGGAGCGCAGGGTCGGCACGGTGTTCGTGGTCCCCTCGATGGCCGCCGACCTGCTCAGTTCGGAGGCGTGGCGGCGACACGACCTGTCGTCGGTGCTCCTGCTCAGCTCGTCGGCCGACGCGCTCCCCCCGCACGTGGCGAGCGCGCTCCCGCGGGCCTTTCCCAAGGCCACGATCGTGAACTTCTACACCTCCACGGAGGCCGTACCCGCCCAGACCACCATGATCGTCGATCCGGCGCGCCCGCACTCGGTGGGCCGGGCGACCGAGTCCGGCGATCTCCGGATCGTCGGCGAGGACGGGGAACCGGCCGCGACCGGGGAGGCCGGCGAGGTCTGGTTACGGGCTCCCGCCGCGCAGCGCTCCTACTACGGGGACCCCCAGGCGAGCGCGCGCGTGTTCCAGCGGGGCTGGACGCGCATGGGCGATCTCGGCTACCTCGACCGGGACGGATACCTCTACCTGGTCGGACGCGACTCCGACGTGATCAAGTCGGGAGGCCTGAAGGTCTCCGCGCCGCAGGTGGAGGCGGCGCTGCGGGAACATCCCGCGGTGGCCGAGGCCGCCGTGCTCGGCGTGCCGCACCCGGTGATGGGCGCGATGGTCGCCGCCGCCGTCGTGGCACGCGACCCGGTGAGCGCCGACGAGCTCAGGACCTTCCTGCACCAGCGCCTCGCCCGCAACGAGATCCCCACCCGGTACGCCTTCGTCGACCGCCTCCCCAGAAACGACCTGGGCAAGGTCGTCAAAGGCGAGCTGCGGGAGCTGTTCACCGCTCCGCGGAGCACCGGCGGACGGCCGCTGGAAACCCCGGAGCAGCACGCCCTGGCCCGGCTGTGGAGCGCGGTGCTCGGCCTGCCGGTGACGAGCCCGGACGACGACTTCTTCGCGCTGGGCGGCGACTCGCTCAAAGCCGCTCAACTCGCCACAAGGGCGGCGGTGGAGTTCGGCGTGGACGTGCCCGGCACCCTCGCCTTCGACCACCCGGTCTTGTCCGCACAGGCCGTCCAGGTAGCCGCGGAACGCCCAGCGCGGAGCCCGGTTGATCCGGAGACTGCTCCGGCGGAGGGGGCGCTGTCCGGGGTCCAGGAGCATTGGTGGCGCTGGATGCACGCCACCGCCGAGACCCGGCACATGCCGCCCGTGCACGTCGCCGTGGAGATCGACGGCGACCTCGACGCGGACCTCCTGGATCGCTGCCTGACCGAGCTCACCATCAGGCACGAGGCCCTGCGCACCGTCTTCCGGGACGGCCGTGCCGTCGTCATGCCGGAATCCGGCGTACGCCTCACCCTGCACGAAGCACGTGACGCTCAAGAAGCCGGTGACCTGGCCGCCGAGTTGGTCCGTGCGCCCTTCGACATCCGCCGGGGACCCCTGCTCCGCGCCGCCCTGATCCGCCTCCGCCGTGGGCGTACGGGTGGCGCGGCAGAACCCGCCGCCGGTGGTGGCCGTTTTCGGGATTGCGGCCCCACCGGCGGCGTGAGTTCCGCCGTCCTCGTCCTGGCGGCCCACCACATGGTCTTCGACGGGTGGTCGGCCGGGGTGCTCCTGCGCGAACTGGGCGTGCTCTATTCCGCCTTCGCGCATGACGCCCCTTCCCCCCTGCCGACTCCGTCCCCGTACGCCGACTTCGTCGCCTTCGAGCACCGCGAATGGCACCGGACCCGCGACCACTGGACGGCCACCCTGGCGGGCGCCCCGCGTACGCTCCCGGACCTTCCCGGCCGCGCCCCCGACGTGACCAGGTGCGCCGCCATCGCCCACGAGTTCCCCGTCGATCCCGTACGGGACCTGGCCGTCCGCCGCAACGCGACCCCCGCCATGGTCCTGGCCGCCGCCTGGGCCGTCACGCTGGGCGCCTGGGCGGGCTCCCCCGAGGTCGTCCTGGCCACTCCCGTCACCGGCCGTTCCCGTCCCGAGTTCGACGCCACGGTCGGCTGCCTGTTCCGCTGGAACCTCCTGCGCGTCCCCGTCGCCGGCGACGTCATCGCCCACGTACGGCAGGCCGCCCTCACCGCGGGCGAGCACCAGTTCCACAACTTCGCCCGCCTGCACGACCTGGTGCCCTACCCGGCGTACTTCCGTTTCGAGAGCTGGGGCCGCCCCGCCCACCTCCCCGGGCTGCCGTCCCGGGAGTTCGCCGTCCCCGCCGGCCCGATCATGGAATGGCGGCTGGCCGACGACGACCCCGACACCCATCCGCCCGAACTGCTCGTCACCGAGCACCCCGACGGCTCCCTGACCGGCTCGATGATCTACAACAGGCACGCCTACCGCACGCCGGACATGAGCCGGCTCGCCACCGCCTTCACCGAGACGATCACCCGGCTGACCTGATCAGGCGGTCAGCAGGCGCCGCCACCTGCGGCGGGCCAGCAGGAAGCAGACCAGGCCCACCGCGGCCAGATACCCGGCGTTCCCCAGCAGCCCCGGCCCCACCTGGCCGAGCGCGGGCCCGCGCACCAGCTCGATGGCGTGATAGAGCGGCAGCGCCCGCACCACGGCCGCCACCGGCTCGGGATAGACCGTCACCGGATAGAAGGTGGTGGCGAACAGGAACATCGGCAGCATGACCAGCTGCATGTACTGGAAATCACTCCATCCGCGCACATACCCGGCGGTGAGGAAGCCCGCCGCGCCGAACGTGAACGCGATGAGCAGCCCTGCGGGCACGGCCAGCAGCACCCAGGGCGAGGTCACCAGGCCGAGGGCGGTGACCACGGCCAGGAAGCCGAGCCCGGTGATGAGGCCGCGCAGCATGCCCCAGGCGATCTCCCCCAGCACCAGGCCGGAGACCGTGATCGGCGTCACGGCCAGCGAATGGTAGAACCGGTCGAAGGCGAACTTCGCGTACGCGGTCTGGGTGGTCTCCTCCAGCGCGCTGTTCATCACCGCCGTGGCCAGCAGCGCCGGCGCGACGAACGCCGCGTACGGAACCTCCACCCCCGGCACCTCCCCCACCAGCCCGCCGATGCCCACCCCGATCGCCAGCAGGTAGAGGATCGGCTCGAAGACCGAGAACAGCGCCATCGTCCACGGGCTGCCGCCCTTGTGCACCCAGAGGTTGCGCAGCACCACCAGGTGGGCGCCGCCGGCCGGCGGGAGCGCGATGCGGTCGTTCATGCGTGCAGACACCGCCGGAAGGTCACGCGCGCGACCAGGACCCCGGCCACGCAGCAGAGGGTCAGATAGCCGGCGTGGAGCAGGCTCGTGCCGGGCGTCGCCGTGCCCAGCGCCAGCGCCCGGCACAGGTCCACGCCGTGCCAGAGCGGC
Source organism: Acrocarpospora phusangensis (assembly GCF_016862995.1). Classification (GTDB taxonomy): domain Bacteria; phylum Actinomycetota; class Actinomycetes; order Streptosporangiales; family Streptosporangiaceae; genus Acrocarpospora; species Acrocarpospora phusangensis. Next base: position 13,579 of record NZ_BOOA01000051.1, read on the forward strand.
AGCGCGTACGCGACCGCGCGCAGCGGCCCCGGCAGCTGGGTGACCGAGAAGAAGGTCCCCGAGAACAGGTACATGGGCATGACCACGAACCGGAACACGGTGTTGAGCTGCGGGAAGTCGGACACGGTGACCGCCCAGGCGGCCAGCGGTGCGGCGAACGCCAGCCCGGTCAGGGTGGCCGCGAGCGTCACCGCCAGGGCCACGCCGACGCTGCCGGTCAGCCCGAACAGCGCCATCACCACGACGAAGGCCGCCGCGCTGAGCATGAGCCGGAGCGTGATGAACATCAGGTGCCCGGCCAGGATGTGCCCCGGTTCGAGTGGAGTCGCCGCGGCCGTCGAGTAGATCCGCTCCCGCCGCAGCGCGCTGTTGACCTTGAACCCGGCCTCCACGAAGGCGTTCTGCAGCGTGGCCGCGGCCAGCAGCCCCGGCGCGAAGAACGCCAGGTACGACGCCCCTTCCACGGTGCCCTCGACCAGGGTGCCGAGCCCGGCCCCGATCGCCAGCAGGAACAGGATCGGGTTGGCGACGCTCACCACGATCGTGCCCCGCCAGGTCCGCCGGTAGCGCACCAGCCAGTACGCCAGCGCCCGGAACGCCATCCCCGCCCCACCCCCCGAATCCCGAAATTTCATGCTCAGTCCGTGAGGGAGCGGCCGGTGAGCCGCAGGAACACGTCCTCCAGGCCGGTACGCCTCACCAGGGCCGTGAGCGGCCGTACGCCCGCCTCGGTGGCCTGGGCCAGAGCCTGCTCGCCGTCGTCGGCGTACCAGAGCAGCCGGTCGGGCAGGACCTCGACCTGGTCGCCGAGCTTCCTGCCGACCTCCTCGTGCTCGCCCGGCGGGAAGCGCAGTTCCAGCACCTCCCGCGTGACGTGCCGTTCGATCAGCTCCCGCGGCGAGCCCTCGTCCGCGATCAGCCCCTTGTCCATCACGACCAGCCGGTCGCAGAGCTGCTCGGCCTCGTCCATGTAGTGCGTGGTGAGGATGAGGGTGACGCCGTCCTGCTTGAGCCGGAAGAGCCGGTCCCACAGCACGTGCCTGGCCTGCGGGTCGAGCCCGGTGGTGGGCTCGTCCAGCAGCAGGATCTCCGGCTCGTTGATGAGCGCCCGCGCGATGGTGAGCCGCCGCCGCATGCCCCCGGACAGGTGCTCCACCCGTTCGCCCGCCTTGTCCTCCAGCCGGGCGAACTCCAGCAGCTCCCCCGCCCTGGCCCGTACGGCCCGGCGGGACAGGCCGAAGTACAGCCCGTACACCAGGAGGTTCTCCTCGACGGTGAGCTGGGTGTCGAGGGAGTCGTCCTGGGGCACGACGCCGAGCCTGGCCCGGACCCGGCGGCCGTCGGCGACCGGGTCCAGGCCGAGGATGCGCAGCGTCCCCGCGGTGGGCGCGGACACCCCGGCGAGCATGCGCATGGTGGAGGATTTCCCCGCTCCGTTCGGGCCCAGGAAGCCGAAGGCCTCACCCCGGTGGACCTGGAAGTCCACCCCGGCCACGGCGCGGAACGCGGTGCCCTTGCGGTCCCTGGCCGGATAGGTCTTCTCCAGGCCGGCGGCTTCGATGAGCGCGTTCAGGACAGCCACACCGCTGTGTCGGACGGCAGCTCGTCGCCTTCCAGCGGGCCGCTGGCGAGCAGGACGGTCTCGTGGGGCGGGAGCCGTACCGGGTCGGAACCGAGGTTGACGACGCAGGTCACACCGGAGTCGCGGGTGAAGGCGAGCACCTCGGGGGCGGAGTCGAGCCAGGTCAGGGTGCCGTCGCCGAGGTGTTCGCGGCGCAGGGCGAGCGCGTTGCGGTAGAGGGTGAGCATGGAGCCGAGGTCCTGGGACTGGGCTTCGGCGGTGAGCTTGTTCCACGCCTCCGGCTGGGGCAGCCACGGCTCGCCGGTGCCGAACCCGAACGGCGGCTCGCCGCCGGACCAGGGCAGCGGCACGCGGCAGCCGTCGCGGCCGGGCACGGTGTGGCCGGAACGGTGGTAGATCGGGTCCTGGCGCAGCTCGTCGGGGATGTCGTCCACCTCGGGCAGGCCCAGTTCCTCGCCCTGGTAAATGTAGACGCCGCCGGGCAGCGCCATCGCCAGCAGCGCGGCCGCGCGCGAGCGCCGGTAGCCCAGCTCCAGGTCGGAGGGCACGCCGTCGCGGCGGGCGCCGTGGTCCCAGGAGGTGTCCTCGCGGCCGTAGCGGGTGACCACCCGGGCCACGTCGTGGTTGGAGAGCACCCAGGTGGGCGGCGCGCCGAGCGGGATGTGGGTCTCCATCGTCTCCTCGATGGAGCGGCGCAGCGCGGCCGGGTCCCACGGGCAGGCCAGGAAGTCGAAGTTGAAGGCGGTGTGCATCTCGTCGGGGCGCAGGTAGCGGGCGAACCGCTCCTGGTCGGGGAACCAGACCTCGCCGATGAAGATGCGCTCGTCGTACTCCTCGGCGACGCGGCGCCAGCTGCGGTAGACGTCGTGCACGCCCGGCTGGTCGGTGTAGCCGTCGGGGTCGCCGCCGTCGAAGTCCTTCACGAGTACGGCGGCCGAGTCGATCCGGATGCCGTCCACGCCCCGGTCGAACCAGAAGCGCAGCACGTCGTGGAACTCCTGGTGCACCTCCGGGTTGGTCCAGTTGAAGTCCGGCTGCTCCGGGGCGAACAGGTGCAGGTACCACTGCCCGTCGGGCACCTGCGACCAGGCGGGGCCGCCGAAGATGGACTTCCAGTCGCCGGGCTCGTCCTGGAACCAGAACCGGTTCCTCGCCGCGGATCCCGGACCGGCCGCCAGCGCCTCCTGGAACCACGCGCTCCGGTCGGAGCTGTGGTTGGGCACCACGTCGATGATGACCTTGATGCCCAGCTCGTGGGCCTCCTGGATGAACTTCTCCGCCTCCTCCAGGGTGCCGAAGGACGGCTCGATGTCCCGGTAGTCGGCGACGTCGTAGCCGCCGTCCGCCATCGGGGAGGGGTACCAGGGGGTGAGCCAGACGGCGTTGACACCGAGGTCGGCGAGATACGGCAGGCGACTCCGCAGACCGGCGAGGTCGCCGATGCCGTCGCCGTTGCCGTCGGCGAAGCTGCGCGGGTAGACCTGGTAAATCGCGGCCCCCCGCCACCACGTTTCGGGCATGCTGGAAACAACTCCTTAAGGGTTGGGAATGCGGTCGGGTGGTTCAGCCCTTGAGGCTGCCCGCCGTGAGACCGGCCATGATGCTGCGCTGGAAGATGAGAAAGACCACGATCGCCGGGACACTCGCGATGAAGAGCGCGGCAATCAGGACATTCTGCGGCATTTGGGCCGAAAGTGAGGAAATGCCGACACTGATCGACATCTTCTCGCTATCCGGCAGCACCAGGAGCGGCCACACGAAGTCCTTCCAGACGTTGACCACGGCGAGGATGGAGACCACGCCGATGATCGGCCGGGACACCGGCAGGACGACCGACCACAGGATCCGCAGCGGCGAGGCCCCGTCGATCTGGGCCGCCTCCAGCAGTTCGCGTGGAATCGAGTCGAAGAATCGTTTGAGCAGGAAGATGAAGAACCCGTTGGCCACCGCCGGCAGCCAGATGGCCCACGGCGTGTTCAGCAGATTCCACCCCAGGATGGGCAGGTCCTTGACCGTCAGGTAGGCCGGCAGCAGGATCACCGTCGGCGGGATCATCAGCGTGGACAGCATCAGCGCCAGCACGAGCTTGCCCAGCACCGGCCGCAGCTTGGACAGCGCGTAGGCCGCCGCCACGTCGAAGGCCAGCGTGAACAGCCACGCCCCGGCCGCGTAGAGCAGGGTGTTCCGCAGGAACAGCCCCAGATCCAGCAGATCCCACGCCTCCGCCCAGACCCCCCAGTTCAGCGTCTCGGGGAAGAACGTGGGCGGCACCTGGGCCAGCTCCTCGGGCGACTTCATCGCGCCGGTGAACATCCAGTAGAGCGGGAACACGAACGCCGCCGTGAAGGTGACGAGCACGAAGCTCATCACCACCCAGTAGATGATCTTTCCCCGGGTGGTGGTCAGCGTGTGCGGCGAGACCAGGCCGCGGAACTGGGGGCCCTCCCGCCTCCGGCGGGGCCGGCGCGTCCGCTGCGGGGTCGGCGCGGACGTGACCGGCCGCGTCGTGGCGCGGTCCCGCACAGTGCTGTACGACATGCGCCCCTCCTCTCTAGGTCCGGTCCCGCGAGACACGCAGGTAGACGGCGGAGAACACGATCAGCACCAGCATGAGCATCAGGCCCAGCGCGCCGCCGCCACCCCAGTTCCCGAAGCTGAACGCGTACTGGTACATGAGGTACGCGACGGTGACGGTGCCGTTCTCCGGCCCGCCGCCGGTCAACAGGAACGGCTCGATGAAGACCTGCATGGTGGCCACGATCTGCAGCAGCAGCATCACCAGCAGGATGAGCTTGGTCTGCGGGATGGTCACGTGCCAGACCCGCTTGAACAGGCCGGCGCCGTCCAGCTCCGCGGCCTCGTAGAGCTCGCTCGGGATGCTCTGCAGCGCGGCCAGGTAGATCAGCGTGCCGGTGCCCAGGTTCATCCAGGTGGAGACGATCACCAGCGAGAGCAGCGCGGTGTCGGTGGAGTCCAGCCAGGCCAGCGGGCCCAGGCCGAACACGTCCAGCGCCTGGTTGAACAGGCCGGCGCCCGGGTCGTAGAACCACTTGAACAGCAGCACGGCCACCGCCGGCGGGAGCATCACCGGAAGGTAGACCACCAGGCGCAGGTACGACCGCGCGTGCCGCAGCTCGTTCAGCACGATCGCGAACACGAACGGCACCAGGTAACCGAAGACGAGCGCGAGCAGGGTGAACATCGCGGTGTTCGCCCAGGCGGACACGAACGCCGAGTCGTCGATGACCGTCGCGAAGTTCTCGAAGCCCACCCACTCCGGCGGGTCGATGAAGTTCGTCTTCTGGAAACTCAGAATGAACTCCCGGATCATCGGATACCAGGAGAAGAAGGCGAAGCAGATCAGTGCCCCGCTGAGAAACCCGTAGGCCGTCAGGTTCCGGCTGACCGAGCGCCGTGTCGCCCCGGGGGACCGCCGCCGCGATCCCTTCACGGTCATTGTGCTCATCGGATGGCTCCCGATCTCCAAGTGAGTGTCGGGGGCCGGCCACGAACGGCCGGCCCCCGGTTGTCAGGTCAGCCCGCTGCCAGCAGCTTGTTGACCTTCGACTCGGCGTCGGCGAGGAGCTCGTCGACGTTCGCGTCCTCGCGGGTCAGGACCGCCGACATCGCGGTGTCGAGGATGGCGTAGATCTCCTGGGCCTTCGGCGGCTCCAGCTTGAACTGCACCGTCTTGGCGGCCTCGACGTACGGGGCGAAGTGGGCGACCGGGACGTTGGCGAACTGCTCGCGCTGGGCGTTGATCTCCGTGCCGGGGGCGGCGGGGCCGTACAGGTCGGTGGTGGGCAGGCCCACCGGGGTGCCGTCCTTGGCCGCGCGCTCGTAGTTGAACTGGCCCTGGCCGGGGGTCAGGAAGCGGAAGTCCAGCCAGAGCAGGCCGGCCTTGATCTGCTCGGGGGTGGCCTTCGGGTTGAACATGTAGCCGTCGCCGCCGCTCAGGGAGGCGGTGGACTCGGGCAGCGCGGTGACGCCGTAGTCCTCGAACTTGCCCTTGAAGTCGTTGTTGACGGCCTGCACCACGTCCGGGGCGCCGATCATCATGCCGAGCTTGCCCGCGCCCATCATCCGCATCAGGTCTTCCCAGCGGTGGAGCTGCTTGGTGCCCATGCTGTTGTCGGTCCAGCGCATGGTCTTCAGGTTCTCCAGCACGGCCTTGCCCTGCGGGCTGTTGAACGCCGCGGTCTTGCCGTCGGCGCTCACCACGTCGCCGCCGCGGCCGTAGATGGAGGACGTGAAGTGCCAGCCGCCGGTGTTGCCGGCGCTGTACTCGCCGTAGCCGACGTAGCCGGCGCCGAGCGCGCTGATCTTCTTGGCGGCGTCCTGGACCTCGGCCCAGGTCTTGGGCGGCATGTCCGGGTTGAGGCCGGCCTGGGTGAAGAGCTTGCGGTTGTAGACCAGGCCGGTGCCGTAGTTGGTGCGCGGGATGCCGTACACCTTCTCGCCGTCCTTGAAGATGCTCATGACGTCCTGGCGGAGCTCGCCGACCTTCGGCACCTCGCTCAGGTACTGGCTGATGTCAGCCGCCTGACCCGCCTGAATGATCTTCCGTACGTCCGTGTAGTAGACGTAGAACAGGTCCTCCATCTCGCCGCCGGCGAGCTTGGCCTGGAAGGTCTCCGGGACGATGCAGGGGAACGCGTCCTTGCTCTCGATCGTGATGTGCGGGTACTGCGCCTGGAACGCCGTGACGTCGGCGTCCCACTGAGCGCGCTCCTTGGGGTTCGTCTTCGGCGGCTGGCAGCCGACGCTGATCGTCACCGGAGCGGCGGCGGCGGGGGCGGCCGAACCGGAGGCGGCCTGGGTGGGGGCAGCGGCCGGCTCCTCGGCGCCACACGCCGCGGCGGCCAGGACGAGTCCGGCCGCGGCGAACACTGTCGCGATCTTTCGGGATTGCATGAATGTTTCCCTCCTGCCGTGGGTCGCCCACGACATCGTGAGAACACCAGTTCGGTGGTGGTGCCGTGTGAACGAGCCCCCGAGGTCCCGCTCGATGTAGTTGGGGTTACGAGATTGATTCGTTTACCAGTTGCGAGAAACATACAGAGACGGACAATGCCTAGCAAGAGGCCGTCACGCATGATGCAAAAAAGTGACAGGTGTCTGGACCCGGCGGAGAACCCGCAGGTCGGGCGGGCATACGAAAAGAGCCCGCGTCGCCGGAGGCGACGCGGGCTCGGGGTTGGGGAGGGGTCCGGGGGTTACACGAGGGCCCTGACCTTCGCCGGGGCGGTGGAGCCGCGGACCACGAGTTCGGGTTCGTAGAGCAGTTCCTCGGCGGTGACCACGGCGCCGTCGATCTGGTTGACCAGGAGGGTGACGGCCGCCCTGCCGATCGCCTCGATCGGCTGGCGCACGGTGGTCAGCGGCGGGTTGGTGCAGTTCATGAAGTTCGAGTCGTCGAAGCCGACCACGGAGATGTCCTCGGGCACCGACATGCCCAGCCGCCGGACCGCTCTTATGGCGCCGAGGGCGAGCGGGTCGCTGGCGCAGATGATGCCGGTGACGCCGCTGCGGATCAGCCGGTTGGTCACCGCCTGGCCGCCCTCCAGCGAGAACATCGCGTGCTCGACCGAGATCTGGTCGATCCCCGCGGCCTCGGCGGCCAGCCGCAGCGCGGCCAGCTTGCGCCGGGACGGGATGTGGTCCTCGGGGCCGAGCACCAGGCCCAGGTGCTCGTGGCCGAGCGAGACCAGGTGGCCGAAGGCCTGCTCCACGGCGACCGCGTCGTCGGTGGAGACGCGCGGGAACTCCAGGTTGTCGCTGGCCGCGTTGACCAGCACCACCGGCAGGCCCAGGGCGAGCAGCCGGTAGTAGTGCTCGTGCGGGGCGTCGGCCTCGGCGAAGTGCCCGCCGGCGAACACGACTCCGGAGACCTGCTGCTCCAGCAGCATCTCCACGTAGTCGGCCTCGGACAGGCCGCCGGCGGTGCGGGTGCACAGCACCGGCGTGAAGCCGCGCTGGGCGAGCGCGCCGCCGACGATCTCGGCGAGCGCGGGAAAGATCGGGTTGCCCAGCTCGGGCAGCACCAGGCCGACCAGGCGGGCGCGCTCGCCCCGCAGCTGGGTCGGGCGCTCGTAGCCGAGAACGTCCAGGGCGGTCAGCACCGCGGCCCGGGTCGCGTCGGAGACCCCGGGTTTGCCGTTGAGAACCCGGCTCACGGTGGCCTCGCTGACCCCGACTTTCTTCGCCACTTCAGCAAGTCGACGTGTCACAGCGCAAATCATACGCCAGATTCACGCAACCCGCTTGCGTTCCAGCGACGAGATCTGCCGAGGAGAGCGTTTTCCATCGCACGGCCGGGACCGGGCTGGAGTGAAGACGGTCCAGCTAGTCCCGAATATTCACGTATTTGCGCGGAAATTCAGGGGTTTGCGAGGTGCCGGGGCTCGATCAGCCGTGGGAGGGGTTCCACGGCGCGAGATCGACCGGTTTCGTCCCGCAAACGTGCCGCAACTCGCACAGAACGCCGAAGTTTCCCCAGCTCAACGCCTTGACAAAAGGGCAATCCAGGAGCAAGGAGGGGCGTGGAGGGTGGATGGGACGTCCGACCAGCAAAGACGTACTTGTTACCGCACACATCCGGGATGTTCTTTTGCGAAACCCAGTAGAAATATTGCGGACTTCTGTTCGCCATCCTATGGTGTGCTCAACTCGATGCCTCCGATCGCAGGCCGACCGGTGGCGTCAAACACCCCCCGCCGGTTCGCGTCATCAGAAGCGTCCCTGGTCACGTGGCACGCCCGGCTCTGCTGAGGAAGGGTCCGCCGATGATGACATCGGGCCATCCCCCCACCGACGGCGCCTCACGCGCCAGGACGACCCGCAAGATGTCCGCCATCGTGGCCTCCGTGGCGCTGACCCTGACCGCCGGCGCGGTCGCGGTCCCGCTGCTGTCCACCAGCGCGAGCGCGGCCACCTCCACGATCGGCCCCTTCGACGTGCCAGGACGCGGCGCGACGGTTCCGTTCATCGAGTTCGAAGCCGAGGCCGCCGCCACCAACGGCACGGTCATCGGCCCCAACCGCATCTACGGCACGCTGCCCTCCGAGGCCTCCGGCCGCCGCGCGGTCACCCTCGACTCCGCCGGCGAGTACGTCGAGTTCACCCTGACCCAGCCCGCCAACGCGATGACCGTGCGCTACAGCATCCCGGACGCGAACGGCGGCACCGGCCAGACCATCAACGCCGACATCAGGGTCAACGGCACGAAACTCAAGGACCTCTCCCTGACCAGCAAGTACGGCTGGTACTACGGCGGCTACCCGTTCAACAACAACCCGGGCGACACCAACCCGCACCACTTCTACGACGAGACCCACACCCTGCTCGGCAGCACGTACCCGATCGGCACCAAGATCCGGGTGCAGACCGCGTCCGGCACGCCGGTCACCGTGGACCTGGCCGACTTCGAGGTGGCCCCCGGCGCGATCGGCCGGCCCGCCAACTCGCTCTCGGTGGCGGACTTCGGCGCGGTGCCGAACAACGCGGGCACCGACAACACGGCCGCCTTCCAGGCCGCCGTCGACGCCGGCCGGGCGCAGGGCCGCGAGGTGTACGTCCCCGCCGGAACCTGGACGCTCTGGGACCACGTGGTCGTGGACGGCGTGACCCTGCGCGGCGCCGGGCCGTGGCACACCACGCTCACCGGCCGCCACCCCACCCAGCGCAACCGCGCGGTCGGCATCTACGGCAAGTACGTGGCCGGCGGCGGCTACCAGGGCGGCATCCGGCCGCACGAGGCCGGCGGCCCGAGCCGCAACGTGACCGTCCGCGACCTGGCCGTCCACGGCGAGATGCAGGAGCGCGAGGACAACGACCAGGTGAACGCCTTCGGCGGCGCGATGAGCAACTCGGTCATCGACAACGTCTTCATGGAGAACACCAAGGTCGGGGCCTGGATGGACGGCCCGATGGACAACTTCACCATCAGGAACAGCCGGATCGTGGACCAGATCGCGGACGGCGTGAACTTCCACACCGGCGTGACGAACTCCACGGTGACCAACACCTTCGTCCGCAACACCGGCGACGACGGCCTGGCCATGTGGCCGGACCGGATGGCGAACGTCAACAACTCCTTCACCTTCAACACGGTGGTCTCGCCGATCCTGGCCAACAACATCGTCACGTACGGCGGCAGGGACATAAGGATCACCGACAACGTGGTCACGGACACGGTCACCAACGGCGGCGGCATCCACATCGCCAACCGCTACCCCGGCGTCAACTCCGGCCAGGGCACCGCGGTCGCGGGCACCCACACGGTCTCCCGCAACACCCTGATCCGGGCCGGGAACAACGACTTCAACTGGCGCTTCGGCGTCGGCGCGATCTGGTTCTCCGGCCTCAACGAGCCGGTCAACGCCACCATCAACATCACCGACACCGACATCCTGGACAGTTCGTACGCCGCGATCCACTTCATCGAGGGCTCCACAAGCACGGTCAACTTCCGGAACGTCAACATCGTCGGCGTCGGCACGTACGTGATGCAGGCGCAGTCCGGGGCGAACACCACCTTCCAGAACGTGGACGCCTCCTACATCGGCGCGGGCACCCCGATCCACAACTGTGTGGGGACCTCGTTCAGCCCGGTGGACCTGGGCGGCAACTCCGGGTGGAACATCCCGAACAACACCACCTGTAGCGGGGTCTGGCCGCAGCCGAACTACATCTACCCGGGTGGCGGCGGCCCGACCCAGTCCCCTCCGCCGAACTCGCCGTCCCCGTCTCCGTCGCCCTCACCTTCACCTTCTCCGTCGCCGCCACAGTGCAACGTCGGCACCGGGGACCTGGCCCGCGGCAAGACGGTCACCGCCACCAGCCAGAACCTGGGCTTCGTGCCGGCCAACGCGGTGGACGGCAACGCCGACACCTACTGGGAGAGCGCCAACAACGCCTTCCCGCAGAGCATCACCGTGGACCTGTGCGGCAACGCGAACGTGCAGCGGGTGGTGCTGAAGCTGCCGCCGCCGGCGGCCTGGAACACCAGAACCCAGACCCTCTCGGTCCAGGGCTCGACCAACGGCTCCTCGTTCAGCACGCTGGCGGCCTCAGCGGGCCAGGTCTTCAACCCGGCCACGGGCAACACCGTGACGATCAACTTCGCCACGGCGAACGTGCGCTACGTCCGGATCAACGTGACCGGCAACACCGGCTGGCCGGCCGCCCAGCTGTCCGCCTTCGAGGTGTACGGCACCGCCGCGAGCCCGAGCCCGTCCCCGTCCCCCTCTCCGTCACCCTCGCCGTCCCCGTCACCCTCGCCTCCGGCGGGGAACCTCACCCTGGGCCGCCCGATGACGGCGAGCAGCTTCACCGACGTCTACCCCGGCTCCAACACCAACGACGGCAACGCCGGCACCTACTGGGAGAGCGCCAACAACGCCTTCCCGCAGACGCTGACCGTGGACTTCGGCCAGAACCGCACGGTGAGCCGGGTCGTGCTGAAGCTGCCGCCGCCGGCGGCCTGGGCCACCCGTACCCAGACGCTCTCCGTGCAGTGCTCCACCGACAACAACATCTACAACGTGGTCTCCGCCTCCCAGGGCCGGGTCTTCAACCCCGCCACGGGCAACACGGTGACGATCACGTTCCCGCAGGCCACCTGCCGCTACCTGCGGCTGCACGTCACGGGTAACACCGGCTGGCCGGCCGCCCAGCTGTCGGAATTCGAGGCGTACGCCTCGTGACAGACCGGTGCCCGGGAGGAGGGAGGACGCCCCTCCTCCCGGGCGCCGCAATCATCTCACCGGCGCTATTTCAGCAGGACAGCGCAGGCGTCACGGACGTCGGCCCCGATCGGGGCGGGCCGCAGGGTGGCCGGGTCGATCTTGACCTGGACCCGGCGGCCTTCGGCGTGGATCACGCTGCGGTCGGCGGAGAGCACGCGGAAGCCGTACACCAGGCTGGTGGTGCCGACGCGGTCCAGCCAGAAGTGCACGCCGATCGGGCCGACCGCGGCGATGGGGACGTGGTAGGTGATGGCGAACTCGCGGACCACGAAGAAGATGTCGGCGAAGTGCGGCGTGGCGGGGTCGAACGGCCAGCCGCGCTCGGACCAGTAGGCGGCCAGGGCGCGTTCGAGCAGCAGCACGTAGCGGCCGTTGTGGAGGACGCCCATCGCGTCCAGGTCGTCGAAGTGGATCAGCACGTTCTCGATGTGGCCGGGCTCGACTGCCGTCGTCATGGGGAGGTCTCCGGGAGGACGCTGGGATCTGTGGCGAGGAAGCGCAGCCGGTCCAGCACGGCCTGGCGCGCGAACCGGAAGCTGGGCTCCTTGCGGAGCACCAGCGTGTGGGTGATCACCGCGGCGCCGAGCGCCTGGATCTCGAAGGCGAGCTGGGCGGCGTCGGTGCCCGGCCGCAGCTCGCCCATCTCGACGGCCCGCGTGGCGAGGTCGCCGAGCAGGGTCACCCAGTCCTGCTTGGCGGCGGCGATGGCGTCCCTGACCGGACCCGGGTGGTCGTCCACCTCGGGTTCGACGGCCGCGAAGAAGCAGCCGCCGGGCAGCACCCGCCGCTCGTAGAAGTCCATCCGATTGGCGTGTACGGCCCAGAGCCGCCGGACCCCGCGCGGCTCGCGCAGGGCAGGCCGGACGATCTCCTCGATCCACTGGTTCCTGGCGTGCTCGACCATGTCCAGCTGGAGCCGCTGCTTATCCGGCCAATGACTGAAAAGTCCGGACTTGCTGACGCCGAGGCTCTGGGCGAGCCTTGCCAGCGACAGGCCCTCCAGACCTTCCACGGAGGCCAGAGCCACCGCGCTGCCGAGCACCGCCTGCCGGGTCCGCTCACCCCGCGCCAACCGTCCGTCGATCACGCGGCCAGCATAGCAACAATAAGACCGACCGGTCGCTTATATTTTTCGGGGTCTACAGCTGGGAGACCGGCACCGGGATCGCGGGGAACGGGTTGTCGGGAAGCAGGATGACCCGGCGGCACGCCTTGCCGTCCCTGGCCGCCGCCAGATGCAGCAGCGCCGCGCCGATCCCGGCCGCGCCCACCAGATAGCCGGTGTCGGCGGTGACCTCCCCGGGCCGCAGCCGCCGATAGGCCTGGTACCAGCGGTAACCGCCGTTCTGCGTGGCCCGCCCGATCAGGTCGTCCGCGATCGCCCCCGCCACCTCCAGGTGCCCGGCCTCCCCGGTCGCCGCCCACAAGCCGACGAACAGCTCCAGCAGCCCGGCCGCCCCGCAGCACTGGCATGCCACGTTCCAGTACCCCTCGGTACGCCGCCCCGGCACGCCGCTGTTGACGATCCCGCGCGCCAGCCGCTCCACCCAGTCCAGGTCGCCCGGGTCTCCGGTCACCCGGTACAGCTCGTAGAACATCCTCGCCACTCCGGCGGAACCCGAGCAGAAGCCCAGATAGTGCAGCGCTCTGGCCTGCGGCACATGATGCGGCACGAGCGCGCACTTCTCGCTCACCGCGCTGATGGTCCGGACGAAGTCCGCCCCACGTCGCGCCGCGGCAAGAAAGCGCTCGTCCCTGGTCACCCCGTACAGACGGGCCAGAAGGAACCCCGTGCCGGAGGTTCCGGACAGGAACCCGGGGGTGACCGCGTCCATCGGCAGGTCGGGCGTCTCGACACCGAACCGGTGGCCCGGCACGACGAGTTGGGCGATGCGCTCGCCCGCCTCGACGGCCACCTGCTCGTACGCGGAGACCCCGAGGATGCCGGCCGCGTGGAGCAGCCCCAGGATGATCCCGCCGTCGCCGCGCTGGGCGGGGTCCCCCGTCCAGCCGATGCCCTGGTCCAACGTGCGCACGCTCCCCACGACCTGGTCCGCGACCCGCTTGGCCGCGGCCGAGAAGCGTTCGCCGCCGGTCGCCCAGCCCACCTCGGCGAGTGCGAAGGCGATCCCCGTCAGGCCGTGGTAGAGCGAGAGGTCGCGCACCTCCGGCCAGGTGGCCACCAGGTAGTCGGCGCCCAGCTCGGCGTCCCTCAGGTACGTGTCGTCGCCGGTGGCGGCGGCCAGTTCCAGGAAGAACAGCACGATCCCGGCGGCGCCGGAGTAAAGGGACGCCTCCTGGCCCGGGGCGGCGGAGCGGCCGTCCGGGTCCGGGTTGGGCCGCCAGTGCCGCCCGCGCTCGTCGTCCACGGCGGCGGCGCGGATCCAGCGGCCGGCCCCGATCGCGGCCGGCACGGGTGACTCGGCACACTGCATCGGATCTCCCCAGTGCATTCAGCCTCCCGGTATTTCCTACAAGGATAGTCCTGATTAGACTCTCCGAGTAGCCCCGCGCAGCGTGGCCGGCAGCTCCCCCTCGTGAAGCACCGTCAGCCGCCGGGTCGCCCTGGTCATCGCGACGTACAGCTCGCGACCCGCCATCTCCTCCGGCGCCACGACGATCACCTCGTCGAACTCCAGCCCTTTGGACCGCGTCACCGTCAGCACGGCCACCGGAGAATCCAGCGGATCGAGCGTAACGGCTTCCGGCAACAGCGCGGCGACTTCGGCGTAGCGTTCGTCAGTCGTGATCACGGCGAGCCGGCCGTCCACGGGGGTGCCCACCAGGCGGGCCAGGACGCCGGGGAGGGTGTGCGGGGTGACGCGGATGGCGTGGGGTGGTTCGCCGTGCCGTACCGACCGGGGAGGTTTCTGGTCGGGGGCGACCTCGCGGAGGACGTCGGCGGCCACGTCCATGATCTCCTTCGGGGTGCGGTAGTTGACGGTCAGCCGCTCCTCGCGCCAGCGCACGTAGCCGTCCAGCATCTCGCCCCAGCTGCGGGCGCCCGCCGCGTTGCCGGTCTGGCCGAGGTCGCCGACGACGGTCATCGAGCGGGTCGGCACCCGGCGCATCACCATGCGCCAGGCCATCGCGGACAGTTCCTGGGCCTCGTCCACGATGACGTGGCCGTAGATCCAGCCGCGGTCGGCGGCGGCGCGGCTCGCGGTGGTCAGGTACTCCCGGCCCCGGTCGTGCTGCCACTCGGCGAACGCGGCGACGTCGATGTCCTCCAGGCCGGTGATGGTCAGCACCTCGCGGGCGTACAGCTCGTCCTCCTCGCGGGCCCTCCTGGCGGCGGTCCGCTGGGCCTGCGTCTGCGGTTCCTCCCCGACGAGCTCGGCGGCCTCGTCCAGCAGCGGCACGTCGTCCACCGTCCAGGGAGCGCCGCGCGGGCGCAGCAGGTCCTCGCTGAGCCCGGCCGCCGCCAGCCGCACCGGGTCCGTGAACAGCTCCCCCACCAGCCGGTACGGCGTGAGGGCCGGCCACAACGCGTCGATGGCCTCACGCACCTGGGGTTCCTGCCAGAGGAGTTTGCGGGCGTACTCCAGGTCCTCCGGATCGTCGGGGGCGTCGAGGCGGCGGGCCTCGTCGAGGGCCAGGGCGCGCAGCAGGTCCAGGGCGAAGAGCTTGCGGCCGGCGTTGTGCGGGTGGCGGGAGGCACGCTTTCTCGCCTTGACGCAGACGGCGTGCGGGACCGTCAGCGTCAGCGGGCCCAGCTCGATCTCCAGGTCGCCGTCGGGCACGCGCTGCCGGTCGGCCACCGCCCTGGCCATCGCCTCCACCATGGCGAGGTCACCCTTGATCCGGGCCACCCCGGGGACGTCCACCTGGGTGGCGGCGAGGCCGGGGAAGAGTTCGCCGACGCTGGAGAGCACGACGTCGGTCTCGCCGAGCGCGGGCAGGACCTGCTCGATGTAGCGGGAGAAGGTGGCGTTCGGGCCGACCACGAGCACGCCACGGCGTTCCAGGGTGTCCCGGTAGGTGTAGAGCAGGTAGGCCGCGCGGTGCAGGGCGGCGACCGTCTTGCCGGTGCCGGGGCCGCCCTGGACGACGAGGGTTCCGTGCAGGCCCGAGCGGATCACCCGGTCCTGCTCGGTCTGGATGGTGGCGACCACGTCGCCCATGCGTCCGGTGCGGCCGCGTTCCAGCGCGGCCAGCAGGGCGGCCTCGCCGACCAGGGTGTCGCGGTCGCCGTCGCTCATCTGGGTCAGGTCGAAGACCTCGTCGTCCATGCCGACCACGGTCCGGCCGCGGGTGCGCAGGTGCCGGCGGCGGACCAGGCCGGCGGGGTCGGACGCGGTGGCGGCGTAGAACGGGCGGGCGGCCGGGGCGCGCCAGTCCACCAGCACGGTCTCGTGCTCCTCGTTGCGCAGACCGACGCGGCCGATGTACAGCGCCTCGCCGAGTTCGTCGATGCGGCCGAGGTCGATACGGCCGAAGCAGAGGCCGCGTTCCACCGAGTTCAGCTGGGCCAGGCGGCGGGCGTACTCGTCGGCGGCTACCTCGCGCTCCACGCGCGCCTGCCGGGTGCCGCCCGGTCCGCCACGGGCGTGCGCGCCGGCGAGGGCTTTCTCGGTCTGTTCGCGTACGGTGTCGAGGCGGCGGTAGAGCATGGAGACGCGCTCTTGCTCCAGTTGAATATCTTGACGTTGGATCACGCGTGTGATATCCTTCCAGCGGCACGCATTGTAAATACTTTGCTTAATAGCAAATAATCAGAATAGTGCTCGCAGCCGCGCCCCTCAAGCGCGGCTTTTCTCGTGCCATCGGTGAAACCACCGCGTGAGGCGCGGGACAGGTGATCTCACCGATGCGTGGCGGCGTCGCGGTCTTCACGATGACGGCAGTCAGCAATTCCGTCGGAGCCGCAGTGCGTAGCCCGAAACACGCCCGCAACACAGCGGCTCCCAGAACCGGGAGAAGACCGCCGTGCACCCCACCCCCCTGTCGCGCCTCACCCAGCTCGCCACTCGGCTCACCGTCGTCCTAGTCCTCGCCGCCGCCACCGTCGCCGTGGCCTCCCCCGCGCAGGCCGCCGGCCCGTACGAGCGGGGGCCGGACCCCACCAACACGATCCTGACCGCCTCCCGCGGGCCCTTCGCGACCGCGACCGCCTCGGTCTCGTCGCTCGTCTCCGGGTTCGGGGGCGGGACCGTCTACTACCCGACCGACACCAGCCAGGGCACCTTCGGGGCCGTCGCCATCTCGCCCGGGTACACCGCGCGGTGGTCCAGCCTCTCCTGGTTAGGCCCGCGCATCGCCTCGCACGGGTTCGTCGTGATCGGGATCGAGACCGACTCCGTCTACGACCAGCCCGACAGCCGGGGGCGGCAGCTCCTGGCCGCGCTCGACTACCTCGTCAACGACAGTTCGGCCACCGTGCGGAACCGCATCGACCGCGACCGGCTCGCGGTGGCCGGGCACTCCATGGGCGGTGGAGGCACCCTCGAAGCCGCCTCGTCCCGGCCCGCGCTCCAGGCCGCGGTGCCCATCGCGCCGTGGAACCTCGACAAGAGCTGGTCCGAGGTACGCGTTCCGACCCTGATCGTGGGCGGTGAAAGCGACAGCATCGCCCCTGTTTCGTCGCACTCGGAGCCCTTCTACTCGAGCATCTCCCAAGCTGAGAAGGCGTACCTCGAGCTCAACAACGCCAGCCACTTCTTCCCGCAGACGACGAACACGCCGCTCGCCCGGCAGATGGTCGCCTGGCTCAAGCGCTTCGTCGACGACGACACCCGCTACGACCAGTTCATCTGCCCCGGCCCCACCCGCGGCGGCGACACCGAGGAATACCGCTCAACCTGCCCGATGTCGTAACCACTTTCCCCCACCCACCCACCCTTTGATCCCCTCCGGGGCTCCGCTCCCTCCCTTGATCGCCCCGGCCCCCAGCGTAGGGTCACGCCCTACACTGGGGGCCATCTGATTGCCGGCGCACCTGCTCGACGAACACTCAATCGCGCACCCGGCAGCGACCTACTCGGTGTCCTTGGGGTGCCGGGGAGATGCGTATACCACCCATACTGTGTGGGCCGCATCGTCGATGACGTAGCGCACACGACCGTCCGCCAGCGGTGGCACGGTGACTCGATCACCGCGCTTCGGACTCATGCCGAGACCTGCACCGGTCCGAAGTCGCCGCTCGTGGGTCTGCGAGCCTCCGCGTAACGTTCGGGATCAGCCTTGATCCTTGCCGTTGCTCGCCAGCCCGCGATGACCTCGTGGGTGGTGGCATCGACATCCAGCTCGGCCGCATCGGAGAGCGCTTCGACCAATTCGAGAGTGAAACTGCGCAGTTCGTCCGAAGACAGATGACGCACCCAGGGAAAGACCTCCGGCATGGCGATGACCAGCGCCCGCGCGGTGGGGTCGTGCTTGATCAGGGCAAGGAACAGCCGAGAGGCGGTGGCCAGCGTCCTGTCCCGCTCCTCTTCACGATCAGCCGCAGTCAGGTAGAAGTCCGGAGCATCCCGATGAGTGACCCGTACGCGTCCCAAGCGGGATGCGCGCTCAGCCACGGCCCGGGGATTCCTGGACAGGTCAGAGAAGGTCACCGCGTCGGCGTGGCTCGTGCTCATGCCACAAGTGTATGTCAGAACACCTTCTGATATCCGTGGCTAAGGAGTTCG
Source organism: Acrocarpospora phusangensis (assembly GCF_016862995.1). Taxonomy (GTDB): domain Bacteria; phylum Actinomycetota; class Actinomycetes; order Streptosporangiales; family Streptosporangiaceae; genus Acrocarpospora; species Acrocarpospora phusangensis. The sequence goes on from NZ_BOOA01000051.1 coordinate 31,539, forward strand.
GCCAGCGTGGCCCGGGTTAGGTGAGGGCTTCTTGGATGGAGGGGTATAGGCGGATTTTGTTGAGGAGGCCTAGTTGGGTGAGGAGGCGGAGGATTCGGGGGGTGGGGGCGCAGAAGGCGGTGGGGGTGCGGCGGTGGGCGTCGAGGAGGACCTGGAGGCCGGAGCTGTCGATGAAGGACAGGCGGGAGAGGTCGAAGATGAGGTGGCGGTCGAGGTGTTCCTGGACGAGGTCGCGGAAGGGCGGCTCGGCGAGGGCGTCGATCTCGCCTTCGAGCTCGATGATGGTGTAGGGGCCGCTGGACCGGCAGGCGAGCCGGAAATGCTTGGCGGAGAAGACGGATTCCTCCGTCCACGGGCCTAGAGACGACATCTCGCCATCGTCATGATTCTCCGCAGCCGCCACATGATTCTCCCGGGTCGGTGTGCAACCACGATGAGTATCCCCGATGGTAGGGCCAGCACTACCCCAGAACGGGATACCACCGTCATGTCGTGAGGTCAGCCTGCTCCCTACGGTAGAAGACATGGCAATATCGGTCGAAATGACCAGTCCATGGGAGCGGGTTCGCGGCCACTGGGCGGCGCCGGCCTGGCTGCGGACCGCGCACGTCGTGACCGGATTCCCGATCGCGCTCGCGTCGGCCGCCGTCATCGGCGGACTCACCGCGGCCTCGATCCTGATGATCTGGACGGTCGTGGTCCCGGTCGCCTCCCTGATGTTGCTGTTCTGGCTGGTCCCCGTCCTCACGAGGATCCAGCGCGGCCGATTCAACGCCTTCCTGGGCCTGGACATCCCCCAGGTCACCCGCCGCCCGGCCAGAAGCTGGAACCCTTTCAAGATCCTCTACCAGGAGGCCCGGGTCGCGAGCACGTGGCGGCAGCTCGGCTACCACCTGGTGGCCCCGCTGATCGCCGGCATCGGCTCGCTGCTGGTGATCATGGCCTGGTCGGGGGCCCTGGTCGCGATCGCGTTCGCCGTACAGATGTGGGTCGAGGACGGCACCACCTGGCCGGGCACCCTGGCCACCCTGGTCGCGATGGGCCTGCTGGTGACCGGCCCGTGGGTGGCCCGGGGAGTGACCGCGCTGGACGAGTACGCCGCGGCGGCCCTGCTCGGCCCCAGCCAGAAGGAACTGCTGGCCCAGCGCGTGGAGACCCTCCAGGAGAGCCGCGCCGAGGTGATCGACGCCGCCGACACCGAGCGCCGCAGGATCGAGCGGGATCTGCACGACGGCACCCAGCAGCGCCTGGTCTGGCTGGCGATGAACCTCGGCATGGCCCGCGCCACCCTCACCGACCTGCCCGAGCCCGCCACGAAGCTGATCTCCCAGGCGCACGAGGAGGCCAAGCTCGCCCTGAAGGAACTCCGCGACCTCGTTCAGGGCCTGCACCCCGCCGTCCTCAACGACCAGGGCCTCGACGCGGCCCTGTCCGGCATCGCCGCCCGCGCGCCCGTCCCCGTACGGCTGAGCGTGGACGTCAGGGAACGGGTCACCCCGACCATCGAGGCGGTGGCCTTCTTCGTCGTCTCCGAGGCCCTGACCAACATCGCCAAACACGCCGGGGCGTCCTCCGCGCAGGTCCTGGTGTGGCGGGAGGCCGACCGGCTGAACCTGGTCATCCACGACGACGGCCGGGGCGGCGCGGACCCGGCCGGGGGCAGCGGCCTGCGCGGCCTGTCCCAGCGGGTCGGCTCGGTCGACGGCGACCTCCGCATCGACAGCCCGCCCGGCGGCCCCACCACGATCCGCGTGGAACTACCGTGCACCTAAGCAACCCGACCACCACCACGATCCGGGCGGAGTAGACATGCGCGTGGTCCTCGCGGAGGACTCTGTCCTGCTCAGGGAAGGGCTTGTCTGGGTGTTGCGGTCGGCCGGGATCGAGGTGGTCGCGGCGGTCGCGGACGCGGAGGGGCTGCTGCGCGCCGTGGACGAGCACGTGCCCGACCTGGTCGTCACCGATGTGCGCATGCCGCCGTCGCACACCGACGAGGGCCTGCGCGCGGCCCTGGTCCTGCGCCGCCAGCGCCCCGACCTGGCCATCCTCGTCCTCTCCCAGTACGTCGAGGAGCGGTACGCGACCCAGCTGCTCTCCTCGGCCACCAGCGGAATCGGCTACCTGCTCAAGGACCGGGTGGCCGACGTGCCGGAGTTCCTGGACGCGCTGCGCCGGGTCGCGGCGGGCGGCACCGCCCTCGACCCCGAGGTGGTGGCCCAGCTCCTGCTCCGCCGGCACAGCGACCCCCTGGATCGGCTGACCCGCCGCGAGCGCGAGGTGCTCGCGCTGATCGCCGAGGGTCGCTCCAACACCGCCATCGGGGAGACCCTGGTCATCTCGGAGAGCGCGGTCGGCAAGCACATCAACAACATCTTCACCAAGCTCGAACTCTCGGGCGCCGACAAGGACCACCGGCGGGTGCTGGCCGTGCTGCGCTTCCTGAAGGTGGGCTGAGCATGGGGGTGCGGGCCTGGCGGATCGTGGGCGGCGCGTTCACCGTGATCGTCGTGGTCGCGACCGCGGTGACCGCGTACACGGAGATCGAGTGGCGCGGCGGCATGGACAGGAACGCCCCCACCTGGCTGCTCTCCCAGCAGCACACGGAAATTCTGACCGAGGTGTACGCCTTCGTCTCCCCCACCCTGGTCGTACGCGCGGGCGAGAACGTGCGCGTGGACGTCGAGACCGGCGTGGACGGCCAGCTGACGGTCCGGCGTGAACTCACCTGGACCGGGGACCCGCCGGATGTCCGGCAGTCCTGGAACGGCAGGACCCTGCGCGTCGACGTGTCCTGCCGGAGCGACTGCGAGGCCGTCTACCTGCTGACGGTCCCCGACACCGTCGAAGTGGAGCGGCCCGGCGCCTCCCCGATTGCGCCAGGAATACCGTAGGGGGGTATGGTGTTCCGTGAGTGGGAGGCAATGACATGCACGGATACACCGATCGTAAGCAAGACCATCTCAAACGGCTGCGCCGGATCGAGGGACAGATCCGCGGCCTGCAGCGGATGGTAGAAGAAGACGACTACTGCATCGACATCCTGACGCAGGTGTCGGCCGCGAACCGGGCCCTGCAGTCGTTCGCCCTCGCGCTTCTCGAAGAGCACCTGGCCCACTGTGTGGCCGAAGCCACCGCCAAGGGCGGCCCCGAGGCCGACGCCAAAGTCAAGGAAGCCTCCGCGGCCATCGCCCGCCTCGTCCGCTCATGACCCCGCCGGCTCGGAGCGGATCAGACGTCAGGCGTTCGCCGTCATCCGGAGCAGGTGACGCCGCTCGCCGCATCGGCGACGAGATCAACCGGTCCATTCCGCCGGAGACGCCTTGAGCCCAGCCGCTCGAACCCCGCACATCCCTTGATCCCCATTCCTCTTCAGCCGCCATCGCGACGGCACCAGATTCTTGACCAGGAGAACTAAATGAGCACCAGCACCTTCACCGTTTCCGGCATGACCTGTGGGCACTGCGTCTCCTCCGTGCGTGAAGAAGTCGAAGGCATCCCGGGTGTGACCTCCGTCGAGGTCGATCTGCCGACCGGTAAGCTCACCGTCACCGCCGACACCCCCGTCGACTCCGAGGCCGTGTCCAAGGCCGTCGCGGAGGCGGGGTACTCGGTCACGGCTTCGTGATGAACACCGCGGTCAAGCTCGGGATCTACTTCGCGGGCCTCGTCGTCGTCTTCGGCGGAGCACTGGGAGTAGGCGCACTGGCCGGACCCCAGGAAACGACCCAGACCGCTCATGCGAGCGAGGGCGCGACAGCAGCCCACGGCACCGATGACCACTCAGCCACCGCCCAGGAGCAATCCGGCCAGGAATCCGGCCACGGCTCGGACGGTCATGGGACCGACGGTCGCGCAGGCGAGCAGGTCGGGGTCCCGGGTGGCTTGCAGGTGTCGGAGGGCGGGGTCGCGCTCGTCCCCGAGTCCCCCACGCTCACGCCCGGCGAGGAGACCCGTTTCCGTTTCACCGTGACGGGAGCCGACGGACGGCCCGTCACCGCGTACAAGACGGAGCACGAGAAGAAGTTGCACTTCATCGTGGTCTCGCGGGATCTCGGGCACTTCCAGCATCTTCATCCGGAGCTGGGCGGGGACGGCGTGTGGTCGGTTCCGCTCGAACTCCCCTCGGCTGGGACGTACCGGGCGTTCGCTGACTTCACTCCCGATCCGGGGGACAACCTCACCCTCGGCGTGGACCTCTTCGCCGCCGGCGACTACACCCCGGAGCCCGCTCCCGCCGTGAACCGCGTGGCCACCGTGGACGGCTACACCGTCACGCTCGCCGGCGACCTCGTCCCCGGCACCGCGAGCACGCTCACCGTTCAGGTCGCCAAGGACGGCAAGCCGGTCACCGACCTCCAGCCCTACCTCGGCGCGTACGGCCACCTGGTCGCCCTCCGTTCCGGCGACCTGGCCTACCTGCACGTGCACCCGGAGACGAGCACCACCGCGGGCCCGGCGATCACCTTCCGCACGGAGGTGCCGAGCCTGGGCGACTACCGCCTCTTCCTCGACTTCCAGCACGGCGGCAAGGTCCGCACCGCGGACTTCACCGTCCAGGCCCACCAGCACTAGAGAGGAGCAGACGATGACCATCATCACCGACGACCGGGCCAGGCACGCGATCGAGCTGTCGATCACCGGCATGACCTGCGCCTCCTGTGCCAACCGCATCGAACGCAAGCTCAACAAGCTGGACGGCGTCTCCGCCTCGGTGAACTACGCCACCGAGAAGGCGACCGTCACCTTCAGCCCCGGCATCGCCCCGGAAACCCTCATCGACGAGGTCCGCAAAGCCGGGTACGACGCCAGCCTGCCCACCCCGGAACCCCCGGAGACCACCCCCGCCGACGACCTGGCCCCGCTGCGGCAGCGCCTGATCGTCTCGATCGTCCTGGCCGTCCCCGTGATCGCCATGGCGATGATCCCGGCCCTCCAGTTCGACTACTGGCAGTGGCTCTCGCTGACCCTCGCCGCCCCGGTCGTGCTCTACGGCGGCTGGCCGTTCCACCGCGCCGCCTGGACCAACCTCCGGCACGGCGCGGCCACCATGGACACGCTGGTCTCGATCGGCACGCTGGCCGCCTTCGGCTGGTCGGTCTGGGCGCTCTTCCTCGGCACGGCGGGCATGCCCGGCATGACCCACCCGTTTGAGTTCGTCATCCAGCGCACCGACGCCTCCGGCAACATCTACCTGGAGGCCGCCGCCGGGGTGACGATGTTCATCCTGACCGGCCGCTACGTCGAGGCCCGCGCCAAACGCCGCGCCGGTTCGGCCCTGCGCGCCCTGCTCGACCTGGGCGCCAAGGACGTCGCCGTGCTCCGCGACGGCCGGGAGACGCGCGTCCCGATCGACAGCCTCCAGGCCGGCGACCACTTCGTCGTACGGCCCGGCGAGAAGATCGCCACGGACGGCGTGGTCGAGGAGGGCGGCTCCGCGGTCGACGCCTCGATGCTCACCGGCGAACCCGTGCCCGTGGACGTCGGCCCCGGCGACCCGGTCACCGGCGCCACCCTCAACACCTCCGGACGGCTGGTGGTGCGCGCGACCCGGGTCGGCGCGGACACGCAGCTGGCCCAGATGGCCGCCCTCGTCGAAGCCGCCCAGGCCGGCAAGGCCCAGGTCCAGCGCCTGGCCGACCGCATCTCCGGCGTGTTCGTGCCGATCGTGATCGGCCTGGCCGTGGCCACGCTGGGCTTCTGGCTGGGCACCGGCGGCGGCGTGGCGGCGGCGTTCACGGCGGCCGTGGCCGTCCTGATCATCGCCTGCCCGTGCGCGCTCGGCCTGGCCACCCCGACCGCGCTCCTGGTCGGCACCGGCCGGGGCGCCCAGCTCGGCATCCTCATCAAGGGCCCCGAGGTCCTGGAGTCCACCCGGGCCGTGGACACCGTCGTCCTCGACAAGACCGGTACGGTCACCGAAGGCAGGATGACCGTGATCGAGGTCATCCCCGCCACCGGCGAGGACCGGGACGAGACCCTGTTCTACGCGGCGGCCCTCGAACACGCCTCCGAGCACCCGATCGCGAAGGCCATCACGGCGGCGTACCCCACTACCCCGGTCGCCACCCTGCCCGCCCCCCGCAAACCCGCCGACGCCGAAACCGGTGAGACGGCGCCCCGGCGCGCCCTGCCGACGCCCGAGGGTTTCGCCAACCTCGAAGGGCTCGGCGTCCGCGGCGTGGTCGACGGCCGCACCGTCCTCGTGGGACGCCCCCAGCTGGTGGGTTCCCTCCCGCCCGAGCTGGAGGGCGCGGTGGCCGAGGCGCACGGGCTGGGCCGTACGGCGGTCGTGGTCGGATGGGACGGCCGGGCGCGGGCGGTGATCACCGTCGCGGACCGGGTGAAGGCGACGTCCGGCGAGGCGGTCCGGAGCCTGCGGGCGCTCGGGCTGACCCCGTTCCTGCTCACCGGCGACAACCGGGCCGCCGCCGACGCGGTGGCCGCCGAGGTCGGCATCGAGAAGGAGCACGTCATCGCCGACGTGCTGCCCGCCGACAAGGTGGACGCGGTCAAGCGCCTCCAGGCCGAGGGCCGGATCGTCGCGATGGTCGGCGACGGCGTCAACGACGCGGCGGCGCTGGCCCAGGCGGATCTGGGCCTGGCCATGGGCACCGGCACCGACGCGGCCATCCAGGCGGCCGGTCTCACCCTGGTCCGCGGCGACCTGCGGGTGGCGGCCGACGCCATCAGGCTGGCCCGGCGCACCCTCCGGGTGATCAAGGGCAACCTGTTCTGGGCGTTCGCGTACAACGTGGCCGGGCTGCCGCTGGCCGCGCTCGGCCTGCTCAACCCCATGATCGCGGGAGGCGCGATGGCGCTGTCCTCGCTGTTCGTGGTGGCCAACAGCCTGCGGCTGCGCGGCTTCAGGTGAGCTCGCCGGCCAGCAGGTCCATGAGCAGGCCGTCGTGCCAGGTTCCGTCGGGGCCGAGCTCGTACTGGCGCATGACCCCGACGGATCGGAAGCCGACCTTCTCGTAGCAGCGGATGGCCGCGGCGTTGTCGGCGGCCGGGTCGATCGCCAGGCGGTGGAAGCCGTGGTGGTCGAACAGGTGGCGGGCCAGGGTGCGGATCGCGTCCGCGCCCAGCCCGCGCCCGTGCACGGCCGGGTCGAGATAGAGGTCGACGCTGGCGTGGCGGTAGTCGGGGTCGGTCTCCTCGCCCCACTGGATCGCGCCCACCACCCTGCCGTCGTGCTCGATGACGAGGACCTCGGTGTCGTCGCAGGTCAGGTCGTCCGCGACGGCCGCCGCCAGGTCGTCCCCGCCGCGCCAGCGACGGTAGACCTCGGGGGTCGAGCGGATGGCGATCAGGGCGGGGCGATCGGCGTCGGCGGCGGGCCGCAGGTGTACGAGGGTTCCGTCCAGCATGATCTGAAGGCTAGACGTTTCCGGCGAAGGTCTCTTTAGAGTTTCCGGGCGTCCGCGAGATGGCGATGCGGGTACGCCTCCCGCATGATCAGGACTGTCACGGCCGCGCTGCTGGCGGGCGCCGTGGCGGGCTGCGGATCCACCGAGGACGGGATCACCCGGATCAACCTGTACAACGCGCCGCAGCAGAACATCCAGCTGATCGCCGACCGCTGCAACCGCCTGGCCGCCGGACGCTACCGGATCATCGTGAACGTGCTCCCCCGGGACGCCAACGGACAACGGGAACAACTCGTACGGCGGCTGGCGGCCGGGGACCCCGGCCTGGACGTGCTCGGACTGGACGTCACCTGGACCGCCGAACTGGCCGAGGCCGGGTGGATCCGGGAGTGGACGGGCAGTCACGCGGAGCGGGCACGGGCGGGGACGCTGGCGAAGCCGCTGGACACGGCGGTGTGGCGGGGCCGGCTGTACGCGGCGCCGTACAACACGAATGTGCAGTTGTTGTGGTATCGGGCGGATCTGGTGGAGCGGGCGCCCGTGACCTGGCAGGGGATCATGGAGGCGGCCGAACGGCTGGCGGCGGCGGGCAAGCCCGCGTACGGGGAAGTGCCGGGCGCGCAGTACGAAGGGCTGGCCGTCTGGCTCAACAGCATGGTCGCGGCGGCGGGCGGCTCGATTCTCACGCCGGACGGGAACGCGGTCGCGCTGGGGCCGCCCGCGCTGCGCGCCCTGGGGGTCATGCGGGCGTACGCGCGGTCGAAAGCGGCCGATCCGTCCCTGTCCAACACGCACGAGGACGAGGCCCGGCTGGCGGTGGAGGCCGGACGGGCGGCCTTCGAGGTCAACTGGCCCTACGTGTACGCGTCGATGGCGGCCAACCGCCCCGACCTGCTGCCGCACTTCAGATGGTCGGCGTATCCGGGCATCGACGGCCCGGGACGCCCACCCCTGGGCGGGGCCAATTTCGCGATAAGCCGGTATTCGGAGCACCCGCGGGAGGCGTTCGAGGCGGCCCTGTGCCTGCGCGACCCGGAGAGCCAGCGCCTCGCGGCGATCAAGGACGGACTGCCCCCGACGATCGAGGCCGTCTACGCCGATCCGGAGCTGGCCCAGGTCTACCCGATGCGCCAGGCCATCCTGGACGCGCTCGAAACGGCCGCGCCCCGCCCGAAGACGCCCGTCTACCAGAACGTGTCCACGGTGATCGCCGCCGTCCTGTCGCCCCCGGCCGAGATCGATCCGCCGGTGACGCTGGCGGCGCTGCGGCGGCAGATCTCGGACGCGCTCCAGAGCAAGGGCGTGCTGCCGTGACCGCCGGCCGGGCGCGGGACGAGCGGCGGCTGGCGCTGTGGCTGTGCGCGCCGGCCACGCTGGTCATGATCGCGGTCACCGGTTGGCCGATCCTCTACTCCGTCCTCCTGTCGTTGCAACGCGCCGACCTGCGCTTCCCGCAGGACCAGGCGTGGATCGGGCTGTCCAACTACACGACCGTCCTGAGCAGCCCGCACTGGTGGACGGCGTTCGGCGTGACCGCGCTGATCACCGTGGTGAGCGTGGCCATCGAGCTGGTGCTCGGCATGCTGGTGGCGCTGGTCATGTTCCGCACGCTCGTCGGGCGCGGGCTGGTGCGGACGGTGGTGCTCGTCCCGTACGGGATCGTGACGGTCGCGGCGGCCTACGGCTGGAAGTACGCGTGGACTCCGGGCACCGGCTGGCTGGCCAACCTGCTGCCGGCGGGGCAGGCGCCGCTGACCGGGCAGTGGTCCTCGATCGCGATCATCATCCTGGCCGAGGTGTGGAAGACGACGCCGTTCATGGCACTGCTGCTGATGACCGGGCTGGCGCTGGTCCCGGAGGAGTTGCTGCGGGCGGCCGCGATGGACGGGGCGAACCGACGGCAGCGCTTCACGAAGATCGTGCTGCCGCTGATGAAGCCCGCGATCCTGGTGGCGCTGCTGTTCCGCACCCTGGACGCGTTCCGGATCTTCGACAACGTGTACGTGCTGACCGACGGCGCGCACGACACGGCGTCCGTGTCGATCACCGCGTACCACAATCTGATCGGCGGGCTCAATCTGGGCATCGGCTCGACCATGTCCGTACTGATCCTGATAAGTGTGGCGATCATTGCGTTCGTCTTCATCAGGGTGTTCGGGGCGGCGGCTCCCCGATGAGACTCCGGTGGGGACTGATCGACGTCCTGGTCGTCCTGTACGCGCTGATCCCCGTGCTCTGGATCGTGTCCCTGTCGTTCAAGGACCCGAGCACGATCACCGACGGCGCGCTGCTGCCGACGAAATGGACGTGGAGCAACTACGCGGGCATCTTCCGCAACGACGACTTCACCCGCGGGCTGGTCAACTCCATCGGCATCGGGCTGATCGCGACCTTCATCGCGATGCTCTTCGGCACCATGGCCGCGTACGCGATCGCCCGCCTGACCTTCCCCGGCAAACGCGCGCTCATCGGCTTCTCCCTGCTGATCGCGATGTTCCCGCAGATCTCCCTGGTCACCCCGCTGTTCCAGATCGAGCGCGCGCTGGGCCTGTTCGACACCTGGCCGGGGCTGATCCTGCCGTACGTGACCTTCGCCCTGCCGCTGACGATCTACACGCTGTCCGCGTTCTTCAAGGAGATCCCCACCGAGCTGGAACGCGCGGCGAAAATGGACGGCGCCACCCCGTTCCAGGCGTTCTGGAAGGTCATCGTGCCGCTGGCCGTGCCCGGCATGGTCACCACCGCGATCCTGGCGTTCATCTTCTGCTGGAACGACTTCCTGTTCGCGATCTCGCTCACCTCCTCCTCGGCGGCCAGGACCGCCCCGGCGACGATCTCGTTCTTCACCGGCGGCTCGCAGTTCGAGGACCCGACCGGGTCGATCGCGGCCGCGGCGGTGGTCATCACGATCCCCATCGTGGTCTTCGTGCTGCTCTTCCAGCGCCGGATCGTGGCCGGGCTGACCTCCGGTGCGGTGAAGGGATGAGCGATGGCTGAGATCGTGCTCGACGGCGTGAGCAAACGTTTCCCCGACGGCACCACGGCGGTGCACGACGTCAACCTGACCATCGCCGACCGCGAGTTCGTGATCCTGGTCGGGCCGTCCGGCTGCGGCAAGTCCACCACCCTGAACATGATCGCCGGCCTGGAGGAGATCAGCGCGGGCGAACTCCGCATCGACGGCGTACGCGTCAACGAGCGCGCCCCCCGGGACCGCGACATCGCCATGGTGTTCCAGTCCTACGCGCTGTACCCGCACATGACCGTCCGGGAGAACATGGCGTTCCCCCTCACGCTCGCCAAGACCCCCAAACCGGAGATCGCGGCCAAGGTTCAGCATGCCGCCGAACTCCTCGACCTGACCGCCCTGCTGGACCGCAGGCCCGCCAACCTCTCCGGCGGGCAGCGCCAGCGGGTCGCCATGGGCCGCGCCCTCGTCCGCGACCCGAAAGCCTTCCTGATGGACGAACCCCTCTCCAACCTGGACGCCAAACTCCGCGTCCAGATGCGCACCTCCATCTCCCGCCTGCAGAAACGCCTCGGCACCACCACCGTCTACGTCACCCACGACCAGACCGAGGCCATGACCCTCGGCGACCGCATCGTCATCATGGAGTCCGGACTCGTCCAGCAGGTCGGCGCGCCCCAGGACATCTACGACCATCCCGCCAACCGCTTCGTCGCGGGCTTCATCGGCTCCCCCGCCATGAACTTCCTGCCCGCCGAGGTCCACGACGACGGCCTCCACACCGTCATCGGCACCATCCCCGTCCGCCGCGCCGGGCTTCCCCGCGAGGTCGTGGCGGGCATCCGCCCCGAACTCTTCCAGGACACCCGGATCAGGCACGGCGCCTCCTTCACCGGCACCGTCGACATCATCGAGTCCATGGGCGCCGAGAAGCTCGCCTACTTCACCTTCGAACCCGGAACGTCCTTCACCCAGGAGACCCAGGTGGTCGCCCGCCTGGACGCCAAGTCCCCCATCAGCGAAGGCGATCCCACCACCCTCTGGTACGACCCGGCCGCCGTCCACCTCTTCCATCCGGAGACCGGGGTCAACCTCACGCGTTAGAGCACCGGTTCGCCGCTTCTCCTGGCTCGGGGCGTGACGGCCAGGCGGCGCCGTACGCCGGAGGTGGCCATCTCGGGGCGGGCCGAGGCGGGCGCGATCACCGGGACCACGTCCGGGTGGAAGATCTCGCGGGTGTAGCGGGAGGCGATGCCGTTGGTGGTGGTGAGGATCTCGCGCCAGGCGGAGACGCGGTGGATTCCGCCGGGCTCGCCCCAGTACCAGCGGCGGGTGCCGACGCGGAGGACCTCGTGCTCGTCGCGGCGGGACCCGGCTTCGCAGAGCAGGTCCACGTACGCGACCACGACGGCGGCGGAACCGTCGGCACGTTCCAGCCGGGACTGCCGGGAGGTCAGCAACTCCCCCTCCGGGATGCCGAGGCGTTCGCGGAGGTCACGCGGGATGAGCACGGCCGCCGGCTGTTTGCCGTGCTTCGTGGTGCGGGGGTGCAGGGGCTCGGTGACCAGCGCTTGGAGTAATCGCACGGCCGAACCGTCGTACTGGAGCACCATTCGCGTGACGGGAGTGTCGAGAGGATTCACGTACCACGACCTCTGGTCGATTCCGCAGGTAATTCCGGATTATAAACGGAATTATTGACAGAATCCGTAAAGGTCGCTGACAGCATGGGTCCGTGGGGATTCAACGGCGATCATACGCACCCGCGCGGCTCAAAGCTCGCTCCGGGTCCCGGAACTCGGCGAGATACTTCTCGAAGTCCCAGCGGGCCAGGAATTCCTTGACGCCGAGCTGTCCGTTGCGGAACAGCTGATCGCGGGCCTCGTCGCCGAGGGAGAAGTCGGTGGCGGAAACCTCGTCGCTCGCCACGAATATCGTCCGCGCCGTCACGGCGGGCTCGTCCTGCACCAGCCGGTCGTGCGCGTTGACCATGGTGGTGACCAGTGCCTTCGCCATGCTGACGGGGCCGGCGATGGGCGCCCACGCGCTGCCCCACGGTCCGTTCGGCGGCGGCGCCGACAGTTTGATGCCGAACGTCGGCCACCGCGGCTTGACGGTGTCGCGGCGGTCGAACACCGTCACGGGGTAGTTCGACAACATCCCGCCGTCGACGTACAGGGCGACCGGCTTGCCGCCGGGGCGGCGCAGCAGCCGTACGGGACGGAAGTAGAAGGGGATCGCCGCGGAGGCGCGGACGGCGTCCGCGACCGACTGCTCGTCCGGGTCGAGGCCGTAGTGGGCGTAGTCCCAGGGCAGGCGCACCATCCGCCCGTTGGCCACGTCCGAGACGATGACCAGCAGCTTGTAGGCACGCTCGGGCGGCAGGTCGCTGCCGGGATCCTCCAGCCGCAGGTCGGCGAAGGTGCGAACCCCGAGGTCCTCCAGATGACCGGCGATCCACTCGCGCAGGTAGTCCCCCCGGTACATGGCCTGGTGGAAGATCAGGGACCAGGCGCGGCCCAGCAGCCCCAGCGGCGGGCCGTCACGGAAACTCCGGTAGTCCAGCTCCCGGATCACCTGGTTCATCCGCTCCTGCGGCATGCCCGCCGCCAGAAGCGCGCCGACGATGGCACCGGCGGAGGTCCCCGCCACCCGCCCCGGCCCGCCGAATCGGTAGTCGGCATCGGTCAGCGCGGACAACGCCCCGACGAGCCCGATGCCCTTGACTCCCCCGCCCTCCAGGACCACATCGGCCACCGGTCTGCTGTCTGCCATCGGCTCCTCCCGCCTCTCTTGCCGCGTGAGCCGGACGCTGTCTGGTGCCCTACCACCGGGCCGCCGCCTCCCATGCCGGGCTGCCGGTGAATCTGTGCAGATGAAGACCCTTCGGCCGCATCCTTTGCCTGGTCCGTCAGCGGAACGGGGATTCCCGTATACGTTTCGCCTTTTCACCGAGGATCCACGAAAACGCATAACACTCGCACAAAACAGACAATTTGCGTAATGTGTCACGGAGAAGGTCCCGCGTTGCGCCGCGGCCTCCGCAAGCGGGAGGATCTTCCGCATACACCACCTTCGACGGGATGAGGCGAGATGCCCACCGTGTCCAAGAACGCCGCCCGCGTCGCCAGCTGGCTCGGCCTCATCGGGCAGCTCTGCACCCTCCCCTTCTACAGCGCCAGCGGCCTGCTGGCCCCCGCCTGGGCGATCGCCGTCCTGCTCCTGGTCTGGCTCGCCCTGCTGGCCACCGCCGTCTGGGCGGTACGCGCGAACTCGGCGTGGGGTCTGCTCGTGCCCTTCGTCTCGGTGGGCCTCTGGTTCGCCCTGATCTCCGCCGGTGAGGCCTTCCTCCATTGGAAGGGCTGACAGGGATATTTCTCGAAAAAACGCATTAACCCCTCTCATATTCGACAAATCTGCTCTTTACGTAGGGATCACCAGAGGTTACGGTCGGTGCGGTCAACCGACGAGGGGAACGTTCCATGCACAGTGGGGTCTCCGACGGCCAGGTCGCCCTGAACGCGCTGTTGGAGGCGCTCAAGAACGCGCGAAGCGGAGCGTTGACCACTCGGCAGCAGCGGCTGGCGCATCTGGCCACGATGCGGGAGCAACTGACCGCGGCGGTGCAGGCGTACGCGTCGAGCCATGACGCCGAGGGCGCCGAGGTCTTCGTCAGGTCCCTGGTGGCCTGGATCAACGCCTGCCCGGTCACCTCGGCCGCGCTCGCCTCGGCGACCCTCGACCAGAACGACGTCCAGCAGCTGGCCCCGGCCTGGGAGGCCGCCTTCGAGGAGTACCTGGGCGTCCTGGTCCAGCAGCTGGGCACTGCCGGTCCCCTCACCCCGGCCGTACGGCCCTGGCGGACCTGGATCCTCGCGGGCATCCGGCGGAGCGCGGTCACCATCGGGGTGGACGCGGGCAACCGGATCCGGGTGTGCGCGCTCACCGACCCCCGCCTGGTGCGGTGCCGCCGCCAGGCCGTCTATCTCCTGCTGGAGAAGGGCAACGGCGCCCCGCTCGTCATCCACAAGGTGCCGCTCCCGGCGTACCAGCTGGGCGATGAGGACCTGACCGGCGCGCTCAAGGAGCGGAACGTCGCCGTCGATCTCGCCTTCGTGCCGGCGGCGGAGAGCAGGGCCGTGGTCCGCGCCGTCTTCGCGGCCGATTCGACCGGCGCGATCGCGCAGGCCGGGCCCGGCTTCGTCTGGCCGCTGACCATTCCCGTCCCGGGCGGTTTCGTCCGGTACGAACTCGTGGTCGGCGCGGGACAACCAGGCAAGAAGGTCCGGCCCGAACGGCTCGGCGAGGTGGCCGACTGGCCGTTGCCCGCCTATCTCACGGGTGTCCCCGGCCTCCAGGGACGGAAGGACGCCCTCCAGCGGACGTTCCGGCTGGCCGCCCTCGACGACCGGCGGGCCACCCAGTGGACGGCCGGCGAGCTGGGCCGGGTGGCCGCCGCGTTCGCCAGGATGCCCGCCCACGCGACCGACGCGCTGCGCGGCGCCGCACTCGTACGCGACGGCGACGCGACCGCGGCGAGAAACGGCGTCACCCACGGCGGCTACACCCACAACGGCTACGACGCGCTGGACAACGGGGACCAGCTGAGCCCTCCCCCGCACGCGCACTACTACAACGTCGCCTTCGACCCCCACGACCGGCGAAGCTGCGGCCCGCCCGGTGACGCCGGCAGCGGCGGCGACTTCACGCTGCTCCACGAACTCGGGCACGTGGTGTCGTTCTGCCCCCGGACCACGCTGCTGGCCGACCGCAACGCCCTGGTGCGCAGCTGTGAGCCGAAACTCGACGACCTGCTCGCCCGCGCCAAGCGGCTCGTGGCGGTCGACGACCGGCCAGCCGTGGTCACCTGGACCAAGCTGCTCGACCAGCACGTCTCCGCGTCCAGCCACCAGTGGGACGCGGCCGAGACCCTGTGCGACGCGCTGCACGCCTGCGACGCGCAACGGATCGCCCAGGCCGTCACGGTCTACCGGGGCAAGCAGCAGGCGGCGGCCACCGCGAGCGACCAGTTACGCGACGCCGCCGTGAACCTCGACCTGGTCCTGCCCGCGACCGACCGTGACGCGGTACGGATCACCGGCGAGCAGCTCAGCCAGAACGCGATCCCCGACACGATGATCGGCATGACCCGCCGCCTGTACGACTTCGTGCGCTACGCGGCCGCGGTCGAGTTCACCCCGTTCACCGACTACGGCCACAGCAGCAACGAGGAGTTCTTCGCCGAGACCCTCGCCCTGTTCGGCAGCGACAGGGAACGGCTCTTCGAGCTCAACTGGCGCGTCTGCCGCTGGCTGGAGGACGGCTACCCCGGCCCGACCGGCTACAACCCGGACCCCCTCGGCTGACCGAAGCCGGACGGCGCTGATCACGTCCGGCGTCCTCGCGTGCCCACGATTACGAAAGCTTGCAACGTCTCATGACGTACACCGCAAGAAACTGCGCGAAGAACCGCAGGTCGCTTGCAGACCGGCGAAACTATCTCGCAGAGACCTTGTGGAACGGGGTATTCGCGGCCTACTGTCACCTCACCCCGTGGTGTTCTCCGCCGTGAACGCCGTCGGGTGCTCACCCCCCGAGAGAAACGAGCAGACGATGGCACCCAGCAGCACCGGCGCGTTACCGAGGTCAGGAAGAACGTCCCGACGGGCCGCGGGGGCGGTCGTGGTGGCGCTCACCCTGGGGCTCGGCGCCGTACTCAGCGGACCGGCCATGGCGACCGCCGGCGCGGCGGGACCGGTGGTGACCAGGGCCGCGCTCAACCCGGCGCTGGTCGCGGGCCGGGGCGCCAACGTCGCCTTCGCCGAGCAGGAGGCCGAGAACGCCACCACCAACGGCACGGTCATCGGGCCGGACCGCACCGCCTACACGCTGCCCTCGGAGGCGTCCGGGCGGAAGGCGGTACGGCTCACGCCCGGCCAGCATGTGGAGTTCGTCCTGCCCAACGCCGCCAACGCGATCAACGTGCGCTACAGCATCCCGGACGCGCCGGGCGGCGGCGGCATCACCGCTCCGCTGCAGGTCACGGTCAACGGCAAGGACCGCAGGACCATGACCCTGACCTCGCAGTACGCGTGGCTCTACAACCAGTATCCGTTCAGCAACGACCCGAACGCGGACCTGCTCCACCCCGACTGGTGGATCACCGAGTGCGCCTGTGTGCCCAACGCCACCACCCCGGCCCCGGTCATCACCAAGCCGTTCCGGCCGAGCCACTTCTACGACGAGCAGCGCCTGCTGCTGGGCAAGAAGTACAAGGCCGGCGACAAGGTGCGGCTGACCGTGCCGGCCGGGAGCAACGCCGCCTGGACGGTCATCGACCTGCTCGACTCCGAGCTCGTGGGCGCGCCGCACGTGCGGGTGCTCGCCGCCAACGTGCTGCTGTTCGGCGCCGACCCGCTGGGCCGCCGCGACTCGGCGGACGCCTTCGACAAGGCGATCGCCTTCGCCAAGCGCAGCCACCTGAAGGTGTACATCCCGCCGGGCGTCTACCAGGTGAACCGCCACATCATCGTCGACGACGTGACGATCGAGGGCGCCGGCAACTGGTACACGATCATCAAGGGCAAGGAGGTCGCGCTCGACCCGCCGGCCCCCGACGGCTCCGTGCACACCGGCGTCGGCTTCTACGGCAAGGACGCGAAGGACGGCGGCAGCAGGAACGTGCACCTGTCCGGGTTCGCCATCGAGGGCGACGTGCGCGAGCGCATCGACACCGACCAGGTGAACGGCATCGGCGGCGCGATGAGCGACTCGACCATCGACGGCCTCTACATCCGGCACACCAAGGTCGGCCTCTGGTTCGACGGCCCGATGAGCAACGTCAAGGTCACCAACAACATCGTCGTCGACCAGATCGCCGACGCCCTCAACTTCCACATCGGCGTCACGAACTCGCTGGTCGCCAACAACTTCGTCCGCAACACCGGCGACGACGGCCTGGCCATGTGGTCGGAGAAGACCGCCAACGCGAACAACACCTTCGACCGCAACACGGTCCAGACGCCGGTGCTCGCGAACGGCATCGCCGTCTACGGCGGCAAGGACAACACGATCTCCAACAACCTGGTCGCGGACCCGATCCGCGAGGGCAGCGGCATCCAGGTCGGCTCCCGCTTCGGCGCGGAACCGTTCACCGGCAGCATGTGGATCACCAACAACACCACGGTCAGAGCCGGCACGTACGAGCTGAACTGGAACATCGGCCTCGGGGCCATCTGGTTCTACGCCCTGGAGAAGAACATCGAGGCCAACATCCAGGTGGTCGGCAACCACTTCCTGGACAACGGGTACAACGCGATCATGCTGGTCAGCGAGTGGTCGGTGAAGGACCTCTACTCCATCACCAACGTGCACTTCAAGGACATCCGCGTGGACGGCACCGGCACCTCCGTGGTGAGCGCCCGCGTCAAGGGGTCGGCGACCTTCGAGAACGTGGACGCCCGCAACGTCGGAGCCGTCGGCATCAACAACTGCGGCTCCTTCAACTTCCCCCCGACCGGCTCCGAGTTCACGGTCACGGACCTGGGCGGCAACGACGGCGGCGGCACGACCGGCCCGTGGATGGCACCGTGGGAGCTCCCCAACACCATCACCTGCGACGACCGGCCGCCCGTCGTCACGCCCCCGGCCCCCGCGCCGTGGTGACGATCGGCTAGCGACGTGCCGTCCGGGCGATCCCGGGCGGCACGTTCGGCTTTCTGCGTAAAAATCCACGGAATCGGAGCGCTCGTCCACGTGTTCGCTTTTCGTTGAGGGAGCAGGACAGACGCTACGGAGACGTTTCATGGATCGAGAGCTCACGGTCATGGCCGTGCACGCGCACCCCGACGACGAGGTGATGGGCACCGGCGGCATGCTGGCGCGCTACGCCGAGGAAGGGATCCGCACCGTCCTGGTGACCTGCACGAACGGGGAGCAGGGCGACGGACCCGGCGGGGTCAAGCCGGGCGAACCCGGCCACGACGACGCCGAGGTGGCCCGCGTACGCCTCGGCGAACTGCGGGAGTCGGCCGCCCATCTGGGCATCACCCACGTGGAGACGCTCGGGTTCCGGGACTCGGGCATGGACGGCTGGGACGGCAACGGCCACGACGCCGCGTTCGCGAACGTCCCCGTCGACATCGCGGCGGCCAGACTCGGCGACCTGATCCGCCGGTATCAGCCGCAGGTCGTCGTGACGTACAACGAAAAAGGCGGGTACGGGCACCCGGACCACATCCAGGCGCATCGCATCGCGGTGGCCGCGGTGGCGGCGACCGGCATTCCGGACAAGTTCTACTACCAGGCCTCACCCCGGAGCTGGATGGAGGACATGATCACGTACATGGCCGAGTCCGGCATGGACACCGAAGGGTGGGAGAACGCCGACGACTTCACCGACCCGGACGACCAGATCACCAGCGTGCTGGACGTCGCCGCCTACTTCGAGCGGAAGATCAAGGCGATCAGCGCGCACGCCAGCCAGGGGGACAGCGAATTCTTCCTGAACATGCCCGACGCGCTCCAGCGTCGCGTGTTCGCAGCTGAGGCCTACATCCGGCAGTGGTCGAAGGTGCCCGCCCCCGACCACGAGGACGACCTTTTCGCCGGAATCCGCGGGAGCTGATGTTTCAGTCCGTCGTGTCGGGTAGCCGAACTCCCAACGAAGGGAGAGACAAACCATGACACCGGATCTTTGGTCGTACCGTTCCCACGTGTACGGCACCGGACAGACCCTCGACGTCATCGGTTACGACGTCGAGGCCACGGACGGCAAGATCGGGTCCGTGGACGAGGCCACCTACGAGGTCGGCCAGAGCTACCTCATCGTCGACACCGGTCCGTGGATCTTCGGTAAGAAGGTCATGCTCCCTGCCTCCGTCGTCACGCAGATCGACCCGCAGGAGCGGAAGGTCTTCGTGAGCCGGACCAAGCAGGAGATCAAGAGCGCTCCGGAGTTCGACGAGTCGGAGTTCAAGGAGCCGACCTACCAGAACAGCCTCGGGGAGTACTACGGACGCTTCCCCTACGGAACCCCGTAAGAACCGAGTTCAATCCCCTAGTTGGGAGGGCCGCGCCGGAAGGCGCGGCCCTTCCCGCGTTCACGGCCAGGTCGTGTCCATCGCGGGCGTCGGCGGCGCGATCACCCCCAGCTTCTCCAGCAGGATCAGAAACGTGGACGCGTACGGCGAATGCGCCACCACGCCCGCCACCCTGTCCCAGTCCACCTGCTCGCGCAGCGCCCGTACGGTGGGCAGCAGGCCCCCGTAGTCGCAGCTGTGCTCCGACATCGGCAGGATCCAGGAGATCACCAGATCGGTGGCCTCCAGCACGGGCAGGCTCAGCGCGGCCGTGCTCAGCAGGTCGGCCCGCGCGATCATCTCGTCGGTGACCGGATGGTCGGCCAGCGAGAAGATCAGATCGACCAGCACCCCCTCCCGGTCGTACGCCTTGACCAGCCAGTCCTCGGGCGGGCGTTCGGTCCGGAAACCCATGCCCTCCAGTGTCTTGAGCGCGAGCGGGACGTCCTCCTCCACCAGCGCGAAATCCACGTCGTGCAGGGAGGGCGCGGCGCCGCGCGCGTACCCCGCGCAGCCGCCGGCGAGCGCGAACCGTACGCCCACCTCTTTGAGGCCGGAACCGGCGCGTTTCAACGTGTCCAGAATGGCGTCCGTGACGGCGTGACTGTGACTACCCACTTGCGTCGATTGCCCCGGCACGTTCGCTCCAAACAATCTTGGGTAGTGCCGGGCCAGGACAGCGACCCCGTCGAGGACGGCGAGAAGGCGAGGCCTGGATGGCTCACGACCAGCCCCTGTTACTGGAGAACCCCGAGGAGAACCCGAAGGAGCGGGTCGATCGGGAACTGGGCGAACTGCTGCAGGGGCTGCGCGTGGCGGCCACCGGCGTGCAGGTGCTGTTCGCGTTCCTGCTGACGCTGCCCTTCTCGAGCGGATTCGGCAAGGTCGACGCCACCGGGAAATGGCTCTTCTACATCGCCCTGGTGGCGGCGGCGACCGCGTCGATCTGCCTGATCGCGCCCGCCACCCAGCACCGGATCCTGTTCAGGTCGGGGCTGAAGGAGATCATGCTGCACCGGGCCAACGAGCTGGCCCTGGCCGGGGGCATCGCCATCGCCGTCTCGATGACGTGCTCGACCGCGCTGGCGGTGGAGGTCTTCCTGGGCACCTGGCCGGCCGTGTTGCTGGCGGGCGGCATCGCCCTGCTGAGCAGCTGGCTCTGGTTCCTGCTGCCGTTGATCACACTGCGCCGCCACCGGCCGGAGGCGGCCGAAGCGCGGCGGCTAGCGGAGCTGGGGCAGGACAACCGTTGAGTAGAACTCGAAGAACTCCTCCTGCTGCGGCCCGATCTGGGCGATGTAGATCTCGTCGAAGCCGGCGTCCACGTACTCCTGGATGCCCTGGAGGTGGTCCTCCGGGTCGGGTCCGCAGGGCAGGGTCAGCGACTCCGGGGTGACGAGCCGGGCCAGTTCCTCGAAGTGGCGGGGCTGCGGCAGCAGCTGGCTGGCCTCGCCGGTGATGGCGCTGGTCGGCCAGAGCCGGTGCGCCGTGGCGCGGGCCTCCTCCTCGTCGGTGCCCCAGCAGACCTTGAGCCCGCCCGCGGTGGGTTTGCCCGCGCCGCCCGACTTGTGGAAGACGTCCAGCAGCTCCTGGTCGGGCATGGTGGAGATGTAGCCGTCGCCGATCCGGCCGGCCATTTCGGCGGACTTGGCGCCCAGCCCGGAGACGTAGATGGGCGGCGGCTGCTCCGGCAGGCTGTACAGGCGGGCGGTCTCCACGTCGTAGAACTCGCCGTGGTAGGTGGTGAGCCTGCCGCTCCACAGCTCGCGGATGATCTCGATGGCCTCCTCCAGCATGCTCCGCCGGTCGTGCGCGGGCGGCCAGGCGTGGCCGACGACGTGCTCGTTGAGCGCCTCGCCCGTGCCGACGCCGAACCTGAACCGGCCGTCCAGCAGGATCTGGGCGGTGGCGGCGGCCTGGGCCGCGACCGCGGGGTGCATCCGGACCAGCGGGCAGGTCACCGCCGTGGTGACGGGCAGCGACACGGCCTCCGACAGCGCGCCGATGACCGACCAGACGAACGAGCTCTGCCCCTGTTCGTCGATCCACGGGTGGTAGTGGTCGGAGATCCACAGGGCCTCGAAGCCGGCCCGCTCGGCCAGGACGGCCTGCCGGATCAGCTCCTTGGGCGAGTGCTCCTCACTGGAGAGGAAGTAACCAAAAATCGTCATATGGGACTCCTGCCCCGCAGGATCGCGTTAATGACCCATTCGTCAGGGCAGTGGGGGTCTCATGGTTACTCTGCTCTGGCTCATAGCCGTAGTACTGGTAATTGCCGGGATCTACGTCATCCTGGCCCGTCGGGACATCCTCTGGGGGATCGTCCTCATCGTTCTCGGGTTCCTCGTGGGCCCGGGTGGTGTCAGCATCTTCAACGTCTGACTCAGGGTAAAGAAATGAGCGAACAGGACGGTGGTGGACGGGTGCCCAATGCATTCGCCCACTGCCGTCCTGTTCGGTCAGCCCGCCCTCAGAGTTCTTCGCCGCCCAGGCAGTAGATCGCGTACGCCCTGCCCAGCACCGGGAGCGCCACGTTGCGCACCCGGATTCCGCCAGGTGTGACGCCCTTCTCGGTCCCCGCGTGCGCGTGCCCGTGCACGATCAGGTCCGCTCCCGCCGCGTCCGCGGCCTCCGCCAGGAGATAACTCCCTAAGAACGGGTAAATCTCCGGCGGTTCACCGGCCAGCGTTTCCTTGACCGGCGAGTAGTGGCTGAGCACGATGCGATGGTCGGTGTCCAGCCCTTTCAGCGCGATCCGCCACCGGTCCGCGATCTCCCGGGTGTGCCGGACGAAAGCCTTCGTCTCCGGTTCCCCGAATTCACTCGCGCATTTTCCCGCGAATCCGCCGCCGAATCCTTTTCCGCCGGCGACGCCGAGCCTGCCGTCCAGCAATACCTCGGCGGAATCGTCCAGCGCGTACATGCCGGCCGTCCGGAGCATCGCGGCGATCTCCTGTTCGGCGTCCGAATGGTAGTCGTGGTTGCCCAGGACGAACACGACCGGGATGCCCAGGTCGCGGAACTCGTCCACGACCACCTGGCCCTCCTCGACCGTGCCGTGCCGGGTGAGATCCCCCGCGACGAGCAGCACGTCGGCGCGCTCGTCGATCCCGTCCAGGTGGGCCCGGTACGTCCCCCGGGCGTGCTCGCTCAGATGGATGTCGCCCACTGCGGCTATCCGAATCGTCACAGGACCTCCTGTTCGCCGGGCTCGCCGACGGCGACGCAGATCACCTCGTTGTGCACGACCATGCCGGGCGCGGCCTCGGCGGCCACCTGCGCGACCCGCTCCCGTTGGTCCTCCTCGCACACTTGCCCCTGAAGAAACAGATGGTCTCCCCTTATATCCACCCTTATGCCGAGTTCGTTGGTTCGCTCATCCTCGGCGATGGCCCGCTGCACGCGAGCAGCGACATAGTGCGGCGGATCCCAGATGTCCATGCCGCTGGGCTGCCCCGAACCACCTAGACAAAACCCCAATGTTTGGTACGGACCAGTATGGATAGATCTATACGGAATCTTGTGCCTAGGAAGCAGGCACCTCCATCGCTGACGTTTGCCGTCATGGAGGCGCCGACCATGAAGATCGCCATGATTTCCGAGCACGCCAGCCCGCTCGCCGGGATCGGCACGCCCGACGCGGGCGGCCAGAACGTCCACGTCGCCGCTTTGTCCACGGCCATCGCCCAGCTTGGCCACGAGGTAACCGTCTACACCCGCCGCGACGACGAAAGGCTTCCCGAGCGCGTGCCGTTCACACCCGGCGTCACCGTTGCCCATGTCCCCGCCGGACCCCCGGCGGGGATCCCCAAGGACGACATCCTCCCGTGGATCCCGCAGTTCGCGCGCTGGCTGCGCGACCAGTGGCGGTTCGACCGGCCGGACCTCGTGCACAGCCACTTCTGGATGAGCGGCCTGGCCGCGCTGGCCGCCACCCGGTGGGCGGACGTGCCGGTCGCGCACACCTACCACGCGCTCGGCTCGGTGAAACGGCGGCACCAGGGCCTCGCCGACACCAGCCCGCGGACCCGCATCGAGTCGGAGTCCCGGATCGGCCGGGCGGCGGACACCATCATCGCCACCTGCCCCGACGAGGTGGACGAGCTGATCAGGATGGGCGTGCCCCGGCAGCGCGCCCGGATCGTGCCCTGCGGGGTGGACCTGGCGCAGTTCCAGGCCCGGCTGCGGCCCCCGAACGGCCGCCCGCGCCTGCTCTCGATCGGCAGGCTCGTCCCGCGCAAGGGCGTGGAGACCGTCATCCAGGCCCTGCGCCACATCCCCGGCGCCGACCTGGTGATCGCGGGCGGGCCGCCCGCGCAGGACCTGCACCGCGACCCCGAGGTGACCCGGCTGCGCTGGATCGCCGCCCGGGCCGGGGTGGCCGACCGGGTCACCTTCGTCGGCCAGGTGACCAGGGCCGACGTGCCCGCGCTCATGCGCTCGGCCGCCGCCGTGGTCACCGTGCCCTGGTACGAGCCCTTCGGCATGGTCGCCCTGGAGGCCATGGCCTGCGGCGTCCCCGTGGTCGCGTCCTGCGTCGGCGGCCAGAAGGACACCGTCGTGAACGGCGTCACCGGCGTCCTCGTGCCGCCGCGCCGCCCGCGCGCGCTCGCCGGGGCGGTCCGCCGGCTGCTCGCCGACCCGGTCCGGCAGATGGCGTACGGCATCGCCGGCGCCGACCGCGCCCGCGCCAGGTACGGCTGGAACCGCATCGCCCAGGAGACCCTCGCCGCCTACGCGGGCGCGCTCGCCCAGGCGCGGAGGACCGCGTCATGACCGCGCGGGCCCACGGGAGACCCCGGTGACGACGGCACTGGTGCTGCGCGCGCTCGGGCTCGGCGACCTGCTGACGGCGGTCCCGGCGCTGCGCGCGTTACGCCGGAGCGGCCTGCGGGTCGCGCTCGCCTGCCCGCCGGAGCTCAGCGAGGCGGCGGCGCTCACCGGCGCGGTGGACCGGCTGATCCCCACCCACGACGGGGAGCCGGTCGTCTGGCCGGGCATGGCCGACCGCCACTCCGACCTGCCGCTCATGCCCGACCTGGCCGTCAACCTGCACGGCCCCGGCCCGCACAGCCTGGAGCTCCTGCGGGATCTGCGGCCGCGGCGGCTCTGGGCGTACCGGACGGAGGACTTCCCCAACGGGCCGGAGTGGGACCCGGCCGAGCACGAGGTGCGCCGCTGGTGCCGCCTGATCGACTGGTACGGCCTGCGCAGCGACCCCCGCGACCTCCACCTGCCCACCCCTCTGGTGACCAGCGGCTTCCCCGGCGCGGTGGTCGTGCACCCCGGGACGGGCACCCCGGCCGGGCGCTGGCCCGCGGAGCGGTTCGGGCAGGTGGCCAAGGCCATGGCCGCGCGCGGCCTCCCGGTGGTGGTCACCGGCACCCGGCGGGAGCGGCCGAGCGCGCTGCTGGTGGCGACCAGGGCGGTGCTGCCGCCGCAGGTCGTACTGGCGGGCCGGACCACGCTGCGGGAATTGTGCGCGCTGGTGGCCGGGGCCGCCCTGGTCGTCAGCGCCGACACCGGCGTCGCCCACCTGGCCACCGCGTACGGCGTGCCGTCCGTGACCGTGTTCGGCCCGGAGCCGCCGTCCCGGTGGGGACCCCCCGAGGATCAGCCCCGCCACCAGGCCCTGCACCGCGGCCCCGATCCGGCGGCGGTGTCCACGGAGGAGGTGCTGGCCGCCGTGGACCGCGCGCTGGACCGCCCTGGAGTAAAGGTCATGGAATAGTTCCGAACCCGTTCCGCCGCGACGATATCGAGGGGGATGAAAGGGTAGGGGCTCGGTATGACAGAGGAACAGCGATCGCCGACCGGCAAGCCGATGGTGCCGTCCACCCCCATGGACGTCATCCACATCCGCCTGGGGTCGTTCGCGCTGGTGTTCTGCCTCGCGGTCCTGGTCCTGTCGATCGTGACCCGGCTGTGGTGGCTGACCGCCATCGCTGCGATTCTGGGGGTGTTCGTAGTCGTTGACATGATCCGCGCAAGCCGCCGCCAGGGGTCCCTGGGCGGCGGCCCACAGTCGGAAGGTTGAGCACGCACCCTCGATCTTCCATTTACGCCCCGGTCTCCCGGCATCAATGGCCGAGGCCGAGAGACCGGGGCTCAAGAATCTCTACAGGGGATCGTTGTAGCGCCGCTCCTCGTACACGCGGCGGGTGGCGGTCTCGTCCACCGGCACGACCGGGGTAGCCGTCCGCCGGACCGCGTTCAGCCGGTACAGCCCGAACAGCAGGCCGGCGAGTCCTCCGAGCATGAGGATGACCCCGATGACCTGGATGTCGATGCCGGCCAGAGTGAACTCGACCGCCCAGGTCAGGATGGCCCCCAGCATGATGAGCACGATGCTTCCCGCGATGGTCATGGCATTTCCTCCTTCGCCCGGTAGCTCTATCCCCACCACGGATCTCAAACGTGGGGGCAGAATTGCTCCCCATGCGGGACATACCAGTGGTGATCGTCGGGTTGATGGGGGCCGGGAAGAGCACGGTCGGCCGGCTGGTCGCCGACGCCCTCGGCCGCGACCAGCGTGACAGCGACGCCGACCTGCACGACCGGTACGGCCTGACCGCCGCCGAGATCGCGGCCACCCTGGGCGCCGACGTGCTGCACGAACGGGAGGCGCGGGTGCTGCGCGCGGCCCTGGACCGGCGCCCGCCCCTGGTGATCGGCGCGGCGGCCAGCACGGTCGAGGACGCGGAGGCGCGGCAGGCGCTGCGGCGGGCGTTCGTGGTGTTCCTGGACGGCCCGCCCGCGCTGCTGGCCGAGCGCATGCGCTCGTCCGCGCACCGGCCGCATTTCCTGCCCGACCTGGAGCGCATGCTGACCGAGCAGCGCGAGCGGCGGTTGCCGTACTTCGTGGAGGTGGCGGATCTGACGGCGGACGCGACGCGCCCCGCCGAGGAGATCGCGGCGCAGGTGCTGGCCGCCCTGGATGATTAGCCGACGATTAGCCGACGACTAGCCGACGACGGCGTGCGGGCGGGGGGCGAGGGGGCGGTCACCGTACCCGGTGCCGAGGATGAACCAGACGATCTTGCCGCCGCGCAGCGACTGCACCACGCCCCAGTCGTCGGAGAGCGAGCCGACGATGAGCAGGCCGCGGCCGTCGGTGGAGTCGAGGTCGGGTTCGCGCTGGCAGGGCACGCCCTCGCCGGTGTCGAAGATCTCGCCGTACACCCAGCGGCCGTTGCTGCACAGCCGGAGCGCGAACGCGGTCCCGGCGTGCCGGATGACGTTGCTGACCAGTTCGCTGACGATGAGGGAGCAGTCGTCCACGAGGCCGTCGGTGCCCCAGCGCACGAGTTCGCGGCGGACCAGTGCGCGGGCTCCGCGCACGCTCGAACCGACGGCGGGAAGCAGGCATTCCGCCGTCCTGGTCGGGCCCGGGTCCAGCGCCACGGTGGCGAAGGGGAGAGTCACGTAAGCCTCCTTGGCATGGGAGCGCTCCCATCACCAAGGTACGGCACCGCTACCGGCATGTGAATTCGTCGCTACGGGATTGTTACCTGTCAATCTCCGCGACAATTGTCACTCCCCCTGTCAGACCGGACAAAACTCCAGCTCAGCGACACTGGGGACGCGAACCCGCGATCAGGACGGACTACCGACCGGTACATGAAAGTAGCTGAAACACTGCGCTCCGCGATCGGAGCAGATTAGACGACGATCACCCGCCATCCGGTTCCACCGAAAAGTGTGATCTGGATCACAGATTCCCGGGATTCCCCTGACTTGCGGAAACGTCGCCGGTAGGGTCCCTGACAATCCATTTACTGACGGATGGGACGCAAGTGACGTTCCACGCCAGAGCAAGGGGGACCCCAGCAGTGAACCGCACCCTCATCCGCAGCACTCTCGGCAGCCTGGGTGCCGCCTCCGGCCTGCTGGCCGCCGCGCTGGTCGCCCTCCCCGCGCACGCGGACCCGACGTACACCGAGAAAGAAGCCCTGGCTGGTTCCAGTGAGGCGCAGGCCATCGCCTACTTCTGGGACAAGGCACAGCTTCAGGACGCGACGCCGTACAACGTGGAGACCACGGTCTCGGCCAAGCACGTCTCGACCGGAGGCCCCTCGGCCTCCAGCAAACCGGGTACCGTGCCCGCGATCGGGGACGAGAAGAAGAAGACCAGCACCAGCACCAGCAAGAACGTGAACCTGCCCAGGACCACGGGCAAGGTGTTCTTCATGGGCGCCGACGGCAAGCCGCACTGGTGCTCCGGCACCTCGGTGCAGTCCAACTACCGCAACGTGGTCGCCACCGCCGGCCACTGCGTGTACGACACGGTCAGCAACAAGCCCACCCTGGAGCACTGGGTCTTCGTGCCCGGCTACTACCAGGGCAAGACGCCCTGGGGCATCTACGTGGGCAAGACCGCCTACACCCACTACGACTTCGACGTGTACGAGGACGGCGACCGCGACTACGCCTTCGTCACCGTCTACAACGGCGTGCAGCTCACCGGGGACAAAGAGGTCGACAAGAAGGCCTACGACTCCTGGAAGGGCGCCAAGAAGATCCTCTCCGAGGAGGTCACCAAGGCCGAGTTCGAGGCCAAGTACACCGACGGCGGGCCGTACTGGAAGAAGACGCTCGCGCCGGTGAGCTCCCCGGTGGACCCGCCCAAGGCCAACTTCACCCAGGCCGAGGCGGAGAAGTACTACACCGACGGCGTGGACGGGGTGAAGCTGACCACCGAGTCGGTGGCCGTGGCCACCTACAACGCCGCCCCCGCCGGGACCAACGCCCTCAAGAACGGCGAGAAGTGCCCCAGCTGGTGCGGCCCGGACAGCGGCGTCTGGTACCCGATCGACGAGAAGGCCTACAACGAGCTGAAGGCCGACGCGAACTTCAAGGGCGAACTGAAGAAGGTCGACCCCGGCCAGTACTTCAAGCGCGAGTGGTTCATCAAGAAATGGGTGAAACTCTCCACGCCCGAGGTCTACTACAAGGACCACTACATCATCCGCGGCCTGCAGGACATCGGCCGCCTGGGTGACCGCGTCGGCGGCCAGGGCCTGGCGTACAACCAGAAACTCGGTAAGGCGCACTTCGTCTTCGGTTACCCCAGCGGCTCCCACCCGGATGGCAACCACGCATTCTCCGGAAAAACCCTCAAATGGTCGTACGGCACGACCTTCGCGGCGGTGTCCTCGGCCATCAAGGGCGAGGAATTGGTCGGCATCAAGTCGTCCTTCACCGGTCAGGGCGCGCTCGGTTCCTCCTGGCTGGCGGGTTACAAGAGCACCCGCCGCCTCGGTTACCTGAACGGCGTCACCATCGCGGTGGCCGACCGGGACGGCAACCGGCGCATCGACACCTCGGTGTCGCCGTATTTCGACGGCGAGACATACGGCGTTTACAAATCGGCTGCCAACGTTTGGTCCGGCTCGATCGTCTAAGCAGGTGACACAACGCCCGTGCTCTTCCAGGGCACGGGCGTTCTGCGTTGTGTCGCGGTGTGCAGAGCGTTATCGGGACTTCGCATCTCAGGCTGGATCGTGAAGTATGGTCGCAAGCGCAGATGACATGCGATTGAAGGGGATTCTCCGGATGCCGCTTCAGCTCGGCGGGCTGTTCAGTCCCCGACGGGGCCGGCGGCGGGCGGCGGGGGCGCGCACGGCGTTGGCTCTGGCCGTGCTGCCTTTCCTCATGATGCTGATCGTGACGGTGGTGGAGGCGGTGACCGGCCCGGACAAGGGCTTCCTCCCGCTGCTCGCGGTGGGGCCCGCGTTCGCCAGCCTCACCGGCGGGGTCCGGCGCACGCTGATCGTGGGGTTGACGGCGCTGGTGCTGGCGGTGGCGCTCACCACGTACAACGACCTGGAGATGAGCCGCGCCTACGTCACGGCGGGATCCATCGCCGGGGTGACGGCGGCCAGCGCGCTGGCCACGGTCGGGCGGCGGCGCCGGGAGAAGGAACTGGCCAACGTGCGCTCGGTGGCCGAGGTCGCGCAGCGGGTGCTGCTGCGGCCGGTGCCGCGCCGGGCCGCGCACATGCGCATGGCCGTCTCCTACACCTCCGCCATGGCCGCCGCGCACATCGGCGGCGACCTGTACGAGGTGGTGACCGCCCCCGCGGGCGTCCGGGTGATCGTCGGCGACGTGCAGGGCAAGGGCCTGGAGGCGGTGGAGACCGCCGCGCTCGTGCTGGGCGCCTTCCGGGAGGCCGCGCACGACGAGAAGGACCTGCAGGGCGTCAGCGCCCGGCTGGAGAAGGCGCTCAACCGGCGGCTGTCCGGCGAGGAGTTCGTCACCGCGGTGCTGGCCGAGGCCAACCCGGACGAGACCACCATGACGCTGCTCAACTACGGCCATCCGGCGCCGCTGGTCATCCGCGCCGACGGGGAGATCGAGTGGGCCGAGCCGGCGGACCACGTGCCGCCGCTGGGTCTGGCCGCCCTGGGCCCCGAGGGCCCGGTTCCCTACAGCGTCCGCTTCGAGCCCGGCGACCAGATCCTGCTCTACACCGACGGTGTGGTGGAGGCCCGGGACCAGTGGGGCGCCTTCTATCCGCTGGGCGACCGGGTCCCGCTCCTCAAGGACGAGGACCCGGAGGCGGCGCTGGAAGCGCTGCGGCGTGATCTGATCGCGCACATCGACGGGACGCCCAAGGACGATGCCGCGATGCTCCTGCTCCGCTGCCGCGAGCCCCAGGGAACGGGACTCGCGGCAGACGGAACCTCTCAGGTGTGAGTCGCGGTCCTGCCGAGGAGGACCCCCAACCGCGGCAGGACCACGACGATCAATCGGCTACAGCCGCGTCCTTACAGGGGCGGGTACGCGTTCTGCAGCAGCTGGCGGAACTGGGCCGAGAACCAGTGACCGGACAGCGGGGAGTTGGCCAGAGCGCCGGTGGAGTTGTTGCCGTTGCGCTCGTTGCCGCCGTAGGTCGGGTCGCACATCCGGTCGAAGCCCTTGCCCTCGTCGTTCGGGATGGCGGTGCTGGAACCGTCCGACTCGCCCGGAGGCTTGATCCACACGTAGGCGTCGATACCGGAGGCCGGGGTCGCCCTCGGCCGCTCGCCCAGACCGGCCCCGCTCTGGTTGCACCAGTTACCGGCGTGGATGCGCCGGTCGACGCGGGACTCGTTGACGAAGGTGTTCAGGTTCGTCGAGGTGCTCGGGCCGGTCGGCCGCGCCGACCCGCCCCAGCCGTTGCGGGAGGTGTCGATCAGCATGCCGATGTTGGACGAGAAGCCGTCCTGGATCAGCCGCTGCCGGAACGCCTGCGCGAAGCTGAGCTCGTCGATGTAGAAGTTCCAGTCCACCCAGGTCGACTGGCGGATCTGCTGGCCGTTCACCGAGCCGTTCACGGTGAAGTACGGCTCGGTCAGGGCCGAGTAGTTGGCGGTGTTGGTGATGAAGCCGTCCACCGTCGCCCGGCCGCCGGTCGCGCTGTTGGCGGTGGAGGAGAACAGCTGCGAGGACGGGCCGAAGTTGGTGTCCCAGCCCAGCCAGCCGTGGTGCCCGGCGTCGACGTAGTTGTAGACGTTCGGGATGGCGTGCAGCTTGCCGAGGGCGTAGGCGACACCCTGGACGTAGGCGCCGGTCTGCTGCGCCTCCTGGCACTTGGCCACGTTGGCGTTGGTGATCAGGTTGGGCAGCGAGTCGATCTCGATGACCGCCACGATGCGGAGCGGGGCGTACTTCGGGTCCGCCATGATGCCGGCGATGACGTCGATGTACTCGGTCTTGTAGCGGTTGAGGCCGTTCTGCGCGATCAGCAGTTCACCGTTGGAGGCGAGCGCCGAACAGTCGCGGTTGGGCAGGTTGTAGATGACGACCTGGATGACCAGCTTGGAGCTGCCGTTGGCCGCGTCCTGCTGGAGCGCCAGGTCCAGGTGGTCCCGGAGGCCCTTGCTGTTGCTGCCGGCCGAGCCGGAGGTGATCGCCGCGATCCGGTCCAGCCAGACGCCGGTGGAGACATTGGCGACCGCGGAGCCGCCGGGCTCGGAGGAGGCCTGAGCGGACCAGTCCGGGTTCACGTAGCCGGTGGCGCCGACGTACGGGTTGTCCTGGTGCGGCTCGTACGTGGGGTTGGTGCCGTCGTTGTCGGCCTCGGTCGCGACGACGGTCACGGGGGTCAGGCCGCTGGAGGCCACGGTGATGTTCCGGGTGCCGTTGGTGGTGTCGGCGTCCTCGGCGGCGGCCAGAGTGACCGTCTGCGGAGTGTTCCAGTTCGCCGTGGTGAAGGTCAGCGACCCGCCGGCCGAGACGGTGATGTTGGTGTCGCCACCGGCGGCGGCGGTGTTGGTCACGGTCACGTTGCCGGTCGGCTGCGCGTTCAGGCGCACGCTGTAGCTGGCGGTGGCGCCCTCGGGCACGCCGACGCTGGTCGTGCTGACCACCAGCGACTGGGTGGTCGAGGTGTCGTTGTCGGCCTCGGTCGCGCCGACCGTCACCGAGGTCAGGCCACTGGAGGCCACCGTGATGTTCCGGGTGCCGTTGGTGGTGTCGGCGTCCTCGGCGGCGGCCAGAGTGACCGTCTGCGGAGTGTTCCAGTTCGCCGTGGTGAAGGTCAGCGACCCGCCGGCCGAGACGGTGATGTTGGTGTCGCCACCGGCGGCGGCCGTGTTCGTCACGGTCACGTTGCCGGTCGGCTGCGCGTTCAGGCGCACGGTGTAGCTGGCGGTGCTGCCCTCGGGCACGCTCACAGCGGTCGAGCTGACCACCAGCGACTGGGTCTGGGCGGTGTCGTTGTCGGCCTCGGTCGCGGCGACCGTCACCGAAGTCAGACCGCTGGACGCCACGGTGATGTTCCGGGTGCCGTTGGTGGTGTCGGCATCCTCGGCCGCGGCCACGGTGACGTTCTGCGGCGTGTTCCAGTTCGCGCTGGTGAAGGTGAGGCTGGAACCGCCGGAGACGGTCAGGTTGGTGTCACCACCGGCGGCGGCGGTGCTGCTCACCGTCACGTTGGAGGTCGGCTGCGCGTTGAGGCGCACCGAGTAGGTGGCGGTGCCGCCCTCGGGCACGCTCACGCTGGTCGGCGTGACCACCAGCGACTGGGTGGGGTTCGGGTTGGAGCCCGTGCAC